>PCBT01000067.1 GCA_002731375.1 Rhodospirillaceae bacterium | reverse complement strand
GACCTGACAGATGCCAAGTGTAACGCCAACACTAAGTGGCCCGACGACCTCAACCCTGAAGCGGCGGGAGCGGTGTTGGTGGATGACTGACCAGCTGGGAGCGGGTGTATAGTTGTACGAGCAACGGATCATGAAAACCGTGCGTATTTCACGCAAACTTCTCCCACTTTGCCTGATGGTATCAATAGCTATGTCAAGCTGCGAGAGAATAAAGACACCGCAGCAACGGGAGGAACAGGCCGAAATGCACAACGCAACCGCTACGGTTGTGTTCGCCACTGCGCTTGCAGAAGAGATCACAAAGGTGAGGCTTACACAAGACGCGCTGCCTACCCCCGAACCCACCAACACACTCACGCCTAGTCAAACGGTCAAGGCTGAGCCAATAGCTGGTGAAAAAATTGGTGTCGTTCTCATGCATGGGAAAGGTGGGACACCTAGCTCTCAGTTGAGTTCGTTAGATTCAGCTTTGCGTGGGGCAGGTGTTATTGTTGAAAACAATCTTATGCCATGGGGGCGAGGGCGGATTTACGATAAGACTTATCAAGATTCCATGATCGAAATTGATGAATATGTGAATAAGCTCAAAGCTCAAGGAGCCAAGAAAATTGTTGTTGCAGGCCACAGCATTGGTGCAAATGCAGCTTTAGGCTATGGTGCTACTCGCGATGGATTAAGTGGAATAATTGCAATAGCTACAGGGCATTTTCCCGAAACAAGTGGTTTCCAAGCCAAACTTAATGGATCAGCTGTCAAAGCAAAAGCAATGGTTGATGCAGGAAATGGTGAAAAAACAGGAAGCTTTAAGGATCTAAATATTGGCAGCCAAGCAAACGCAAATGTTTCTGCAAATATCTATCATAGTTGGTTTTCACAAACGGGACCAGCAGATGTGCTAAGCAATACAAAAAAAATAAAAAAAGGAACTCCGGTTCTATGGATAGATTCTAAAAATGATACAATCCCTAAGCGATTTGGGCAGAGTTATGCTTTTGATCATGCTCCAAGCAACTCACAGAATACGTATGTATCTTTAAGTGCAAGCCATTTTCAAGCACCTACAGCATCAATTGAGGCTGTGGTTGCTTGGCTAAGACAGTTAAAATAAAGAGCAATATGTTATGGCATGAGCAAATGGTTTCTAAATAAATGTGATTTAGCATTTGCTCATGCAGCATATACGTAAACATATTGCATAGCACTCAAAACCGCTCTAACTTATTGATATTACACAAACATGCTATCTAACATTGGTTCATTTTTCTATGAATTCATTCTACACTACACATTCAAGCTAAAAGCCATTACAAAATAAATTTAGGGCTTATAACCAGACGATCAAATCTAGTAATTATATATAACCGCCGAGATTGGTAGGGACGGATTTGCAAATAGAAACCGGAGTTTGTTGGTTTGAAGAAAGTGTTAGCGCATACGGGGATTTTCGCTTCAATTCCCTCCAGAAATTTGTTATGGCAATGGCGACCTAATCAAAGCCGAAGCTGGACCGCTGAAGCAAAGACCTCTCAATCCAGACAGCCTGCTAATTCCCTGTATAGATCGCCACGGCGCCGCGTTGGTGCCGCGAAAAACCTGAGACAACAGCAAGGACACTTACCCAGGCGCACGCAACGACCCGACACTCAAATATTTTGTGCAAACTAATCATCAATAATACTATACACAGCCATTTATTAACGAATTGAGAGCGATTTGGTTCTTCATACAGCGTGAATTTTTGCCTGTTTCGCACTTAATCAAGTGACCAACATCACAAAGCAACGACACTTCCTGATTGTGCCGGCATCGTTTCACGGCGCCACACCCTTGCTGAACTGCGTTTGCCGGATTATGACTATGTGAACGAATTATCCGGTACCCGACAAAAAGCAGGGTGTCGGTGCCTAGAATCTTATTTCAGAAATTTGGGGGAAGTACCATGACATCCATGTATCGCTATCAATTACCGGTGAACGAAACCGGCTGGCAGGTCGACAGCCAAAATGAGGTTCAATTCACCTGGGAATACGAAGACGGCAATGACGATCTGTTAAAGCTGTACGATAAGGGCAAGCAGCAGCAATGGGATGCCAAGGAACGGATTGACTGGGGTCTGGACCTGGACCCGGAAAACCCCATGGAAATGCCGGACGAGATGGTGCGCATCTATGGCTCGCCGATCTGGAATAAAATGAACGAGGCGGAGCGCGCCAATCTGCGCCGGCATGCCCAGGCCTGGCAGATTTCCCAATTTCTGCACGGCGAACAAGGCGCCTTAATGGTCGCGGCCCGCATTGTCGAAACGGTGCCAGAGATAAATGCCAAATATTATGCCGCCACCCAGGTGATGGACGAGGCCCGCCACGTGGAGGCCTATTCCAAGCTGCTGCATGACAAGTTCGAACTGGCCTACCCCATCACCCCACCCCTGGCTGCCCTGTTGGAAGACGTGCTGCATGACAAGCGCTGGGATTTCAACTATCTGGGCATGCAGGTACTGATCGAAGGCTTGGCCCTGGCGGCTTTTCACGGCATCCGTGACATGTCCAAGAATCCGTTGTCGGCCTCGATCAATGCCTATGTCATGCAGGACGAGGCTCGCCACGTGGCCTTTGGCCGCCTGGCCTTACGCGATTATTACCCGCACCTCAGCGCCAGCGAGATGGCGGAGCGGGAGGAATTCCTGATCCAGGGCTGCTGGCACATGCGGGACCGCTTTACCTCCGAGGAGCTGTGGGGTGCCCTTGGCCTGCCGGAAAAGGAATGCGTGCAATGGGTCGAGCAATCGGAAAGCTTTCAGTTATTCAGAACCCGGTTGTTCAGCCGCATCGTGCCGATCGTACGCGACATCGGCATGTGGACGGACAATGTCCACGCGGCCTTCGAAAAAATGGGCGTGCTGGAATTCTTTGATCCCAACCGAGATGTGGATGAGATGCTTGCCAATGACGAAAAGGTAGCCGAGGAATTCGATGCCAAGGCCCATGTCACCCAGGCAATCCAGGCGGCGGAGTAAGCTTGCCCAGTTCGAGGCTATCGTGGACGCTTGAAAAGCCGCCGTGGTATGGTAAGGCGGTGAATCTCTCCTAAAGTTTTGCTTGAGAGTACGGACTTGACTGCGGCCAATCGAACGCCACAAGAGGCTGGCGCGACAGCGCCCCAACTCAGCCATCGGCTTATGCTGCGGTTGCTGCGTGAATGCGTCCGCCCTCATGCTAGTCGTTTGATTTGGGCCGCCGTTTTCATGATCCTGGTCGCCGCGACCACGGGACTGAACGCCTGGCTGCTGGAACCGGCCATCGACAAGGTCTTTGTCGAACAGGTGCCGGGCATGTTGATCTGGGTGCCGCTGGTTCTGGTTGCCGTTGCCTGTCTGCGTGGCGGGGCGACCTATCTGCAAAGCATTCTGATGCACGGTGTCGGACAACGCATCATCGCCGAGACCCAGGTCAAGATGTACCGCCATCTGATCAGTGCCGATCTGGCCTATTTGCACTCCGTCCATTCCGGCCAATTGCTGTCATCATTCCTATACGACACCAACCTGTTGCGCGAAGCCGTGGGCCGGGCCATCACCGGCATTGCCAAGGATGCGCTGACCGCCGTGGCCCTGGGCGTGGTGATGTTCATGCAGGATTGGCAACTGGCCTTGATCGTGGTGCTGATATTCCCCTTGGTTGGCGTCGCCATCCGCAAGCTGGGCAAGCGCATGCGCAAGGCCTCCACCGCGACGCAGGAGGAAACCGGAAATCTGGCCAGCCAGTTGAGCGAGACCCTGGACGGCGTCCGCCTGGTCAAGGCCCATGGCATGGAAGATGGCGAGACCGAGCGGATCAGGATCCGCATCGCACGCCGGCTAAAGGAAATCATGCGCGGCATCCGCACCCGCTCCGCCGCCACGCCATTGACCGAGACTTTGGGCGGCGTAGCCGTGGCCATGGCGATCTTCTATGGCGGTTGGCGGGCCCAGCAAGGGGTTATGTCCCTGGGCGAATTTATGTCGTTCCTGGCCGCTTTGTTGATGGCCTATCAACCCTTGAAGGGCCTGGCCAGCCTGAACACGGCGTTGCAGGAGGGTCTGGCGGCGGCACAACGGATTTTTGCCATTTTGGACGTGGCCCCAAGCATCACCGAGAAACCGGACGCCGCCGCCCTGGTGGTGAAGCAGGGCGCGATTGCTTATGAGGACGTGCATTTCTCCTACGATGGTGAAACCGCGGCCCTGCGCGGCATCGATATAGCGGTCGCGCCGGGCAGCACCGTGGCCCTGGTCGGACCGTCGGGTTCGGGCAAGACCACGTTGATGAACCTGTTGCCGCGCTTTTACGATCCCGTTAACGGCCGGGTGCAGATCGACGGCCAGGACATTCAGGGCGTAACCATTGCCAGCCTGCGCGCGGCCACGGCCCTGGTCAGCCAGGATATTACCTTGTTCGACGATACAGTGGCCGCCAACATCGCCTATGGCCGGCCCAGCGCCAGCAAAGCCGAGATCGCCGCCGCCGCACAAGCCGCGGCCGCGCATGATTTCATCGCGGCACTTCCCCAGGGCTATGATGCAATGGTGGGCGAGAATGGCGTGCGTCTATCGGGCGGGCAGCGGCAGCGTATCGCCATCGCGCGCGCGATGTTGAAAGATGCCCCGATCCTGCTGCTGGACGAGGCGACTTCAGCCCTGGACAGCGAGGCCGAGCGTGAGGTTCAGCTGGCCCTGGATGCCTTGAAGGAAGGGCGGACCACCTTGGTCATCGCCCATCGCCTTTCCACAGTCATGGCGGCAGACAGGATCCATGTACTGGACAGCGGCAAGGTGGTGGAAAGTGGCAATCACGATACCTTGTTGGCGCGAGGCGGCACCTACACCCGGCTGTACGAATTGCAGTTCGCCGAGCGCAGCACAGAACACAAGAGTGGCGAACCTGCTGAAGACAGCGTCCCTGTGCGGCTAGGGAGTTGATCCCGGTGGGGTTAGGGAAGCGCTTTGCCAACAGCGATCTGGGCCGGACCATGATTGGCTTTTTAGCGGCGCAATATGTGCGGCTGATTTTTCGCACCACCCGATGGCAGGTCCAGGGCGGGCACGTTCTGCCCGGCCTTCTCGCCAGTGGGCAGGGCGTTATCCCGATAATCTGGCACAGCCGGATAATGATGGCCCCGGTCGCCTGGCCCGGTCCAAAACCACTGCATGCGTTGACCTCCCGCCACGGCGATGGCGAACTGATCTCGCGCGCCCTGCAGCAGTTTGGCATGATCATGGTACGTGGCTCCACCCATCGGGCGGGCCATGACAAGGACCGGGGCGGCACGGCGGCCATGCGGCAGATGCTTGCGATCCTGAAGAGGGGCGACTCCATCGGCGTAACGCCCGACGGCCCGCGAGGACCGGCCATGCGCATGAGCGAGGGCGTTATTGCCCTGGCCAGGCTGTCCGGCGCGCCCATTATCCCGGTAATCATTTGCACCAGACGTCATCATACCTTCGATAGTTGGGACCGGTTTCGCCTGGCCTTACCGTTTTCACGCGGCGCCATGGTCTTTGGTGAACCGATCACGGTAGCCCGCAGGATCGACGCCGAGGCCCAGGAAGCAGCCCGGCAACAGGTCGAGGATGCACTTTGTGCGGTGACTAGCCAGGCCGACCGCCTGCTTGGAACGATGGGATCGGGGCCATGAGCGCGGCCCTCTACCATGCCATCACAACAGTGCTGAGCCCGGCCATCACCTGGTATCTGCGCCGCCGCCTAGCGCAAGGCAAGGAAGACCGGGTCCGTTTCGGCGAACGTCTGGGCGAAGCGGGCCGAGAGCGGCCAGGGGGCCATCTAATCTGGATCCATGGCGCCTCCGTTGGCGAGATGATTTCGGTGCTGCCATTGGTCGAGCGGATGTTGCATCAGGATGCCGGGTTGCACATCCTGTTGACCTCCGGCACCGTGACTTCTGCCCGGATCATGGCGGACCGGATGCCACCCCGCGCCATTCATCAATTCATGCCAGTTGATATCCCATCCTGCGTGGCAAGGTTTCTTGATCACTGGCAGCCCGATCTGGCTCTTTGGGTGGAATCGGAGCTGTGGCCCAATCTGATCTATCAAACCAGGGCGCGCGGGGTACCGATGGTATTGATCAATGCCCGCATGTCAGAAAATTCCTTCCGGCGCTGGCGATGGCTTGGATTTTTGATCCGGCCGTTGTTACAGGCGTTTGAATTTTGTATCGCGCAAAGCACCCCGGACGGCGGCCGCCTGGCCACCCTTGGCGCGCGATTCGTCAGCTTTCATGGCAATTTGAAGGCCGCTTCGCCGCCGTTGCCGGCAGATCCACACGATCTGCATGTCCTGAAAAGCGCCATCGGGCAGCGGCCCGTCTGGCTGGCGGCGTCCACCCATCCGGGCGAGGAAGCCATCGTGACCGCAGTGCACCAGCGGCTAGCATCCCAGTTTCCCGACCTGCTGACCATCCTGGTGCCACGCCATGCGGTGCGCGGTGACGAGATCACAGACGAGGCGCGGGCGCTAGGCCTGAATGTGGCCAGGCGCGCGCTGGAACAGCCGATCAGCGGCGGCACAGATATCTACCTTGGCGACAGTATGGGCGAGATGGGGCTGTATTACCGCCTGGCGACAATTGTCTTTATCGGCGGCTCATTGATTGAACATGGCGGGCAAAACCCCCTGGAGGCGGCCCGGCTGGGTTCCGCCCTGCTGTTCGGCCCCTCCATGTTCAATTTCACCGAGCAGGCGGCGGCCATGACCCAGGCCGGCGGAGCCGAAACGGTTTCCGACGGCGATACCCTGGCCGCCCAGGTCGCCCTGCTGTTGGCCGACGGAGAGGAGACCGCGCGCCGCGCCGCCGCCGCCGCCGCCGATCTGGCCGCCGACGACGGTCAGGATGTAATCAGGGCAGTGATGGGGCAATTGGCGCCCTTGCTGCCGAAACAAACGCCGGAAACCAAATCCGGGCGGGAGTCTGACCTTGCAAGAGCCTGATTTCTGGCGCCATGATGGTTTCTTCGCGCAGGCCTTGCAACCCTTGGCCTGGCTGTACGGCGCTGCCGGGCGCCTGCGTTGGGCCATGGCGAAACCATGGCAAGCTTCCGTGCCAGTGATCTGTATCGGCAATCTGGTGGCGGGCGGCGCCGGCAAGACGCCAACCGCACTGGCCGTTGGCCGTGCCCTGGCCCAGCGTGGCCTGGCAGTACATTTCTTGAGCCGGGGTCACGGTGGCCGTTTGCTGGGACCAACCCGTGTCGATTCGACACTGCACGGCGCGGCTGACGTCGGCGACGAGCCGCTGTTGCTGGCAGCCGCCGCGCCGGCCTGGATTGCCCGCGACCGGATTGCGGGCGCCCGCGCCGGCATCGCCGCCGGAGCCCAGGTCATTGTCATGGATGATGGTTTCCAAAATCCGGGTCTGGGCAAGGATCTATCGTTGCTGGTGATTGATGGCGCCTATGGCCTGGGCAATGGCCGGGTGCATCCGGCGGGCCCGTTACGCGAAACCGCCGCCCTGGGCCTGGCGCGGGCCGATGGGGTGGTGGTGCTGCAATCGGGGGAGGCATCCGCGCCGCTGCCCAACTTCGCCGAGCCGCCCTTGACCGCGCGTCTAATCCCCAATGATGAAGCCCTGGCGCTGCGCGGTTGTCGGGCCGTGGCCTTCGCCGGCATTGGCCGGCCCGAGCGCTTTTTCCATACCGTGCGGGAGTTGGGCCTGGAATTGATGGGTCAACAGGCCTTCGCCGATCATCACCCCTTTCGCGAGGATGAAATCTGGCGCCTGCTGGAAATGGCCCAGGGCCTAGATGCCCGGCTGGTCACCACCGCCAAGGATGCGGTGCGCCTGCCGCTGGAGGCCCGTGCCATGGTCACCGTGATCGACGTGGCTCTAATCTTTGACAACCCCGATGATTTGGGGCGCTTACTGGATCCCATTGTGCGGTTGGCGGCATCATGAAGCATCTGGTCCGCTACCGCCTGGAGCTCTATCTGGCCCGGCTATTTTGGGCTCTGTTCGCGGCGCTACCCCTTGCCACGGCCTCAGGCCTGGGCGGGACCTTGGGCCGGTTGCTGGGGCACGTGCCGGCATTGGCGCGTCGGGCAGAGTCTAATTTATCCCTAGCCATGCCTGAGCTACAGCCTCGGGAGCGGGCCGGGATAATTGCTGGCGTCTGGCAAAATCTTGGACGTACCGTCGCCGAGCTGCCGCATCTCGAGGCGTTTGTGTTGACTAATGAGGAACCGGGCCCCGGCCAGATTCAGGTTGTTGGTAGCGAGAAACTGACCCAACATTTGGCTGCTGGCGAAAACAAGGGACAAGCCGCGCTACTATTCGGCGCCCATCTGGCCAATTGGGAATTAATGAACGCGGTTACGGCCAGGCTCGGCCATCCCATACACGTGGTCTACCGCGCCGCCAATAATCCACTAATCGATGACTGGCTTTGGCGCATACGGGAAAGCTCAGCGTTGAGCGCCCTGGCCAAAGGCCGGGCGGCTGCACAGGGTATTCTTGCCGCCTTAAAGCGTGGCGAACCGGTCGGCATGTTGGTGGATCAGAAAATGAATGACGGCATCGCGGTACCGTTCTTTGGCCAGCCCGCCATGACGGCGCCCGCCCTTGCCCAACTGGCCCTGCGCCAGGATCTTGCCGTCCTGCCCGTACATTGCGAACGATTGGCCGGCGCATCATTTAGGGTAACGTTTATGGAACCTCTATCCTATCGCAAGAGTGGCGATCATAGCATAGACGTTACGGCCATGATGGGGCAGGTCAACGAAATGCTAGAAGACTGGATCAGGGAACGGCCCGAACAATGGCTGTGGCTGCATCACCGTTGGCCGAAATAGCCGGTTTGCCTATTTCGTCGTCTGTTAAGAACTCGGACAGCCTTGCCATACCTCTGATTTTCGGCGATTTGAAGTAATTGGGATTGCAAGAAAGTGGTGTCTTGGCGGTCGTTTTCTTGCGATTTTGATTCACTTTTCGGCTCGTTTATGATTCCCGACCGCCAGATCGAGCGGGTCTATGTGGACAAGGGCTATGTCGGCCATGATGCGCCAAAACCGATGCGGGTCCTCCGCTCAGGGCAAAAGCGCGGCGTGCACGGCCAGATCAGAAAGAAACTTCGGCGCCGCTCTGCCATTGAGCCGGTGATCGGCCATTGCAAGGAAGACGGACATCTAGGCCCCAACTACCTGAAAGGCCACAACGACGACCAGATCAACGCCGTCATAAGCGCCGTAGGCTACAACTTCCGTCTCATCCTCAAGTGGCTAAAGGCCTTGTTGGCCGAAATCGTCACCACAATATGCCATGCAATAATAACTCTATCTGAGCTCAGAGCCTCTTCTTAACAGTCGACTGTTTCGGCATCGGCCCCAGCAACAAGCCCGGGTCCAGGCGCTGTTTGAACCAGTTCAAACGCCAATCCAGATGCGGCCCCGTGGCCCGGCCGGTCATGCCCAAAGTACCGATCTGTTTACCCTGACGGACAAACTGCCCGGCCTTCACGGTGACGCTGTGCAAGTGCGAGTAGACCGAGGTCAGACCGTGGCCATGATCCAGCATCACGGTACCGCCGGTGTAATACAGATCATCTTCGGCAAGGGCGACCTTGCCGTCGGTGGAGGCATGCACAGGGGTGCCCGTCTTGGCGGCGATATCCAGGCCGTAGTGGGGCCGGCGCGGTTTGCCATTCAATATTCGCTGGCTGCCGTAAACGCCGCTGACCCGGCCTTTCAGAGGCCATTTAAAACCGCTTTCAAACCAGGGTGCCACGCTGTCCAGGCGGCGGACGGCGGCGATNCCCTTGTTCTCGCGGCGAATGCGCGCCAACACCGCTTTNGGCGGGGTNACAAATTTTTTCGGCAGACCGTCGATACGCTGAATTTTGTACTTCCTGGCCTTGATCTTCAGGTTCCGGCTCCGCCGTTCGCCATTTGGCTCCCGCCAATACAACGGCGCCAAGCCGGGAAAATCCCGGCCAAAGCCGATGATAAAAGAGCCATCGGCGCCGACCCGCACGGACCGGCCATCGAACTCCACCTCTGTCCCCGGGCTCACATGGCCATGCACCAAACCGCCCTGCACGAAATCGCCGGATAGGAGAGGCGCTTCGGCATGCGCGGACAGGGGCCAAATAGCTAGCAGAACGATCAGCCAGAGGCGCATTAGAACAGCGAGCCCTGATCGCCCGGACCTGATTTGCGCTTGGCTTTGCGTGGAGCCGACTTTGGCTTTGTAGGGCGCCCAGGGCCGTCGTCGTCGACGGTAGCCGCCACTTCGCCGTCATGGAAATGGATCGCCAGGGGGCTGCCGGGGGCCGCCTGGGCCGCCGCCATGACGACGACGCCGTCTCTGTATCGGACCATGGCGTAGCCGCGTTCCAAGACCCGTTGGAAGCTGAGACTTTCCAGCAATTTACCTTGGCCATTCAGGCGCAGGCGATTTTCCGTGATGCTGCCCTGGGCGGCGCGCAGAAGGCGGCCATCCAGTCCTTGCAAGGTACGGCCACCAGTCTTGATCGTTTCCGAAACCAGGCGCGGACGCAGCCGCGCGGTGATCGCGGTCAGGCCGTTGCGTTTTTCGGCGCCGAAGGTCAACAGAGCGCGGCGCAGCCGCTCCGCCGCCTCGTCAAGGCGTTGGCGGGCCAGGGCCAGTAGTTCTCGGGGACCGCGCAGGCCACGGGACAGGCCGTCCAGATCCCGGCGCCACTCCGCCAACAAGCGCCGTGCAGCCAGCCCCAGGCGGCGCTCCAGATCCAGATTATTAGCCACCAGTTCGGCCCGCACCGGCACCGCAATCTCCGCCGCCGCCGTTGGCGTAGGGGCCCGGCGGTCCGAGACGAAGTCAATCAGCGTGGTATCGGTTTCATGGCCAACTGCCGAGATCAGCGGAATTTTACTTTCCGCCGCCGCCCTGGCGACAACCTCCTCGTTGAAGGCCCAAAGATCCTCGATCGAGCCGCCACCACGGGCCACGATCAAGAGATCCGGGCGCGGCACGGGCGAGCTTTCTTCAAGAGCATTGAACCCCCGGATGGCGG
Source organism: Rhodospirillaceae bacterium (assembly GCA_002731375.1). GTDB lineage: Bacteria > Pseudomonadota > Alphaproteobacteria. The sequence goes on along the minus strand of PCBT01000067.1, from coordinate 7,475 downwards.
CGGCCACCTGTTCCGCCGCCCCTTTTCCCTGTACTAACACGGGCCAGAGTAGCACGCGGGAGGGAAAACGGTCGCGCAGGCGATGCAGTATATCGCGAATCACCGCGCCCGTGGGCGAGGTCACCACACCGATGACCTGCGGGAGGTAGGGTAGGGATTGCTTGCGTTCCTCGGCGAACAGCCCTTCGGCGGAAAGTTTCTTACGCCGCTCTTCCAACAACGCCATCAGGGCACCAACGCCCGCTGGCTCCATGGCATCCACCACCAGCTGGTAGCGGGAGCGCGGAGCATAGGTGGAGAGTTTGCCGGTACAGATGACCTCCAGGCCATCCTCGGGCCTGAAGCGCAGTTTTCCCGCCGTTCCGCGCCAAACGACGCTTTCGATCACGGCCCGTTCATCCTTCAGGGAGAAATACAAATGGCCCGAGCGAGCCGCCATGAAGCCCGATACTTCGCCCCGAATACGGACATAGCCGAAGTTGTCTTCCACCGTCCGTTTCACCGCCGCCGCGATTTCCGAGACCGAATACTCCGGTAAATTGGGCGTGCCGCCGGTACCGTCTTCATTCATTGGCTCAAAACCCAGAACATCTGCTGTCGCGCTTGCCCGGCTATGATACAAGGGACATCAACAGAGTAAACGTTATTGAGTAATCGGAAGAGGTTTGACGGCATGCATGTTCTGGTCATCGGCGCGGGCGGGCGGGAGCACGCGCTTTGTTGGGGAGTGGCCCGTTCGCCACTGGCGACCCGGTTGAGCTGTGCGCCGGGCAACGGCGGCATATCGCAGCTGGCCGAATGCGTCGATATCGCGGTCGATGATTTCGACGGTATCGTCGCCTATTGCCGGGCGGAAGCGGTCGATTTCGTCATTGTCGGTCCCGAGGGGCCCCTGGTAGCCGGCCTGGTTGACCGCTTGGATGCGGAAAAGATCCTGGCCTTTGGCCCTTCGGCGCGGGCGGCGATCCTGGAAGGCTCGAAAGTTTTTACCAAGAATCTGTGCAAGCGGCACAATATCCCCACCGCCGCCTTCGAAAAATTCTCCGATCTCGCCAAGGCCCAGGATTATATTCAGGAACGGGGGGGGCCCATCGTGGTCAAGGCCGACGGCCTAGCGGCGGGCAAGGGCGCCATCGTCTGCGAAACCACGGAGGAGGCCCTAGCGGCGGCGGAAGATATTCTGGGCGGCCAGTTCGGGGATGCCGGCAATGAAATCGTCGTGGAACANTTCATGGTTGGCGAGGAAGCGAGCTTTTTCGCCCTATGTGATGGCGGCAATGCCTTGCCCCTNGCCACGGCCCAGGATCACAAGGCCGTCTTCGATGGCGACAGAGGGCCAAACACGGGCGGCATGGGGGCCTATTCCCCGGCCCCGGTGATGACGGACGAGATGTGTCAGAAAACTATGGAGCGGATTATCCTACCCACCATGCGGGCCATGGAACAGGANGGCCGCCCCTTCAAGGGGGTGCTGTTCGCCGGCCTTATGATCACCGAACGTGGTCCGCAGTTGATCGAATACAACGTGCGTTTTGGCGATCCAGAATGTCAGGTGCTGTTAGCGCGCTGGCAGAGCGATCCGCTCGCTGCCCTTGTCGCTGCCGCCAAGGGTCAGTTGGCTGGCTATGAAGTGGATTGGTCGGAGCGGGCAGCGATCACTGTGGTGATGGCGGCCCAGGGTTATCCCGGCGACTACGCCAAGGGCAGCGAGATCAACGGTATTGCGGAGGCCGAGGCCATTGCCCGCGTCTCGGTCCTGCACGCGGGCACCCAACTGGAAGATGGCCGCATGCTGTCGAACGGCGGCAGGGTATTGGGCGTAACGGCCCAGGGCCGGGATATCCGTACCGCTCGTGAGCGGGCCTATCAGGGTATCGAAGCCATCGACTGGCCGGAAGGTTTCTGCCGCAGTGACATCGGTTGGCGCGCTGTCGAGCGGGAAGAACAGGCGGAACGGGACGCTAACGAGTCGTCTGTTAAGAACTCGGACAGCGTTGCCATGCCTATGATTTTCGGCGATTTGAAGTAATTGAGATTGCAAGAAAGTGCTGTGTTGGCGGTCCTCTTCTTGCGACTTTGATTCATTTTTTCGGCTTGATCGTGATGCCCTGAAGACACTGCTTTTAGGGGTTTCGATGCAACGGAAACAGCCGAAAAAAGCCGATCACGACGACCTGTTCAAAGCGGTCTTGATCAAATCATCAACATGAAGCTCTGGGCGCCGCTTTTGCCGTGCCCTTGATCAAGGTCGCTCAGTTCGTCCTGCATGCCAAGGCCCGGCCTGGAAACCCCTATGACAGCCACACTTTGGCCGAGGCGTTGGCGGCGACCGAAACCTTGACCCGCCGCGAGATCGAGCGGGTCTATGTGGACAAGGGCTATGTCGGCCATGATGCGCCAAAACCGATACGGGTCTTCCGCTCCGGGCAAAAGCGCGGCGTGCACGGCCAAATCAACGTCGTTATGAGCGCCGTAGGCTACAACTTCCGTCTCATCCTAAAGTGGCTGAAGGCCTTGTTGGCCGAAATCGTCGCCGCAATATGGCACGCACAAATAACACTATCTACGCTCAGAGCCGTTTCTTAACAGACGACTAACGAGGCAAATTGAGCGCCCGCTTTAACACCTGCACCATATGCACCGCTTCGCGCCCGCTGCCGTGTTTGATTTGCTGACGGCAGGAGGTCCCGTTCGCGACCAGTGTGGTCGCGCTGGCGGCACCGCGTACAGCCGGCAGTAACGACGCCTCGCCCATGGCCTGGGAAATCTCGTACGTTTCCACACCATAGCCGAAGGCGCCGGCCATGCCGCAACAGCTCGATTGAACCGTCTCCACATTCGTGTCAGGCAGAAGGTCCAGAGTTGTGTTCATGGCCCCCATGGTCTGATGCGCCTTTTGGTGACAATGGCCATGCAGCAGCACCTCGCCCCCTGCCCCCAGGTTTAGCTCCAGGCGGTCTGCTTCCTGCTCCGCCGCCAGATATTCTTCCAGAAGCATGGCGTTCTTGGCCAGGGCGGCGGTAGCCTCACCGGGCAGCACAGACAGGAAATCATCCCGCAGGGTCAACAGGCAAGATGGCTCCAGCCCCAGAACGGGTATGCCGCGTGCCACGAATGGTGCCAAGGTCTCGATAGTGCGGGACATTTCCGCCCGCGCCTGATCCACCAGGCCGACCGATAAGAATGTTCGCCCACAACAAAGCCGCCGGCCATATGGCGCCTGAGCGATATGCACCCGCCGGCCCGCCGCGACCAGGACGTCAATGGCGGCTTCCAGGTTCTCCCGCTCGAACGCCGCATTGAAGGTATCGGCGAAAAGAACCACCTCCGGGCCTTCCATGGGGCCATGCGCGGCCTGCTCCGGTTTGAAGGTATCGCCGCGCCATTTCGGCAACGGCCGTTTGGCAGTGAAGCCGAACAGCTTTTCGCTTAGCCAGGCCAGGCCGGGCACCTGATCGCGCAAATTCAAAATTGGCGCCAGCCGCGCCGCCCAAGGCACATAACGGGGTAAATAGGCAACCAGACGGTCGTGCCAGGAAATGCCGGAACGTTTAGCGCGCTGGTATTGCACCTCGATCTTCATGGCCGCCATGTCCACACCCACGGGACATTCCCGCTTGCAGCCCTTGCAGCCGACACAGAGCGACATGGCATCGGCCATGGCATCCGAATGCAGCGCATCCGGGCCCAATTGCCCCGAAAGGCCAAGGCGCAGCAGGTTGGCCCGCCCTCTGGTCAAATGCGCTTCGTCGCCGGTGACCTTGAATGAGGGGCACATGACGCCGGCCAGGCTCAAATTGCGGCAGGCACCGTTGTTGTTGCACATCTCNGCCGCGCCCGCGAGGCCGCCCCAGGCGGACCAGTCCAGGCCNGTTTCCAAGGGCGGCGTGGTATAGCCCGGTTTGAAGCGGAACAGGCGGCGGTCGTCCATTTTTGGCGGGTCGACGATCTTGCCCGGATTGAAAAGGCCCGTTGGGTCGAGGATATTTTTCACCTCAGCAAAATTATCCACCATGCGTTGGCCGAACATGGGCAGATGGAATTCCGAGCGCACCAGGCCGTCTCCATGCTCGCCGCTGTGGCTGCCTTTATATTCCCGCACCATTTCAAAGGCTTCCTCGGCTATAGCGCGCATCGCCGTGGCGCCGGCCTCCTCCTTCAGGTTGACCACGGGGCGGACGTGCAGGGTGCCAACAGAGGCATGGGCGTACCATGTACCTTCCGTGCCGTGCTTGTGAAACACCTTGGTCAGGCGATCAGTATAGTCGGCCAGGTCCTCCAGGCGGACTGCGCAGTCTTCAATGAACGAGATCGGCTTGCCGTCGCCCTTCATGGACATCATGATATTCAGTCCAGATTTGCGCACTTCCCAAACGGCGGATTGGAAGCCTGGGTCCGTTGCCTCGACCACGCTACCGGGGAAGCCCAGATCGGCCATCAATTCCGCGAGTTGCGCCAAACTGCGTAGCTGCTCGCCTCCGTTCTCGCCGGCGAATTCCACCAACAGCAACGCCGCCGGGTCGCCTTGCACAAAGCGTTCCACGGTAGGGCGAAAAATCTCGATATCGCGGGCCAAATCGATCATGGTGCTGTCGACCAATTCCACCGCCGCTGGTCCCAGCTTGACGATATGCTGGGTCGCGTCCATGGCCGCGTAGAAATTTGGAAAATGGCAAATGCCCAAGACCTTGTTGGCCGGAATAGGCGTCAGATTCAGCTCAATCGTCGTGGAAAACGCCAATGTGCCTTCGGACCCCACCAGCAAATGCGCCAGATTTTCGGAACCGACGCCAGGCACCAGAGCATCAATGTTATACCCACCGACGCGGCGCTGTACGGCGCTGTCATGCAGATCGGGAAACTGTTTCGTGATCTCGGTTGCTTCACGGCGCCCCAGATCCAACAGGGGCGCCGCGATATCTCTAAAATGCGCCGGGATATCAGCGGCCTGAAAATCCTTGGGCAGCTGGCCGAAATGCAGCTTGCTACCGTCCGCCAGAAGGGCATCGATGGCGTGGACGTTCTCCACCATGCGGCCATAACGGATCGAGCGCGCGCCGCAAGAATTATTGCCGGTCATGCCGCCGATGGTGGCCCGCGATGAAGTCGATACATCGACGGGAAAATACAAACCATGAGGCTTCAGGTAGGCATTCAACTGATCTAGCACCAGGCCGGGCTGGACCGTGGCACGGCGGTTTTCCACGTCCAGAGCGATGACGCCGGCGAAGTGTTTGGAGACATCCAGCACCAAGGCCTCGCCCACGGTCTGTCCGCATTGCGAGGTGCCGCCGCCGCGCGGCAGAATGGGAATTTTCTCGTCCCCGGCAATCTGGATGGCACGGACAATGTCCTGCTCGCTCTCCGGCACCACCACGCCGATGGGTTCAACCTGATAGATCGANGCATCGGTGGAATAGCGGCCACGCGAAGCACCATCGAACAGTACGTCGCCCTGCAACTCTCGCCGCAGACGGTTTGCCAGTGCACTGTCGCCAATGCGTCCGCTTCCCATATGCGGCGACGCGCCCATGTGCGAAGCTCCTACGATGAAGCCCCCCGGGCCCGGTCGCGGAGGACAAATTTCTGAATCTTGCCAGTGGAAGTCTTTGGCAGATCATCAAAGATCACTTCGCGCGGGCATTTATAATGCGCCATGTTCTCGCGGCAGAAAGCGATGATCTCCTCCGCCGTGGCATCCTCGCCGGGTTTCAGTTCTATAAAGGCGGTCGGCGTCTCACCCCATTTTTCGTCCGGCTTGGCGACAACCGCCACCGCCGCGACCTTGGGATTGGCGTACAAAATATCCTCAACCTCGATGGAAGATATGTTCTCGCCGCCCGAGATGATGATGTCCTTGGAGCGNTCCTTCAATTCCACATAGCCGTCCGGGTGCCAGACCCCCAGATCGCCGGTGTGGAACCAGCCGCCCGCGAAGGCCTCCTTGGTGGCCTTGGGATTTTTCAGATAGCCCTTCATGGTGACGTTGCCGCGCACCACCACCTCGCCCATGCTTTTCCCATCCATCGCCACCGGCTGCATGGTTTCGGGATCTGCCACCATCATGGCCTCCTGCACCTGATAGGCGACACCCTGACGGGCCTTCAGACGAGCCTGTTCATCAGTCGGCAGAACGTCCCATTCCGATTTCCACGCGCTGATCACGCAGGGGCCGTACACCTCGGTCAAGCCATAGACATGGGTCACGTTGAAGCCCTGACGCGCCATGTCGGCCAGAACCGCCGCCGGCGGCGGCGCGGCAGCGGTGAACATGTTCACTGTATGGGGCAGCGCGCGCTTGTCCGCCTCGTCGGCGCCGGCGACCATCTGCATGACGATGGGGGCACCGCACATGTGGGTGACTTCATGTTCCGCGATGGCATTATAGATATCGGCGGCCAGCACATTGCGCAGGCAAACATGCGTTCCCGCGATGGCGGTGATCGACCAGGTGAAGCACCAGCCGTTGCAATGGAACATGGGCAGGGTCCACAGATAGACCGGGTGGGCGGGTAGGTGCCAAGCCACAATATTGCCCATGGTATTCAAATATGTGCCCCGGTGGCTGTAGACCACGCCCTTGGGATTGCCCGTGGTGCCAGAGGTATAGTTGAGTGAAATCGCCTGCCATTCGTCATCTGGCGGGCTCCATTGGTGGTCCGCCTCGCCGGTCTCCAGAAAGGTCTCATAATTCATTTCGCCCAGGGATTTGCCCCCTGGCCCGGCCGGGTCCTCGATATCGATCACCATGGGACGGTTTTTAACCTTGGCAAGCGCCTCTTCGATGATCGGACTGAATTCCGTATCCGTGATCAGCAGCTTGCATTCCGCATGGTCCAGGATGAAGGCGATTTCCGTGGCGTTCAGGCGGTAATTCAAGGCATTCAGCACGGCGCCCTGCATGGGCACGCCGAACGTCGCCTCGAACGCGGCGGTTACATTGGGCGCCATCACCGAGACGGTATCGCCCTTTCCAACGCCCTTTTTGGCAAGCGCGGAGGCTAGGCGCAGACAACGGTCCTTGGTCTGGGCCCAGGTATAGCGCACTGGGCCATCGATGACGGAGGTATAGTCGGGATAGGTGAAGGCCGCCTTGGCCAGAAAACCGAGCGGCGAGAGAGCCTGATAATTAGCCGCCGTAATGGGCAGGTCGGTCTCGAATTGGTTGGCGCTCATATCCGGTTCCTCGGCGATGGTTGGATTGATCATGCAGCTGGCAATTTATAGTTTGCCCCCCAATGGTACAAGCTGATGGTTCAAGTCGCTGATGGCACGTTGATGGCGGGGTGGCGACAACACTTTCACGGCCTGCCCTCACCGCAATGTAGTATGAACCGCATCGAGGCACCTACGGCCTAATTGAATAGAGCATCAGATTCTTAATGCGTTTTTCAGGCTATTTTAAATAATTTATTGCGAAATAATCACGTTTACACTTTTTGTACACTATACTTTTTTACACCATCATAACAAAT
>PCBT01000066.1 GCA_002731375.1 Rhodospirillaceae bacterium | reverse complement strand
CCTCGGCCAAAGTGCAGCCGTCCTAGGGGTTTCCAGGTAGGGCCTTGGCATGCAGGGCGAACTGACCGACCTTGATCAAGGGCACGGCAAAATGCGACAATCCGCCGATTTCCAAATACGTTAAATCCGTCAACTTGGCGCAATAGCGAAGGGCGCTATCCGGCGCACATTCTCATCCAGACGCAAACGATGGTTCAGCGGCGGATGAGCCCGCTGGCCGCAGTCCAGTCGCTCACAGACCCGGCACGAGACCCCCACCTCGGTCGCCGCCTGTTTGCTCTTCAAATCCCTGCCATCGCCATAAACCAGGTGCTTCGCCTGCGCCATGTCGCAGCCCACCGCAACCGCCAGCCGCGGCAGCCGCCCGCGATAACCGCCCAGGATCGGATCCACGGTACGGGCAATGGTCAGGAAGGCGCTGCCATCAGGCAGCCGGGCCTGCTGGGTATGAATGCCGCCGGGCGAACGGAAGGCATCATGAATGACCCAACGCGGACAGGTACCGCCAAAACGCGCGAAGTTAAAACCGGCACCGCTGAGACGCTTCGAGATATTGCCGGCATGATCAATACGTATAAAGAAGAACGGTACGCCACGCGCACCCCTACGCTGCAAGGTACTCAACCGGTGACAGACCTGCTCGAAACTGACGCCAAAACGATTCTGCAGAATTTCCAGGTCATAGCGCAGCTCCTCTGCCGAGGCCAGGAAGGCCTCGTAAGGCATCAACAAGGCACCAGCAAAATAGCCGGCCAACCCAATACGAAACAATTTTTTGGCATCGGATGATGACAAATCGGCCTTGTCAACCATACGGTCCAACAACTCCGCCTGCCCTGACAATGCCAGCTGCACTGCCAGTTGAAAGCAGCGGCCAGAGGCGGGCAGCATTTCCGAAAGCAGCACCCGGCGGCGATGAAAATCATAGCGCCGCAAGGTTTCCCCCATGATGTCCACTGGCATGACCTTGGCGCCAATATCGTGGGTCGCCTGCAAATGACGGGCCAAGCCCTGATAAAGATCGCCGCCATTCAGTTCGGCGTCCTGCCACAGGGCCTCGGCGGCCGATTCTAGTTCGGGAAAATGATTCGACTGGGATTGCTGATAATCCCGAACCTCTTCGATGGGAAAGACCTGGCTATCAAGGCCCTGCAGTTTGCGTGGGTCGGCCATGCTTTCCACCAGGGCTTGGCTGTCTTCGCGCATTTCCGCATAGGCCTTGTAAAGATTCATCACCGCCTGTGTCGCAATCGGGGATACTTCCGCCACTTCGCGAATCTCCTGCTCGCGGACCTTCAGACCCTCGAACAGTGGATCAGAAAAGACCTCACGCAAACCGGCGGCAAGCGCGGCGGATTCATCCTGCGCGAATTCCCGCAGATCGATGGGAAAAACCTGTCCCAGGCGAAACAACAGCGGCACCGTCACAGGGCGCTGATTATGTTCGATCAAATTCAGATAGCTGGGGGAAATCTCCAGCATCTCAGCCATTTCGGTCTGGCTCAAGCTTTGCTCCTGGCGATAGCGGCGCACCTTGTGGCCCAGCATGGCCTTTTTTTCTACCGACATGGGCCTCTCCAGCGATCACTCATTAGCATCATTATTTACAATTTTTACCAAATTACTAGTACAAAATTTGCAAAATTATCACGATGACACTTTTCTATTTGCCTTCACCCCGCCAACCCGTCATATCACCATCTAAGGGCCGTGCAATACTGTTTAAGCCCTTATCAAAGCTTATTTAGCATCAAAATAAGCAGCAGGAGCAAAACCATGACTGAGACCATCGAACAACTTGTTTCCGCCCAGGAAGGCCGCTTTGACGACATCCAACGCGACTACAGTGTAGAAGATGTAAAGAAGCTTCAAGGTTCCATCAAGGTAGAGCACACTCTGGCCCGCAATGGCGCCGACAAATTGTGGAAACTGCTGCAAACCGAGGACTATGTGCATTCCCTGGGCGCCATGACGGGCAACCAGGCCATGCAGATGATCCGGGCTGGATTGAAGGCTATTTATCTTTCCGGTTGGCAGGTCGCCGCCGATAGCAACAATGCCGGCGCGATGTACCCTGATCAAAGCCTCTACCCTGCCGATAGCGGCCCGGAACTGGCCAAGCGTATCAACAAAACGCTGCAACGCGCCGATCAGATCCAATGCATGGAAGGCGAAGGAAACATTGACTGGTTCGCGCCAATTATCGCCGACGCCGAAGCCGGCTTTGGCGGCGTGCTAAACGCCTTCGAGATTATGAAGGCCTACATCGAAGCGGGTGCCGCCGGCGTCCACTTCGAGGATCAACTGGCTTCAGAGAAGAAATGCGGCCACATGGGCGGCAAGGTCTTGATCCCGACGCAGCAACATATAGCCAACCTGAAGGCAGCCCGGCTGGCAGCCGACGTCATGGGCGTGCCCACCATCATCCTGGCCCGTACGGACGCCGATAGTGCCAAGCTGCTGACTTCGGACGTGGATCCTCGCGACCGCGACTTCATCTCGGGCGAGCGCACGGCGGAAGGTTTCTATAAGCACAAGGAAGGTGAAGGCGAAGGCATGCGGCGGAGTATCGCGCGCGGTCTGGCTTATGCCCCCTATTCCGATCTGTTGTGGATGGAAACCTCGACACCTAACCTGGAGCAGGCCAAAACCTTCGCCGAGGCGATCCGCAAGGAACATCCGAACCAGCTGTTATCCTACAATTGCTCGCCCTCGTTCAACTGGGGCGCGGCCTTGGACAAGGACGATATCGCCCGCTTCCAGCGCGAGATCGGCGCCATGGGTTACAAATACCAGTTCATTACCCTGGCCGGTTTCCATAGCCTGAACCACTCCATGTTCGAGCTGGCCCAAGGCTACCGCGACCGCGGCATGGCAGCATATTCCGAGCTGCAGAACGCCGAATTCGCCTCCGAGGCCACCGGCTACAGCGCCACGCGTCACCAGCGCGAGGTGGGCACCGGTTATTTCGATCAGGTCAATCAGACCATCATGGGCGGCACCTCGTCGACTACGGCGCTAACTGGCTCCACCGAATCCGAGCAGTTCCAGGCACAAGCCGCAGAGTAAGTAGCAGAGTAAGCAGAAGAGTCGTTATCCGGGCGGCCCGCACCCAACAGTGCAAGCAGGCCGCCCGGCAGTTCGTTGCAAATACCTAACCTCAGGGCCACCGCGGCAATCATGGCAAGCGGTGGCCTTTTTTTTTGGACCGCCGGGTTGATCCCTTCATCCGGCAAAGGTAAGTGTATACCCCATGAAAATAGTCCCTTCCCTTCTCATCTCGTCTATTCTGATCTTTACCCTGTCTGCCTGCGATACCAGCCCCCTACTGCGCGACGATTACATGGGGAAAAAGGTGGTGGAACCGCATTTACTGCCCCAGCGGGTGGCGCGAGATGGCAATGGCGACCCAATATTGAGGCCCAAATCAAGCATCTGGTTGGGCTTCCTGCCGAGTCTAAGATAGCTGCGGCACACGAGCATCATGGGAGCGTGACGCCTTGACCACCCTGGAACCAGAAAAATCCGTTGTGGGCCCGCGCCGTCAGCTGCCTCCGGCAATCTCATGAAACGCTATGCCGTTCGATAACCAGGCGCACGGCACCACAGAAGCCGGTGTTGAAATCGGTGTCGATATCGGCGGCACCTTTACGGACGTGGTCTGCCGCCGTCCGGACCAGACCAGCCAAATCCTAAAACTGCCCACGACCCGCGATGATCCAGGCATTGCGGTCCTCGAAGCAGTGCGCCGGTTGGAACAGATGGACGCTTTGCAAGGTGCCCAGGTCAGCCGTTTTGTCCACGGCTCCACCGTCGCCACAAACGCGATTCTGGAACGCAAGGGTGCCCGCGTCGGGCTGCTGACCAGCATGGGTTTCCGTGATGTGCTGGAAATTGGCCGGCAGTTCCGCCAGGCCCTTTACGAGGTTTGCCTAACACCAGAGACGCCGGGCTTCCTGGCGCCACGCGCCTTTCGTTTGGAGGTGTCTGAGCGGATTGATGCCAAGGGGCAAATCGTGACGGCCCTAGACGAAGGTGCACTGTTGCAGGCCGCCGACGATTTGGTGGCCAGGGGCGCCCAGGCCATCGCCGTCATCTTTCTGTTTTCCTTTCTGAATCCGGTGCATGAACAGCGCGCCGCAGCCTTGATCAGGCAACGCCATCCAGGTATCGCGGTATCGCTTTCAGCCGAGGTGGACCCGGCGTTCCGCGAATACGAACGCACGGCGGTCACCGCTTTCGATGCCTATATCAAGCCCATCGTCGACGGTTATCTGGACCGTTTGCAAGACGGCCTGAGCCAGGCCGGGGTAGCAGCACCGCTACAGATCATGCAATCCCGTGGCGGACTGGCCGGTACCGAGGTGGCGCGGGAGCGGCCGGTGCGCTTGTTTCTTTCAGGCCCCGCCGCCGGTGTCATGGGGGCATGCAATATCGGCGCCCAGGAAGATCTAGACGATCTGATCAGCATTGACATTGGCGGCACCACCTGTGACATCGCCTTGATTGAGCGCGGCGCGCCCACGGTACGCTCTGAAGGCGCCATTGACGGCTACCCAGTGCGTGTCTCGATGATCGATATTAACCCCATAGGTGCCGGCGGCGGTTCCATCGCCTGGCTGGATGGGGCCGGTGGCCTACGGGTGGGGCCACGTTCGGCAGGCTCCGATCCGGGCCCGGCCTGTTACGGCAAGGGTGCCACCGGTTCCGAACCGGTGGCGACGGTGACTGATGCCTCGCTATTGTTGGGCTATCTCGACCCAGGCTATTTCGCCGCGGGTAGCGTTACCCTTGACCCGGACCTTGCCCGCGCCGCCATCATGAAGACCATCGCCCAACCACTTGGCCTAACGGAAGCGGAGGCGGCACTTGGCATTCACCGGGTCCTGAACGCCCAGATGGCCGAGGGCATCCGTGCCGTCACCGTGCGCCGTGGCCATGATCCGCGCGGTTTCACCCTTGTGGCCCTGGGCGGTGCCGGACCGCTGCACGCCATAGCATTGGCCGAGGAACTAGGTATTCGCCGGGTCCTGGTACCACCGCACCCCGGTGTTCTATCGGCCCAGGGCCTGCTGGATGCAAGGGTCGAACATGAAGTGACCATGGCGTTTAGCCATGATCTGGACGAGCTGACCCTAGCAAAATTGAGCCAAGCCTATCAGGGTATTGACATTCAGGCCGAGACGTTGATGGCGCGGGAGGGGATCGAAGCCAGTAATTGCAAGGTGCAACACCACGCCGATGTCTGTTTCGTGGGCCAGTCCTATTATTTGAGCGTACCCGTGGATCTGTTAGGCGCCGATCCTCTGGCCGCGATCTATGAAGCGTTTCTGGAGACCCACAACCAGATCAACGGCCATCGGTTTGAGGCGCCGGCAAAGATTGTCAATCTGCGCACGGTGCATCTGGCGGCCAAGCCGGGCGCCGTCAAAGATGCGGCGGGGCCGATCAACGGAGGCGACATGGAAAAGGCCCGCCGCGTGGTGCATATGCCGGGTGATACAGGGTCGCGCGAGGTGCCGATCCTGGACCGCACCGAGATGGCGGCTGGACAGATGGTATCCGGCCCGGCGATCATCGAACAGGCGGATACGACAACTTTGTTGACCTCCCAATGGCGGGCCAGAGTTGCGCCGTCCCTGACCTTGATCCTCGAGCAGATTGGAGATGGAGCACCATGACCATGACCGATCCGGTAACGCTCGAAGTTTTGCGCAATAAGCTGGATGGCATCGCCAACGAGATGCAGTTGACCCTGCTACGCAGCTCCTTCTCGCCCATCGTCAAGGAAGGCCTGGATGCCTCGGCCTGCCTGTTTTCCATTTCCGGCGAGACCCTGTCGCAATCCATTTCGATCCCCATCCATCTCGCCACCCTGATACCGGTGATCGAGACATTCCTTGAATATTTTCCGCTGCACAGCCTTGCCGCCGACGATCTGTTGGTGATGAACGATCCCTATATGGGTGGCACCCATTTGCCCGACCTTGCCATCGCCATGCCGATCATGCATCAAGGCCGGCCAATCGCGATCGCCGCCGCCATGACCCACCACCAGGACGTCGGCGGCATGGCGCCCGGCTCGGTCCCGACCAATGCGACGGAAATTTTCCAGGAAGGCGTGCGCATTCCGCCCCTTAAGTTGCGTGACAATGGCGTCATGAACGAGACTTTCGTTGCCATGATGCGCCAGAACGTGCGCATGCCGGATGCCTTCATGGGTGACCTGAATGCGCAGATAGCCGCCTGCACGGTGGGTGCGCGGCGTCTGGACGAGGTCGCTGAAAAATATGGCGCCCAGACGTTGCTGATCGTCTTCGATGAGCTCCTCGACCGTTCGGAACAAATGACGCGGACTTCTCTCCGCGCCATACCCAACGGCGCTTACAGCTATATGGATTATCTCGACAATGATGGTATCGAGCTGGATAAATCGATCCCCATAAAGGTTTTGGTGCGGGTCGAGGATGGCCGTTTGAATTGCAGCTTCGAGGGCACCGCACCCCAAGTGCGAGGCCCCTTCAACTGTGTGCCCTCGGGCGCCGCCGCCGCTGCGCTGTTTGCCGTACGTGCCATCACCGATCCGGAAATCCCCACCAACGGGGGCTGTTTCCGGCCTGTCAGCCTGGTGCTGCCCGAAGGCAGCCTGGTCAACCCAAGGCCCCCCGCCCCGGTCAATTCCCGCACCGCCACAATCAAACGGATCACAGGATGTATTCTGGGTGCGCTGAAGGATGTATTGCCCCAGCGGATTCCGGCAGATTCGGGTGGCGAGCTTTTGATTCTATCTTTTGGCGGGCAGCGCGAGGATGGTTCGACCTTCGTGGTTGGCGACTTGATCGCCTCGGGCAGCGGCGCCTCTAGTCAGGGCGACGGTGTCGATATGATAGAGACCGACGCCACCAATTGCATGAACCTGCCCGTGGAGGCCCTGGAACTGGATGCACCGATCCGGGTGCATCATTTTGGTCTGGCGCCAGGATCGGGTGGAGCCGGAAAATTTCGTGGCGGCCTGGGCTGCCGCCGGGAGTACGAAATCATGGCGGGTGAGGTTACCGTCACCTATCGCGGCGAGCGCCATAACCATCCTGCCCAAGGCTCTCATGGCGGCCGACCGGGCGGCCTCGCCTCAGCCCTAATATTGCGGGCCGCTGGCAGGGAGGAAAGCATTCCATCAAAGCAAGTAACAACACTTTATCCGGGCGACCGATTGTGCATTGAGACTGCGGGCGGCGGCGGTTATGGCGCGATAGAAGACCGTGATCAGGCAGCCCGCGCGGACGATATCGCCAATGGCAAAGCAGCGGGTGAATAACTTCTCCCGTTGTCGTCGATCCCATATGGTTTCAAAGGCTTAGCCATTCGAATTAAAAATTAATATCCACAACGAATTTATTAAGACTTTTTTCACAACAGATTGGTTAACGTAGCTCCGATATCCATTTATTGCGCCATTAAACTGCTTTTTAACTTTGAGAATTTCGGCATTTTTTTATCGGCCTAAAACACAACAAGCCCGATCAGTAAGAATTTTTTGGCCGAAAACCATTTCGTCATCCAGCATATTGATCAGTCAATTGCCAATTTGGAAGATGGATGGGATTGCGCCTTAAAACCTTCCGATGGAATTCCCAGAACGGTAAATTTGATCACTGTATGCCGAAGAAGATAAGCTGTCGCTGCACCGCTTCAAGGCAGACGAAAGTTACCGCATTGACAAAGGGCTTGGTCCGGTCAAGGCCTGCTTGGTACCGATTTCCTTAAACCACATAAATATCGTGAATGGGCATGATCGTATCTTTCTTTTTTAGAGCCTTCTACTAAGCCGGCAACCTTATCACCACCCTCAATCCCCCTTGGGGCGCTTCATCCAGCACCACATCCCCGCCTTGATTTCGGACCGTGTCGCGAGTAATGGCCAATCCCAGGCCGACGCCGCCCGTGCCTTGGTTGCGAGAGTCCTCCAGGCGGTAAAATGGTCGGAAGGCGGCTTCGCGTTTGGCTTCGGGAATGCCGGGACCGTTGTCGTCCACGGTGATCTCGATCATGTCGCCGGCGCGGCGGGCGGCCAGGGCGCAGGCCTCGGCGTAGCGTTGAGCGTTGCCCAGCAAATTGGCGACGCAACGTTTCAGGCTCAATGGCCTCAACTGGCCGCGCAGATCGCCGTTCGCGGCGAAGTCCACCGTAGCGCCTTCGCGGCGGGCATCCTTAACCGCTTCGTCCAACAGGGCGTTGACATCCGTATCAACCGCCCGTTCACCGGCGGCACCACGGGCGAAGGCCAGATAGCCCTCGATCATGCTGTCCATCTCGTCCACGTCCGCCTGCATGGCCTCTGCCGCCGGCGTGTCCTTCAACATAGCCAGCTCCAGCTTCAAACGAGTCAGGGGCGTGCGCAGATCATGAGAGACACCGGCCAGCATCTCGGTCCGTTGCCGCAGGTGGCGCTCGATCCGTTCACGCATACGGAGGAACGCCTCACCGGCGCGGCGGACCTCCACAGCGCCGGATGGCTTGAAGTCCGCCACACCCTGACCGCGCCCGAAGCGGTCGGCGGCATCAGCCAGGCGTAGGATCGGGCGTACCTGATTACGCAGGAAGACAATAGCGATGGCAAGCAACAGTAGCGAGGAGCCGACAATCCACATGACCAACACGTCCAAGGTCGCCGAGGTGATCCGGTTGTGCGGCACCAAGACCCGCAGGACGCCGCCCTCGAACGCCACCTGAATCAGATAGTTTTTAAGTTTTGGCCGGTTTTCGATGGTGAAGGCGAGCTCCAGGCCATGATCAATGGTTCGGATCAGCAACCTTTCCAGGGGCGAATTGGGCTGGGGCAGCGGCCCTGCCTTCAAAGGTTGCCCAGGGTTCAGAGTGAAGCTCAAATTCATTCTATAGTTAGCGGATTGCAGAATTTGGAAGCGAGCAAGCGAGCCCTTTTCGCGCGTGAGCGCGGCGGCGACGAAACCGATATCGCCGGCGACACTGCGCGCCAGGCGGCGGGTGACCGCATCCAGGTGCCGGTCGTAGAAAACCACGGCGGCGACGATTTGCAGCAAGACGACCGGCGTTACAACGATAAAAACCGCCCGGCCAAACAGGCTGCGTGGTAGAAACCGCTTCAGCATGGTGCCTGCCCCCTGCCCTGTCTCACGGCACTAATCCAGCCAGAAGACATAACCCTGTCCCCACACGGTGCATAGATGGCGCGGCTCCTTCGGATCGACCTCGATCTTACGGCGCAGACGGGTGATCTGAACATCGACGGCGCGCACATTGCCCGCATCCGCCTGCGCCAACAGCTCCGCCCGGCCCACGGTAACGCCCGGGCTGCGCGCGAACAGGCGCAGCATCCCGACCTCGCCGGATGTCAGGCGTACCGCCGCGCCGTCGCGGGTCAGCTCGCCGCGTTCAATATCGAAGCTGCATGCGCCAAAGGTAGCCACGGCGACCTCTTCCTGCTTGGGCCCGCCACGGCGCAGAATGGCCTCGATCCGCAGCACCAGCTCCCTGGGCTCAAACGGCTTACTCAAATAATCGTCGGCGCCGACTTCTAGGCCAGCGATGCGGTCCTCCGCCTCGCCCATTGCGGTGAGCAGCAGGATTGGCAGGGCCTTGACCGCCATGTCGCAGCGAATGAACTGGGTCAATTCCAAGCCACTTTCACCGTGCATCATCAGGTCCAGCACCAACAGATCAAAATCCAGGCCCGAAAGCGCCACCCGCGCCTCGGCGGCCGAGGACGCAGTGGAAACGCGAAAGCCGTATTCACCCAGATAGCGCTGCAACAAATCCCGCAGGCGGTCGTCATCATCGACGACCAGGATATGGGTTGCATTATCGCTCATGCAAAATTACCTCAAGACCGCTCCACCGAGCGTAGCACGCCTTCCCGCTCATCCGCATTCAACAGATCCGCCAATACCTTGCGATAGCCTGCAACGGCCTCCGCCCCAGCATTGCGATAGGCCTTCGCGATGCGGGCTTTTTGCGGCCCGGATAATTTTTCGAACAGGATTTCGCCCTTGTCGGTTAGATACAACAGTCGTTGCCGGCGGTCCCGGCTGCCCTGTACCTGCCGGACATATTCCTCCGCCACCAACTGGCTCAGGACGCGACTGAGGCTTTGCTTGGTCACCTTCAGGATGGTCAGCAACTCCGCCACCGTCATGCCCGGATTGCGGCCTATGAAATGCACCGCCCGATGATGGGCCCGGCCAAAGCCATAGTTCTTTAGTATTTCATCGGGGTCAGAGGTGAAGTCACGATAGGCGTAAAACAGCATTTCGATGGATTGGATCAATTCTTCATCATCGAGGTAGGCTGGCGCGGGTGCATTATTTTTCGGCTCGCCAACATCACCTTGACGATCACGCTTGCCATCGGGCAGTGAATCGGTTGAAAGATCGGTCATGGCCGCATGCTACACGAGATGCGTCAATGATGCTGACATTTTTTTGGTCAGCATTATTGACATAATTTTTCTAGATGTTACGTTGACACCTTAAAATACGCAATAATCAGTCGCAGAAGACATCCCGGGAGTCAATAACCATGGCATCTATCTCTTACGACAAATTGGAAGGCAGCATCTGGTACAACGGTGAAATGATACCGTGGGAGAATGCCCAGGCCCATGTATTGACCCATGGTCTGCATTACGCCTCGTCCGTGTTCGAGGGGGAGCGGGTCTATAGCGGCGAAATCTTCAAACTGGAAGAGCACACGGACCGGCTGTTGAACTCGGCCAAGCTCCTGGATTTCAAAATTCCCTACACCGCTGACGAGATCAACGCCGCCTGCCGGGAAACCGTCTCGAAGAACGGCATCGTCGATGGCTATGTCCGACCCGTGGCCTGGCGCGGTTCCGAGATGATGGGTGTTTCGGCCCAGGATAACCGTATCAATCTGGCTATTGCGGTTTGGGAGTGGCCATCCTATTTCGATCCAGAAATGCGTACGATTGGCATTCGCTTGAAAACCACCAAGTGGCGCCGTCCCGATCCCCGTACCGCACCTGTGCATTCCAAGGCCGCTGGTCTATATATGATCTGCACTCTGTCCAAACACGCAGCGGAGTCAGAGGGTTACGACGATGCCTTGATGCTGGATTGGCGCGGCCAGGTCGCGGAAAGCACGGGCGCAAATATATTCTTCGTGATTGATGATAAGCTGCATACGCCGACGCCGGATTGTTTTCTGGATGGCATCACTCGACGCACGGTGATCGGCCTGGCCAAGGCCCGCGGCTATCAAGTCATTGAACGGGCGATCATGCCCGAGGAAATGGCCAACGCCACGGAATGCCTGTTGACCGGCACCGCGGCCGAGGTCACGCCGGTTGGTGTGATCGACGATTACCGTTTCAAGCCCGGCGCCATTACGGCCCAATTAATCGAAGATTTTGAGAACCTGGTCAACCGCCGGGCTGCCGCCTGATCGTGAGGCCGAAACGACCGGAAAGAGGTGGTCGTTTCGCCGCCGTTTATCGTTTGGCCGGTCGCGGTATTCGATTTAGGCTTCCGTCCGTCACCTAAACCAGTTTTGGGAGCAGCGTGAATGTATCAGCTTCAATTGACGGAATCCTTTGTTCCGGCCCAGGACGACGATACCATACTGGAAACCACCGTCGGCGGTCTTTTAAGGGACGTCGCGAGCCAGCAGCCGGATGCACCGGCGCTGGTCGAGGTCACCATGGAAGGCGAGACCGCTCGCACCTGGAGCTACGGCAAATTGCTGGCGGATAGTGAACGCCTAGCTCTGGCACTATCTACCCGTTATGCGCCGGGCGAACGGGTGACGGTATGGGCACCAAATATTCCCGAATGGTTATTGATTGAATACGGCTGCGCCCTCGCCGGCCTGACCCTGGTAACCGCCAACCCTGGCTATCAGCCTCAGGAACTGCGCTATGTGCTGAAACAATCAGATTCCGTGGCGCTGTTCGCGGTGGAAAGCTATCGCGGCAACCCGATGGCGGAGATTGCGGCCGAGGCCTGTAAAGGTTTGAGCGCAATCCGTGAAATTGTTGATATGGAGGACGCGAAGGCCCTTTTCCGCTGGGGCGAGCGGGCCCCTGCCCTNCCCGACGTCGACCCGGGTGATCCGGTACAAATTCAATATACCTCCGGCACCACCGGCTTTCCTAAGGGCGCGGTTCTGCATCATCGTGGCCTGACCAATAACGCCCGTCTGGTTTTTGCCCGTGGCCGAGTGACACAGGGCTCGACCTGGTCCAATTTCATGCCGATGTTTCATACCTCTGGCTGCGGCCTCGCGGCTCTTGGTTGTCTGCAAACCGTCTCGCGCATGCTGCTGTTCAAGGTTTTTGATCCCGCTGCCGCGCTGCGCCAAATCGAGGCCGAAGGCGCCGCCGCCCTGGTCGGAGTGCCGACCATGCTGGTTGCCCTATTGGAGGCGTTGGAGCAGGAACCGCGCGATATGTCGTCATTGAAGATGGCGATCTCAGGCGGCGCCATGGTGGCGCCGGAACTGGTCCGCCGGGTGCGACAGGCTTTTGGCTGCGATTTTGAAACCGTCTATGGCCAGACCGAAGTCTCGCCCGTGGTGACCCAGCATTTTCACGACGACAGCATCGACGACATTTGCAACAACGTTGGCCAGCCCATGCCACAGACCGGCGTTTCGATCCGGAGTGTGGAGGAAAACAAAGTGGTGCCCATCGACACCGTGGGAGAGATCTGCGTCCAAGGCTATTGCAACATGATCGAATATAACGGCAACCCGGAGGCGACGACGGAAACCATTGATGCCAAGGGCTGGCTGCACAGCGGCGATCTGGGAGCCATGGACGCGCGCGGCTATGTCCGGGTCACGGGCCGGGTCAAGGAAATGATCATCCGGGGCGGCGAAAACCTATTTCCCGCCGAGATCGAGAATGTTCTGGCCGAACACGACACGGTCGCCGAAGTTGCCGTGGTCGGTCTGCCGGACGACAAATGGGGCGAGATTGTTGCCTGTTTCGTCCGCTCCGAAGCTGGCTGCGAGGTTGATCCAGTGGTGCTCCGCGGCCATTGCCGGGAACAACTAGCGGCGCAAAAAACACCGACCGTATGGTTTAGCGTCAGCGAGTTTCCCCTCACCGGCTCCGGCAAAATCCAGAAATTCGCCCTGCGCGACGCCCATGCCGTCGGCGCATGCGAACCTCTATAGCCTATTACAGGCCGTAACGCGCCCAATGGGCCCGAACTTCCGCCGTGGCCAAAAGGTCGCCGGCCAGGTTCATGTTAGGTAGCTGCGAAGACAGGCCGATGCGCCGTTGCAGCCAGCTTTTCTCTCCTCCAACCACCGGCAACCGGACCTTGTCGCCAAATTTTTTCCGCATCACGGACTTTAAATCGCCTAGGCCATCGATCAGGCCAAGGCCTACCGCCTTGGCACCAGTCCAGAACTCACCAGAGAACAATTCACTCTCGTCTGCCTTCAAGCGGCCTTCACGGCGGGTGCGGACGTGTCTCTTGAAGGCATCATGGATTTCCTTCTGTAACGCAGCCAGGCGCTTCAGGTCATCATCCTCCATGGGTAGGAACGGATCCAACAGGCTTTTCTTGTCACCGGCGGTAAACAGGCGCCGCTCCACGCCGATCTTTTCCATCGCGCCTTCAAAGCCAAAAGTCGCCGCAATAACGCCGATGGAGCCGATGATCGAGGTTTCAGTGCCATAGATTTCATCACCCGCACAAGCGATCCAATAGCCGCCGGATGCGGCCACGTCCTCGCAAAATACATAGACGGGCAGCTCTTTTTCATCCGCCAGCAAGCGAATACGGTCATGCAGCAGAGCCGATTGCACCGGTGAGCCGCCCGGTGAATTGATTGCCAAGGCCACCGCCTTGGCACCCTTCGCCTTGAAAGCCCGCTCAATCGGATCAACCATCGAGGCAAGATTAAGCGCCGGGCGCAGTGGCGAGCCTTGGGCCGCAATGACGCCATCCAACCGCACGACCGGCACTAAGGGCACCCGGTCCCGAAGCGCCTTGATAGGCAGACGGCTGAGTATTTTATCCATGTTCATGGCAGGGAAATAGGGTGTCAGGTGGTCCAACGCAAGCGCTTTACGTTTTTTCAGGAAAAGCCATCCGACTTGGTGAGGATTTGCTACCATGGTGGTGGAGTGGAGGAGGGCGGCATGAAAAGAATTCTGATCGTTGGCGGCGGTATTGGCGGCATGACTGCCGCCGCTAATCTGTCGCTGGCCGGTTTCGATGTGGAAGTATTTGAGCAGGCACCAGAATTGGGCGAAGTCGGCGCCGGTATCCAGTTGAGCGCCAATCCTATGCGCGTGTTACGCCATCTGGGTTTGGTGGAACGGTTGCGGCATCTTGGCGTGCAACCCTCCGCCTATCAATTCAAGATGTTTGATAGCGGCGAGATTCTGCAGGAAATTCCCCTTGGTGATGGCTATGTGGAGCGTCACGGCGTACCCTATCTGTCCGTTCATCGGGCTGATCTGTTGGATAGTTTGATTGGCGCCGTCCGGGCCCTGAACGCGGATACAGTCATCTTGAATGCCACAGCAACGGATTTCACAGAGGATGCTGACGGCGTCACCTTACATTTCGATGACGGCAGCGAGGCGCGCGGTGATGTTTTGATCGGCGCCGATGGCATCAAGTCCATGNTGCGGCAAAAAATACTCGGCCAGACGGCAGTGCATTATACCGGCGATCAATCCTGGCGCATCTTGGTTCCGGCACGACGCTTGGCGCCTGATCAGCGGCCCGATACAGTGAATATCTGCGTCGGCCCTGGCAAGCACGGCGTGATCTATCCCATTCGCGCGGACGGCCTGGTTAATATGGTGGGCTGCGTGGAGTATGAGAGCTGGGATGACGAAAGTTGGACCGCGCGCCGACCTTGGGCCGAGATGAAGGCGGATTTCGCCGGCTGGCACGGGAATATTCAGGCCATTATCGACAACGCGGACAAGGAAGAATGCTACCGCTGGGCCATGAACAACCGCCCACCCGTGGATAATTGGCGTAGGGGCCGGGCCACCTTGCTTGGCGATGCAGCCCACCCTACCCTGCCCTATATGGCCCAGGGTGTGGCGCCATGGCGATCGAGGATGGCGCTGTTATCGCCCACGCCCTGCAACAGGAGTGCGATGTCGGCGAAGCGTTGGAATTGTACCAGCGCAACCGCCTGCAGCGCACGGCACGGGTCGTCAATGAAAGTTCGGCCAACCGCGACATGTTCCACCTGCCCTCCGAAGCTGCCTTGCGGGAAGCTTTCGCACAACGTGACATGAACGCCGAACGCACCGCCTGGCTCTTCTCCTACGATTCCATGAGCGTGGATTTACGATAAAGGACATTGAATATGGAGCTTTTTGTTACCCTGACCTCACCCTATGCCCGCCTCGTCCGGGCGGTAATTATAGAGAAGGACTTGCAAGACCGGGTTAAGGTCACGCCCATACAAACCCGGACGCCGGACAGCCCTCTGTATACGATCAACCCATCCGGCCGCGTTCCCACCCTGGTAACCGATGATGGTACGGTTTATGAAGAATCCGCGGTGATTTGCGATTATCTCGATCATCTGGACGGCGCGCCCATATTCGAAATCGCCCATGACGATAACCGTTGGGAAGCGTTGCGGTTGGAGGCGCGGGTCCGCAGCATGCTTGACGGCATTGCCGTTTGGGGACGGGAGCTGTACCGCCCGGAATCTGAACGCTCCCCTGGCATCATTGCACACGAAACGGCGCGGGCTTTCCGCATGGCGCGGGCCTTGAACAGCGATGCCGCTGCGGGACTGTTTGATGGCCCACTAAGCATTGCGCAATTGCTCCTGGCCTGCGCCCTGCATATACGGGAGGAACGCTTGCCTGGATTTGCCTGGCGCCGCGATAACGCTGATCTAAGCGCCTGGGTCAACTGCTTCGCGACCCGGCCCTCACTTGCCGAAACACAGCCGCCGCCGCATCCATCCGAAACAGTACGCTAAGGAGACAGATATGCCTCTGATTACCGAACGTGACGGNCCAGTCACCACGGTTACCATCAACCGCCCCCAAATGCGCAATGCCGTCAATTTGGAAACCGCCCTTGAACTACGCGCCGCGTTCAAGGCCTTCGACACCGACGGCGAACAATCCGTCGCCATCCCGACCGGTGCCGAAGCGGCCTTTTGCACCGGTTATGATCTGAAATCGATAGCCCAGGATGACGCCCGCTTTGCCGCCGGCAAGGGACGCGGCGGCGATTTCAACAGTATTAAGTATTTAATGGAGAAGCAGTATGTCGACGAGTGATATAGGCGCAAATTACAGCCGCACCGGTTCAGAGCTGATTGAGAAAATTTACAGTGACGACTATCTCTCCATTGGCGGAAAGGCGTCCACTGACAGTTTAGCCAGGGACGCCGGCATTACGGCGGAGACGAAAGTCCTGGATGTGGGCAGCGGCTTGGGCGGACCNGCCCTGCATCTGGCGGAGAGCATTGGNTGTCGGGTCNTGGGACTGGATATCGTTGAAGNTAANGTGCGNACNGCGGCGGAGCGGGCCAGGGCGNGNTCATTGGATCATCTGGTGGATTTTCGCCTTGGCGATGCCATGGCATGCCGTTCAAGGATGGGCAATTCAATGTCATCCTCGGACAAGACGCTTGGTGCCACGTACCCGACAAGGACAAGCTGATCGCCGAATGCGCCAGGGTTATGGCGCCGGGCGGCATCGTCGCGTTCACCGACTGGCTGCGCGTGGGCGAGATGGACGGGGCCTATCTGGAAAACGTTCTCGCGGCCATGGTATCGCCCGACCTCGCGACGCTGCCTGGTTATACCACGATGCTGGAACGACATGGCTTTTCTATCCTTTGCCAAGAGGATATCAGCGCTGCCTTCATAGACCAATACAGCACCATTTACGCCCGGCTCGAAAAGCTAGAAGGTGAAATTTCAGAGGCTTTCAGCCCCAAGGTCTACGGCATCATTCTAGGCAAAAACGACAGCATCCACCGCGCCTTTAGCGATGGAAAAATGGGCGGCGGACGGATTATCGCCGAACTAAATGCGCACGACGGCATGAGTTAAAAGATCAGGCATGAGTACGAAGGCGCGTAGTGGAAAGTCCGACGGTCAGCGGCCGGTGGCCCAGCGCGCCGCCTTTTGGATGATCGTCGGTGCCTGCGGCTATGCCGGCATGATCGGCGTGGTCAAACAACTATCCTCGAGGATGGACATCAATATCGCTTTTTACCGCTATTTCCTGGCACTGCTGGCCATGCTGCCCCGGCTGATACCCAGCGGCAGTGCCACGCTCAAGACGCAACGTCTGGGGCTGCACAACTAACGTGCCCTGTTGATGGCAATTCATGGCGGCACCCTGATGGTGCAGGTGACGTTAATCCCTCTGGCCGAGGCCACTGCGTTGATCTTCACCTCACGCTGTTCGCCACGGTGCTGGCGGCAGCTTTCCTGCACGAAGTAATGGGGCCGAATCGCATATTCGAATTACTGCTCGGCTTTACCAGCGTCCTGGTGACTCTGCGCCCTGGCTTTGTTGAATTCCACCTGACCTCGGGCCTGATTCTGGTCTCCGCCTTCACCGGTGCCTCGGCGGTGGTGACGGGCAAGGGGCTGCTGCGTGCCGAATGTGCGGAGCAGACTGTGTTCTATCTGACCCTGTTCGCGGTACCATTTGCGTTGATGCCGACGCTGTATTTTGGCAATGGCCAAGCCTGGAAATATTGCCTTGGCTGGCCGCCCTAGTGATGGAGGGTAACGGTTATATCTATGGTCTGAACCGGGCCCTAAAGAGCGTCGAGACCTCGATGGTTATGCCGCTAGATTTTCTGCGCATGCCAGCGCGGCGGCAGCCGGCTATATCCTATTCACAGAAACCATCGACCCCCGGTCCTGGATCG
>PCBT01000065.1 GCA_002731375.1 Rhodospirillaceae bacterium | reverse complement strand
GGGCCTTGAGGACCGCCTGGGGGCGCGGCTTTTGAACCGCACGACGCGGCGCCTCAGCCTGACCGAGGTCGGTGCTGACTTCTACGAGCGTTGCCGGCGCATCATCACCGAGGTCGAGGAAGCCGAGCTGGCGGTCAGCCGTCTGCACGCCGAGCCGCGCGGATTGTTGCGCATCAACGCGCCGATGTCGTTCGGGTTCCGCCATCTGGCGCCGGCGTTGCCGGACTTCATGGCCCGCTACCCCGAGGTCACCGTGGATCTGGCGCTTAACGACCGCATGGTGGACCTTATCGATGAAGGATACGACATCGCCGTGCGTATCGCCCGGCTAGCCGATTCGAGCCTCGTTGCGCGCAAGTTGGCCCCCAACCGGACCGTCATCTGCGCGGCGCCCGCCTATTGGCGCCACCACGGCAGGCCGGACCATCCCAACGACCTGAAGCGGCACAACTGCCTCGTCTACACCTATATGCTAAGCGGCAATGAGCTGACCTTCGCGGGACCCGACGGACGGGTTTCCGTCAAGGTTACAGGAAGCTTGCGTGCCAACAACGGTGATGCCCTGAGGGCGGCGGCCCTGGGCGGCATCGGCGTCCTTGTGACGCCGACCTTCATCGTCGGCGAGGACCTGCGTGCCGGGCGCCTGGAGACCGTGCTCAAGGACTATGAGGACTCCGACCAATCCGTCTATGCGGTCTACCCCCACAGCCGTCATCTTTCGGCCAAAGTTCGTGCCTTTGTCGATTTCGGGGTCGAACGCTTCGGGCCGAAGCCCTATTGGGACGTGGATTAGGGTGTCCATTCACCAAACGATGGTGATTATATTTGACATTCAGGGGGGCACGCCGCATAGCCGTTGCCCGTTTCAACGATGCGGAATATTCGGCTATGCAAGACGACAAATCAGATCGTTCGGACCTGCGGCCCAAGCGATTTCTGGTCCTCACCTCTGTTTTGCGCGGCCTTGGGAACCGCTGCCCGAATTGCGGCCACGGCGCTTTGTTGGCGGGTTATCTGACGCCCCATGAAACGTGCTCTTCCTGTGGCGCGCCGAACGGCGAAATCAGAGCCCACGATGCGCCGCCCTATCTTACGATCCTGATCGTTGGTCATATTGTCGTGTCGCTGCTCGTGATCGTGGAGCAGATGGTGTCGCCGCCGACCTGGGTACAACTTTCGATCTGGTTGCCGGTGACGCTTCTATTGACGCTCGGCCTGCTGCCCCGCATCAAGGGCGCTTGGATGGGATTTATGTGGGCGCTGCGCCTGAAAGGCACCGAGTCGCAATAGAAGGCGTGATCGGAACTAGACAGGCACTTGAACCTTTCTACTGCGCCCGCCGTTGATCGCGGTGCCAATGTTTTCGGTTTCGGGCCGTAAACCGAAAATACTTTGGCAGCACCTTCCAGCGTCATTTATTGCAGAGAAAAGGCCAGATAATCTTGGCGCTGGGTGGCATGATCTCCCCTGTCGACGCCTTGTAGGCGATGGCTACCCGGCGTTCGCTGTCGGGTAGTTTACGCATGGCGTTGGAGTCGATGGGCATGCGGCCGCGAAACAGGGCCACCGGATCCGTATGGTAACCCTGGGCGGGTATGACGAGGCCCCCGGTCATCACGTATTTCGCGGCATTACGCAGTGCTTGGAAGAGCTTTCCGCAACGGGTTCCAGAAAAGGAAGATCCGGCGGATGCGCGCTGGATATAGACCTGGTGTTATCAGGAAGGTTAGTCCATAACGGCGTTCTAACTAATAGGGGAAATTCAACTATGTTCAATGTATCCACGGCCCTTAAGCGCTTTTTTGTCGGGCTTGCCATCGTTGGTGCCGGCATGATGGCGACGACCGCGTCCGCTCAGAACCTCAAATTCTTTACCATCGGGACGGGCGGGACGGCCTACACCTATTATCCGGTCGGCGGCATCATCGCCAACTCGATCTCGAAGCCTCCCGGTTCGCGTGAATGCGGCAAGGGCGGAAGTTGCGGCGTCGACAATCTGATCGCGTCCGCGGTCTCGTCCCGCGGTTCCGTCGATAATGTCAACGCGATCAATTCCGGCCTTCGCAATTCCGGCTTCGCGCAATCGGACGTCGCCTACTGGGCTTATACCGGTACCGGTACCATGGAAGGCAAGCCGCCGATGAAGGACCTCAGGACCATCGCCGCCTTGTTCGAGGAACATATCCATCTGGTGACGGCGGCCGACAGCGGCATCAATTCCGTCGCCGATCTCAAGGGCAAAGTGGTCTCGCTTGACGAGCCGGGGTCCGGGACCTACGTCGACGCCAATCTGATTCTTGATACCAATGGGGTGAATCTGTCGGACATCACGCCCGAACACCTCAAGGGCAACGCTGCCACCGACGCCCTTCGCAACGGCAAGGTCGATGCGATCTTCGTCGTTGCCGGTTATCCGACCGGCGCCCTGGTCGAACTCGCGGCCGCGATTAAAATCAAGCTGGTGCCGATTTCGGGCCCCGGCGCCAAGGCCCTGACCGACAAGTACGGTTTCTTCGCTTCTAGCGAGATTCCAGCCGGTACCTACGAGGGTGTCGCCGCGACCAAGACCGTTTCCGTCGGCGCGCAATGGTTCACCAGCGCCAAGGAAGACGAGACCTTGATCTACGGCATTACCAAAGCGCTCTGGAACAAGGAGACGCGAAGGCTGCTCGACATCGGACACGCCAAGGGCAAGACCATCACGGTGGAGACCGCACTCTACGGCGTCGGCGTGCCTTTGCATCCGGGTGCCAAGCGGTACTA
The DNA here is from genome assembly GCA_002731375.1 of Rhodospirillaceae bacterium. Taxonomy (GTDB): domain Bacteria; phylum Pseudomonadota; class Alphaproteobacteria. The sequence continues at coordinate 5,264 of PCBT01000065.1, read as the reverse complement.
CAAGGAAGCGGGCCTGGTTAAATAGGGCCTCACTCAAGAAAACGTTCAGCCCGGCGTTTACGGCAACGCCGGGCTGGTATTTCTTGACGGCGAGCTGGTGGGGGCGACATGGGCAGCGGCCAGTCAATGGATTCCTTATCGGAGCTGGAACGCCGTTACGACCCAGTAATCCGTTTTCGCCCCACCGGCAGGAAGATCGGCATTCTCATTACCTTCCTGCTGGTTTCGATGTCCATCTACCATTTTTACGCCTCCGGGTTTGGGCTGATCCGGGAATGGCTTCATCGCGGGATTCACCTGTCGTTCGTCCTCAGCCTCGTCTTCTTGCTCTTCGGCGCGCACCAGAACCGGTCGAGGGACTCGGTCAAAACCACTTGGTACCGTATTGGCGGGATCGGGATTTGGGACATTGCGCTTGCGATCACGGCCGTGGCCGTTTCGCTCTACCTTCCGTTGCTTCCGGCCGAGATTGTTGCCCATCGCGTCGGCGCGCCAAGTGTGTCCGACGTGGTCATGGGATCGCTACTGCTGGTATTGGTGCTGGAGGTAACAAGGCGCTCGGTCGGCCTCACCATGTCCGTGATCGCCGTGGTTCTCGTTCTCTACGCCCTCTTTGGCACCTATGCCCCCGGCGCCCTCAAGCATCCGGGAGCAAGCTGGGAAGGGCTCATCAATCACCTTTACATGACCAATCAGGGTATCTACGGCGTCGCCATCGGGGTGGTTGCGAAGTACGTTTTCCTGTTCGTCCTGTTCGGCGTCCTGGCCACCCGTATCGGCCTCGGCCAGTTGTTTATCGATCTCGCCTCCGTGCTGGCGGGCCGCTACGCCGGAGGGCCGGCGAAGGTCGCCATCTTTTCCTCGGCCATGCTCGGAACGATTTCGGGGTCCTCGATCGCCAATACCGTCACGACCGGGGCATTGACAATTCCGGCCATGAAGAAGGTGGGCTACGAGCCCCATTTCGCCGCCGCCGTCGAGGCCGCGTCGTCCACGGGCGGGCAGATCACGCCGCCGATCATGGGGGCAGCCGCCTTTATCATGGTGGAGTTTCTGGAGATCCCCTACCGTGAGATCCTGCTGGCCGCCCTGGTCCCGGCGACGCTGCACTATTTCGGCATCTTCATCATGGTCCATCTCGAGGCCAAGCGTCTCGGGCTCCGCGGTCTAAGCGCCCAGGAAATGCCGAAAGCGCTGGCGGTTCTGTCGAAGCATTGGCTGACCCTCGCGCCGCTTCTTATTCTCGTCTATCTCATCATTTCCGGACGGTCGCCCGATTTCGCGGCGGTTTGGGGGATCGTGGGCTGCGTCGTGTGCGGCTTCATCAATCCCAATGACCGGCTGACGATCCCGGATTTCATCGAGTCCCTGGCCACCGGCGCCAGGTATGCTCTAGCCGTTGGCGCGGCGGCCGCGGCGGTCGGCATCATCGTCGGGGTTGTGACGCTGACGGGAACAGGCTTTCGCCTGAGCTTTGTCGTGACCCAGGTCGCCAGCAACCTGGGTGGCTGGATCAGCTCGGGCTGGTTGGGCATGTTCTTGACCCAGAACGGATTGGCCCTGTTCTTCACGCTTCTATTCACCGCCGTCGCCTGCATCATCATGGGGGCAGGTATTCCGACGACGGCAACTTACATCATTTTGGTCTCGGTGGCGGCGCCGGCGCTGGCGCTCCTCGGTGTCCAGCCGTTGGTCGCCCATTTCTTCGTGTTCTATTACGGTGTACTGGCGGACATCACGCCGCCGGTTGCGCTGGCGGCCTATGCCGGGGCCGGCATCGCCGGGGCCAATCCATTCAAGACCGGTAATACGGCTTTCAGGTTGGGCATCGCTAAGGCGCTCGTCCCGTTCGTGTTCGTTTATTCGCCGGCGCTGCTGCTCGTAACACCCGAGTTCGCCTTGAACGATTTCCTGATCACGCTTTCGGGCGCGATGATCGGCATCGCCCTTATCGGTGTCGGATTCTCGGGGTTCCTGTTCTCGAAAATGGGCAGGTTAGAGCGGGTGTGGATCTGTTTCGCCGCCCTGTTTTTCGTCGCCCCGGGGATCGGCTCGATGGGAATCGGGTTCTTTTTCGTCCTGCCGGTTCTGGTGCGCCAGGTCTTGGCGCACCGACGGAAGCTGTCCGCAAGTTCGCCGGCATCCACCTGAGCACGCTTGAACCGCTGCAAGATTAGAAGGCGATGGGGAGGTATCGCTGTCGCTCTCCAACACCGGCCTTGGCATCGCCGCCAGGGACTTTCGGGTGGTCCTTCCCGGAATGCTCAGCACCGACGAGAGAGGCGCCCCGAGACCGTCCGGCCGAGTCCCTCGGCGCCGCCATCGAGATCGGGGTCGGCGTTTTAGGCTCTAAGAACCGATTGTCGCCTTGCCGGGTCCGTTGGCGGGATTTTCCCGCACTTTTCCATTGTCAACGGCGGAGTAAATCCAGACCACCAGGGCGGAGTAAAACTAGGCCACTTGAGCTGAAATTTTGCGATGCGGTGATGGTTGTCCCGGTAGTCCATAGGAGGGACCCGCGCTGCTTCGTGTAGCGCCCCCGCGATACGTGTAGCGCAGCAGCGTGGGAGGTCCCTGTGGACCCACCGGGGCAACCGTGACCTCGGTGGTTAAGATCGATCAAGCGCTTTTTGGGGATTTCCGCCGTTTTCGGCTTTCGTTGAGGCGATAGCTGTCGCCATTCATTTCCAGGATGTGCACATGGTGGGTCAGTCGGTCCAGCAATGCTCCTGTCAGGCGTTCGGAGCCGAACACTTCGGTCCATTCATCAAAGGGCAGGTTGCTGGTCACCAGGGTAGATCCGCGCTCGTAGCGCTGGCTGAATATCTCGAACAGCAGCTCGGCTCCGGTCTTGGACAGCGGGACGAAGCCGAGTTCGTCGATGATCAGCAGCTTGTACCTGGCCAGCTGTTTTTGGTAACGCAGCAGGCGTTTCTCGTCCCTGGCCTCCATCAGTTCGTGGACCAGGGCGGCGGCCGTGACGAACCCCACCGAGAGCCCCTTCTGGCATGCGGCCAGCCCCAGACCGAGGGCGATATGGGTCTTGCCGGTGCCGCTGTTGCCAAGCGTGATGACATTCTCGTGGCGTTCGATGTATTCGCCCCGCGCCAGTTCCAGGACCAGCATCTTGTTGAGTGACGCGATGGCCTTGAAATCGAAGGCATCCAGGCTTTTGACGGTGGGGAACTTGGCCTGGCGGATCCGCCGCTCGATCATGCGGCGCTCGCGGTCGATCAGTTCCATCTCGACCAGACGGACAAGATACCGCACATGGTCGACGCCCTCGGCGGCGCACTGGCGCGCCAGCTTGTCATACTCGCGCAGGAAAGTGGGCAGCTTGAGGGTTTTGAGGTGGTGGGTCAGCAGCACCTGTGGGGTATCAGTCACGATGCACCTCCGCCCAGCAAGCTCATGTAGCTGGCGGTCGCCGTTCTCGCCACCCGGGCGCGCGGCAGATAGGGATAGACATCCAGGTCGAGCTTGGGCGGGCGGCGCTCGATCCGGCACAGCACCAGGTGCTTGACGGCGTCATAACCGATGGCGCCCAGGTGCAGGGCATCCCGGACAGCACCGTGGAGGTCTTGGAGATCGAAGGTCTCGGTAAGCCTCAGAACCTGGACGTATTCCCGCTTCCCGGCCTTGCCCATGCGGGCCTCCAGGAGGCGGCGCAGGGTCGGGAACGCTTTGGGCAAATCCCAACCTTGAAGGGGCGCCGCCTGATCCAGTGCGCCGATCTTCTTCTCCAACAGGGGCAGATAATGGATCGGATCGAAGACGAAGTCCTCATGCTCATACGAACGTGGGTGCCGCGCTATCACCTCGACGCCGCAACCAATGACCACCTCATGGACATAGCCACGGACCCAGACTTCCCGGTGACCATAGGCAACGGGTACCGAGTAGTCGTTGCTCCGGTAACGCACCAGGGATTGGGAGTTGACCCGCCCAGCCTGCTTGTCGCATGCATCGAACGGAGCCGGAGGCAAGGCCCCCAGAGCCTCGCGGTCTCGTTTGAAGCGCTCGCCGATGGGCTCGCGATGACCGCGCAGAACGTCATACTCCCGTTTGCGGCAGGCCGCCTCCAGGTGGGCATTGAAGGCGTCCCAACTCGCGAACCGGGGGACGGGAACCATGTGGTTCCGGCGGGCATAGCCAACCAACCCCTCCACCTTGCCCTTGTCGTTACCCTTGCCGGGACGGCCATAGCGATCCTCGAAGAGGTAATGGGACTGGAGCCCGCCGAACGCCCGCGTCCGTTGCCGCGTGCCGTCCGCCAATATACGGGCCACCAGACAGCTGTCGTTGTCGTACAGGATTGACTGAGGGACACCCCCGAAGAAGGCAAAGGAGGCGTTATGACCGTCCAGCCAGGCCTCCGTCGTCGCCGCCGGATACGCCTTCACAAAACATGCGTCGCTGTGGGGCAGATCCATGCCAAAATAATGCGCCCGCAGCTTCACGCCGGCGATGTAGACATCCGCTTCGCCGAAGTCCGCCTGGGCATGGCCCGGGGGATGTGCCAGGGGCACGAACATCTCCCGCTGTCGGCGGCGTCGTTCACGCACGTAATCCTTGACGATGGTCTGGCCCCCGTCAAAGCCATGCTCGTCACGCAGACGCTCGAAGATCCGCTTCGCCGTGTGACGCTGCTTCCTGTGTACCGCCAGATCGTCCGCAAGAATGCGGTCAATGATGCTCGTGAAGGGGTCCAGCTTCGGCCGCTTCGGCGGACGGCTGCGTCGATACCCCGGCGGTACCGAATGCGCCAGCATCTTCCTCACCGTCTCGCGGGATATGCCAAAACGGGCCGCTGCTTCCCGCTCGCTCAGATTCTCCAAATGGCATGCAAGTCGCACGCGCCTATACAGATCCACGGTATACATCCTCCTGCCTTCCATCCCAGGGCAGGACGAAAGGCTACAGGTGGCTGAGTTTTACTCCGCCCGCTGACGGGACATCCCCGCCGCTTCCGTGGTCTATTTTTGCTCCGCCGTTCTCATTAATTTAATCGTTTAATAACAACATGTTATAATATAGAGACTGTTTTCAACAACTGGCTCCGTTCAGTCCAGACGTTCGAGAAGCTTCATCCAGGTCCGCGCGCGCGGCTCCAGCGATGAGATATGGATATGTTCGTCCAATTGATGGGCGCCGTAACCGTCGGCACCTAGACCATCCAAGGTGGGGACGCCCTCGGCGGCCGTCAAGTTGCCGTCTGACCCGCCGCCCGTTCGGCTGGTGTATTCCAAGTTCAGGCCATGTTC
>PCBT01000064.1 GCA_002731375.1 Rhodospirillaceae bacterium | reverse complement strand
AGCAGCGGCGGCGTCGAACCTGGCGGGGAGATTATTTCGGCTTCAGCTTGAAATTAACGGTCAACCAGAGCTTGGAGATATCGACGCCAAAGGTATCGGTATGGCAGTCGACGTACTGCAGCCTGAAAGTCACTTTTCCCAGGTCGGTGACAACGCGCATATCAGAGGCCAAGGACTTGGCCACGCCAAGGTTCCATTCGCGGCCGTAATTTGCGCGGCCGGCATCATCGCTGAATTCATGATAGGCCCCGAACAGCTTGATACCGCCAACCCCGCCGATGGCCGGCAGGGTGGTCTCGGCCTTNCCNTACAGATCGCNTATGCCGCTCGTTGGCGTGGTCGGGAATTGATCGGTCACGCCATTGAATTTGTGCAGGGTCGCCAGCGGCGTCCGAAACACATGCCAGCGACAGGCTGGCGATAGCCGGCAACGAAATGGCGGCCATGAGGCGGCGAACACTGTTACATTGCATGTACACGGCAAATCCCTCCGAGAATTTCAGCCCTTACATGACGAAGAGCTAATCCTCGCGCCTTGACCAGGCTCAAGAAACGGCAACACCGGCCCTAACCGACATGGCGGTTAGGGTAATTCAGGCAAGCTTAGGGGCGAAATTTCAAGGCTTGAGCGGCCCGCATAATCCCGCTCCGGCACGCCTTCCTCCAACCTTGCCTGGGCACCCGCCAGACGGGTCGCCGCACCTTCACGGTCCAGGGTAATGACTTCATGGTCGCGGACCACCTGGCGGCCGTCGATATAGACATCCTTGACCGCCCGCTCAGCGGCTGAGTGGATCAGACTGNCCAGGGGATCGCGTACCGGCATCATCACCGGATTGGTCAGATCCAGGACCACCAGATCCGCCTTGGCGCCCACAGCCAGCCTACCGATGTCGTCGCGCATCAGCGCCTCGGCGCCCCCCGCCGTGCCGGCGTGGAAGACATCTGCCGTCGAGGCGGCATGGGCATCCCGGCTGGCGACACGGGCCAGAATGGCGGCATAGCGCATATCCTCGATAAAGTTGTGCGGCAGGGTATCGGTGCCGATGCCGACCACCACGCCGGCCTCCCGGTAGCGGGCAAAATTCTCCAACACCGGGCCATAGCGCATGAACGGCGTGGGGCAATGGGCGATCGCGGTGTGACTGTCGCCAAGCAGCTTCAGGTCGGTCTTGGTATGCCAGCGGATCCAGGAATTATCGTCCAAGAAGATCGCGTGGGCGATAATCGTGCCCCGGCCCAGNAGGCCGTGCTCGGCCAGAAACTGGATCGGCGTCATGCCATGGCGCTGCACCATGATGTTGAACTCAAGCACCGCCTGGGCCGCATGGATAGTCCAGGGGATGCCGCGTTCCTTGGCAGCGGCATAGCTTTCCATCAGAATTTCGGGAGTATTGTTTTCGATCTGGCTGGGCGAGACCATGCCCGAGAGGCGCCCCGATGGATGNGCCCGAAAGCCGTCGACGATATCAAGGGCGGTCTGAAAATCCCGCTTNCCCTTGGCGATATCNTCGACAACGTGAAGTTCGTGGCCATTGGGCAGGCGCCAGCTCGCCGTGTTGAAGCCGGGNGCGGCATACATGCGCAGGCCGCTCCGTTCCATCACATCTAGCCANCCGGGATAGGGCGAGGTGACATCGGCCAGGGTGGTGACGCCGCTGAGCATTAGGTCGGAATAGGATACCTCAGCGCCGTACTTCAAATCCTCGGGGTCGGCGCGGTAGGCGCACGAGCGCTCGTACAAGCCAGTCATATAATGGGCCGGAACGCCGTGATCCTCGCGGATACCCCGGTACAGCACCTCAGTGCAGGGATGGCCGTGAATATCAACCAGACCCGGGATCAGGCNCTTACCGGCNCCGTCGATGACCTNGTCACTATCACCACCATAGCNGCGGCCAATAAAGGTGATCTCATTGCCCGTAAAGACTAGGTCGCCGCCCTTCAGATAACCGTGCCCGTTCAGGCTGTCGTCCCAGGCAACAATCCAATCCACGTTCTTGAAATGCGTCGTCGTCATCAAAGGTCTCCCATTGTTTTTCCCGGATTCGCAACCGATGGAGAATTTCGAGATCGTGGACGCCAACTCAGGCGAAATCAGCGTGGCACTCATGAAAAAACAGCGCAACCAATTCGATTGATGTTATCTGTTGGCGCAATGCTATGTAAACAGCCTCAGCACACATCATCAGTGAACCAGGAACGAGACCAGCATGGACATGGACAGAATCCGCGCCGAAACACCGGGCGCCGAAAAAGTCATTCATTTGAACAATTGCGGCGCCGGCTTGATGCCACAACCGGTGCTTGATGCGCTGATCACGCACCTGCGTTTGGAGGCGGAAATCGGCGGTTACGAGGCCGAGGATGCGGCAGCAGGGGCGTTGGATAATACCTATGGCGCACTTGCGCGTTTGTTGAACTGCGGGCTGGACGAACTGGCCGTGGTCGAGAACGCCACCGTCGCCTGGGACATGGCATTTTACGGCCTCCCCATGGGGCCGGGCGATGTGGTGCTGACCGCTATCTCGGAATATGCCTCCAACTATATCGCCTATCTGCAGCGGGCTGAACGCGACGGCATCGAAGTCCGCGTCGTACCCAACGACAATGCTGGGCAAACGGACGCCACCGCCCTGGCTAATATGATTGACGACCGGGTCAAGCTGATCTCCATCACCCATGTGCCGACCAATGGTGGCCTGATCAACCCCGCCGCCGCAATCGGCAAGGTGGCGCGTGACGCGGGCGTGCCCTATCTGCTGGATGCCTGCCAGTCCGCCGGCCAGATTCCCCTGGATGTGGAGGCCATCGGTTGCGACATGCTGTCGGCGACGGGGCGCAAATTCCTGCGCGGCCCGCGGGGCACGGGTTTTCTTTATGTCCGCGATAGCATGCTGGAGCAGCTTGATCCGCCGTTCCTTGACCTGCATGCCGCGACCTGGACCGCGCCGGAGCAATACGAGGTGCTGCCCAACGCGCGGCGGTTCGAGAATTGGGAGAATTATGTGGCCGGCAAGGTCGGCCTGGGCGTNGCCGTTGATTACGCCCTGGAAATCGGCCTGGANNCCATTGCTGAACGGGTGCAAGGCCTGGCCAACGGCTTGCGCCAACGCATGGCGGCCCTGCCCGGCATCACGGTGCAGGATCTGGGCGCCGAAAAATCCGGCATCATCAGTTTTTCGGTTGCCGACACGCCCGCCGAACAGGTTGCCGCCGCCTGTGCCNCCGCCAGCATTAACATCTCGGTCTCCTCCGCCCGCTCAACCCAACAAGACATGCATCATCGCGGCATCGCGATCATGAACCGCATGGGCGTGCATTATTACAATACGGAGGACGAGCTCGACCGTTTCATGGACTGCCTGGAGTCTATATTAGCGGCTATTTGACGGTGTAACCCATGGCTTTCAGCTTGGCCATGGCGGCGGCAGCCACAGCGGCACCGTGTTTCTTGCCCCAGGTCGCACCGGCCTGACGGCCGCCCAGCAGGATCGAAGGCGCCACGCTGCGAGCCTTTTGCCCCAAGGGCGAGGCGTGAAAGGCCAGCAGCCCATCGATTTCCTCCGCCGTGAAGGTCTTGGCATAGACCGCCACGATCAGATCCAGAAACTCGTCCCGGCGCACGGTTAGCTCGGCGGCGAAGGCATCCACATAGGCATCNGCCATTTTGTTCGAGGCGNCGGGGTGCCCGGCCAGAAAGCTCTTGCGNACCAGGGGGCGCTGGCGGTCGATCACCNCATCGGNCACGGCCTGGGCGCCATCCATCTCNATCAACTGGCGGATCTTGTCATTGGTGCTCNGCCCNGCCCANGCCGGCNAAATCATGAGCACTAGGGCGAAAGGCAACAGAACCANGGCNAAACGTTGCATGAGTATCCTCATCGGCTGAAATGAATTCCTGAACGAAGCCTTAGAATTATACCGTCCGGTTCAGGTCAAGGGCGCGTTGTTTCATAACAGAGCACGTTGCGGCACCACAACGGCTGACGTACCGTTGCCTTTGGTTGAAGGAGGAATATCAGACATGCCGGTCTCGCATCTGGAACATTTTTTGATCATCGCCGACGACATTGAGGCGACAACCACATGGTACGTGGACGTGCTGGGTTTTCGCCAGGGCATGCACCCTGACTTCGGGGTCCCGGTCAACTGGCTCTATCTGGACGACGGCGATGTCATTCACATCGCCCAAGCACCCAAGGATGAGATCGACGGCAAGTCCCCGGCAACCAGCAGCCGCGACGACATCGCGCGCGGCGGCCGCCCCATCCATCACGTTGCCTTCCGCGCCAGCGGCCTGAAGCAGACCCTGTCCTATCTGGCCTCAAAGGGCATCACCTATATCGAGCAGCAGGCCGGGGCGCAGAACCTTTATCAGGTCTTCCTCCAGGATCCCAACGGCATCACGGTGGAGCTCAACTTCCCGGCGGAAGAGGCCGACGGCTTGAAGCCGCCCAAACTGGCCCTGGCCTTGGGTGAAAAGGAGTAATATTTCATGTCAAAGCAGACGCATGACAAAGCGGCGCATCTNGCNGCCTTCTCAAAGGNCTTCAACNGCAATGACGTGGCGGCGACGGCGGAACTGGTGACGGANGATTTTGTCTGGATTTTCTATGAAGGTCCCGANANNCCCGATGGCCGCGTCCTGCACGNCCCNGCGGCNGCCTGCGCGGCGGTGGCGGAACGCTCCGGTCAGTTGAAGACACCGATCCGCTTTACCGAAGCCGAACAGCATCCGTGCGGCGAGCGGATCTTCACCACTTATCGGGCGCAGGGTGATTTTCATGCCACGGGGCCGTTCGATGTGCGCGCGGTCGATATCTATACCTTCAGGGACGNCAAGCTGGCCTCGAAAGATACCTACTGGAAAAAGATCNNCAACTAGGGCCATATTGGGGCCATGGCTATTCTGAAAATCGCCCGCATGGGCCACCCCGTTCTGCGCCGCCCCGCCAAGGTTGTCGCCGAACCGACGTCACCGGAAATCCGCGCCCTGGCCAGCGATATGCTGGAGACCATGATCGATGCGCCGGGCGTCGGGCTGGCCGCCCCACAGGTGCATGTGCCGCTGCGCCTGGTGATATTCCGTGTGCCCGAGACGGAGNCGGAGAGCGTGGCCGGGGACGAAGCGCCCCTGACCGTCTTGATCAACCCGGTTCTCGAACCGGTCCTCGAACCTGGGGGCGAGACGATGGAAGAGAACTGGGAGGGTTGTCTNTCATTGCCGGGCCTGCGCGGCCTGGTGCCNCGTTACAGCCAACTGCGCTATCATGGCGTGGGACTGGATGGNGAGGTGATCGACCGCACCGTGGATGGTTTTCTTGCCCGCGTAGTGCAGCATGAATGCGACCACCTCGACGGGATTCTCTATCCCCAGCGCATGCGCAATCTGACTGGCCTGATTTTCGAGAGCGAGATGCGCCATGTCATCGCCGAAACCCGCGCCAGGGAACAGGACCAAACAGAGGCGGAAGATACATGAGTGGAACGAGAGGTGAGACCCGGCGGGCCATTTTGGAAGGTGCCTTGCGCGCCGTGCCGTTCGACGGCTGGTCCGACGATGCCTTGAGTGCCGGTATGGAGGCAGCGGTCCGCGCCGGGATCGATCCCGTATCAGTCAGATCCGCCTTCCCTGGCGGCGCAAAACAGCTGTTGCAATTCTTCATGGCCGAAGCCGACCGCGAGATGGTGGCCCAGGCCACCGCCCTTGGCCTGAACCAGGGCCCTGTGCGCGAGCGGATCAGCGGCATTGTCCGCCTGCGCCTGGAAATTTTGGGGCCCCATAAAGAGAGCATTCGCCGCGCCTTGACCCTGCAGTTGTTACCGGGCCGGGCGCCCAGCGCCATGCGGGGTCTGTACCACACGGTTGACGCCATTTGGCGAGCCGCCGGTGATAGCAGCACCGATTTCAATTTTTACAGCAAGCGTGCCCTGCTGGCTGCGGTTTATGGTAGCGCGCTGCTGCATTGGGTGGATGATGCATCGGATGATTGCGCCGAGACCTGGGAATTCCTGGAGCGGCGCATCGCCCATACCTTGCGTATCGGCAAGGTAAGACGACGGGCAGAAAAACTGCTGTGCCCCGTTCCCTCGCCGCTTCCGGCACTAACCCGCCTGCGTTACGGCCGGCGGTCCCACGGCGCCGCTTAAAACAAGCACCAACCAGGAGGCTCCACCGCATGCTGTATATGGTGATTGAACATTTCCGCAATCAGGACGCACGGGCTGTCTATGACCGCTTCAACACCAAGGGACGCATGGTGCCCGATGGCATTGCATTTCATGGCAGCTGGGTTTCAGCCGATCTGGGCCGCTGTTTCCAAATCATGGAATGCGATGATCTTACGCTGCTGCAACGTTGGGCAGTCGAATGGTCGGACCTAGTGGAATTCGAGATCATCCCCGTCTCGCCCGGCAAGGATATGGCTGAGGCCCTACGGAGCTGATGCTCCGTGATTACTCCCTTGGAGGCGTCTTCAAGGTCCATTCCACGGTATGACGCAAGACCCTGCCCAGGGCCCGGTCGAATGCCTTGATCACCTGGCGAATNTCCGTGCCTTCCGACTCGATGGCGGCTTCAAAGGTCTTCGAGGCAATAATCGCGCGCTGGGGCAATTTCACCAATTTGGCATTCAAGCGCACCCGCACATTGGGTTTGCCGCCAGCGTCGAAATATTCCGCCTGAAATTCCCGCATCTCGGTCTTTAGATTGTAGTCGGAACGCAGGCCGATGGCCTTGCGGCCCACGGCAATGATGGCACCGCTGTTTTCAAAGCTTTCCACCAGCAAGGTCTGTAACAGGCGTGGGGCCCGCTCGGTCCAGCGGGCCCGGGCGAAATATTTCAATTCCGTGGCCGAAACGCGCAAGGCGATGCGATCAACGTTCAAGCCGCCTGAGGCGACCGGTTCCTCCACCACCAACTGCCATTCAACCTGGGGCAAACCCTTGGCGAAGGTGCTCTTCGGCGTCAGGGTGTATAAATTGGGTGGCGGACCACCCAGTGAGGGCAACAGACCGTCGCAGCCCAGCAAAACAAAAGCGGCCGAGCCTAGGCAAATCCATGCCAGCCATTTTTTTCTAAACTGTGTCATCGTCATCATTCCGCCTCGAAACCGCCACCCTGGCCACCAAAAAGAAATTGCGCCGGATCGCTTTGCAGATCCTCGATCAACAAGGTCGCCGACGAGATCAAGACCCGCGCCTCTTCCAGGAACCGGGTCAATTCCAGCAAGCCGTCGTTGGAGAAGGCCGTCAATCCCTGGCGGTTGTCCACCACCAGGGTATTCAGTTCCTTGCCCACGGCCTCGAACTCCTTGGAGGCAGCGCTCAAATCCGACAAGGTCTGGCGCAGTTCCCCTTCCATCAGACCATCCGCCGTGCTCAAGGTGCCACGGGCCACGGACAGGGTGGCATCGGCACCATCTATCAGACTGTTCAGGCGCCCCATCAGCTCGTTGGTCTTTCCGGCGATCTGCTGCACATCGNCAAGCATCTGCTCCAACTCGGGTCCGTGGTTGGCGAGGCGCCCGCTCAGGTCTTCAACATTGGTCAGNATTTTGCCAAAGGCCACGCGGTTATCCTCGTTCACCAGCTTGGTCACCGCGTCCACCAGGACAATCGCCCGGTTGATCAATTCAGGCGCGCCGGCAAAAAANGCCTGGATCGCGGAGCGCTCCGATTGCAATTGCGGCAACGCACCTTTTNGACCCGGCCTTGGCGGACCGGCCGCCGCCGTGCCGCCGCGCANCTGGATGAAGGCAACACCGGTGATGCCCTGCAATTCGAGTTTGGCCACCGTATCGGCACGCACCGGCGTGTCCCGCGCCACCTCCAGGGTGACCAGAACCTTAGCCGGATCATCCTTGGCGATTTCAATGGCTGTAACGGCGCCAACGGGAATGCCGCTGTAACGCACGTCGCCACCCAGCGGCAGGCCGGAAACCGCTTCCTCGAATTTGACTTGGTAGTAGGAAAATTCCTGATCGATTTCGATCTTCGCCAGCCACAAGACAAAGCCGAACAAGCCTAGAACCACGATCAGCACGAACGATCCGATCACCACATGATTGGCCCGTGTTTCCATATTTTAGGTTCTCACCTCTTCTAAAAGCTCGTCTTTCGGGGGCTGTGCCGCGCGGGCCCTGGGGCCATGAAAATATTCCTTCAGCCAGGGGTGTTCGTGACGCAGCATATCAGCCATGGGTCCAACCACCATAACACGCTTCTCCGCCAACACCGCGATGCGGTCACAGATGGCATGCAGGCTGTCCAGATCATGGGTCACCATGAACACCGTCAGACCCAGATTGACCTGCAGGCGCCGGATCAATTGATCGAAATTCGCGGCCCCTATGGGATCGAGGCCGGCGGTCGGTTCATCAAGGAAAATCAAATCTGGATCCAGGGCCAGGCTGCGGGCCAGGCCGGCGCGCTTGCGCATGCCGCCGGACAATTCCGAGGGATATTTCGAACCCGCCTCGGGTGGCAGGCCAACCATGGCAATCTTCAGCGCAGCGATCTCATCGCGCAACCGCGCCGGCATGCCCAGGTGCTCCTTCATGGGCACTTCTATATTCTGCGCCACAGTCAAGGACGAGAACAAGGCACCATCCTGAAACAGCACACCCCAGCGCTGCTCCACTGCCAGGCGTTCCTCCGGCGTGATCTCGGCCAAATCCTGTCCGAACACTTCAATGCTTCCGGCGGCGGGACGGTTAAGGCCGATGATCGTCCGCAACAGCACCGATTTACCTGTGCCCGAACCGCCAACGATGCCCAGGATTTCGCCCCGGCNCACCTCNAGGTCCAACCCGTCATGAATNACTTGATCGCCGAANTGGGTTCTAAGGCCCCGCACACGGATAATNGCATCTTCCATGTCCTAAACCCCNACNGCGGCGAAGAAGATCGAGAACATNGCNTCCACCACGATCACCATGAAGATGCCGGTAACCACCGAGCGGGTGGTCTGCTGGCCAACGCTTTCCGCACTGCGTGTAACCCGCAAGCCCTCGAGGCAGCCGACCATGGCGATCAGAAAGGCGAAAAACGGCGCCTTGATCATGCCGACCCAGAACGACCAGAGCGACACCGCGTCCTGCAGCCGCTCGAGGTACAGGCCCGGTGAAATATCCAGGGTCGCCCAACACATCAGCATGCCGCCAAACAGGCCCAGCATGTCGGCGAAGAAAGCCAGCAAGGGCAGCGTGATGACCAGGGCCAGAACCCTGGGTAGGACCAGCACCTCCATGGGGTCGAGCCCCAAAGTGCGCATGGCGTCCACTTCCTCGTTCACCACCATGGAGCCGATCTCTGCCGTGAAGGCGCTGCCAGAGCGGCCGGCGACCACGATAGCGGTCAACAGAATGGCGATCTCGCGGAGCACCGAGACCGCGATCAGGTTGACCACGAAGATCTCGGCGCCGAAGCGTTGCAGTTGCGTCGCGCCCTGGTAGGCCAGCACCACGCCGATCAAGAATGAAATTAATCCGACGATAGGCAGGGCGTTAAAGCCTACCTTTTCCATATGATAGACCAGGGACACAAGGCGCAGCCGGCTGGGATGGCGCAGGCTACGCGCCAAGCAGACCAGCAACAGTCCCAGAAAGGCCACCTGCTGTTTTGCCTCCACGCCGACATCGACGGCGCCCCGGCCCACCCGCTCCAACACGGCCAGCAGAGCCGCCCGGCGCGGCGGTTCAATCTCGGCCGGTTGATCGTTGGCAGCAACCTGCTCCAGCATGGTCCGGTAGGCTGGCGTTAGGCCGCTGAATTCAGCCTGGCCGCCGCCCGCCTGGTAGAGCTTGAGAGTGCGATACAACAACCAGGCTCCGGCGGTATCCAGGCGTTCGACCTCCCCCAGGTCGAGCACGACCGGCATGCTGTCGGCGGGCGCCAGCCCCCGCAGTTGAAAATCCAGCCGCGTTGCGTTGCGGGCATCCCAATGGCCGCCGGCCCGCAACAGCACCGTGCCACTCTCCGCCGCCGACGTTTTCAGCCAACCCTCCGCCATGTATCCCGAATTCCTGTTTTCCCGCACGCCAACGTGGCATGGCACGGGGTTATCAGGCAAGATGGGGATAGGAAAAAGTGCCCATAACGCCCGGAGCCGAGATGCCGAAATTTGCCGCCAATCTGACCGTGCTGTTTACCGAGATGCCAGACAAGGAACGCTACGCCGCCGCCGCCAAGGCCGGCTTCAAGGGCGTGGAGAGCCTGTTCCCCTATGTTCACTGCACGGCCGATCTGAAGGACTGGCTAGACGCCGGCGGTCTGGAAATGGTCTTGATCAATGCGCCCGCCGGCGATTGGAGCAATGGCGAGCGGGGCCTAACCTGTCTGCCGGAACGCGAATCGGAATACCGCGACGATATCGGCCAGGCCATTGAATATGCCCAGGCCCTTGGCTGCAACAGGATCCATGCGGTCGCCGGCCTNGCGCCCGAGNACGGCCCGGAACGNANCGCCTTTGAAGATACTTATCGGGAGAACNTGGCCTGGGCCGCCGATCAGTTGGCNCCCCTTGGCTTGGATCTNATGATGGAACCCATTAATGGCAANCGCGATGTGCCGGGCATGTTCCTGCAGACCACCTCCCAGGCCAGGGGCATTATGGCGGAGTTGGGGCGGCCAAACCTGCGCCTGCAGTTCGACGTCTATCATGTGCAGATCATGGAAGGGGATCTGGTACGCCGGTTTGAGGACTGCCTACCCGATATCGGCCATGTGCAAATTGCCAATCCGCCCGACCGGCGGGAGCCGGACGAGGGCGAGATCAATTACCCGTATCTGTTCGCCGCCATTGATGCCGCCGGCTATGACGGCTGGATCGGCTGCGAATACAATCCNCGCGCCGGCACCGCCGCGGGCCTGGGCTGGGGNGCTGACCATGGCCTGACGACGGCCTNATNTCCCGAACCGGGACTGTCAACGGGCAGGATTANTCCGNCGAATTGGAACGTTCCAGCATGCTTGATCCAAGCCAGGCCGTGACACTGCTGCCCTCATTCAGCGCAGCGCTGTTGGCAGATTATCCATCCGGCTTGATGGTGCCGGACGCGTTACAATTTAAAATTTTCACCAGCTGTATAGCCCTCCGCCGCTTCAAATCCGACGTGCCATTTGGTGGATAATTGACCTGGGCCACATAATTTCAGCGGCCAGCTTTTGATATTTCTCGTGGCCATGGGTGGCAATATTCTTATCCAAATGGCCGATTCTTGTGAAAACAAGGAAAAAATATGGAATTTTGCAAATTTATACGTTGACGTATCGTCCCGAACAACATTGTATTGGCGACGACTTCAACCTACGGAAATTCTCAGGGAGGCTATCGTGGGACTTAAAGGAATATTGAAACTATCAACGGCTGCCGTAGTGTCATTGACACTGGTGGCTGGCGCTTCTTCATCCGCCAACGCGGTTGAGAAGTTGAACTGGAAAATGCAAAGTGCATTCGGTTCCAAATTGTCGATTATCGGCGAAGTGGCGCGGCGTTATCAAGACATCGTCACGGATATGTCCGGCGGTGCGATGAAGATCAAATTCTTCGAGCCTGGTTCTCTGGTTCCGACCCTGCAGGGTTGGGATGCGGTCAAGCAAGGTTCGATTGATGCCATGTGGGGCACCGCAGGCTATCACACTGGTAAATTCCCCGCCCTTTCCTTCTTCACGGCTGTGCCGTTCGGTCCCCGCGCAGGCGAACTTTTGGCCTGGATGGAGTATGGCGGCGGCGACGAGATCTATAACCGCCTGTACCACGAGAATGGCGTGCATGGCTTACATTGTGCAGCCATCGCCCCAGAGACCTCGGGCTGGTTCCGCAAACGGTATAACTCGATTGATGAGTTGAAGGGTCTGAAGATGCGCTTCTTTGGTCTGGGCGCTGTTGTCATGACCAAACTCGGAGTATCCACCCAGTTGCTGGCGGGTGCCGACATCTATCCGGCCCTGGANCGCGGCGTGATCGACGCCACCGAATTCTCCATGCCTTCAATCGACTATGACCTGGGCTTTTATCAGATCGCCAAGTTCAACTACTTCCCAGGCTGGCATCAGCAATCGTCAATCGGCGAGCTGCTGATGAATAAGAAGGGCTGGGACGGCCTGTCGAAGTCGCAGAAAGCGATCATCTCGGCTGGTTGCGGCGACTCGATCACCTGGTCGTTCGTGCGCTCGGAAGCCAAGCAGTTTGAAGCCATGGCCAAGCTGAAGGCCAAGGGCGTTACTTCGGTGCGCTGGTCCGATGCCGACTTGGCGAAGCTGAGCAAAGCTTGGGATGCNGTGCAGGCTGAGATGGCTGCCAAGGATCCATTGTTCAAGGAGATAGCTGATAGCTATACTTCTTTCCGTGCCAAGTACAAGGTTTGGAAAGACCACGGTTATCTCAATTGATCGTCGGGCTTGACCATTTAAGGTCTTGATTGCAATAGAACTGGGCCCCGGATTTCCGGGGCCCAGTAATATTGGCAACCTATAATTAAGAACCGCGTCACTAATGCTCTTCAGGCGAATTTGCCGAGCGGGACCGCAGCCGGTAGGATTTCTAACAGCATAGAGTAGTCGGCAGTACATGCCGCAACGGAAATTGAATTATGGAATTTTTTAGCGAATATCTCCCGATCTTTATGTTTTTGAGCCTAGCGGCCCTGCTATTTAGCGGTTATCCGGTAGCCTTTATCCTGGGCGGCCTGGGGCTTGCCTTCGGCCTGATCGGCTACAGCATGGATATGTTCAANCTCATTGAATTTTTTAATTTCATGCCGCGAATATGGGGTATGGCCGCAGAAAATTTGGTCCTGGTAGCGGTGCCCACATTTGTCTTCATGGGTACGATGATGGAACGAAGCGGCATCGCCAATGAAATGTTGTATTGCTGCCAGGTGCTGCTGCGCCGGGTGCCAGGTGCGCTGGCCCTCGCCGTCACCGTCATGGGCACCATTCTGGCGGCGATGACCGGCATTATCGGTGCCTCAGTGACGATGATGACGGCGCTGGCACTACCGGTGATGCTGCGCCAGGGCTATGCCCAGACCCTATCGACCGGTGTGATCGCTGCTTCAGGCACCTTGGGTATTTTAATCCCACCCTCGATCATGTTGATCATCATGGCCGATCTGCTGTCGATTTCGGTCGGCACCCTGTTCATGTCGGCGATTATTCCCGGCCTGGTGCTGGCTGCGCTGTATCTGATCTTCGTGACCTCCTGGGCCAGTATTAAGCCTAGCATCGCGCCGCCTCTGCCGCCCGAGTTGCTGCATGTACCTTCCAATGAGTTGGGCCCTCTATTGGTCCGAGGCTTCTTCCCGCCGGTGTTCCTGATTGCCTTCATTAAGGGCTCTATCTTGCTGGGTTGGGCCACGCCTTCGGAAGCAGGCGCCGTCGGGGCCTTTGGTGCCATGGTTATCGCCGTCTTCAAGGGCACCTTGAAATGGGACGTTGTGAAGGGCGTTTGCCAGTCATCCGGCCTAACCATCGCGATGATTTTCTTCATCGTTATGTCGGCAACCTGCTTTGCCTACGTCTTCCGCTCATTGGGCGGTGATGACGTAGTTGAGGAACTGATCCTGGAAGCCGGCCTTGGTTCCTGGGGCCTGTTGTTCCTGATCATGACGATTGTCTTCTTCCTGGGCTTCTTCCTGGATTGGGTTGAGATCACCTTGATCGTTCTGCCGGTATTCGCGCCGCTGGTCGCCGCGCTGGATTTCTCCGGCCATGTGGCCGATGAAGCAGTGGTTTACTGGTTTACCGTTCTGGTCGCTATCAACCTACAGACATCGTTCCTGACGCCACCATTCGGCTTTGCGCTGTTCTATATGAAAGGCATTGCGCCAAAGGAAGTGGATATCAAGAACATCTATTTGGGCATTATACCGTTCGTGCTTATCCAATGCTTCGGGGTTATCCTGGTGCTGATCTGGCCTAAGATCGCGCTGTGGCTGCCGGGCATAGTGTACGCTTAGATTGGAGGCGATGTAATGACGGAACAAACAATGGCCCCCCGCGAGATAAGCTCTCATCCAATGGTGCAGGTGTCTTACAAGCTGAAGACTATCGTGGATTTTATCGGCCAGCGGGGAGCATTTTTTATCCTCCCCCTGGTCCTCTTCACCATGATAGATGTGTTCGGACGTAAGCTTACCAATACAGCCTTTGATTTTCAGCTTTGGCTGGTCGAGAATGTAAGTTTGTATTTCCAATCCACCATGTTGCAGGAACTGGAATGGCATGTGCACACGGCCCTGTTCTCGTTGGTCCTGGGTTATGGTTTTACCCATAACCGCCATGTCCGGGTCGATCTGCTGCGCATGCATTTGCAGACCAAGACTCAGGCCCTTATCGAGTTTGTCGGCACCACGTTCTTCATGATCCCCTACACAATCGTGGTGATCTATTTCTGCTATATCTTCACCTATGACTCCTACGTCACCAACGAGATTTCAGCCTCTTTGGTGGGCATGAGCCATCGCTGGATCATCAAGTCCGTTCTAGGCGTCGGCCTGATCGTCGCCTTGTTATCCGGGATAGCGGTTTGGCTGCAAAGCACTGTGGTGTTGTTCGCTTCAAAGGATATTCGGTTCGAGTTGATGACCCTTGAATGGCCCGAGGAAATGGGCGAAGGCGTCGAAGGCTACAAGCGCATGGTCTTGAGCGATCAGGAAACCGATATGAAGAAGATTGGCAAGGCCGGCAAGGGATAAGCCTCCGCCGATCAACGCAAACGACACAACAAGAAAGCCCCCGGCCATCGGTCCGGGGGCTTTTTTTGTTTAATCACAACGATGCTGGAATGGCTCGCCGGCCGCCGGAGCCCCGCTATCACTTCCCGTGGAACTGAATTTTTTCCAACAGCAGTTTTTCCAGCTCCAGTGCGGACATGGCGAAATAAGAGATCGGCACGTGGACCGATGGCCAGCCCGTCATCTGACCTTCGAACTTGGCCACCTGGGGTGAAAAGGCACCGAACAAGCCTACCCGCCGACGCATATGGCGGGCCGCCTGCTCGCCCAGTTCGTTCTCGTCAACCGCGATCATCAAGACCTTGCGCAGTAACGTCGCCTTGGAGGTACCGATACCGACCACCGCTTGCCAGGGTATTAGGCCCACGTCGGGGCGGCGGCAACGGATACCCTCATCATTAATGACCAGAACGGGCTTTTTGTCGAACGCCATTTGCAACAAGGTAAAGGCTGTCAAACCACCGATAAAGGCGGCGGCAAGATGCAATCCCGTACCACCACCTAGCAAATCAATGCCGGTAAGCGCGGCGTAAAGGGCGGAGACCGCCGCCAAAACGCACGGCGTGGCCAGGATCCCCAGCTTTATTCTCGAATTATAGGCCATGATCGGCTCCGTACTGGGCTTGGACCGCTTGCGCCGCCCGGTGGAGCCCTGTTTCGTTTCGCTTCGTTGCCGCTTCATTCACGCCCCATAATTCAAAATCGTTATGCCGCCGCTAGGTTCTGGGCGGCATCGCGCCCAGATGATCAATAACCTTTTGCATACCGGCGTCTTCCTCCGCCGCGACGATCATCGCCCGGCGCTCTGCTTCCGTTTCGAACCAGCCCCACAGCTCCACCACGCTATCGGTAACCATGACGTTGGTCGCGGCGAGGCAAGGTCCAGCCCTTGCACTGCAGCGCCGCTTAGACCGCCTGGCGCACCGTGCGGTCATCGGCGGTGGGCGCGGCATAACCATCGTCGCGGTGGCCGACCAAAGCTTGTAGCAGATTACCGCAGGATACGATACCGACTGGGCCTCCATCACGCAGTACCGGCACCCGTTTGATCCGGTTATCTCCCAACAATCGGCAATCGCAGTGGTTACCGTATTTTCCTCGATGGTGACAATGTTCCTGGTCATGATATTGGCGGCGGTGCGGCCATGGGCTTTTACGAAATCCTTAACGTCCTGTTCCGGTGTCGGGACCAGGCGCAGCCACCACGAACGTCGCTAATATTCTTGTCGATCAACAATTGGGCGATGCTGACAATATCGGCATCGGGATTAATGGTGACAGCATTCGTTGTCATGATATCTCGCGCGCGCATGGTTTCTGTCCTTTCCATTGCTACGACGTCATTTTACGGCTGTACGGAGGCCTTGCTAAAAATATGGTGCCCCGGCGGCACAAAAACATCACCAGCGTCAATAAGTGACAAATTTGAGTTGAGACACGGCCCGCCAGTTTGCACCTCACGTGATCTTGATCCGATGATGAGCAGCCAAATCCGCGCAGGGGCACTATATATCGCCGATATAGATTGGGGAAGGATGATCGATGATACCCTGGCGCGAATGGTTGCGTATCCGACGGCGCCCGGCCTTGGCCGAGGCGGCGGCATTGCTGGTTCTGGCCGTCCTCCTCGGCGGCGGCTGGATCATGACGGAAGATGGCGTCGCGAGGGCTACGGTCGCGCAAGGCACCCTGGCCCACACCATGGTAGTCCCGGATCAGGCCTCGCGCCTGGCGCGTGACGGTCAGGTCACGATCATAGATATCCACTGGCCGGACGAATGGCAGGAAACCGGCGTGCCAAGCGGGGCCAAGCGGGCCACAATCCACTCCAGGCTGGGCAGCGCCGGCTTTCTCAACCGCATTGCCACCCTGACCAAGCGGGACAAAACCACGCCGGTCGCCCTGATCTGCGCCGCCGGCGTACGTTCCAAGCATGCCGGCCGGTTGCTTCGCGGCCATGGTTATACACAGGTCCTGGATATTAGCGAGGGCATGCTGGGAAACGGCAAGGGCGCCGGCTGGATAGGCCGGAAGTTACCTCTCAACCCCTGCCCGGACTGCAAATAGATGGTCTATCATTCCCATCATATTGCGACGATCCGCCGCTACCATGTTGAGGAAACCTGTGCTAGGAAGGGCCCGCGTGGCCACTGCCACCACTTAATTATTGTCTGTTTCGCCGTAAGGAGATCTAAATGCGAAAGTTTCGTTTGCCGGTGGTTATAGCCGCCATCGCCATGTCCTTGACCTTTAGCGCAGCCGAAGCCGCCAATGTCAAGAAAGGCAAAAAAGTATTCAAGAAATGCAAGGCTTGCCACACCCTGAAAGCAGGCGGCAAGAACAAGGTCGGACCGAATTTGCATGGCATTATGGGACGCAAGGCAGCCGCGACCAAGGGTTTCAAATATTCCAAGGCCATGAAGGCTTCCGGAATCGTTTGGGACGATGCCAATTTGGACAAATACCTGACCAAACCTAAAAAATTCGTGCCAAAGACGAAAATGGCATTTCCCGGCCTGAAGAAAAAGGCACAGCGGGACAACGTGATCGCCTATCTGAAAGAGGCAACGAAATAGGGTTTTTTCGCGGGATTTCCGCCAGGCTCAACACTATTTTAGCCGGCGCCCCAAAAGGCGCCGGCTTTTTGCTGCCTGATTAAGCAAAAGTTACCCGAAACCACCCTATTTTTGCTCTGGGACCGCGCCGCATAAATCTGGTTTCCATCGGACACTAAATTCTATCCGGAATCGCAAAATGGCACAGCCTGCACGCCAGGCAGCACCAACCGATGACACCGGGCAAGCAGTGCTCGCCGAGGTGGACATTGGGACGGCGAAAGGAACCGCCGCGGCGGACCTTTCCGCATTGATGCATTCCTGCCGGTGGGCGATCGAGGAAGAACAGCTGCACGAGCTGCAGATTCCCTAGGCAAGCGGCGTGCCCGCCTACGCGGAATTTCCGGGTCCGGCGAAAACCGTCTTCACGAATGCCAATCAAGCCGCCTATACGCCTGATGTCTCCCTTGGGTGGCCACTACAACATCGAAATCACCACGCCATTTGGAGCCATCCGCAACGCCTACCATTTGGAAGCCGAAAACAGCCACGACGAAATCCTGGCCGAACAGGGCAACAATGTCTTGCGCCTGGCACCGTCAGAGATCCTGGAGAAAAGCAATTTCATCGTCGAGCGGCTGCAGCGGATGGTTTAGGAACCTGGATCCGTTTGCTTGAATTCGAACAACCGAACACTGTAGAATCAGCAAGAACGGCCGCCAGATGCACTTTAGGGTCCTTCTTTGTTTAGACTGTCAGTACTTTCGACCGGCAACTTCATCCAGGTAGGGAAATGACGGCTTCCAATCAGGCGCTTGAATTCCTTGAATTCGTGGAACGGCAACCACGCCAAACCGTGCGCCAGTTGATGAACAAGGTACTGTTGAAAAGCCGCCTCATGACCGGTGCGGAAGCGGGCACCATTTTCATCGTCCGCAGAAAGGGCCAGCAGCGCTGGCTGGAGCCGATCAGCCTACAGAATGATATCGTGCGCATCGGCAACCAGGATTTCATCGTCCCCATCACCACGAAAAGTATCGCCGGCTTTGTGGCCTCGTCCGGGGAGTTCGTGCGCATCAGGAATGTCTACAAGATCCCCGCCAAACGACCATACAGCTTTAATCCGGACAACGAGCTGTCCAACTATCACACCTCTTCGATGCTTTGCTTCCCATTAAAGAACTATCAGGAACAAGTGATCGGCGTTGTGCAATTGATCAATCGCCGCACCCCCGGTGCGGACAAACCCGTGCCGTTCGAGGATGAACAGGTACAATTGGTAACGCCCATCGCCCGTGTCCTCGCCACCCATATCGAACGGGCGGACATGCTGGAAAATATTCGGCAAAAGAACAGCCGGCTACGCCAGCGCAATCGGGAACTGGGGGTGCAACGGGCCCAGGTCCTCGCCCTGCAGGCGGATACCGAGGAAGCCTTTCTGCTGTCCATCCAATTATTGGCGCGGGCTTCGGAAATTCATGATGAAGGCACCGGCAATCACATTGTCCGGGTTAATGAGTACAGCTATTTCCTAGCCAAGGAATATGGCATGCCAAAGGCCTTTTGTGACGAAATCCGCTATTCCGCGCAGTTGCATGATGTGGGCAAGATGAGCGTAGATGTCGCGGTTCTGAAAAAGATGGGCAGCCTGGATGCCGACGAGCGGGCCGAGATGGACAAGCATTCATTCTATGGCCATCAAATTCTGGAGGCCACACCGCGCCTGCAAATGGCGGCCGAGATCGCCCTATATCATCATGAACAGTGGGATGGCGGCGGCTATCCCATGGCTGCAGTCGGAGAGAATATTCCACTTTCCGCGCGTATCGTGTCGGTCGCCGACATCTACGACGCCTTGCGCTCGGAACGTCCTTACAAACCCGCTTTTAGTCACAAGAAAACCATCGACATCATGTTGCGGGGCGATCATCGGATCGATCCGGCCTGCCACTTTGATCCAAAACTAATTGCCTTGCTGGCAAAGCGGCATCAAGGCATGAATGCAATCTACCGCCGCCTGAAAGATTAGTTGGCACTGGTAGGAAAATGCGGGCCATACGTCTCATAAAACGCCAGATAGTGTACATCATTCCAGCGCTGATGCTGTTGGCGGCCCTTGGTCTGCGCATGGAAGATCCTCAATTCTTGCAGGTTTTCCGCCTGAAGCTGTTTGATTTGTACAATCAGCTGCAGCCTCGGGAATACCAGCCTGTGCCGGTCGCCATTCTTGATATTGACGACGAAACCCTGGCGCGCGGCGGTCAATGGCCCTGGCCGCGCAGCCGGCTGGCCGAAATGCTGGCCCGGTTGTTCAACGGCGGCGCCAAGGTAGTCGCTTTTGACATCGTTTTTGCCGAGCCGGACCGGACCTCACCCCGGCAGGCATTGTCGATTTGGCTGAACCAGCCAAAACTGGATGTCACCAAATTGACGCCGGAGGCGCGGGCATTTTCCAAGCCGATCCTGGAATCGATCCCCGATCATGACGAAGCTTTTGCCTCCATCATCGGCCAGATCCGTGACGCGGCCAAGGATTACGGCGTCGTCGCCGGAATGGTTTTGACACTGGATACCGGCGACTCCCGGCCGGCGGTCAAGTCGGGCTTTGCGATCAGCGGTGATGACCCGTTGCCATTCCTGACCGAATTCAGCAGTGCCGTGACGAACCTTCCCGCCATCGAGACCGCCGCTTCGGGCGTCGGTAGTTTCAATCTGACGCCCGAAACCGATGGTATTATCCGCCGGGTACCGACATTCTTCCGCATCGGCAAACAACTCTATCCTAGCCTGACGATGGAAGCCTTGCGGGTCTTCCAGGGCGCTTCGACCTATATCCTGAAGTCCTCCGGCGCCAATATGGAGGAGAATTTTGGCGAATCCACGGGCCTGAACCACGTCAAGGTGGGGCACCTGGAGATCCCGGTCGACGGCAAGGGGCGTTTTTGGGTACATTTCGCCCCGGATGCTCCAGGCCGCGTAATCCCTTTGTGGAAAATCTTCGAGGATGACT
The DNA here is from genome assembly GCA_002731375.1 of Rhodospirillaceae bacterium. Classification (GTDB taxonomy): domain Bacteria; phylum Pseudomonadota; class Alphaproteobacteria. The sequence continues at coordinate 529 of PCBT01000064.1, read as the reverse complement.
TCGACACTTCGCAGGTGGCGGAAAAAATTCTGTTTCTGGGCACCTCCGCCGCTGGCCTGAAGGACTTGCGCGCGACGCCGTTGAACCCGGCGGCGGCCGGCGTTGATATCCATGCCCAAGCAGCCGAGCAGATGCTTTCCGGGCATTTCATGGAACGGCCCGATTGGGCCAGTGGCATGGAGAAATTATTCATCCTGGCGATGGGTCTAATTTTGATCCTGTTGACGCCGCAGTTCGGCGCCTTGCCGGGCGCCGTCATATCCGTTGGCACGGTGCTCACCACCATTGTGATGAGCTGGTTATTATATACCGACAAATTATTTTTATTGGATCCAATCTATCCCGGCATCGCGGTGCTGCTGATCTATCTTGCCTCCTCGGCCATCATGTATTTGCAGACCGAGGCGGAACGGGAACGGGTACGCAGCGCCTTCAGCCAATATCTATCTCCGGCCCTGGTGGAACAACTGGCCCGGGAGCCGGACCGCCTGCGCCTCGGCGGTGAAAGCCGGACCATGAGTTTTTTATT
>PCBT01000063.1 GCA_002731375.1 Rhodospirillaceae bacterium | reverse complement strand
CTGCGCCGTCGCCGTTCGGCTAGCGGTCGATGAACTGCTTGGTGAACACGGCATGACCGCGGGTGTCGAAGGCCGAGAACTGGTTGAAATGCTAGCTGAACTGCCGGATTTGTGGGATGTGAATATCAGCGCCTGGCAGAACGATTCGGCGACCTCTCGTTTCGCGCCGGAAGGCTTCCAGGAAGAGTATATCGACTTCGTCAAATCCGTTACCACGAAGCCGGTCGTGGGTGTTGGCCGGTTCACCTCCCCCGACAGCATGGTATCGCAAATCAAACGCGGCGTGCTTGATTTTATCGGCGCCGCGCGGCCATCTATCGCCGATCCTTTCCTGCCCAAGAAAATCGAAGAAGGACGCCTGGACGATATTCGCGAATGTATCGGCTGTAACATCTGTGCCGCCTACAACAACGCATCAGTGCCGTTGCGCTGCACGCAAAACCCAACCCAGGGAGAGGAATGGCGCAAGGGCTGGCACCCGGAGCGGATACCGGCAAAAGATACCAATGACCGCGTCTTGATCGTGGGCGCTGGCCCGGCGGGGTTGGAGGCCGCGCGTGCGCTGGGACAAAGGGGTTATCAGGTATTTGTGGCCGAGGCGAAAACTGAAATTGGCGGCCGCGTGATCCGGGAGAGCCGCCTGCCGGGGTTGGCCGTCTGGTCGCGCGTCCTTGATTACCGAGCCACGCAATTGCGGCAAATGGCCAACGTCGAGATCTATCTCGACAGCCCCATGGGCACGGCGGATGTGCTCGAGACCGATTGCTCGCTGGTTGCCATCGCGACCGGGTCAACTTGGGCTAGGGACGGCATCGGCAGAACGCACCACCAGCCGGCACCTGGGGCCAAAGGCGCAAACATCTACACCCCCGACGACATCATGGATGGCGTTGAGATTGAGGGACCTGTCGCTATCTACGACGACGATCATTACTACATGGGAAGCGTAATCGCGGAACTGCTGCGCCACAGGGACCTAGACGTCACGTTGATCACCCCATCTTCGGTGGTGTCTGAATTCAGCACCTACACCCTGGAACAGGAACATATTCAAACGAGGCTTTTGGAGTGGGGGGTACGAATTGTTCAGCAGAAAGAATTGGCGGCGGTCGGCGCCGATGGTCTCGATTTAACCTGCGTCTACACCGGCAAGGGGCGACACGTTAAAGCGGCTTCGATTGTTCTCGTGACCTCCAGGGTTCCCAATGACGAGCTGTACCTCTCATTGTCGCGGGACGAGGCCGCGCTCAAGCAATCAGGCATCAACAGGATAACCCGGATCGGCGATTGTCATGCCCCGTCAATCATTGCCGATGCGGTGTATGCGGGTCATAAGTACGCCCGTGACCTGGGCGCGGTGGCGACCGAGGCGATACCGTTCAAACGCGAGTTGATCGAGTTGAGCCCAGATTATTGACCGGTCAGCGCTAAAACGGCTTGGTCGAACCAACGAAGGCGATCAGCAGTACCACGCACCACAAGGTCACAGCGGCGCTGCCGGCGTTGATACGGTTTTTCTTCATGCGTTTTTCACCTTCGACCGCCTGTTCGCCGCCGGCGCGGACCATCTCGAATATGGGCTCCCACAGATCTGCGGCATGCAAAATCCAGGTGGCGCTCAGAACCATCAAGCCATACAGCGCTATTTTCAGGGCCAGCCAACCCTCCGGCATCAGATTGCCGGTAGCCAGGGCATAGACCCCCAGCGCCGTCATGGCGGCAGCGACAACAAACCAAAGCACCCGATTGATGCGGTTGAGGGCCCATTCCTTGGGCGTGCCAATGGTGAATTTTTCCACCCATAACATGCCCAACCAGGCTAGGCTGAGAACCCAGATCAAGACCAGCCAACCACCGGTGATTTGGCTGCCATGCTGCAAGGCAAGGGTAAAGCCGATAGGCAGGATCAACGGCGCGCAGGTGCGTGGCGCCATGTCGACCTTGCGCCGAATCGCCCGCACCCGCAGGCGTTCGTCCAGGCTCAAATCGTCACGTGTCAGTTGGCTGTCACAAAAGAACACGCCCAGGTCCGAGCCCAGCCAATAGCCAAACAATAAGACATGAATGAAGATCAAGACGTCCTGAAAGTCAATATGCATCGAAATGCTCCCTATGGATGAGCCAGCCTTTGCACTTTTGATGTCAGCAGGTCAGCCAGCTTCAGGCGAACTTGACTCGTGCCGTGCCGGGCGTGATGACATCGCCGTTTTCATTCTTGATAAAGACATCCATGTCCACTGTGCTTACGTCGGTATCGATCGCCGTAATGGTACCGCCAGAGGTCAGCGTCTCGCCAATGTATGAGGCGCGCCGGTTGGAATAATTGAACTGCACCAACGTGCCATTGTCGCCCATCCAATTGACCACCACTTGATTTAGCCAATCGCCCTGCAGGGGCCCATCGATAACCACGCCGGGATGTTTTTCCACGTTCGTTGTATAGGGCTCGTCATAATGAATGCGGTGGGGATTCCATATCGCTGCGTTGTAGCAGAACAAGGAAACATTGGTCGCTGTATGCTGACGCTCGGGCAAGGCCTCGCCCACGGACAGCTTGGAAATATCAAGACTGCTCATCGCATGATCCTCGTCTGTTTTTCTTCTAAAACCAACTCACCCGCCTCGGTCTCGACACGCAGGTTATAGACGACGAAAATCAATGGCCCGGTGCTGCCCTGTTTTTCGATCAGATCGGCCAACGAACGAGTTGCCACCAGTTTGTCGCCAGGATGGATGGAGCGGTGAAAGGTCATCTCGGTACCGCCCGCCATGACCCGCTTCAATGGCAGATCGGGCAAGAATGAATCCTTGGGCAGGCCATCCGAACCCAGTTCAGCTAGAGGCGCGATAGGCCGCAAGGCGCCGAACAGGAACATCGCGGGCGCTTCGTCGCCATTCAGGAATTTTTCCTGTTGCTGCTCCGTAGAGATGGAATATTTGATGATGTCGCTGCGGTTGACTTCAACATGAACTGGTTCGCCCTCGCGCCCGATCCAGGATCTTGCCTCCGCGCTAATTAACTCACTCACTTTTCAGCCCCTCCTACACTATGCCGCCTTACCTTGGCACTCCATAGTGGCAGACGGGGGGAGCGAGGTGAAGGGGCCGGATGAATTAGTGGAGAAAACCGGAGCAGCACACCCGTTCCATATCTCAATCCAGTTGCAGGCTACGTTCCACGATCCGGGCAAAGAAACTGGCGCCATAGACCAGAGCCTCGTCATTGAAGTCATAGCCCGGATTATGCACCGGCGTGCTATGCGCTCCATTGCCCACGTGGATATAACAACTGGGGACCTGCTCTGACATAAAGGCAAAATCCTCTGATCCAGTACCGGGCGGCAGATCCTTCCTGACCTGATCGGCACCGACCAGTTCATCGCAAACTTCCACCGCCAGTGCAGTCGGTTCCTTGGCGTTGAAAACGGGGTGAAAAATAACGCGGAAATCCATCTCGGCGCTGGCCTCATGACCCTCGGCGTTGTTCTTGACCAATAGCTCCATGCGGCCCTGGATGCGCTCCATCACGTCCATGCTCATGGTCCGCACCGTGCCCGACAACCGCGCGGTCTGCGGGATCACGTTATAAGCATCCCCGGCATGCACCTGGGTAATGGACAATACGGCAGTGGTCGATGGCGGCAGATTACGGGCCACGATAGTTTGCAGGGCGCCAATCATTTCGCCCGCGATCATGACCGGATCAATGCCGTGATCGGGATGGGCCCCATGGGCGCCCCTGCCCTGGATATCGATATCGAAAAACGCCCCGGCCGCCGTCCGTAACCCCGAGGCGGCGCCATAATGGCCCACCGCCATGCCGGGCCGATTATGCATGGCATAGAGAGTATCGCAGGGGAACTGTTCGAACAGGCCATCTGCGATCATCGCCTTGGCGCCGCCGATGCCTTCTTCCGCCGGTTGGAATATGAAGTTTACCTGGCCGCGAAAATTTTGGCTGCCGGCAAGATACTTGGCCGCCGCCAATAGCATCACCGTATGGCCGTCATGGCCGCAGGCATGCATAACACCATCCTTGGTGGAACGATGGTCAAAATCATTCCGTTCCATAATCGGCAGGGCATCCATATCTGCGCGCAAGCCTACCGCCCTGGTCTCGTTACCGACCTTGAGGACGCCAACGACTCCGGTCTTGCCAATGCCTCGGGTCACCTGAATGCCGAATTCCTCCAGCTTGGCGGCCACGAATGCAGCCGTGCGCTCTTCCTCCAGACCAAGTTCGGGATGGGCATGAATATCACGCCGCCAGGCGACAAGCTCCTCCGCCATGGTGGCGATTTCTGCAACGATGGGCATGGATTTTCCTCTTGTCTCGACAATTAAGATACCGGCCCAGGATGGCATAGCTGTTGCCGACAAAGCAAAGCATAGCCGTGACGTGGACCTGAACTCCGGCAAAATCCGGCCCATTCCTCTTGACCCTTATTTGGATGCCGATGAAATAATCCGGAACCAGGAAACACTCGAGCAAACCCTTGCCGCGATTACACGCTTCGTTCGAGAACGGTTGGCGCCTCACGAGGAGCAGGTCGACCGGGAAGGCCGCATATCCGAAGAAATTGTCAATGAAATGCGCGCCCTCGGCTTGGCGGGCCTGACGCTGCAAGAGGAATTTGTCGGCGCTGGCCTGACGATCGAGGACAAGATTTCGGTCACAATGACCATGGCTAGACCTCGACCGCGTTTAACTGCCAGCTGGCGTCGAATGCAATTCCAGGCCACGTCCTGGTTGCATCGGGCAGCGAGGAACAACGGCGCGCCTGGCTTGATAACCTGGCCACGGGCGAGGTCACAGCTTAGTTCGCCTTGACGGAGCCTGATGCGGCCTCTGTAACCGCCTCCATCCAAACCATGGCGCGCCGGATGGGGATGCCTACGTGCTGAACGACACGAAGCGCTTCATCACCAATGCGCCCTATGCGGATGTCTTTCGGGTGCTGGCGCGGACCGATCCGGACGATTGAAGTCCGCGGGCATATCGACCTTTTTCATAGCTATCCTTCGCTCCGGAAGTCCCGAATGAAATCCGCGTCCGGTATCGCGCCCAGCCCAGCGCCCGTGGGCAAGGTCATATTTCCGTCCACAATGGCGGGCAGGCCACCGGTCAGCTGTTCGCGCAGTGGATTTGGATTGGCATCGATCTCCAGCATGCCGCCGCCGCCCGCCGCCGCCAGGCAGTGGCCCGAGGCCAATAGGCCGATGGCACCGGCGAGGAAATGCGGGCAATAACTTTGTCCGGCCGCGATAATGCGCCGGGCCAGCGGCAGGGTCTTGGTGAAACCGCCCCATTTGCACATATCCGGCTGCACTACGGCCAATACCTTGGCCGCGATATAATGATCGAACTGCACATCGCCCAGAAGATTTTCGCCGGCCGCCAGCGGCGCGCCAGGAAGTGCCGCGATACGCCGCCAACTGTCCAAACCCTGATCGGCCGCGATGGGTTCCTCAATCCAGGTCAGATCGAATTGGGAATATTCGGGCCAGTTGCCGCAGGCGGTCTCCAGATCCCAGCTTTGATTGACATCGGTCATCAGGCGATACTGGCCGATCAACCGCCGTACGCCAGCAAGGGCGGCAAGATCGGTGTCCCTACCAAAGCCGATCTTGACCTTGAAGGCGGTGTAACCTTCCTCTAACTTGCCTTCGACAATGCCTTCAAAGCCGCGCGGATTAAGGCCGGAGGCATAAACCGGAATGGTATCGCCTTGCCCTCCCAGCAGGCGCCAAAGCGGCTTACCCGCGCGCCGAGCCGCCAGATCCCAGAGCGCGATATCGACACCGGCGATGGCCTGGGCGAAAGCGCCCGGCTCGCCAGTTTGGATGGTCATGATGTGCGTGGCCTGGGTCATGGCCGCGAAGGCAGCGGCGGGCGTATCCCAGCTCTCCGCCAACGTGATGGGCGCCAGATAATCCCGGATCAGATGGGCTCTGTTTTCGGCGCCATGCATGGGAAAATTTCCGAAAACCTCGCCCCAACCGACGGCGCCGTCGCCATCCTCGACCCGGACCAGCAGGACGGCGCGTTTGGTCAAGGCGCCGAATGACGTCATCACCTGCGTGTCGATGGGAGCATGCAACAAGACCGGCTCGACCTTGACGATGTTCAGATTAGGCAATTCTTTAGACATATTCGTTTACCCCGCCCCACCCCCGACGATGCCTTCGTCGTGCAATTCGCCAATTTCACCTTCGCTTAAGCTCAGGATATCGGCCAAGATCTGGTCCGTATGCTCTCCCAAGGCCGGCGCCGGTTGGACCGCTTCGCGGGGCGCGGCGCCGAAATCAAGGGGAGAACCCGGTGTCAGATAACTGCCGATGCCTGGCTGTTCCACCTCCTCGAATACCGGGTTCTGCGTGGAACAGCGCCAATCTTCCTCGAGAGCCTGCGCGACGCTCTGATATGGTCCCCACGAAACGCCTCCGGCGGTCAGAACCTTGGTCAAATCGCCGAAATCCTGGCCCGCACACCAAGGCTCCAGCAACGCAACTATCTCCGCCGTAGCTAAAAAGCGGTCGCCTTCCTGGCGCAGATTCAGGCCGCACCGAGCCTCGATCTCAGCCACGCCATCGGCAATGCCGGCAGTTTGCACCAAGGCCGGCCATTGCCGGCCCGTAATCGCGACAATCATCACCCGGCGGCCATCCCTAGTCACGAAATCCCGCCCAAAAGCGCCATAAAGCTCGTTGCCCGTGGCCGGGCGTTCGTCGCCGTTAATCTGAGTTTCGCCGATAAAGCCCAAGGTTCCCATGGTGGCAAAGGCCACGTCCGTCAGGGCCAGGGAAATGAACTGCCCCTCGCCCGTCAAACGCCGATGCCGGTCGGCAGCCAGGATGCCATTCACCGCCGCCAGGCCCGTGGCTATATCCCAGGCCGGCATGACATGGTTGACCGGGGCCTCCGCGCCCGCCGGTCCCGTCAAATTGGGAAAGCCGGTAGCGGGATTGACCGTATAGTCGACCTCGGATGATCCATCGCGGTTGCCCTTGATGTTCAGCATGATCAGGTCGTCGCGCTGGGCCTTTAGGTTGTCATAGGACATCCAGCCGGAGGTAGGGAAATTGGTCAGAAAAAAGCCGTTATTCTCACTTTTATCCATGGGCGCGCAGATTAGCTGGGTCAACAACTCGCGGCCTCTGGGATTGCGGATATCCACGGCGAAGGATTTCTTACCCTTGTTCAGGCCGGCCCAATAGAGGCTTTCACCAGTCCCGGTAACCGGCCAGCGGCGGTAGTCAAGACCACCGCCCAGAGGGTCGAAGCGGATTACCTCGGCGCCCATTTGCGCCAGGGTCATGCCCGCGCTGGGCGCCGCGATAAAGGCCGAACCTTCAATGACCCGAAGGCCGCGCAAAATACCGTTCATGATAAACTCCACATTCAGAGACTAAATTAAAACCATAATCTAACGTGTTGTATTACATAAATGGACTGGGATCGGACAAATGATGCGCCGTCAGCTCTGAGGTCAAATAGTCAAAGGCATCATCGATACTGTCGGCGCGGTGAAACAGATTCAGATCCTCTTCGTTGATGGTACCGAAATCCACCAGCGCGTCAAAATCCACCACCCGGTCCCAGAATTCCTTGCCGTACAGCACAATGGGTACTTTCTTGCGGATCTTGCTGGTCTGCATCAGGGTCATGATCTCGAACAATTCGTCCAGGGTACCGACGCCGCCGGGCATGGCAATGATCGCCTTGGAAAGATAGGCGAACCAGAATTTACGGATAAAGAAGTAATGGAATTCAAAGGCCAGGGCGCGGGTCACGAACGGATTGGCGAACTGCTCGAACGGCAGCGAGATATTCAGACCGATGTTCAGTCCCTTGGCTTCCGAGGCGCCTCGGCTGGCTGCCTCCATGATACCGGGACCACCGCCCGTGCAGATCACGAAGCGTTTGTCGTTTCGATCCAGGTTCTTTGACCAATTTGTCAGACGGGCAGAAAGTTCGCGGGCTTCTTCGTAATAGCGGGACATTTTCACCGCTTTTTCCGCCTTAGCCAGATCACCTGCCGCGCCGGCAGCCTTGGCCGTATCAAGCGCTTTGCCCGCGGCTTCAGCTGATTTAATGCGGGCAGAGCCGAAAATCACGATGGTGTCACGCACCTGCGCCTGGCGGAAACGCTCCTCGGGCTCCATATATTCGGCCATGATACGCAAGGGGCGGGCCGAACGGCCATTCAGGAAATCTTCGTCACGATAGGCCTTTACCGGATGAAACGGTTTGTCGATCATGCATATTCCCCCATGTTTACGCGGCCTTTACCCGATTTATCCTAATGTCCCAGTTCACGAACCCGCGGCGGCTGGCGCCGCTTCTATAGGAAATGTGAGAGCGATCACTGGCGAACAGCACTGAAACCACCAGATATTTAGCCAAGAGCTGGAGGGAACCGTATGTCGCATCTGACCTATGAACAAGAAGCTTCGAGCCGTCAATCTCAGATAATTGCCGCAAACATCGGCGGGCCGATCATTTCGAGCGAATTGTCCAGGTACCTGGTTGTCAGCACCGTGGCATTGGCGGCGGACGTGGGTTTTTTGTACACTCTGTCCGCAGGTCTTGGGGCTCACTACCTGTTTGCCAATCCCATTGCTTTTACCCTTGGCGCCCTGGTGGCCTATTTCGGCTCCGTTCATTGGGCTTTTCGTGGCCGCAGGTTGTCCAATACGGGCCTGGAATTGGCCATTTTCGTGGCTATCGGCGTTGGCGGTCTGGCCGTCAACGAAAGCATGATGTGGCTCGGCATCGAGTTTGCGGCACTATCGCTGCTATTTGCCAAGACGGTGGCTGCCGTGACATCCTTCGCCTTTAACTTCATCATGCGCAAATTAGTCCTGTTCTCCATCTGAGACCCGACATGACTGAAAAACAGACGGCGATCATCATCGGCGGCGGCCCCGCCGGCCTGACCACGGCGCTAGAATTGCTGGAGCGCACGAATATCAAGCCCATCGTTTACGAGGGCTCGGACAATGTAGGCGGGATTGCACGCACCTATCTGCACGCGGGCAACCGTATCGATATTGGCGGGCATCGTTTCTTTTCCAAATCCGACCGGGTCATGAACTGGTGGTCGAGGATCCTACCCCTGCAGGGCCGCGAGGANGAGAAATCCGCATCTATCAATTTGAATTNTCAAAATAATTCCCGCTGGCTGGAGATGCCCAGCGATGGCCCAAACCCGGATCAGGTGGATGACGTCATGCTGGTCAGGGCGCGCAAATCACGCATCCTATGGAATGGCAAGCTGTTTGATTATCCGCTGTCGCTGAATATGAAAACCTTGCGCAAGATGGGTTTGGGCACCACCATGTTGGGCGGTTTCAGCTTTCTGCGTAGCCAGATCGCGCCCATCCGACCCGAAGCGTCCCTGGAAGATTTTTTCATCAACCGGTTTGGCCGCCGCCTCTACCAAACTTTCTTCAAGGATTACACAGAAAAGGTCTGGGGCGTGCCATGTGACAAGATTTCTTCCGAATGGGGCGCGCAGCGCGTTAAGGGTTTGTCCTTGCTTGGCATTGTCATACATGCCCTGGGCGCAGTTTTTCGCAGCAAGAGCGATCTGGTGCAAAAGGAAGTCGAAACCTCGTTGATCGAAAAGTTTCTCTATCCCAAACACGGTCCAGGCCAGATGTGGGAGCGGGTGACCGAGATGATCCGCGAGCGCGGTGGCGAAGTTCACATGAACTGCAAGGTCACCGGCCTACGCCACGAAAACGGCCAGGTTACCNGCGCTACCATGATGAACGGCACCGGCACGCCCGAGGCCGTGGCAGGCGATTACTACTTCTCCACCACCGATGTGCGGCAATTGATGGGGGCAATCAAGCCGTCCCCGCCAAGCACCGTCCTCGAGGTCTCGGATGGCCTGATTTACCGGGATTTCATCACTGTGGGCCTGTTGCTGGAGCGGTTGAAGCTGGGCGGTGACGCCACCGGGCAGGATATTGGCGAAAAGATGTCCGATAACTGGATCTACGTTCAGGAAACCGGCGTCAAGGTGGGCCGGTTGCAGTTTTTCAATAACTGGAGCCCCTATCTGGTCGCCAATCCCGATCATGTCTGGATTGGTCTGGAGTATTTCTGTGACGAGGGCGACGATTTGTGGCGCATGGATAACAACGCCCTGGCCGCCTTCGCAATTCAGGAATTGCAGAAAATCAATGTCATCGAANCCGATGCGGTGCTGGATTATGTGGTGATCCGAGTGCCAAAAACCTATCCGGCATATTTCGGCAGCTACGACCGATTCGCTGAGGTTCGCGACTTTACCGACGGTTTGGAGAATCTTTTTCTGTTGGGCCGCAATGGCATGCACCGCTATAACAACATGGATCATTCCATGCTGACTGCCATGGTAGCGGTGGATAACATTATTGCCGGCAAGCGCGATAAATCGAATATCTGGTCTGTCAACACCGAAGCCGAATATCATGAGGAGAAATAACTGATCCTTCAGCTTCGTTGATGCGAGATAGATGCCGCGTGCCTTAATACTGATTTTATCGATCCTTGCCTTGCCGCCTGCCCGATGGTGGATGGGTGGCCGTCGGGACGGCGCGATTTTCCGAGTTGAACTATTCGACGGCGACATGCGCCTGGTCCAGGCGCAAAAGCTGGCGGCATGGCGTCCCGACCAGGTGCGGTCGTGAGCCTGCAGCGTCTGTTACTGTTGGCAGTAGTCCCAGCCCTGATGTTGGTTGGCGTACATATTTTATTGCAATTTTTGGCCGATTGGTTCNCACTTGATGGGCGCTTTATCGGCCCAGATGCCTATATGCGGGTGCTCCGCGTGGGGGATCTTGCTTCGGGCGGGAGCTGGTATGAACCGGTAGCCGAACGTTCCAACGCACCCTATGGCGAAATTCTGCACTGGACCCGGCCACTNGACCTGTTGTTGTTGCTGGGTGGTATCCTGGGCGCGCCTTTACTGGGCTTCGATGGCGCCCTATTCGCCTGGGCGACTGTGTTCGGCCCGGTGCTTCATATTTTCACCCTCGTCGTNCTGCTGTGGGCCTGCCATCCGCTGTTGAATCAAANNGGTCTGATGCTGCTAGGCNTGTTGTTCACNGTNCAGTTTTTTNTCAGTTTTCAGTTTGCGGTGGGACGACCGGATCATCATGGNCTTAATATNCTNTTTTTCATCTGGCAAATGGGCTTTGCCTTCCGTCTCTCGGCCGTAAAATGCCTGAAAAATTTACCTCTTTTTGCAGCCCTGCCGGCCGCGCTCGCGCTCTGGATTAGTATTGAGGGCGCGGTGGGCACGGCCATGATCTTGACAGCGTTGTGCACCGCGTGGATCATCCATGGCGGCGTCTATTTGCACCGGATGCGTTTGTTTCTCGTTAGCCTGAGTGTTGGTCTGATACTGGTATTGGTGGCGGAACGGCTGCCTAGTGATCTGCTGACGGTAGAGTTCGATCGCCTATCGGTGGTGCATATCGCTTTGTTCGCGATATTGACCTTGGCTGCCCTGTGCATGCCCAGGATGGCGCGTCTGGGGAACCGTCTAAGCCTCGCGGTCGCCGCCGGCGTTCTGACCCTCACCGTCTTGGGGCTGTGGGTACCGGATTTCTTCTCTGGCCCCATGGCTGCCATGGACCCACTCGTCTACGAGATTTGGTTCCGCAATAACGCCGAGGTCAGTCCGACGCTGGAACTCGACGATATGCGCCGAACCGGGCCAAAGGCCCTGGCCCATCTCGGCCTGGTCATCTACGCGGTGCCGATACTGGTGGTTCTGTTCTTTCATTATCAAGGCGAACGCCGCCGCAATTATGCAATTTTGTCTGTTTTCCTCCTCGCTGGAACGGCCCTGGCCCTGCGCGAGGCACGCTGGATGGGCTATCCCCAAATCCTGTGCCTGCCCCCTTGCATTGTGTTGCTGCAGGTTCTGTTCGCACGCAATGCCGGCCCCGGTCTGGGACGTACCGCGGTGCGCGTAGGCGCGGTTATCGTGCTTGCCACCGGGCCGTTGATCGGTGGCGGGCTGCTGCGCCATGCCATGCCCGTACCGAAACAGGAGAAATCTTGTGGACTTTCAGAGATGGCGCTGTTTCTGGGGGTGAACTATGAACACCGCCCGCAAACATTATTAAACTTCATCTATTNCGGGCCGGAATTGCTCTACCGGACACACCATTTNGTGATCGCCACGCCGTATCACCGCAACACCGACGGCATCGTNGATACCATAAAATTCCTTCGCTCCACCGACGAGTTAGAGGCAATNTCCCTGATTGAGGAACGGCATATCGATCTGGTGTTGATCTGCCCCTCAGATCCGGAGGCTGATAATTATCGCCAGACCGGCGATACCCCGACCTTATTCATGCGATTAGAATCTGATCAGCCACCACCCTGGCTCACGATGGTCCCGTTGCCCGCCGAACTGGGCCAGAAATTCAAATTGTTCCAGACCCAACGGTAGAACTTTTGACCCCGGTCGCTTCCGCCGTTACTTATAGATCCCAGAGAATTTTATAGTAGTTGGATTAGAGCAGAGGTTGGAACAGAAGATGCCCGAATATGACGTCATCGTGGTCGGCGGCGGCAATGCCGCGCTATGCGCGGCCCTCTCCGCGCGGGAAAACGGTGCCTCCGTCGTTGTTTTGGAGCGCGCGCCCCAGGATGAGGCGGGCGGCAACTCCGCCTTCACGGCCGGCGCCATCCGCACAGTCTATAACGGCGATGATGATATTCTGGATTTGATGCCGGATCTGTCGGCAGAGGAACGCAACTCTGATTTCGGTGCCTATACCGAGGAACAGTTCTTCGATGACATGGGCAAGGTTACCGACTACCGCACCGACCCGGATCTGACCGAATTGTTGATCACGCGCTCTTTTTCAACCCTGAAATGGCTGCAGGGCAAGGGCATGCGCTACATGCCGCTGTTCGCCAAACAGGCCTTTAANGTTGATGGCCGGTTCAAGTTCTGGGGCGGCNTGACCGTGGAAGCCTATGGCGGTGGACCCGGCCTGATCCAGGGGCTGACGGAGGTCTGCAAGCGTGAGGGCATCGAAATNCGCTATAACGCCCGCGCCCTGTCGTTGATCCATGATGATGACGGCGTTCACGGCGTAAATCTGCGCCAGGAGAGTAAAACTTCGGCCTTAAGCGGCAAGGCGGTTATTCTCGCCTGCGGCGGTTTTGAAGCCAATGCGGAGATGCGCACCCGCTATTTGGGCCCGGGCTGGGAATTGGCGCCGGTGCGCGGCACCCGTTTCAATACCGGCGACGGCATCCAGATGGCCCTGGCGGCGGGTGCCAGCCCGCGGGGCAACTGGTCCGGCTGCCACGCCGTGGCCTGGGACCGCAACGCGCCGGAGTTCGGCGATCTGGCGGTCGGTGACGGCTTCCAAAAACACAGCTATCCCTTTGGTTTGATTATCAATGCGGATGGCAAACGCTTCGTCGATGAAGGCGCTGAATTCCGCAATTACACCTATGCCAAATACGGCCGGGAAATCCTCAACCAGCCGCGCCAGTTCGCCTATCAGGTGTTCGATCAGAAAACCGTCCATCTGCTGCGCGATGAATACCGTATCCGCGAAGTAACCAAGGCGCAGTCAGACACCTTGGAGGGGCTGGTAGCGCAAATGGAAGGCGTCAACGCGGAGCAGTTCCTGCGCGAGGTCGAGGAATATAACGCTGCCGTGCAAACCGATATACCGTTTAACCCCACGGTCAAGGATGGCCGCCGCACGAACGGGCTGGCGGTAGACAAAACCAATTGGGCCAATACTTTGGATGAACCGCCGTATATGGCGTTTGGCGTTACCTGCGGCATTACCTTCACCTTTGGCGGCGTGCGCATCGACACCGACGCCAATGTCATAGACACGGACGGCCATGGTATTCCGGGGCTTTATGCGGCGGGCGAAATGGTCGGCGGATTATTCTATTTCAATTATCCTGGCGGCACGGGTCTGATTTCAGGCTCCGTTTTCGGGCGCATCGCGGGTGCCAACGCCGCCCAGGGCTGATTGGAGGATAAGCCAGATGAATACGGATACCATTGGCTTCATCGGCCTTGGCGTTATGGGCGAGCCCATGTGCCACAATCTGCATAAAAAATCCGGGAAATCCGTTATTGCCTGCGATATCGACCCCGCCCCCCTGCACCGTGCGCGGGAGGTCGGTCTGGAGGCAAGCGACAGCCTGGAGCAGATCGCGCGGCGCTGTGGCACGATCTTTATTTCCATGCCCTCCGGCGTGCAGTTGGAACAGGTTTGCGGCAGCCTGATGCCCCATATGACGCCGGGCCAGACGATTGTCGATACCACCACCGCGCCAGTCGCCCTGACCAAGGAACTGGCAGCGAAATTTCAGGCCAAGGGCATCGATTACGCCGACGCCCCCATCGCGCGGACCCGCCAGGCGGCCCGCGACGGTACCCTGGCGGTCATGGTCGGTGCCTCGGCGGAGGTTTTCGCACGGGTGGAGCCCATGATCGCCTGTTATGCCAACGTTATCACCCTTTGTGGCGATGTGGGCAGCGGCCAAGTGGTGAAGATCCTCAACAACATGATCGTGGCTGAAACCGTCAACGCGGTGGCCGAGGCATTGACCATCGGACGGCGCGCCGGTTTAGACGGTGCCCTGTTGCTGGATACCTTGGCCAAGGGTTCCGCCGATAGCTTCGTGTTGCGCAATCATGGCGTCAACGCCATGCTGCCTGGGGTCTTTCCCCTACGTGCATTTTCTGTCAACTATATGTTGAAAGATATGGGTTATGCCATTGATCTGGCGGACGAAACCGGCGTTGAGATCAAGGGCGCCAAAACCACCGAGGATATTTTGAAAGAAGCCGCCACCAAGGGCGTGCTGGCTGATGCGTACTGGCCGGCCCTGCTGGCCGTGATCGACCCCACCATGGAACCTGAAACCCCCGACGGTGACTAATTGCAATGTCCGATCTGCCCTCCTACGAGACCATAACTTACACATCGCCTAGCGCCGGCGTGGCACGGATCACCCTGAACAGGCCCGAGATGCGCAACGCCCAGGACCTGCAGATGACCTATGATTTGAACGACGCCTTTGAACGGGCGGCAGNGNACGAAGCCATCAAGGTCATCATCCTAGCCGGCGCGGACCCGCATTTCAGCGCCGGCCATGATCTTTCGGGCAAGAGCAGCAAGACCTGGGAGGATTTTTCTCAAGTCACCGCCTGGGGCAGTTTCGATCCGCCGGGCGCCGAAGGGCGCTATGCCCGCGAGAGCGAGATTTATCTGGGCATGACGGAGCGTTGGCGCAACGTGCCCAAGCCAACCATTGCTGCCGTCCAGGGGAAATGTATCGCCGGCGGCCTAATGCTGGCCTGGGCCTGCGACATCATCATCGCCTCGGAGGATGCCGAGTTCCGCGACCCGGTGGTTGAAATGGGCGTTTGCGGCGTCGAATTCTTCGCCCACCCCTGGGAATTGGGTCCACGCAAGGCCAAGGAATTACTGTTTACCGCCGATTGGCTAAGCGCGGAGGAAGCCAAACAACTGGGTATGGTCAATCAGGTCGTGCTCCGTGAAGAGCTGTCGGACAGCGCTCTGGCCATGGCTGAACGGATCGCCAAGAAGCCTCTGTTTGCGCTCAAACTCACCAAGGAAGCGGTCAATCAGACCCAGGATGCCATGGGCCGTCCCACGGCGATGTCCGGGGTGTTTTCCCTGCATCAGCTTTGTCACAGCCATAATATGCAGGTCCATGGCATTCCCATGGATCCAAACGGGCTGCCCGAAAGCATGCGTGGCCGCTTCGTGAAAAAGCCGGACCCGGAAGCTGCGGACTGAGCCAACCATCCGAAACCGCGCCAAGATTGTCGGCCGCCCCGCAAATACAGAGTGACGGATGGAGCGCCTTGGCAAGACGCTTGAAAGCCCGCTCCCGGTTGAACTACGCAAACGTTTCGCCGAGGGCTGCCAGCGTTCCCTAAAAGAAGGCCGCCTGTCCCCGCCGAAGGCAGCTATCGCAATGAGGCTGACCGCGAGGTTCTATTTCGCTGCATCATGATGCCGGTGCGGACCATGAACGATGCGGTCGATTTCGTCTACGGCGCCTATTCTCATCGAATAGCCACCTAATTAATTTTCAACCGGCGTTGACCGCCGCCCCCCATGGGCCTAGCTTCGTTGCCTTCGTAAAGGCAGAAAAAACGGCGCCAGACATCTATGCCCACTCTAAAACCTAATCCAGATACCGTTGCGCACCAGAAAAGTCGGTGCGATGACAAGCATCCACAACAGGAAATTCCGTCACTGGACCGTCTGTTGCGCGCGCCTGAATTGCAACAATTGCAAGCACGGGCGGGCCGTCAATTGGTGCTGGAGGAGGCCCGCGCCGAGCTGACCCAACTGCGCCAGCGGTTGAGCGGCACCAACGCCAATAGTACAGAAGAGACCAGCCTGGACCATCTGGCGGCCCAGATTGAGGCCCGCGTGGGGGCGGCTCTACGGATGTCCTTGCGGCCCGTATTCAATCTAACGGGCACCGTTCTGCATACCAATCTGGGTCGCGCGCCGCTGGCGGAAGAGGCGATCGAAGCCATGGCAAAGGCAGCGCGTGGTGCCGTCAATGTGGAATTTGACCTCGCCAAAGGCCGGCGCGGCGACCGGGATGATCATGTGGAGGACTGGCTGTGCCGCCTGACCGGGGCAGAGGCCGCGACCGTAGTCAACAACAACGCAGCTGCCGTCCTGTTGTTGCTCAACACCCTGGCTAACCGCAGGGAGGTGCCTGTTTCACGCGGCGAATTGATCGAAATTGGCGGCGCCTTTCGAATTCCGAATATTATGCGCCGGGCGGGTTGCCGCCTGGTCGAAGTTGGCACCACGAACCGCACCCATTTGCGTGATTTCACCGAAGCCCTGACCTCGCGCACCGGCTGTTTGATGAAGGTTCATACCTCAAACTACATCGTGCAGGGCTTCACGGCGGAGGTCAGCGACGAAGATCTCGCCGGCCTGGCTCACGAAAATGACCTGCCCTATATGGTCGATTTAGGCGCCGGCGCGCTGATCGACATGGCGGCCCTGGGCCTGCCATACGAAACCACGGTCAGCGAAACCCTGGCAAAGGGTGCCGATTTGGTTAGCTTTTCCGGAGACAAGCTTTTGGGCGGGCCACAGGCCGGCCTAATCGCCGGACGCGCGGATTTGATCGCCAAGATCAAGAAAAACCCCATGAAACGGGCCCTTCGGGTGGATAAAGTAACCATGGCGGCCCTAGCCGCGACCCTGCGCCTGTATGCCCAACCTGACACCCTGCGGGCCAAACTGCCAACCTTGCGCTTATTGAGCCGGCCCGTGGCCGAAATCCAGGCCATGGCAGAGCGGATCGCGCCTGCGTTGCGGCTAACCTTGGGCGATGGCTTCCAAGTCACGATCACGCCGAGCAAGGGACAAATCGGCAGCGGTTCGTTGCCAGTTGAAAGCTTGCAAAGCGTGGCCCTGGCGTTGCGGCCCTGCACCACGAAGGGCAGCGGTGCTGCCTTGAAACGGTTGGCAGCGGCGTTTCGCACCCTGCCCCGACCGGTCCTGGGCCGGATTACAGATGACGCCTTGCATTTCGATCTTCGCTGCCTGGAGGATGGCGGGGACGAGGCGGCCTGGTTGGCGCAAATAGCGGATTTAAGGCCATGATCATCGCCACCGCCGGCCATGTTGATCATGGCAAGACCACTTTGGTGCGAGCTCTAACGGGGGTCGATACGGATCGTCTGCCGGAAGAGAAAAAACGCGGCCTGACCATCGATATCGGCTTTGCCTATCACGAAATCGATAGCGGGACGGACCATAAGGTGGTCATGGGCTTTGTCGATGTGCCGGGCCACGACCGCTTTATCAAAAACATGCTGGCGGGCGTCGCCACGATAGATTTCGTCCTGCTGGTAGTCGCCGCTGACGATGGCGTGATGCCTCAGACGGAAGAGCATTTGGCCATCCTTGGTCTGTTGGGCATCCAGCAAGGCGCCGTGGCCATTACCAAAATTGATCGGACGACGCCCGAGCGCGTGGCTCAGGTTGAGGCCGAGGTTGCCGCCTTGCTGACGCCGACGCCCTTGGCAGGCGTACCCACGTTCTCGGTTTCAGGCGAGCTTGGCACCGGTATGGATGCGTTGCGCCAGCATTTGGAAGCGGCCGCCCGCAACCATGCCGACCGCGCGGTGAACGGTCAGTTTCGCCTCTCTATCGACCGCGCCTTCACGGTTTCCGGCGCCGGCCTGATCGTCACAGGGGCGGTGTTTTCCGGTCAGGTTGCGGTCGGCGACCGTCTGATCCTGGCGGCCCGGGATAGAGCCGAGCCGATCGAGGCGCGGGTGCGCGGCCTGCGCGCCTTGGACCGTGAGGCCGAGTTGGGCCGGGCCGGGCAACGTTGCGCCATCAATATCGCAGGTGGCGAACTGCATCAATCGCTTGTCAGCCGGGGTGATTGGCTATTGTCAGAAGCGATTTACGCGCCGGTGCACAAGTTCGATGCCCGGATCCGGGTGCTGAACAGTGAAAGCCGGCCATTGGGCCATTGGACGCCAGTGCATCTGCATCTAGCCGCCGCTGATATCACCGGACGCATCGCGGTTTTGGGCGAACGGCGCATTGCGCCCGGTGAAGATGCCCTGGCACAACTGGTATTGGATAGCCCAATAGGCGCCCTGTTCGGGGATCATTTCGTTTTGCGCGATCAATCCGCCCAACGCACCATCGCGGGCGGGATCGTCATTGATCCGTTCCCTCCCCGGCGCGGCCGTGCCCAGCCGGCGCGCCTAGCGATGTTGCGGGCCATGGAGGCGGAAGCGTCGGCCGAAGCCCTGGCGGCCATGGTTGCGGCCGCGGAAAATGGCGTCAATCTGCACCAATTCGTACAAACCCGCAATCTGACCCAGGCGGAAGCAGAACATCTGCGGCAGATTGACGGGCAGGTCCTACTGGCCGCCAATGACGATGACTTGGTGCTATCCCTTGAGCACTGGCGTCGTATCAAACAAGGGATCCTTGATACCCTGGCCACCTGGCACAAGAAACAACCCGAGGCCGTGGGCCCCAACGATAATGCCCTGCGCGCGGCCATGACATCGCCGCCCAGTCCCATTCTGCTGGCGGCTTCAATCGCGCATCTGATCGACGGGCGGACGATTATCCGCGACGGTATCTCGTTGCGCCTGCCCAGCCATGCACCGCGTCCCTCGGACGCGGATCTGGAATTATGGAAACAGGTTTCGCTAATCCTGGAAGAAGGCGGCATTCGCCCGCCCAGAGTGCGCGAGGTGGCGGAGGAATTGAAGATAGATCCTGCCCGCCTGGAAGCTTTCCTAAAACGCTGCGCCCGCCAGGGCCGCCTGATGGCCGTGGCGCCGAACAGATTTTTCCCGCCCGCCGCGGTCTGGCGATTGGCGGCGGTGGTTGAAAGGTTAAGCGCGGCAGTGGGCGAGGAAGGTTTCACCGCCGCCGCCTTCAAGAATGACACCGGTATTGGCCGCAACGTGGCAATCGAGGTGCTGGAATTCTTCGACACCGCCGGCTTGACCCAGCGCCAGGGCAACACCCGGCGACTGCGCCGCCCGGCAGCGGAAGTCTTTGGCGACGCCTGATCGGGATCATTATTCAAAAATGCGGCGTTAATGCGCCCATGCGGTGCGGCCGATTCGCCGCCCCATGGCCAGTCCTCCAATATGACACGGGCTTCGATCAAGCCGGCGCCCTTACAGGATCTACGCGCGGCTAAACAAGCAGGTTAGCGTTTGCATCTTAAGTCGCTAGGAGAATGGTGTTTCTCAGGCCCCACGAATCCTGCCCGAAACGGTAGCGAAAGGGTTTACCGTGCCCATAATGCATGAGCCGTTTGTTAACCGTTTTCTTTCACATTCCATTCATACCCTGTGAATTAGTCATGGATAAGCCAACACGCA
Source organism: Rhodospirillaceae bacterium (assembly GCA_002731375.1). Taxonomy (GTDB): domain Bacteria; phylum Pseudomonadota; class Alphaproteobacteria. Next base: position 65,759 of record PCBT01000063.1, on the reverse strand, counting down.
ACGTGCCCCGCGGTCCCTGTCTGCGGCTGCCCCTACGCACTCTGGATTATGCCCTGAAGGATCAGCCCTGAAAAGTCAGGTTTTGGAAGATCAGGCCAACGTCATCCAACGGCATATCGAAACCCTGCTTAGGGAGATCCGTCTAGCGACGCGTCTTCATAGGCCCCGGGCCAAAAAAGGCCTGCTAAAAGGCCGCGCTCTTTTCACGATCCCATTCCTGTTCCCGGCAGGCGGTTTAGATTTGCCGGCCAGCCCGCTCCCAATAAGGTTGACGCAGCTTTCGTTTAAAAATTTTTCCCGTATCTTCGCGCGGCATGGCGTCATGAAACGTTACCTCGCGCGGGATTTTATAGGCCGAAATATGCTGGCCCAGATATTCCCGTACCGCCTCCACCAATAATGTCTCTCCGGGTTGTGGTTCGATCGCGGCCGCGACGCTTTCACCGAATTCATCATGAGGAATGCCAAATACAGCGCAATCCTGCACGCCGGGCATCTCATGTAACGCCGCCTCGATCTCGGCAGGGTAGATGTTTACGCCGCCCGAGATGATCATGTCGCGCTTGCGGTCGTTCAGGAACAGGTAGCCATCCTCGTCAATGTAGCCAACGTCGCCATTCGTGACCATGCCGTCGCGTTCGATCTCGGCCCGCTTATCATCTTTGTTATGATAGGTGAAATCGGAAAGATTTGGCATGGTCATATAGATTTCGCCACTTTCCCCCCGGCCCAGAACCTTGCCGTCATCGTCATAAATGCGCACCACAGTGTCCTCCTGGGGTCGGCCCACTGTGCCGGGTTTGGCCAGGGCATCGGCGCTGGAGGCAACGGAGACGATGCCGGCCTCGGTGGAGCCGTAATATTCGAAGATTACCTCACCCCACCATTCGATCATCTTGGTCTTGGCCTCGGGCGGACAGGGTGCCGCGCCATGGATCACATGCACCAACGATGATAAGTCGTATTTGGCTTTAATCTCGTCCGGCAGACGCAGCATGCGCATGAACATGGTAGGCACCACGTGCATATGGCTGATCTTGTGCTCATGGACGGCTCGCAGCAGGCCTTCGGGATCGAAACGCGGCAACAGATGAATATCGTTACCAAGGGCCATGGCGATGGAAGCATAGGCGCCCGGAGCGGAGTGGTACATCGGCCCGGTCATGGCGCATACACCACCCATCCCAATGCCGAACGACCGCATGGCCAATTCCCCCAATCGGGCCTGGTTCTCAGGCGAGGTGGGTTCCCGGCGCACGCCCTTTGGATTGCCTGTGGTACCCGAGGTATAGATCATGCTACCCCGCTGCAGGGGCGGCGCTCCGGTCCAAGGCTGGAAACCATCGCGCCAGATTTCATAGTCCGTCATACCAGCCGCCACCGCCTGATTTTCCGGCGGTATACTGTAAGCATCGGCGATTTCGGGCGGCGTGGCGCAAACCAGAACGGAGATACCGCCGGGCACCTCGGAGGCGATGGCGGGCAGCAGATCCGCATGCACCACGACCGCCTTGGCGCCGGAGTCCGAGAGCACATACCCCGCTTCCTCCGCCGTGGCATGCCAATTGACCGGGACCGCATAGGCGCCGATCAGATTGCCGGCAATCTTGGTTTCCAACATGGCTATATCATTGCGCATGACAGTAGCGAAACTGTTGCCATCACCAACTCCGAGGGACACTAGCCCAGCCGCCAGCTTGGCACCATTCAGCGCCACCTCTTCCATGGCCACCTTCCGGTCGCCGCTATAAACGTAATAGGTCATGGCTTTCCAACCCACTATTGCTGATCTGTCTCTGCTTTCAATTGTTCAGCGAATATCCGCACGGTTTCAGCCAACGTCCGGTCGGTATCGATGGTTTCGCGGGTTTCCGCCGCCAGAGGAGTGGCCGCCATCAATTTCAGCATCCACGCAGCGCCACGATGGAAATCGCCGGTTACGCCGGCCCCTTCCATGGTCTCGGCGATCTCGTCCATCTCCGGCCACCAGCGTTCGGAATCCGCTGGCAGGCGGGAAATCCCGGTTTGCAGATATTTCCAGGTATCGCCCTGACTAAACGCCAGTTCCGCGCCCAATTCATCAAGCAGATCCAAGGATTGCGCCGCCGTCGCAATAGCTGAAAAAAGCGAGAACCGGCCCTTGTTGAGGCCGCTATAGAGCATCTTGAGGGCCGAGGCACGGCCGACTTCGACGCCCACAACCTGTAACTTTATGCCCTCCACGGCCAGCGCCTCCGCCGGGGCCAAATTGGGTCCGGAGACGTAGAACCGCGTTGGCTGCGGTCCCTTGCCGGGCGCCCAGCCGATAATGCCGCAGTCTATGTAGGGCGCACCTGAGCCGTTATTGGCAGACGCCATGATTTCGGCGATTTTACCACTTGATGCGGGTGAAATAGCATTGCAATCCATAAAGACCGGAAAACTATCCGTCCGCGTCATCGCCGCCACAACCTCCCCCGCCAAGCCGATGGCGGAGGAGGGCGGCAGGATAGACAGGATCAAGGCCGCCTCCCCCACCACGGCATCAAGATCCGGCAAATTACGAAAACCGCCACGTTCCGCCCGCACCTTACTCTCGGCACTCCGCCCAGCCAGACAGGTGACCACGTCATGGCCGGCATTGTGCAAGACCTGGCCGACGCCGCCGCCCATGTCACCCGGTGCGATGATCGCGATGGTTTGTGAATTCATGTGCTTAAGCTACCTTTCATCCCCAACCGGCATTGTAGAGGGTCAGGGCGGAATGGTGAAGGGAGCATGGAGTGAGGTCTGCCGTCAAACCGGATCATCGTCCAATATACAGCGGACCGCCACGGCGAGTGCCCGATCGGTATACGGCTTACTCAACAGGGCTCCCTCGAAATCGATACGCGATATTGTTTCATGACTACGGGAACTGGAAACGGACTGCGGAGAAGCTAAGGAACCCGCGACACATGAATTATCACCAATTTTTTTGATCACGATGCAAAACAAGCTGGTTTAAATCATCGGAACCGAGCTATCCGGTGCCGTAGGGCCAAGGTCTTACCAACGGGCGAATGACGGCCCTATTGAAAAGGATTCGAGCATGCCGAAAGCGGCTGGATCATCATGCAGCCGTTTGTAGAAGCCCTGCAGCAAGGCGCAAGTGGCGGCCGCAATTGCGGCAATCCAAAATTAGCACGCCCCCCGCCTTACGCAACCAGGTCCCGCAACTCCCGGCGCAGTACTTTGCCGACGGGAGATTTGGGAATATCGTCGATAAACTGAATACGTTTTGGCACCTTGTAGTTGGTCAGGCCATCATGGCAATGGGCAATCACAGCTTCCTCGGTGACTCCATCGTCGTTGCGCACGATGAAAGCCATGGGCACTTCGGAGGATTTTTCATCCGGGATACCGACCACGCCGACCTCGACCACACCGGGGAGCTTGGAGATGACATCCTCGATCTCATTCGGCGAGACATTGAAACCCGAAACCAGGATCATATCTTTCTTGCGGTCCACGATCTCAAGAAAGCCATCCTCGTCCATCACCGCGATGTCGCCGGAATAGAGCCAGCCGTCCTTTAAAGCTTCTGCCGTCGCATCCGGACGGCCGAAGTAACCCTTCATGATGGTCGGGCCCTTGAACAATAGCTCGCCGGGCGAACCAATGGGTTGATCGACGCCCTCGTCATCGACGATGCGCACGTCCAGACCAGGCACTGGGATACCAACCGAGCCTAGACGATTCTCACCCAATGGGTTCAGGCTCATTACGCCGCAGCATTCCGTCATGCCATAGCCCTGATAGATCTCGACGCCCGTGGCATCGGCCCAACGCTGGGCCACGCCGGTCTGTTGCGCCGCACCGCCAGAGCCGCAGAAAACCACGTCCTTGAGCAGATCACGGCTGAACCAGTCTTCCTCCAACAGCACCGCGAACAGAGTATTGATGCCGGTAAAGCGGGTGACTTTGAAATTCTCGAACGCGGTTTTCAAATTTGACGGCGGGCGCGGTGACGGCACCAGAACCATGTGGTCGCCGCCAGCAATACCGAGCACGAAAATCAGGGCGAAGGCGGTAATGTGATACAGTGGCAGGATTACCAGGGTGGTATCGCCATCAGGATTGGTGATTTCCTCGGCCAGGCAATTAGCCTGCGCGGCGTTGGCGAGGATGCCCGTATGGCTTAATTCCGCGCCCTTGCTGCGCCCCGTGGTGCCGGAGGTATATTGGAACAAGGCCGAATCCGCGCCGCTCTGACCTGCGGTATACGACGCGATATCGCCGCCATTCCGCGCCCGTGCGCCTTGACTTAGTGCATCGGCGAAATCGATATGGGCGTGCGCCATATTGGGAATGGCCTTTTTCACGTGCTTTAGCACGATGCCGATGATCAGCTTTTTCATAAAAGGGAAGAAATCCAGCAGGGAAATCTTCACCACCTGGCGAACATCCGTGTTACCGACGACCTCGTCGACCTTATCGCCGAACATATCGATAATGATCAGCAACTTGGCCTTGGAATCGTTGAGCTGATGTTCCATTTCCGGTGCGGTATAGAGTGGGTTGATATTGGTACAGATTGCACCGGCTAGAAAGGCGCCGGCGGCGGCAATGGTGAAGTCAATGCAATTGGGCGTCATCATGGCAACGGTCTCGCCCCTTTGCAGCCCGGCGGTCTCGCGCAGATAGGCGGCGAAATCCCTGGAATGCTCCAGCCACTCGGCATAGTTCAGCGTGGTCGCCGCGCCGTTGGGCAGCACGGTGGTCATCGCCGGACGGTTGGCGAATTCCGTGCCCGCATGATTAATCAATTCGACCAGTGTACCATGCGCCATGGCGTCCGCATCGAAGTTCCTAGCCGTTTCGCTGTAATACTTCTCCCAAGGTCGCGACATCTTTTCCGCCTCCATCCCCAAAGCCTCTTTTATGCCCAAGACGGTATCGTGATTTGCCGCGTAAAACAATTACTACCGAAAGAAAACGCGCAATAACGATGCCCAATTGTTAAGCTGGGCGTAGAAACAGAAACTCAGGATCGAGCATATGAAAATCACCGGCTGTGAAGTCCTGCACTGTGGTGCGGGTTGGCGTAATTTTTCCTTTTTGAAGCTGCAGACGGACGACGGCATCACTGGCATCTCGGAATATAACGAGAGCTATGGATCCAAAGGCCTCTCAGCCGTGATTGAGGCCTTGGTCGAAACTCAAATTGGGCAGAACCCCTGCAATCACGAGGCCATTTCACAGCAGCTTTACGCCATGACGCGGCAGGCGCCGGGTGGCATCAATCAACAAGCCATGGCCGCTATCGAAAATGCCATGATGGACATCAAGGGCAAGGCCCTGGGCGTACCAGTCTATGACCTATTGGGCGGTGCGGTGCGGGATCGGATGAAGCTCTATTGGTCCCATTGCGGTAGCTATCTGATGAACCCGGCGGCGGCGAAAGCGATCGGACGGTCACCGCTGAAGAACCTCGACGACGTGGAGGCCCTGGGGGCACGAGTGCGGGAGAGCGGCTATACGGGCCTGAAGACCAATATCTTCCGCTTTGGTGAGACGCCGCCGCTGCACATGCCCGGCTTTGGGCGGGGGCCGGGCTGTCCTGAGCTGAATGTGGAAAAGCACATCATCCGCGATCTGAGGGCCCAGTTGGAGGCACTGCGCGAAGGCGCCGGCCCCGACATGGGCATCCACCTTGATATTAATTTCAACTGCAAGACCGAAGGGTATTTGCAGATGACCCGGGCCCTGGATGATCTGGGTCTGACCTGGTTCGAAATTGATCTTTACGACCCGGAGGCCCTACGCCATATCCGCAATTCCGTGCAAACGCCCATCGCCTCGTGCGAAAGTCTGTTCCGCCTGCGGGAATTCCGTCCTTTCTTTGAAAATCACTCCATGGATGTTGCCATTATCGATCTGCCCTGGAACGGTATCTTTCATTCCATGAAGATCGCCGCCATGGCCGAGGCGTACGAAATCAACGTTGCGCCGCATAATTTTTACGGCCATCTATCTTCCATCATGTCGGCCCATATGTGCGCCGCCGTGCCCAATTTCCGCATCATGGAGATTGATGTGGACGATGTCCCGTGGAAAGACGAGATCGTCACCTATGTGCCGGAGATCGAGGATGGCTATCTGAATCTACCGAAGGGCCCCGGTTGGGGTACGGAACTGAATGAAGACGTTATCCGCGCCCACCCGCCTATTTAGAGATTGGATTTGGGAATGAGATTTGTCGTACTGGGTGCGGGCGCCCTGGGCACGGTGATCGCCGCCTATCTCGCCCGTGCCGGCGAGGACGTGGCCCTGATCGCACGTGGGCCGCGGGCCAAGCAGTTGGCCAATGAAGGCGTCACCATCACCGGCCTGGAGGACTTTACAGTTGAAATGGAAATCGTCGAGCAGCCCAGTTCATTGAACAGCGCCGATGTCCTGATCATGGCGACCAAGACCTACGATACCGCCGCCGCCATTCATGCCGTACGCCATATGAAGCTGGGAAGCATTTTTTCCATCCAGAACGGCGTCATGAAGAACGTACAGTTGGCGGAAGCTTTTGGCGACGATACGGTCCTGGGTGCCATCGGCATGCTGGGCGGGGCAGTCGAAGCCAGCGGCGCGGCCAATTTCATGATGGACAACCCAATCCTTGTTGGCGAACTGTCCGGTGCCGATAGCACCAGGGTCGCGGATATCGTCCGTGCGCTAAAGAATGCCAAGCTGACAGCGGCGGCCTCCAACACTATTTTGACCGAGGAATGGACAAAATTCGTCGGATGGCTGGGCCTGTCCGGTCTGGCGGTCCTGACACGGCAAGAAAGCTGGAAATTCATGACCGATAAGGACGGCGCCCGTATAGTCGCCCGGATCATGCAAGATACGGCGCAACTGCCCCAACACCTCGGTATCCCGTTGAAAACCGGGCCAATGTTCACGTTCGAGGCCATATCGTCCGGGGACGAAGATGCGGTTGTCGCGTTCCTGCGCCGGCGCGGCGAAGCTCAAAGCACGACGGCACCCAACTTCCGCCAATCTATGCTGCAGGACGTGGACAAGGGCAAACAATTCGAGGTCGAGGAGACTTTTGGTTACACCGTGCGCAAGGCCAAGGAATTCGGCCTCTCCGTGCCTACGGTGGAAACCTGCTATCGAATCCTGTCAGGACTTAACCGCATGCTGCAATGAGCCGCAGTGAATGGACCGTAACGAGCATGGATTAGGAAAGGAAGCCCAATGCCATATCTGGACCGCGGCAACGGCGTTCGCATCTATTTCGAGGATAGCGGCGGCAGCGACCTGCCGATCCTGTTGGCCCATGGTTTTGGCGCCTCGACGGCGATGTGGGCCGGTCAGGTCACCAAATTTTTAGACCGCTACCGCTTGATCACTTGGGACATGCGCGGCCACGGCAGAACGGAATGCCCGGAGGATTTGAGTTTTTTTGGTCAGGATGAAACAGTCGACGACATGTGCGCGGTCCTGGATCGTCTCGACATCAGAAAAGCCGTTATCGGCGGACATTCCCTGGGCGGCTTCATGTCCCTGGCCTTCAACGCGCGTTATCCAGAAAGGGTCGCGGCCCTGATCCTACAGGGCTGTGGGCCGGGATATCGCAGCGACAGGGCGCGAGAGACCTGGAACGAGCGCGCCGAGAGCCGGGCCAGATCATTGGAGGAAGGCGGCCTTGACGCCCTGGGCGGCACGGGGGAGGTCAGCGCGTCCATTCAAGGCACCGCGCAGGGTCTGGCGCTTGCGGCGCGGGGTATACTGAATCAAGTCGACGCCCGCGTCATCGACAGCCTGATGGGCATCGCCGTGCCTACCTTGATTGTCATCGGCGATGGAGACAGCAACTATTTGCAGGGCTCCGACTACATGGCGGCCCGCATCCCCAACGCCGTCAATGTCCTGGTGGCGAACGCCACCCACGGCGTCAACATCGATCAGCCCGAGGCGGTCAACAAAGCGTTGGGCGAATTCCTGGAGGGTTTGTGAGGCCGCTCAACCCGTCGGGATAATGACGATCATGAACATGGCGACGCCGGCGTCACGGTTCAGGTCAAATTAGCGCGGATTAATGACATGGGGCTCTTCATGGAGGCGCCAGTTCGCGTGCGCTATCGCCGGTTGGCCATTGCGCACGGCTGGAGGCACTATTCCTTCAACAATCGCCGGAACATTTTGCCGGTCGCGCTGAGCGGTAGTTCTTCCCGAAATTCAACCGCGCGCGGCACCTTGTAGCCGACCATGCGCTGCTTGCAGAAAGTAATGATATCGCCTTCCGCCACCAAGCCACGATGACTTTCCTTCAGCACCACGAAGGCCTTCACCACCTCACCCCAATAGTCGTCGGGCTGCCCGGTCACGGCGGCCAATTGCACCGCCGGATGGGCATAAATGACTTCCTCCACCTCGCGCGGCCAGACCTTATAGCCGGCGCTGTTGATCAGGTCTTTTTTGCGGTCAACGATGGTGAAATAACCCTCGGCATCCATCAACGCGATATCACCGGTATGGAACCAGCCGCCCGCCATCGCCACCGCCGTTTCCTCCGGCCGCTTCCAATAGGCCTTCATCACTTGCGGTCCACGGATCACCAACTCGCCTGCCTCGCCCGCCATCAGATCGGTTCCGGTGTCGGGATCCACAATCTTAGCGTCGGTGTCGCGAAGCGGTATGCCGATCGAGCCCGGCTTGGCCCGGTGTGGTGGATTGGCATGGGTCAGCGGGCTGGTTTCCGTCAGGCCATAGCCTTCGATCAGCACCTCGCGGCCAACCAGTTCGTCAAATGCCGCCTTGACACTGGCCGGCAATGGCGCAGCCGAGGTGCGGCAGGCGCGCAGTGATGAATAATCGGCTGCCTGCGCCGTCTCGTCATTGAGCAAGGCGATGAACATGGTTGGCACACCGAACAAACGGGTGGCGCCGTAATGTTCCACCGTCCGGGCGATCACGCCTGGGCGAAAGTGTTGGAACAGCAGGATCGTCGCGCCTGCATACAAAGGCACGTTCAGGGCCCCCGACATGCCGCCGCTGTGAAACATGGGTAGGGCGCCAATGCAGGTTTCGGCGCCTGTTTCGAAGGCATACCATTCGGCAAACTGCATGGTGTTGGCGACGATGTTTCGGTGGCTCAGCATCGCGCCCTTAGGCTGGCCGGTGGTGCCGCCGGTATAGAGCAGCACCGCCACATCTTCCGCCGGGTCGAGCGGACAAGGCGTGATTTCTTCTCCGGAAAATGCCAGCAGCTCCGCTAAGGTCAGGGCGCCGGCCTGCGGCGCGGCTTCACTTTCGTCGGCCAGTACCAATTGGATGCCCAAGTTGGCGGCGACCTTGTCGGCCACCTCCGCCCGTGCGTAGGTGGCCAGTAGAATGTCAGCCTCGGCGTCTGCCAATAGAGAAGTGGCTTCGCCCTCGGTCAGGGCCGGGTTGATCGGTACCACCGTCGCCCCCAGCAACCAGGCGGCGTGATAACCCATCACCAGTTCGGCGCAGTTGCCCAACGCCAGGGCGACGTGGCCACCCTGGCCAATGCCCAGTTCACGCAGACCGCCAGCCAGGGCTTGTACCGAGCGCCAAAGCTCTCGGTAGGTTATATTGCGGGTTTCGGTACCACTTTCATGGTCGATAATGCACAATGCAGAGCGTTCGGAAAAACGTTCGAGATTACGCTGCAACAGCCACCAGGCCGGCACGTCGGGGTAGTCAAGCGTGGCGGGAAGATGCGCCGGCCAGGCGTGGCGCCAAGGGGGCGTCCCGTCAGCCCCGGATCGGCTAGGCACCTCCCGAGGCCACCTCCAGGCCATGGCCTATATCTAGGGCGCGCAGGTTTTGTTCATGGGCCCGCGGAATGACATCCACCATGACATCCTTCATCACAGCTAGATCCATCGCCGCCAGGCGGGCCAAGGCGCCCAGCATCACCATGTTAGCAAAAAGGGCATCGTCTAAATATTCCCGCGCCAAGGCGCGGGAGGGAACCTCCACGTGCCGCTCGGGCGCATCGCCGTGGATGTCCTCGACCATTTCAGGATCGTACAAAATCTTACCGCCGCACAGATCATAAAATTTAGTGTAGGCCGGGGCGGAAAAAGCAACGAATAGATCGGCGTTCTCGACCACTGGACTGTCCACATACTCCGGCGAGATCACCAGTTGCGCACGCACATAGCCGCCTCGGGTCTCGGTACCATGGCTTTTCAACATGGTCACCCGGTGTCCCTGATCGACCGCGCTACGCCCCAGGATCAGGGCCATGCGGACCACCCCTTGGCCGCCAAAGCCGCTTATCAGTATTTCCGTGCGCGGCTTCATGCCGGCGCGTCCATATCGGCGCGAACCCGTGTGTTCAGATCGCGTAATACTTTGGAGTACTCCGGCCGGCTATTGGAGGCATCATGCTTAATGCCGGTCGTCCAGGCGAAATCAGTTTCCTCGCCATCATCGGTCCTGCCCTTGGTATGATCATGAATCCACTCCATGTTGTACAACGGATCGCGGCTGCCAAGGGCCGAAGCGCCGAAATTCTGGACGCAAGGAAAACGGATGTGGACAAAGGAAAAACCATCGTTGGCCAGTGCCATCTTGACGATCTTGACGGTTTGGCGCCATTGCACGGCGGTGGTCTCGGCGACGAATGTGGCACCGGCGGCGATCACCAGATCGCAGGGATCAAATGATTGCTCGACCATGCCATAGGGAGACGAATTGGTCACGTATCCCTCCGGCGTAGTTGGCGAGAACTGGCCGCCGGTTGATTCGTAACCCATATTATCCTCGCAGATCACCGTAACCCCGACATTGCGCCGGGCGGCGTGAACCAGATGCGAGGCGCCGATCGACGAGGCATCGCCGTCGCCGACCACCAGCATGATCTGCTTGTCGGGACGGGCCACCTTCAGGCCGGTGGCGACCGCCAGGGCACGGCCATGAGTAGCGCCGAAATTATCGCCGCCCCAAGTGGCAAAGGTCTGCCTGCCGACACAGCCGATACCGGCACCAAAGATGACGTCTTCCAGTTTCAATCCCGATTCATCAATCGCCTGCAGTAACCAATGTTCGATGGAGCCGATGGCGCAGCCCTGGCAGGCCTTGGTCGGGACCAGTTCCGGGCGCAGATATTTCTTGGCCAGTTTATTCATCACCTAACCTCCGTCCAGATAAAGGGCTGTTCGGGCATTTTCTGATCCTTGTTAACGCTCTGAAGCGCCTCGCAAACCTCCGCCACAGTATGCATCTCGCCGCTCTTGCCCATGAAATGCACCTTTTTCTTGTCCGGGGCGGCGCGCATCACTTCGCGCACCAATTGGCCGTCGTAGTTCAGTTCACAGACCAGATAGAGCAGGTCCATTTCTAACAACTCGTCGGGAAAGGGCCACAACGAGATCAGCCGCAAGAACCCGGCCTTGACGCCCTGCCTGCGGGCTTCCTCGACGGCGGTCTTCACCGTGCGGGAAGTAGCGCCGTAGGCAACCGCAACAACCTCGGCATCTTCCAGGCCAATCGCTTCATAACGCAGGATTTCTTCCTTGTGGTGGCGGATCTTGTTGATCAGCCGGAAGGTCTGGGCCCACTGCGCCTCCATATCCTCGATGTCATAACCTTCCTCGGTGTGGGTATAGGGCGAGACACAGACCCCGGTGCCCTCACCGATGACATTCGGGGCTAGGTCGATGTCCGAATTATTACCCGGAAAGAACGGCATTTCCAGATTATGCCGTCTCGGCACCACGATGTCGGCGAGATCGCCATAATCGCCGGGCAGGAACAGATCTTCGGACATATCCGAGATCACCTGATCGGTCAGCACCGTCACCACGGTGCGGAAACGCTCAGCCAAATTGAAGGCGTCGATTGTCAGCCAGAAGGTTTCCTGCACGCTATTCGGCGACAGCACAATGGTCTCTATATTGCCGCCGTGGCTGCAATAGCGCGAGACATAGAATTCACCCTGTCCCGGCGCGCCGGTAATGCCGCTTACCGGACCGACGCGCATGGCGTCCACCACCACAACCGGTATTTCGTTGACGATGGCCCAGCCGTAGGCATCGTGCATCAAGGTAAAGCCGGGGCCGGAGGTCGCCGTCATCACCTTCTGCCCGCCCAGAGAAGCGCCGGCGCACATATGCATGCCGGCCAGCTCGTCCTCGGCCTGCAGATAGAAGCCGTCGATCTGCGGCAGGCGCTTTGACATGTATTCGGCGATGTCGGTCGCAGGCGTAATCGGATAGCCCGCGAATACGCCCAGACCGGCGGCGACCGCGCCCTCGGTCAGAGCATAGGTGCCGGCCTCCAACAGCCGTTGGCCATCCTGATATGTTTCTTGCCATTCGGCCCAAGGGGCCACCAGTCCTTCGGTCAGTGTCATGAAATTTTTTCCTTACCCGGCTTCGCTGCCGGCCGCGTCTTGGCGGTTACGTCGATACAGAAGTCCGGGCAGATCTGGAAACACAGCATACAGCCAAAGCAGTTTTGTTCGTGTTTCACATAGACAGAAAACCAGCCCAGTCGGTTGGGCACCTCGCGCGAGGCAAAGACATCCACCGGGCAGATGTTGCTGCAGAAACCGCAAGCCTTGCAGTCATCTTCGGCCAGTTCAACATCCCAGATGCCGACGTTCTTGGTGACCTGGGTCTTCTCGGCTTTAAAGAGGGGAATAGCCCTTCCTCCCATACGCGCCAAACAGCGCCGGCGTCATTTCGTTTACGCATCGGCTCCGACACGCGGGTTGTTATAAAACTATACTGTCTACGCGGTTTCGCTGTCCAGCCAGGCAATGGCTGTCATCGGAATATTCTTCACGGCTCCTGTATTACAGCGATCCGTACTGCCCTAACCCGTCAGGATGATGACGACAATGGCTATCATGACCAGGGCGATGCCGGCCAATTCCATGCGCGTGGTCTTTTCCTTGAAGAAAAACACCGAGGCGGCAAAAGTGAAAATCAGCTCGATTTGCCCTACCGCCCGGACGTAAGCGGCGTTTTGCAGGGTGAAGGCGGTGAACCAGCCGACCGAGCCCAGAAAGCCAACGACGCCAACGGCGGAGGCTGGTTTCCAATGGCGGAATACAGCCGTTATCTGGCCCGGCTCTCGCCACAAAAGATACCCCCCCAGCATCACAGTCTGCATGGACAAGGCGACGGCCAGGGCGAATGAGGCGCGGATCATCACGTCCATATCACCCAGAGCCAGAATGGCGCCCCGAAAGAAGACTACGGAAGAGCCCAGGAACGCACCACAGATTAAACCGACCAGGGTTGATTTTTCGAACAGCGAGGTCGCAAGATTGCTCCAGCTCAACGCCGACTGGGCCATGGACAGCAAGATCACGCCGACCAGACCCAGCATGATCGCCGCCGTGCCCGCCATGCTGACCTCGTCGCCTAGCAGGATCAGGCCCAGCAGGGCGATCTGCAAGATCTCGGTCTTGGAAAAGGTCGTGCCCACGGCAAAATTCCGCAACGAGAACAGATAGATCAGAATAAAAGTGAATAGTATCTGCGACAGCCCACCCAGAAAACAATAGATCAAGAAGGTTGCATTAACCTCCGGCAGGGCATGACCGCCGTAACTAAGCACGGCCCACAACAGAACATAGGACAGGGGCAACGCATAGAGAAAGCGTACATAGGAGGCGCCACCGGTGGAGAGCCGGCCCTTGATATGCTTCTGCAGGACCGAACGCAGGTTCTGCATGAAGGCGGCAAAGATAGTGATGGGGATCCAATACGAAAACATATCTAATCTACTCCATCGGGATCAGGGCGGCAGCAACGTCACGGCCTTCGGCGAGGAGGACGTTGTAGGTACGGCAAGCCGCTCCCGTGCCCATGGCCTCGATTACCACACCCCATTCGCGGACCTCGGCGCGCAAGGCGGAATCAATCAGAGCACCGTTCTTGCCACAGCCCAGCAACAGTACGCCCACCGCCTCCGCTGCATCACGGACCGGCGCCAAATCATTGATGCCCAGGTTGCTTATGTCTTCGACGGACCAAGCTATTGTCTGGCCCGGCAAGACCAGGACTGAGCCTTCATACCGGATGCCCGAGACACGAAAACCGCCATCACCATAGCCGTCGATCAACTGTCGATCAGCGGCTACAGGAGGCGTGATATCCATAATCGTCTAGGAGGTGAATTTCACCGCGCCATCTTCATCACCGCGGTGGCGTTTGCCCAGGCCCAGCACGATCAATAGCGGAGCCGCGATAAAGACCGAAGAATATGTCCCTACGATTACGCCCCAGATCATTGCGAAAACAAAACCTTGGATCACGGGCCCGCCAAAGATAAACAGCGCCACCAAAGCCAGCAGGGTGGTGACAGAAGTCATGGAGGTGCGCGACAGGGTATCGTTGATCGAGAGGTTCAGAACCTCAGTCAATTCCATGGATTTATATTTGCGTAGATTTTCACGCACCCGGTCATAAACCACAACTGTATCGTTGATGGAGTAGCCGACGATGGTCAACAGGGCGGCGATGGTGGAGAGGTTGAACTCCATCTGAGTGATGGCGAACATGCCAATGGACAGAGCAACGTCATGCACCAGAGCAACGACGGCGCCGACGCCAAAATGCCATTCAAAGCGGAACCAAATATAGATTAGCATCAAAACCACAGAGAGCGCGATGGCGATCGCCCCGGCCTCGATCAATTCGCCACTGACCTTGGGGCCGACGAATTCGGTACGGCGGTATTCCAGGTCACCGCCTAACGCAGCGTGGACTTTAGCCACTGCCTTCTGTTGCGCCGTGGCATCGCCGGGCTGCTTTTCAATGCGGATCAGGACCGTGTCGACGGCGCCAAATTCCTGCAGTGAAATTTCGCCCAGGCCCAGACCGCCTGTTTTAGTACGCAGGTCGCTCAAATCCGCCGGACCCCTGGTTTGCACCTCGATCAGAATGCCGCCACGGAAATCGATGCCGAAATTCGGCCCCGGCACAAATGCCATGACGACCGAGACCAGCACCAGCAGGGCCGAGGCGGCCATGGCCGGCTTGCGCCAGTTGACGAAAGGAACATTGGTCTTGGTGGGGACCAGTTTGATCTGAAACATATCCAATCCCCTATATCGGCAGCGCCACGGGCCGGGTACGGCGCAGCCAGAACACCATGATCATCCGGGTCACGACGACGGCAGTGAAAACCGAAGTGACAATGCCGATGCCCAAGGTCACCGAGAAACCCTTGATCGGACCCGACCCCATGACGAACAGGATCACGGCGGCTATGAAAGTGGTGATATTGGCATCGAAGATCGTGCCCACGGCGCGTCGATAGCCTGCCTCCATGGCAGCGAATGGCGTCTTTCCGGTGCGTATTTCTTCGCGTATGCGCTCGAACACCAGAACATTGGCATCCACCGCCATGCCGATGGTCAGCACGATGCCCGCGATGCCCGGCAGGGTCAGTGTTGCCTGCAAGACCGAGAGAGCCCCCATGATCAGGAATAGGTTGATGATCAGTGCCACGTCGGCGACCAAGCCAAAGATGCCATAGGACAGCACCATGAAAATCATCACGGCAACAAAGGCGATGATGCAGGCGATTTTACCAGCTGCAACTGAATCGGCGCCCAACGCCGGACCCACCGTGCGTTCCTCCAGAATTTTCAGCGGTGCCGGCAAGGCGCCCGCGCGCAGCAGCAATGACAGATCCTGTACTTCCTGTACCGTGAAATTGCCGCTGATGATTCCGGTGCCTCCTAAAATCGGCTCACGAATGACAGGCGCCGAAATCACCCGGCGGTCAAGCACGATGGCGAAGGGCCGACCCACGTTCTTGGCTGTGGCATCACCAAAGCGCTTGGCGCCCACGCTGTCAAAGCGGAAGGAGACCACCGGCATGTTGTCCTGAAACGTCGCCGAGCTGTCCACCAGGGTATCGCCGCTGACCATTACCCGCTTGCGCACCACGAACATATTCGCCGGGCCGCCATCGCCCCCATCTTCACCGACCCTGCGTTCATCGGATTCCAACAGCTCCGAACCGGGCGGCGTTCGTGCTCCGCCCATGATCTCTGCCGGCGATGTGGTCACGTCAACCAGACGAAAGACCATCTTGGCAGTCTTGCCCAGAATATTCTTTAACCGCTCGGGATCTTGCAGACCTGGCACCTGCACCAGGATACGCTCGTCGCCCTGGCGTTGAATGGTCGGCTCCCGCGTGCCCAGTTCGTCTATGCGCCGGCGCACGATTTCGATTGACTGTTCGATGGCCGAACGGCGCCGCTCCCTGATCGCCTCTTCCGTCAAGGTAACCTGAATTTTGTTGCCATCGACGACTTCGACCAAGATGTCTTGCCCGCCGGCGATGCCGGCTATGGCATTAGCCTGGACCGGCACCGCCAGTTTGCGAATTTCCGAGAGTGCCTGCTCCAACTGTTCAGGTTTGCGAATAGTGACGGTTACCGCATTGTCCTGCTGGCCCAGAGCACGGTAACCAATACGTTTGCTCCGCAGGGCCGGGCGTACGGAATCGACCAACGCCGCCAGCCGTTCCTCGACAACCACCGCCGCTTCGACCTCCAGCAACAGATGGCTGCCGCCTTGCAGATCAAGGCCCAAATTGACCTGCTTATGAGGTAGCCAGTCGGGCAAGCCCTCGGCGGTCTTTTCCGAGACAAAATTGGGAACCGTGAAGGCAAGGCCCAGTACGCAGAGAATAGCGACCAGGGCGACTTTCCAGGGAGCAAAATACAGCATGACGTGGGCCGCTTTGAGCTATTGAACTATTTTTTTGAACCGAAGCTGAACAGTGACTTTTTCGCTGGCGGCGCGCCATCGTTGGCGGCGTCGGACTTGGCGTCATTCTTGCCGCCGCCGGCACCGGAAACCGGCGCGCCCTTGGCGAGCACATCCGTCAGGGTGGAGGAGATCACTTTGACTCGAACATTTTCCGCCAACTCCACCTGCACCGTGGTGTCGTCAATGACCTTGGTCACCTTGCCGAACAGACCGCCGCCGGTGACCACCTGGTCGCCGCGGCGCACGTTGGAGACCATTTCACGATGTTCCTTGGCCTTTTTCTGCTGCGGGCGGATCAAAAAGAACCAAAACACGACGAAAATCAGCAACAGGGGCATCAACTGTACGAACATGCCGCCGTCGGCCGCGCCGCCGGCCTGCGCAAAAGCGGGCGAAATGAGCATAAAGAATTCTCCGGTATCTAGTGTCTTGGGTCAGAAATTAAGTCGCGTTTAGAACGGTCATTTAAGGCGGCGGACTATAGCCCCGCCGTGGTAGATTGCAAACGCTAAAGCAAACATGCCATCAGCACTCGAGGCGCACTCTATCAGGTGCTGCTCGTTCCGTCGCACGGCAAGTCCTGGCCAGTCGAATTTTAAGTGCCGTCTCATTCCGGTATGATCGCCTCGATGTCGATTTCCATTTTCAGCTCGGGTTTGGCGAGGCCAGCGACAATAAGTCCAGTCGAACAGGGGTAGACCCCTTCAAGCCAGCGTCCGATCACCCGGTATACAGGCTCGCGGTAGGCATAGTCGGTTATGTAGATGGTCGTTTTGCAGATGTGCGCCAGTTCAGCGCCGGCTTCCTCCAACAGTGCTTTCACGTTGGTCATGGCGGTCTCGGTCTGGGCGGCCGGATCGTCGCCGGCATAGACTCCGTTCAGAGAGGTCGCCGACTGCCCGCGCAGAAAGACCCGGTTGCCGGCTTTCACCGCCATGCAAAGGCCGAAATCAATATCATGGCCAACCTTGCCCACGTATCGGTCGCGCATGTTGAATTTGCGAAATCTCTTGTGTGCCAATTTATCTTCTCCCCGATAAGTGTCTGGATTATCCAATAGTGGACGGCATGAACACCATCACCGTGGCGCGCAGCATTTCTTGTACTTCAGGCCACTGCCGCAGTGGCAGGGGTCATTTCGGCCAGGCTTCCTGTTTCCATGCCCGGCGTCCGTCATGATCCCAACGGCGGGACGGCGTTGACGTAGCAATTCCGCCATGCGCGCCATTGCCGGGCGGGTGTGGCTGTATATGCGTCGATAGCCCTGGCAAAGATGATTCAAGCCCGCCTGACCGGACTTGGTTCTCGCAAACCGATGCTTGGGACAACCCCCATTGCAAAGAGATAGGTCTGCACAATTCATGCACTGCCGGGGCAAATCACTCTTCTTGGCCTGCCCAAACCGCCGCTGTTGCGGCGCCGAGACCATTTCGTCGAGGTTTCCGTCGCAGATGTTACCCAGCCGGTATTGCGGATAGACAAAGTGATCGCAGGCGTAAAGATCACCGTTGCTTTCCATGGCTGGATTTCTGCCGCAAGTTTCGGCGAACAGGCACAGGCTAATAGGTTCGCCCATGGTGCCGGCCAGGATGACGTCGAACATCTGCACGAAAACCCTGCTGACGTCCTTGGCGATCCATTCATCAAAAATGGCGCACATGAAATCGCCGTAAAGGCGCGGCTCAGCGCAAAAATCGGCCGTGCGGCAGTTTTCAGCGGCTTCGGCGGCTCCGTTAGCCAAGGATGGTGGCCCGGCGAGGTCACCGTCCACCCCTACCCGCTCGACAATGGGAATAAACTGCATGAAGCGAAAACCCAGGCCTTTGAGGTGGCGGTAGACTTTGAGCGGATGGTGCTCATTGACGGCGTTCACCGTAGCCATGGCATTCACCTCGACCTTGTGCCGCTGCAGAATCTCGAGGCTTTTCAGTACCCGTGCATGGGTGGGCCGCCCCAGGTGATCGCGGCGATAGCCATCATGCAGGTCGGCGGGACCATCCAGGCTCAATCCAACCAGAAAGTTATTGTCATGAAGGAAACGGCCCCAATCGTCCGTGAACGCCAGGCCGTTGCTTTGCAGGGCGTTGGTGATGCGGCGCCCGGTCGGGGCATGGCGTTCCTGCAAGGCGACGACGCGCTTGAAGAAATTCAAACCCATCAAAGTCGGTTCGCCGCCCTGCCACATAAAATGGATTTCGGGCCCTGGCTGTGCCTCGATTTGCCGTTCGACATAGGTTTCCAGCACCGTATCGCTCATCCGGAAATCGGATCTGTCGGGATACATCTCCGTCTTCTCGAGATAGAAGCAATACTCGCAGGACAAATTGCACAAGGGGCCAATCGGCTTAGCAAGAATGTTAACGGCGGCGGCGGTTGAATCTGACAAGGTGCTCACTCTGTGGACGGTCTCAAAATATGGCGGTAGTTTACAATGAATTCGCAACGGAGGCGCGCGACAAACTGACCGTTGACCGCACGGGCCGGCGGGACTACGTTCCCGGCCTTCCAGAAATATTAGGCCAAGAGAATTTCATGTCCGCTTCCAAATCAGACACTACATCCGCCCTGAATGCTGACGTCGCGCCCCTTTTGGCCCGCATCGCCGATGCCCTGGAACGCATGGCACCGCCCAAGATCGATACCATCGATCTAAGCGCCGCCGATGCCTTTGTTTGGCATGCCGACAAAGGCCGGCTCGCGCCAGTCACCAAGGTCAGCCGCATTGAGCTCTACCTATTGCAAGGCATCGAAACTCAATGCGATATCCTCTCGGAGAATACCCGTCGCTTCACGGAAGGGCTGCCGGCCAATAATGCCTTGTTGTGGGGCGCGCGCGGCACCGGCAAGAGCAGCCTGGTGAAGGCCTTGCACGGCGCCATTGTTCAGGAAACACCCGGCGCCTTGAAACTGGTGGAAATTCATCGTGAAGATATACCCTCCCTGCCCCAATTGTTGACATTGATGCGGCAGAGCGAGCATCGCTACGTACTGTTTTGCGATGATCTATCCTTTGACCATGACGATGCGGCGTACAAATCCCTGAAAGCGATCCTGGAAGGCGGAATCGAGGGCCGGCCCGGCAATGTGATCTTTTACGCCACTTCTAACCGCCGACACCTGATGCCGCGCGACATGATGGAGAACGAACGCTCGACCTCAATCAACCCCTCGGAAGCGACGGAGGAAAAGGTCTCCCTCTCCGACCGTTTTGGATTGTGGCTGGGCTTTCATAACTGCAGCCAGGATGATTTCATCAGCATGCTGCAGGGTTATTGCGAACATTATGGCCTGGATATCAGCGACGAGGACCTGCGTGCCCAGGCCATCGAATGGTCGGTCACCCGGGGCGCCCGCAATGGCCGGGTGGCTTGGCAGTTCATTCAAGATCTGGCCGGGCGTTTAGGCGTCAGGATCGATTAGGTTCGATCTTCAGGGCAGCTTGGCGGGAGGCCAGATACCGGGCTGGATTTACGGCGCGGCGGCCCTTGCGGATTTCGAAATGTAGTTGCGGGCGGTTTGTATTGCCGGTACTGCCCGCCCGTGCGATACGCTGGCCTTTGCGCACCACATCGCCGACCCTGACCACCAAGGTCTGGTTATGGCCATACGCGGTCAGCCATCCACCCTTGTGGCGCAGCAATAACAAATTGCCGAAACCCCGTAGTTCGTTACCCGCATAAACCACCACGCCGTTATCGGCCGCTCGCACCGGCGCACCGGGTTTCACCGCGATATTGATACCATCGTTATGCAGACCGTTGGCCTTGACGCCAAAGCGTGAAATGACCCGGCCCTGAACCGGCCAGGCAAAGCGGCCGCTGGCGCGTGCCGGCAGTTTGGTGGTAACCGGATTTCGCCTAGTGAATTTCGGCTTCCTGGCTTTTCCGGCCGGTCTGGGCACGGCGGTTACTTCCTGTGGGCTGGCTGATTTCGCGATCCGTGTCTCGCTGCTTGGCAGGCTAAGGCGCTGGCCGGGCCGGATTTTATAGGGCGGCGCCACATGGTTGCGCCGCGCCAGGGCATAGAGCGAGACACGGTGCCTGCGCGAAATTGAATACAGCGTTTCCCCCGCTACGACCCGGTGATAGCGCACGGCGGGAATTTTCAGCCGCTGGCCCCGCTGTAGTCGATACGGCGGGCGCAGATCATTGGCCGCGATCAGATCGCGCAGATCGACGCCGGAACGTCGGGCGATGGCATACAGGGTTTCATCCGCCGCCACGCTGTAGCTACCCGCCGCCACGGCAGTGGCGGCGGAGTTAGCCTTTCGCGGCGCTGCCGGCGTTTTGCTGGTCGCGCTGGATTGACTGCCATAGACAAGGGGTGCGGGCACCGAACGGGCGCAGGCCGCCACGGTCAACAATACCGCCAGCCCCACAAATGATTTTATCCGCATGCTCCGCATGGCGGCACGATACCCCCCACCGCGCCCGACGGCAAACTCTACTGCGAAGGCCTATAAACCTAGTTTAGGCTGCGCGAACGGCGCGGGCAATTTCGCTCCATTTACCAAGGTTGTCCGGGTTCTGGTGGATCGATTCCTCTGCCAGATACATCACCACTCTGGCAGCCGTACCCTGATAACGGGCGATCAGCTTGTCCGCCATGTCATCCCAACGGGCGACAAGGCCGAAATGATCCAGTATCTCGTCACTGACGAGGCCGACAAGGGCATCGTTATCGCCGCTTTTCAGATGCACCCGAAATTTATCGCGCATGCCCTCGTAACCCAGATCATCGAACTGGAAGGAATAGTTCGGCGTGGCGCCATAGAAACCGATCTGCGTCTTGGCGCGCTGTACGCCCCAATTACGCTCCTCCGAGCTATCGCCGGCGATGGCGAAAACTGGAATAATCAGGTCGATTCCGGCAGGGTCACGGCCAACCTGGGCCGCGCCTTCCGCCAGGTTCGGCAACAGTCGGTTTTGGATGTAGGGTATGGAATGCATAGGGTGCACATGCACGCCGTCCGCCAACTCGCCGGCGACCTTGGTCATGTAGGGTCCGACGGCGGAAATATCCAGTTTGACATCTTCATAATCGTGCCGTGCGGGCGTCCACTGTTCAGGCAACAGGCTAAGATTGTAATACGGCCCCTCGTGCTGCAATGGCCCCTCGCGGCAAAAAGCCTTCAGGCAGGCACGGACAGCTTGCAGGTAATCCTTCATCTGCGGCGCCGGGCGGTCGAAAACCGAGGCATAGCGCCGGGTGACATGCGCCTTGACCTGACTGCCCAGGCCAAGCCGAAAGCGGCCCTTGGTATTAGCGGCCAATTCCCAGGCGATTTGGGCCGACATCATGGGGCTGCGGGGAAACGCCACGGCAATTCCGGTGCTGAATTCAAGCTTTTTGGCAGCCATTGCAGCGGCGGTAATGGCCATCCAGGGCACCTGGCTGGCCTCGGTCACCAGCATGCCGGAAAACCCGGCACCTTCAAGGCGCTGGGCCAGGTCGGCGGAGTTTTCCCAGTTTGAGGCCCGGGCCATGAGATCGAATTCCATTACATTTCCTCCTGAACCACAAAGTCTTCTTCTACTCGTATTATCGTCCCTATTGTCTTCCGGACGGCATACCTTCGACAAGGGGCACAAAACGGACTGGCAACAGGACCTCTTCATGAAAGCCATTGCTGTCTCTGGTCAGACGGATCAGGGTCTGGTCCCCCGGCACCCCCACGGGTACCACCATGATACCGCCCTCACCCAATTGATCGGCCAGAATGCCGGGCATGCTGGGCGCGGCGGCGGTAACGATGATACGGGGAAAAGTCGCCAATTCCGGCCAGCCCTTAGCACCATCGCTCAAACGGGTGGAGATATTGTGCAGCTTCAGTGCCTTGAAACAGGTTTCGGCCTGGGCCAGCAATGAACGATAGCGCTCAATGGTGCAGACACGCCGGCAGAGCTTGGCCAGAACGGCAGCCTGATAGCCCGACCCGGTACCGATTTCCAAGACCCGGTCACGTTCACCCAATTGCAGGGCCTGGGTCATGAATGCGACGATAAAGGGTTGGCTGATGGTCTGGCCCTGGTTGATGGGAAGAGGCAGGTTCTCGTAGGCTTCGGAACGCAACGCCTCGGGTACGAACAATTCCCTGGGCACGCGCTCAATGGCGCTCAAAACCCGTTTGTCGGTAATGCCCTGCTTACGCAGCTCCATGATGAGGCGGATCTTGTGCGCCTCGTAACTCATCCGAAAAAGGATGCCTTAAGCTGTTTTAGCGACTTGTTTTCCGTCAGATCCATATGCAAGGGCGTGATGGCGATGCGTCCAAACTCGGTCACCGCCAGGTCGGTGCCCGCCTTCGGCGTGCCATGAATAGGGCGGTAGCCGAGCCAGTAGTACGGCCGTTCCCTGGCATCAATGCGCTCCTCTATGTTCAGCGCCGTGATGTCACGCCGGCCCTGGCGGCAGATCTCCACGCCCTTTACGTCGCCGGGTAGCACATCGGGAAAATTAACGTTCATCAAGACCTCCCTGGACCAACCCAGCGCCACCAGACGGCGGATAATATCTCCGGCATGT
This sequence comes from Rhodospirillaceae bacterium, assembly GCA_002731375.1. Taxonomy (GTDB): domain Bacteria; phylum Pseudomonadota; class Alphaproteobacteria. The sequence continues at coordinate 42,495 of PCBT01000063.1, read as the reverse complement.
TTTTCTGCCGTAGGCCAGTGCATGACCTTGCGGTTGGCAAAGGATTGGCTCAGTGCGATCGAAGGCACACCCACAAGGGTGCCTTCCATGGCGGCGGCAATAGTGCCGGAATAGGTAACATCCTCGCCCATGTTGGCGCCCCGGTTTACGCCCGAGAGCAGCAAATCCGGGCGCTTGTCCGCCATGACCTGGCTCATGGCCATCATGACGCAATCTGTCGGCGTGCCCTGCACTGCGTACTTGCGCGAGGATATTTTACGCAGACGCAGCGGATCGGTCAGGGTCAAGGAATGTCCTGCACCACTATGTTCGGTCTCGGGCGCGACCACCCAGACATCGTCGGAAAGGGCATTGGCGATGCGTTGTAGCACTTTCATGCCAGGTGCATTGATGCCATCGTCGTTGGTCAACAGGATGCGCGTACGCAGTAAATTAGCGAGCTTGGGGGCCGGTTTTTTGGCCATACTCAGACAATCCTTGTCATTCCACCCATGTAGGGTTGCAGAGCCTCGGGTATGGCAAAGCCGCCGTCGGCCAGTTGATAATTCTCCATCACTGCGATCAGAGTCCGTCCCACCGCGAGGCCGGAACCGTTCAAGGTATGGACGAAGTTAGTGCCCTTACCCTGTTTTGGCTTGTAACGTGCGCTCATGCGCCGGGCCTGAAAATCGCCGCAGTTGGAGCAGGAGGAGATTTCCCGGTAGCAATCCTGCCCAGGCATCCAGCCTTCCAGGTCATAGGTCCGCTGCGCCGAAAAACCCATGTCGCCACTGCTGAGCAGCATCGCCCGATACGGTATGCCAAGACGCTGCAGGATGGCTTCGGCACAGCCGGTCATGCGGTCTAGTTCGTTCTTGGAATCGTCGGGATGGGCGATCGAAACCATCTCGACCTTATAAAATTGATGCTGGCGCAACATGCCCCGCGTATCGCGGCCCGAAGCACCTGCCTCGGACCGGAAACAGGGCGTATGGGCAATATAGCGTAAGGGCAATTCATCCTCGCCCAGGACACCGTCGCGGACCAGATTAGTCAGCACCATTTCGGCCGTGGGGATCAGATAAAAGCCATCCGTGGTCTTAAACAGATCTTCCTCGAATTTCGGCAGATTGCCCGTGCCAAAGGCGGTGTGCTCACGTACCAGCAAGGGCACGGAGGTCTCGGTATAACCGAACTCGGTACTGTGTATATCCAGCATGAAGGCCGATAGAGCGCGTTCCAACCGCGCCAACGCACCGCGCAGCACGACGAAGCGGGAGCCGGATAATTTCGAGGCGGCCTCAAAATCCATCAGGCCCAGGGCCTCGCCAATCTCGAAATGCTCCCTTGGTTCGAAGTCGAAAACCGGTGCTGTTCCGTGGCGGCGTACTTCGATATTGGCCTCTTCATCCGGGCCCATGGGTACGTCTGCTTCAGGCTGATTGGGCAGACCGGACAAGGTTTCGCGCAGGCTTTGGGAAAGCTCGCGCTCCGTCTCTTCACCGCTTAGCAGGGCGCCTTTCAGATCACCGACCTCGGCGATCAGTTGATCGGCATCCTCGCCTTTCGATTTTGCCGCGCCGATCTGTTTCGACAGCGCGTTGCGGCGATTCTGCATCTCCTGCAGGATGGTGCGGTTGGCCCGGGCTTTTTCATCTCGGGATAGAATATCGGCGGCCTGCGGGGCCACGCCACGGGCGGCCATGCCAGCATCAAAGGCTTCGGGATTTTCGCGAATCCAACGCAGATCATACATGGCGGCGTGTCTCTAATTCAGTGTGCTTCAAGCGGAATTCGGCAATTGGGAATAGGCTTTGCCGGCTCAACCCAGGAACCGGCGGATAGCCCAATCCCGGCTGTAAGGAGCGCGCCCTGTATACGCTCAAGCCTCAGGCCCGTCCAGAGCGGGCGGCGCTGAAATTAGCCGCAAGCCTTATTNTTTGAAGCCCCTGGCGCCGCGAAACTCGGCGTTTGTCAATACGGCATCGCGAAAATCGGCGCCCGTTAAATCGCGTCCAGAAAAATAGCGTCCGCCAAATAGGGGTGCCGCAAATCGACCTTTTGCAATGCGGCGCCTCCCAAATTGGCAAAGCGTATATCAGCCGATTTAAGGTTGGCACCACNCAGGTTCGCCCGCGCCATTGTCGCTTCGTCGATGCAGCTTATGCCATCACCCATCCGCTGATAGCCGCCATTTTCGCTCTGTACGAATAGGCGTCCGTCACGGACATCTGCCTCGGCCATGTTAGCGCCTTTCAGATTGGCGCGGCGCAGGGTTATACCGCGTAGATCAGCGCCATCAAGGTTGGCGGCGAAAAGCGAGACACCGATCATGGATGACTGCACAAAGACGTAGCGGTGCAGGTCGGTTCCGACCAACTCGGCCATGAGATATTGCGTTTTGCAAAAATCCGATCAGCAGCATCGTGCATCTCTGAGACTAGGCGCTGCCCCCTATGGACGCCTGCCAAAAATGCTTGTGTGCCACTAATTTTCCTGCAACGCATTCTGATTGATACGCGGCAATCCCCGATCTCTATCCGCTTCTAGCCTTTACAATCATGATCACGGATGAGCGTTAATATTTTCATGCCTACTTAGGTATCAGGTAGCACCCAGGGCATGGCACGGCTCATCGGTATAGATTTCAGCACTGCGATGCTAGCCCAGGACGGTGAAACTGCTGTTCGGATTAATCTCCCGATTGCGGGAGAAAAAGCCGATATTTGCCTGACGCTTGGTATAGAGGTAGTCAAAGCGGACCGGGTCGGCATCATGATCATGGCCATCCTGACAGCGGCTGATCAGTTCCGCCATCATGGCCCCCGCGACGGGGGCGTTCTTGAACTGATTTCCCGAGCTACCGATCGCCATGTAAAAACCCGGCAGGTCCGAACAATCGTAAATCGGGATCCAATCGTCCGTCACGTCATAGAGAGAGACAACACCGGCGGCCTGGTTGGGAATTTTCAAACCAGGGACGCGCTGGCCGGCGCGCAATGCTTGGGTCTGCCACTGCGCCGTAAATTCCGTGTTGTAATTGTCGGGATCGGCCCACTCCCTGGCATCGCATTCCGGGTCCTCGCTGCCAAACAGAATATAATTGCCGACCTCGGGCCGGCTATAGCAGGCGATATCGCTATCCGAGGCGACGGGGCCGTGGGTCATGTAATCGAAACCATCCGGTGACGGCAAATGTACCACTTCCTGACGCAGGGCCCGGGTCTTGATTTTCATCGCATCGGCCACGCCGGCCATTTCATTGACCTTAGCGGAATGAGGACCGCCGACGTTGACCACGACGGGCGCCTCGATTTCATCACCATTGGCCAAGATAACGCCGCGAACCGCACCGTCCGCCTGGTGAATCTTGATCACATCCGTATTGAACTGAAACCGCGCGCCGGCGGCTTCCGCCGCGATTTGGATATTGTGGGTCGCCAATTGCGGGTCGGAAATATAGCCCGCCTGGGGCATGAACGCCGCACCCGCAATGGCTAGTCCCGTGGCCTCTCCGAAGCCTGGATCATCGGGCAGCTTGGCCGGCGCGAAACAGCGCAGATCATAGATCGGTAGCCGTTTTTTCAGGGTTTCGTTGTCCCAATCCTCCCACAGGATGCCCAGGGTATCAAGGTTTTCGCATATCGACTTCAGATAGCCGTTGCTTAGCGTTTTCATCACCGCGCAACCAACTTCTTCAAAGCGGGCCAGGCCACGTTCGTCCGCCACCCCAAGGTGCTCAACCCAGTGGCGCCAGTACTGATAACCCTCGAACGCCAGGGCGGTACCGTCCAGGGTCGAATAATGACTGCGAATAATGGCGCACGAGGCCGAAGTGGAGCCATAGCCAGCGGCCGGAAGACGGTCAACATTCAAAGTACGCCAACCCCGCCTGGCCAGCTCCAAGCCGACTGAGGCACCGATGATCCCGGCGCCGATAATTATCGCATCAAATTGTTCCGCCATCGCCCTGCGTCCTCCAAAAATACTGCTGTTCTAGGCATTCTTAAGGCGTCCTTAACCATAATCAAATACCTAGATTGGATAGCCAGCCAAGGACAGTGAAGATCATGGATCAGCTCAAAATCTCGGTACGCACATTCGCCACGACCGAACCATGGCGGGCGAGGTGCCCGACGGCTGTTTACCCAATTTTCTGGGCGTGATGACGCAACATGCCTTTGTTACCGACCATGCACCGTCCAACAGTCTATTGGCGGTCGATGTCTAGGCCAAACCGACACCCCCTCCCAATTTTAACGATGGTGAAATATTCTTCGAGCAGGCCGCCATTCATAACGCGATCACGGCAGCGTCGGGGCAATTCGTCGCCAATCTGCAGGGCGACATTACAACGGAGCAGGTTCTGCTTGACCTACTTATCCATGGCCGTTGCGGCGTGCAGCAGCCTTATACGGTGGAAGGCGGCACACGGGAATTCGATTTTGGTTTCGTCTCTTCGACGCCCCTACGGGAATTTTTCAACCCTTGACCATGTGGATCTGATGGATGTGGATATCCAAGGTGGGGAGCGCGAGGTCCTGCCCGTAGCAATGGATGTGATCAGCCAAAAGGTAAAACGCATTCTTCTCGCCACCCATAGCGCCGATTTGCACCAGGCGATGTGAGATCTATTTTTCGAGCGCGGCTGGATGTGCGAGGCGGATTACGCCCCGAATTCGCTGCATCAATTACACCGGGGTAGCTTTGAAAACAACGACGACATCCTGGACCTGTTCAATCTTGATCTAGCCGCCACATAAACCAGGCGTGACTGTCATCCAACCGGGCCCGCCAACCGGGCGGCACCAGGATTGTCGTGGTGTCCTCCTCGATCACCGCCGGGCCCTCAATCTCACCACCAAAGGCAACCTTGGCACCATCATATACGGCAACCATGAGGCTCTGATCAGGCGCGAAACTAGCCTGGCGGCTATGGCTGATGGCCTGTTCCGGCGTCTGATCGCCCACGCCCGGCATGGCGATACGAGATAGCAGCGCACCGCGCTGGCCATAAGCGATAACGCCAAGGCCCATCAGCTCCCGTTCGCAATCAGGATCAGCAAATGTGAAGGCGCGTTCGTGCTCTTGATCAAACAGGGTTTCGATCGGCCCCATGCCGTTGGCAAAAATCTCTGCCTCGGCTAAGGTCAGGGTCAGAACCCCTAACTCGCCCAGATAACGCACATCCATGGTGCGTTGCAGACGGATATGCTCGGGATCAAAGCCCTCCGCCGCCAGATCGGCGCGGGCCGATGCCATCATTTCACCGAATTGGCGGTTAATATCGCCGGCATTGCAATCGCTGAAACGGGCAGCATGGTTACGGCTGTAATCATGGCGGACATCAGCGATAACGGCACCAAAAGAACAGAGCAGGGAGGCGACGCGCGGCACGATAATCCGCGTTACGCCAAGGCTCTCGGCGATGCGGGCTGCGTGCGCACCACTGCAACCACCACCGCATATGAAAGCGAAATCGCGCAGATCATGGCCCTGTTCAGTCGAAATCTGGCGCACCGCGTTGGCCATGTTCTCGTTCACCAGGGTGTAGATCGCGTAGGCGGCTTCCAAGCCATCGACGCCCAGAGGCTTGGCAATTGTGCCGCGGATGCTATCGCGGGCCAGATCGCCGTCGATGGCCATGGCCCCGCCCAAAAGCTGGCGGTCCGAGAAATAGCCCAAGGCGACGTTGGCATCGGTCACCGTCGCCGCCTCTCCGCCACGGCCATAACAGGCGGGACCGGGCCAGGCCTCCGCGCTTTGCGGGCCCACCTGCAGCAGGCCGCTGTCATCGATCCAGGCGATGGAGCCGCCGCCCGCGCCTAGGGTGCGCACATTGACCATGGGCACGGCAACACGATAACGGTGTACATCCACGTTCTTGGCGGTGTCAATATGGCCCTGATGGACCAGGCTAACATCCAACGAGGTGCCGCCCATATCCAGCGTGATGACATTGTCGATATCGAACAGCCGGCCAAAAAAACGGCCCGCTGCGGGACCAGCAGCCGGCCCGGAATCCAGGGCCAGAACGGGCCGTTCACGCAAACCAGCGGCTGATGTAGTGCCGCCGTTGCATTGGATATAGCGGATCGCCTTGTGAAATCCGGCACCCTCCAGATTGCTTTCCAGACGGCCGATATAGTCATGCAACCGGCTGCCCAGCGCGGCGCACAAGGCGGTGGTCGAGAAACGTGGGTATTCCCGCAATTGCGGCGATATGATGGAGGATAGATAGACCGGTGCACCAGGCATTTCCCTGGCCAACAGATCGCGAATGCGCTCCTCGTGAGCCGGGTTGACAATGGACCATAGCAGGCAGACGGCCACCGCTTCGACACCATTGTCGCGGAATACCGCTGCCGCCGCCCGCACCTGAGCCTCGTCCAAAGGCTGCAACACTAAGCCGTCCTTGTTGATACGTTCATCGATGGGCAGGCGCAGATGGCGCGGCACCAGGGGCGTGGGCGGCGGCTGGATATAGTCATAGCGCCGCTCCTTCAGACCCTCGCGCAGCTCCAGAATATCACGAAAGCCGGCAGTGCACAGCATGCCCGTCCGCGCCAGTTTGCCTTGGATCAGGGCGTTGGTGGCAATCGTGGTGCCGTGCACGATCAAATCGAACTGCCGCAACAAAGCCGGAATATCAATTCCGGACTGCGCCGCCAGCTCACCCAGCCCCTCGTCAATTACCGAGTCAAGGTCTTCTGGGTTGGAGGACACCTTAGCGACTTGAAGATCGCCATTTTCAGACAGCAGAACAAAATCGGTGAAGGTTCCACCGATATCAATACCCAGGCGGTGACTCATCTTGTACGCAACTTTGCTGTTTTGGTTTTGTTTATGGCGTTGTTGTCGGGATCAATGACCACGCCATAATCCAGGGCCGCGCCTTCTATGGAGACAAAGCCATTAATGACATCGCGGCGCACCGCCTCCTCGTCCCTATCAAAGGCGTTACCCACGCCGCCGCCGCCCGGCGGACACATTTCCAGGCGGCCGCCACGGGTGGAATGCAAGCGCGAGGCGCTGCCCGATTTACGTATGTTGCCATCGGGATCAATGGCATTGCGCTGCCCCAATTTAGGTTCCAGCATGGTCGATTTCGCGCCCTGGACGCTGAGGGCGGGAAAAGTATCGATGGTACCGTGGAAGCGCGCGGTCTGCTCATGATCGATGGGTTCCCATTCCGTATCCACTGCCAGGCCGCCGCGCCATCGCCCCGCACCGCCCGAATCCGTGCGGTATTCCAGGCGGCTGATCAGAAACGGCATCTCGTACTCCAGCAATTCCACTGGCTCCTTCAACACCGCGCCGCCAGAATTCTCGGAACCAACCCCGGACCAGCCATCAGCGCCATGGGCTGCCCCACCGCCGCCCGAAGAGCCGCCGTTCGGATGAAAATGGCCATAAAAAGCGCCGGTATCAGGGTGAATGCCAGCCAAGACGATGGAAGCAGCGGGGCCCCAGCCGGCGGTCTGGCGTTCATCGGGTATGATTTTCGAAAGGGCATCGCGCACGGAATCAACGATTTCACAGAACGGCTGCGTGGTGCAGCCCAAGGTAGGCGCCGGCGGCACCTGGGCATTGGTGATGGTGCCAAAGGGGCCATAGTCAATATCCAGGGCACGGTAGAGGCCATCATTGAACGGCGGTTGGAGCCCAAGGGCAATGGTCACGGCGTGGCCAACGGCGGCGTGGGTGGCGCCAAAAGGTGAATTGCGCACCTCGCGCAACTGCTCGGGCGACGACAGGGTGATGGCCATCCTGTCGCCAGTCACGGTGACTTCGGCCGCTATTTTCTTGTGATCATCGCCCTTCCTTGCGGACAGCCAGCTTTCACCCTGCTGGCTGCCGTCGGGCAGATCGGTAATGGCCTTGCGGACCCGGCGTTCGGTCATGTCGTATAATGCCTCAATCCCAGCCCTGGTCACGTTAATGCCGTATTTTTCGCTCATGGCGGCAAGGCGTCGGCCCGCGATTTCAGCCGCCGCGATCATCGCCAGCATGTCGCTATGCTGTTGCTCGGGAAAGCGGATGTTGTTGAAATAAAGCCGCATGACATCATCGCAAGGTTCGCCAGCAGCAATGATCTTCAAGGGTGGAATACGGATGCCTTCGCCATAGCTGTCCGATTGCGCCCGGCGCAGATCGACTGGTGACGGCCCGCCTAGATCCAGCCAATGGGCCCGGATCACAGCCCAAAACAGCAGCTCGTTATCCACGAAGACAGGCCGCAGCAAAGCCACATCGTTCAAATGCAGACCACCGAAAGCTGGATCGTTGCAGAGAAAGGTGTCGCCCGGCGTGATATCGCCCTCATAAGCTTTCGCCACGGCACGGCAAACAAAAGGTATGGAGCCCACATGCACGGGTAATTCCGCATCGCCCTGGATCATCTGCCGGGCCTGCCAGTCACATAACGTGCAGGAAAAATCCTTGGCCAGTTTAAACACCGGCGAACGCGCCGTGCGCACTACGACCTGGCTCATTTCGTTGGTGATGGAGGTCAGCGCGCCCTGCATGGTGGCCAGGGTGGTAATATCCACATCGGTCTTATCTGCGGCTCGCATAGTTTCTCCCAGAAATGCCATACAGAATAACAAAGCGTGGATAATACAGCACATTGTCATTGCCGGGGAGTTTTCCATTCAGCGTCGCCTATGTCGCTGCTGGCCGGGGCCGAGAAATCCGTGATAGCCTTGGCACAATAATTTTCAATTTGTATGCCGCCCGCGGGACGGATAAGGAAAGGTTTACCGCCATGGATTTCAAGCATATTAAATTCGACATCAGCGATGAAATCGCGACGATTACTTTGAATCGCCCGGAGGCGCGCAACGCCCTGAGCAGGGAAATGCGGGAGGATTTCCGCACCGCCCTGAAATTGGTCAAGGAACAGGCGGGCGAGGAAATCAAGGCGCTGATCCTGACCGGCGCGGGCGGTGCCTTTTGTGCCGGCGGCGATATCAAGGGCATGGGCAGCGACGAACGGACCTCATTGATAACGCGGCGTGGCCTGCGCCTGGATCACGACATCATCTATGACTTCGCGCATGTGGAGCTGCCTGTGATCAGCCTGGTCGATGGCCCGGCGGCGGGCGCGGGTTGCAATCTGGCCCTTGCTGCGGACTTCGTTTTCGCCACGCCCAAGGGCATATTCATGCAGGCATTTGGCCGCATCGGCGCCGTGCCTGATTGGGGTGGCTTTTATATCCTGCCGCGTCTGGTCGGACTGCAACGGGCCAAGGAGCTTGTTTATTCGGCCAGGAAGGTCGGCGCCGAGGAGGCTAAGGAGCTTGGCATGATTCTGGACGTGGTCTCGCAAGACAACGCCATGGACGAAGTGCGCGAGTTCGCCGGGCGCTTCCGCACCGCCTCCACCGCCGCTATTGGCATGGCGAAAAACGTCCTGAACCAGTCTTTTAATCTGGATCACCGCACCTTGTTGGAACTGGAAGCCGATGTCCAGGGCATGGCCTTGGTGACGCCCTATCACAAGGCGGCGGTAAAACGTTTCAAGGATAAGGAGCCGTCGCTGTTTGATTGGGAAAAATTGAGCGCCGAAAAGAATTGAACAGCGCGTAAAAACCTGGGAGTTCGAAATGCATTTGGACGGAAAAACAGCCATCATTACCGGCGCCGGGCGCGGCATCGGCATGGAAGTCGCGTATCTGCTGGCCAAGGAAGGTGCCATCGTCACGGTCAATGATCCAGGGTTGGGCCGTGGTGGTGAGGATGAGGGCGAGACCCCGGCCGAGGAAGTCGTGGCTCAGATCAGGGCGGACGGCGGCACGGCAGAGGCCAATACGCACTCCGTCGCCGATTACACCGCTACGGGCCGCATGATCCAAAAGATGGTGGATGATCACGGCAAGATCGACATCATCGTCAATTCCGCCGGGCTGCTGCGCGAACGGATGATCTGGAACATGACCGAGGAAGACTTCGACATGGTCATCAATGTGCACCTGAAGGGCCATTGGAACATGTGTCACCATGCCATCAAGCACATGCGAGGAGCCGGTGGCGGCCGCATCGTGAATTTCTCCTCCGACGCCTTCAAGGGCTCGGTCGGACAGTGTAACTACAGCGCCGCCAAGGCCGGCATCATTGGCCTGACCCGGTCCATCGCCAAGGAAACCTCCCGCTACGGCATCACCGCCAACGCGATCTGCCCCTCCGCCGATACCCGCATGACCATCAACGACGCCGTCATCGCCAACCGAGCCCGCAAGCTGGCGGACGGCCTGATCAGCCAAGAAGAATTCGACCGCGCCTCCCGCGCCCGCGGCCCGGAATATATCGCGCCGATGGTTGGTTATTTGTGTACCGATGCGGCCTGGGACGTGAATGGCCATGTCTTCCATGTGGAGCGGAACCGCATCCACAGCTATTACTACGGCGAGGAACGAAAAGCGCTGCATATCGGCGGCGATGGCATGTTCACCATGGACGATTTGCTGCGCGATATCCCCTCCACCATCATGAGCGAGGCCCCAAGGGTCGCGGCACCTTACGAAAAGGCCGGGTAGGGCATCCATTTCAGGCGGGCACGGCCCGCCTGAGAGCCCCTTATTGCGCCGTCCAACCGCCATCGACCAGCAGCGCCGCACCGGTGATTAGGGCCGCCGCCGGTGAGGATATGGAACGGAAAATGGCGAAACCATGGCAACGCGTTTCCCGCCGGAAAAAAAACATCATCATTTTTTGCTCGTCAGCGCGGCTGCTTGGGCTATGATATTTGCGATCGAAGACGATCAATTAGGGGAATCGAAAGGTGGGGAAAGGAACAGACTAGGGAGAATAATCGTGCGCGTAGCTGGCTGTGATCTGGGCAAGGCGTCCGTGGGGTTCGTAACCGCCGCGGTGACTGAAGACGGTAAGGTGGAGATAGAGGGCGCTGGCTATAAATTGCACGAAGGCGATCCCCTGGGCTTGTTCAAGAAGTGGTACCACGACAACGATATCGCATCCTGTGCCGCTCTGGCCGCGACCGGCGTCTATGCCGATGAACTGCGCGAGCCTGTCTTGATTCTGCCCGAGGATTCCTGTCAGGAAGCCGCCCTTGAGATCAACCCAGACCTTGAAGACGCCCTGAACCTGGTATCCATCGGCGCCCGCGGCTATGGCGCTCTCAGCCGCAAACCGGCCGAGGGGCAGAATGGCGCCAAAAACGGCGTGGGGCCGAAGTATCACTACCAATACCTCGAGAACGACAAATGCTCGTCCGGTACAGGCGAAAATATCCAGAAGATCGCCGACCGTTTCGGCCTGGGCGTTGACGATGCGGACAAGGCGGCGCAGGCAGCCGACGAGGCCATTCCCATCACCGCGCGTTGCTCTGTTTTCGCCAAATCCGAGATGACCCATTTCGCCAACCAGGGCAAGGCCACCGGTGATTTGTTCAAGGGCTATTTCGGCTCCGTCGCCCGCAACACCTATGCCCTGCTGATGCGCAACCGGGTCGGCGGCCCGGTTTACCTGATGGGCGGGCCGGCGCGGATCGAGAGCTTCCGCCGCTCGTTCGAAGAGATGTTGGGCGAAGAGGTAAAGGTGCCGCCGCTGGCGGAGTGTTTCGAGGCCGTGGGCGCCGCCGCGATCGCCGCCGAACAGGCGCGAAACACCTCCCTCGCCGCCCTGCCCGCCAAACCGACGGAACTGATCGCGCCGGCCGAGAACCGCTTCCAGGTGCAGGCACCGGCCAGCGGCTGGCAAGAGCATGTGACCATGATGGCGGAACCGGAAGTGCCCACCGGCGTGGCGGAGACGCCAACCGTTCTGGGCCTTGATCTCGGCTCCACCGGGGCCAAGGCTGTCCTGACCTCGATCGAAACCGGCGAGATCGTGCTCGACGTTTACGACAGCACCCGGGGCAACCCGGTCGATGCCGCCCGCCGTCTGGTCATGACCATATTGGCGCAGGCCAAGGCCGACGTGCGTGCCATCGGCGTTACCGGTTCGGGCAGGGAAGCCGTCGCCACGTTGCTGCGCGCGGTCTATCCCGACAACGACAATATTATCGTACTGAACGAAATCGTCGCCCACGCCACCGGCGCGGCGCGCTGTGATGTGGATGGCGGGGCCGATCTGTCGGTGATCGAGATTGGCGGCCAGGACGCCAAGTACATCCGGGTCCAGGGCGGCCGTATCGTCGAAAGCGACATGAACAAGGCGTGCAGCGCCGGCACCGGTTCGTTCCTGGAAGAACAGGCAACGATTTACGATGTCGACGACATACAAGAGTTCATTGATCTGGCTTCGTCCGCCAAGCGGCCACCCGATCTGGGCATGATGTGCACGGTCTATGTCGCCGATGCCGCCTCGCAAGCCATCAAAGAAGGTTTTGGTCGCGACGATATCTTCGCCGGCTTTCAATATTCGGTCATCCACAACTATCTAAACCGGGTGATGGGCCAGCGCACGCCGGGGGCGCGGATCTTCTTCCAGGGCAAGCCGGCTTCCAACCCATCCCTGGCCTGGACCCTGGCCGCCGTCACCGGGCGCGACATCGTGGTGCCACCCAATCCCGGCGCCATGGGCGCCTGGGGCATCGGCCTTTGCGCCATCAAGGAAATTGGCCAGGACGCGCTTGACGCCGCGCCCAGCCTCGATCTTGCCGATATTTTGCAGGCGGAGATCACGGCGCGGATGGAATTCCGCTGCCGCGACGCCAAGTGCCAGACGCTTTGTCCCATCGAACGCACCACCATCACGGTAGATGGGCAGAGCCGCCAGGCGGTCTCCGGCGGAGCCTGTCCGAAGTTCGAGATCTCCACCGCCAGCCAGCCGAAATTGGCCAAGGATGCTCCGAACCCGTTTGAACAGCGCCAGGCGTTGATCGACAGCTTCGTGATCGGGCGCGAGGGCGCGCCGAGCCTTGCCATACCGGAGCTTAGCGCCCTCAACGGGCACATCCCCTGGCTCGCCACTTTCGCGGCCGAACTAGGCTTCTCGGTCAAACTGCTGCGCTCCACGGGCAAGTCCCTGGCGGCTGGCGAACAGCTTTGCAACAGTTTCGACAGTTGCGGCCCGGTCAAGATCGCCCATGCGGTCTGTGACCTGTACGACGGCATCTTGCTGTTTCCAAAAGTATTCCGCATCTCCGACGTCAATGGCCGGGGCGGCCAGACCTGCATGACCGAACAGGCCATGCCGGACATGATCGAACGCTCCCTGTTGGCCCGTGGCAAGGGGGCCAAGGTGGTACGCCCACGCATCTCCTTCGGCGACGGTCTGGACACACCAGAACTAGTCGAGGAAATGCGCCGCATCGCCAGCCAGATCGGCGCTGATCCGGCCAAGATCGGCGATGCTGTCAGCGCTGCCGCTCGGGCGCAGCTACGCTACGAAGAAGACCTGATGGCAATTGGCCGGGAAGCGATGGCGTATGCCAAGGCCAACGATCTGCCGGCGGTCCTGCTGGTCGGTCACCTGCACGTCATCAACGACCCGGCGATCAATGCCAACATCCCCCATCTGGTCCGCCGTAACGGCGCCATGGCCATTCCTGTGGATTGCTTTGAAATCGACGATCAGACGCCGGCCATGTGGAAAGCCTATTGGGGCGATGACAACCGGGCCATCCGGGCCGCAGTGCAAAGCCGCGAGATGGGTGATGTCTTTCCGGTCTTCCTGGCCTCATTCGGCTGCGGGCCAGCCTCCTTCACCGAGCAGATTTTCCAGTCCGTGATGGAAGGTTTTCCCCACACTATCCTGGAAAGCGACGGCCATGGCGGCGAAGCGGGCTTCGTCACCCGCATCCAGGCTTTCCTGCAATCAGTGCGTCAGTTCATCGCCGAGGATGACCCGAGCCAGGTGCCCGACAACCAGCGGGCCATCTCCCATGTGGACGTCAAGCGGCAAAAGGGTGGCTATATGGACCCCGATACACGCTATGTCTTGCTCTCCGCTGCCGATTACATGGGCCCGGCCTTTGCCGCCGCTTACCGCGCTTATGGCTTTGACGCTATCTCGGCGCCGATGATCTCGGAAAGTAACGCGGCCTGCGGCAAGGCCGATTGTTCGGGCAAGGAATGCATGTCCTATCAGCTGATCTGGGGTGCCTTTCGGGAATATTTGGATGAAAACCCGCCGCACCAAAAAACCGAGTTGTTACAGCTTTCAGGCCGGATGTGCCGGGGCGGCGTTTTTGACGTCAAGGACCGTATCTCCATCGAGAAGATGGGCCTGGACAGCAATGTTACCGTCGACGGCCTGAAATTTGGCGCCGAGCCGACCATGGCGGTGCTGATCTGGCTGGGTCTGACCACGATCGATATCCTGCGCCAGCTTTACGTCTATCACCTGCCGGTGGAGGCGGAGGCCGGTGACGCCAGGGCAATATTCGATGCCGCATCGCAACGGACCATGGATATCATCGAACAACCCATGGCCGATCCGATCCAGGCGGCAACTGAACTGGAACGCAAGACCGCCAAGGTTTGCGCCGTGCTGCGCCAGACAGCGGAGAAATTCGCCGAGATGGAAGCGGCCTGGACCGGTACCGAAACCCTGCGCCGAGTCTTTGTCTCCGGCGATGCCTTGACCAAGGGCAGCGATGTCGCCAATGGCGGTCTGTTCCTGCGCATGAGTGAACAAGGCCTGCGCCTGATGGTGGAGCCGGTGACGGATTTCTTCGAATATCTTGGCCGCCGCCACCCGCACTTGTTATTCGGACGCAAGGCCACGCCGGAAATGGTCGCGCCGATGGTCAATCTGCAGGCAGAAATGCGCGAGAGGCTCTATTCGCATGTTCTGGACCTGCATCCCTGGGTCCCGGGACCTGATGTTGAAGCCTCGGCCGTCAAGGCGGAGGAGTTGATCGATCCCGCCACCTATGGCCCCACGGCGTTCGAGATCGGCAGCGTGCTCCGGCACTGGGACACCGGCCTTTACGACGGTGTGGTCATGACCTCGTGCTGGGGCTGCGACAGCAGTCTGATCTCGGAAGGGCTTTTGCGCTATCGCAAGGACATCCCGATTTTCTTCTTCTACGATGACGGCACGCCATTGGACGAACGCCGGGTTCGCGGCTTTACCTACCGCTTGCACCGAAGTGCCGAAACCGCCGCCGCCTGAAGCGAAAGAAACCAAATTGGGAGAGTAACCGTGCGCGTAGCAGGCTGTGATCTGGGCAAGGCATCCGTGGGGTTCGTGACCGCCACGGTGGCGGAAGACGGCAAAGTGGAGGTCGAGGGCGCCGGCTATAAATTGCACGAAGGCGACCCCCTGGGCCTGTTCAAGAAGTGGTACCGCGACAACGATATCGCATCCTGTGCCGCCCTGGCGGCGACCGGCGTCTATGCCGATGAACTGCGCGAGCCTGCCCTGATCCTGCCGGAAGAATCCTGCCAGGAAGCCGCGCTCGGAATCAGCCCGGAACTGGAAGGCGCCTTGAACCTGGTATCCATCGGCGCCCGTGGCTACGGTACGCTCAGCCGCAAACTGGCTGATGCAGGCACAGTCGGTGCGAAGTATCACTACCAATACCTCGAGAACGACAAATGCTCGTCCGGTACAGGCGAAAATATCCAGAAGATCGCCGACCGTTTTGGCCTGGGCATCGAAGAGGCGGACAAGGCTGCCCAAGCGGTCGAGAAAGGCATCCCCATCACGGCGCGCTGTTCCGTTTTCGCCAAATCCGAGATGACCCATTTCGCCAACCAGGGCAAGGCGACGGGCGATTTGTTCAAGGGCTATTTCGGTTCCGTGGCGCGCAACACACATTCCCTTCTCACCCGCAACCGGGTCGAAGGACCGGTCTATCTTATGGGTGGTCCGGCGCGGATCGAGAGCTTCCGTCTGGCGTTCGAGGAAATGCTGGGCGAAGAGGTCAAGGTACCGCCACTGGCCGAATGTTTCGAGGCCGTGGGCGCCGCTGCGATCGCGGCCGAGCAGGCACGTAACGCCTCCCCTCGTCCCCTGCCCGCCGATGCCGATGAATTGATCGCCGCCACTGAAAGCAAATTCAAGGTGCAGGAACCAGCCCAGGGTTGGCAGGACCAGGTCACCATGATGCCCGAACCCGAAGTGCCCGTGGGCGCGGCGGAAACACCTACCGTTTTGGGCCTGGATCTCGGCTCCACCGGGGCCAAGGCGGTGCTAACCTCGATCGAGACGGGGGATATCGTACTGGATGTTTACGACAGCACGCGCGGCAACCCGGTCGATGCCGCCCGCCGTCTGGTCAAAACCATTCTGGGCCAGGTCAAGGCGGATGTGCGCGCCATCGGCGTTACCGGTTCGGGCCGGGAAGCCGTCGCCACCCTGCTGCGCGCGGTTTATCCCGATAGCGACAACGTCATCGTGCTGAACGAGATCGTCGCCCATGCCACGGGTGCCGCCCGATGTGATGTGGACGGCGGGGCCGATCTGTCAGTGATCGAGATCGGCGGCCAGGACGCCAAGTACATCCGCGTGCAAGGCGGCCGCATCGTTGAAAGCGATATGAACAAGGCATGCAGCGCGGGCACGGGATCTTTCCTGGAGGAACAGGCGACGATCTACGATGTCGATGACATCCAGGATTTCATCGATCTTGCTTCCAGCGCCAAACGGCCGCCCGATCTGGGCATGATGTGCACAGTCTTCGTCGCAGATGCCGCCGCCCTGGCGATCAAGGAAGGTTTCGGGCGCGATGATATTTTCGCCGGCTTCCAATATTCGGTGATCCACAATTACCTGAACCGCGTCATGGGTCAGCGTACCCTGGGCGACCGGGTCTTTTTCCAGGGCAAGCCGGCCTCCAACCCATCCCTGGCCTGGACCCTGGCCGCCGTCACCGGGCGCGAGATCGTGGTGCCGCCCAATCCAGGCGCCATGGGTGCCTGGGGCATCGGCCTTTGTGCCAACAAGGAAATTGGTCCCGACGCCTTGAATGCAGCCCCGGCGCTGGATCTCGCCGGCATCCTGGAGGCGGAAATCACCGCGCGCACGGAATTCCGTTGCCGCGACGCCAAATGCCAGACCTTGTGCCCGATCGAGCGCACGACCATCAAGGTCGGCGACAAAAGCCGTCAGGCAGTATCAGGCGGCGCCTGCCCGAAGTTCGAGGTCTCCACTAAAAGCCAGCCAAAGTTGGCCAAGGAGGCCCCGAATCCGTTCGAGCAGCGCGAGGCCCTGATCGACAGCTTCATACCAGAACCGCATGACGGCCCCACCCTTGCCATTCCCGCCGTCAGCTCCGTGGGACCGCATGTTCCCTGGCTCGCCACCTTCGCCGCCGAACTTGGTTTTTCGGTGCAATTGTTGCGTTCCAACAAGAATTCCCTGGCGGCGGGGGAGCAACTTTGCAACAGCTTCGACAGTTGCGGCCCGGTGAAGATCGCTCACTCCGTCTGTGACGTAGACGTGGATCTGATGCTGTTCCCCTCCATCTTCAACATTGCCGACACAAAGGGGCGCGGGGGGCAAACCTGTGTTGCCGAACAGACCATGCCGTCCATGGTTACGCAATTGCTCCGCGCGCGCGGCAGAAAGACCAAGCTGGTACGGCCCAGGCTTTCATTCCGTGCCGGGCCGGACGCGCCTGAACTTATTGTGGAGATGCAGCGCCTAGCCCATGAACTGGGTGTTGACGCAAAGGATATCGAAGGCGCGGTGGCCAAGGCGGCGGAAGCTCAAATCGCCTTCGAGGACGGACTGGAGCAGATCGGTGACGAGGCGCTGGCCTATGCCAGGCAGAACGAGCTGCCCGTGGTTCTGTTGTTGGGCCATCTGCATGTCATTTGCGACCTCGCTATCAACGCCAATATCCCGCATCTGTTGCGTAGCAACGGCGCTATGGCGATCCCGGCGGATTGCTTCACGGTCGATGAAAAAACCCCACCCATGAAGAAAATCTATTGGGGCGATGCCAACCGCGCCATGCGGGTGGCCTCCAATGCGCGCGAGCTGGGGAATGTCTTCCCGGTGCTGCTCGCCTCGTTCGGTTGCGGCCCGGCTTCGTTTACCGAGCAGGTCTTCCAATCATTGCTGGAAGGCTATCCCCATACCATTCTGGAAAGCGACGGCCACGGCGGCGAGGCCGGCTTCGTCACCCGCATTCAGGCCTTCCTGCAATCGGTGCGGCAGTATATCGCCGAGGGCGACGCCAAGGCCCTGCCTGATAATTCAAAGCGGATCGAATATGTCAGCCCGCAACGGCGCGTCAGTTCCTCCTTCCTTGACCCGGATGTGCATTATGTGGCCATGAGCATGGCCGACAATGTGGGCGCGACCTTTGCCGCCACCTATCGCGGCTACGGCTATGACGTAGTCGCCGCGCCGCCGCATTGCGATGATACATGGCAGGCCGGCAAGGCCGATTGTTCCGGCAAGGAATGCATGAGCTATCAATTGATGTGGGGCGCCTTCCGCAGCTATCTGGAAGAAAACCCGCCTGTAAAGGATACGGTATTGCTGGCCTTTTCCGGGCAGCTCTGCCGCACCGGCGCATTCGGCATCAAGGACCAGATTTCGTTGGAAAAGATGGGCCTCGATAGCAATGTCAAAATGGAGGGCATGCCGTTCGGCAGTGACCGATCCATGTCGTTGCAGCTTTGGACCGGCCTCTCCGCGATCGAGATCCTGCGCCAAATGTATATCTATCACGTCCCGGTAGAGGGGCGCCCAGGCGAGACACGGGCGCTGTACGACGCCGGCATCGCGCGGGTGCATGCGATCCTTGATGCGCCCATGGCGGCGACCAACAGCGACGAGGCTCGTCCAGAGGTGGAGGCCCGCGCTGTCGCCATTTCCAAGGCCCTGCGGGAAAGCGGCCAGGCCTATGCTGATATAGACGCGCGCTGGCAGGGGCGCCGCGATTTCCGCACGGTTTTTGTCGGCGGCGAGACCATGACCAAGGGCGACGACTTCGCCTCCGCCGGTTTGTTCCTACGCCTCAGCGAGCAAGGGCTGCGTCTGGTCCTCGAACCATTGACGGACTTCTTTGAATTCGTTTCGCGCTGCCACCCGCACCTGCAATACGGCCGCGCCAAACCGTTGGCCGAGGCGCAAGAGATGACCGAGGAACAATGCGAGCTGCGTACCTGGCTGTATAGCGGAATGCAGGACCTACACCCATGGCTGCCCATGCCGGATGTGAAGCATGCCTTGGAACAGGCGGAGGCCCTGATCGATCCGGCCACCGTGGGCGGCTCCCCCATGGAGATCGCCGCCGTCGTGCATGCCTGGGATACGGGTGACTATGACGGTGTCGTGGTGGCCAGTTGCTGGGGTTGTGACAACAGCCTAATTACCGAAGGATTACTGCGTTACCGCAAGGACATTCCATTCTTCTTTTTCTATGGCGACGGTACGCCACTGGACGAACGCCGGGTCCGAGGCTTCTCCTACCGCATGCACCGCGGCGCTGAGTCTTCGGCAGCTTAAAGCATACCCCTTAGCCAAAGGCCATGCGGGCGTATTTGTCGAGAGCCGCTTGAGTTTCGCCGATTTCGCGCAGACGCACCATATGGATGACCTGTTCCACGCCAACATCTTCAAGACGGCGGCAGCGGTCGGCATCTGGCCGTTGGTTGGGCAGAGTGTAGATCTTCACCTCATCCTTGGCACGGCCGCGGTCCGATAACATTCCGTGCAAGGTGGTGATACGTTCGGCCATGGCTTCGGGCTCGACGCTGGCGCCCAGCCAGCCCTGGCATAGATCGGCGGCCCGGCGGAGAGAATGATCCCCTTCCCCTCCAACGAAAATTGGCGGATGGGGCGCCTGCACGGGCTTGGGGTACATCACGCAATCGGGTAGCTCATAGAGCTCACCCTGATAGGACAAAGTCTCCTCGCACCACAGGGCCTTCATGACCTCAATATGTTCGTTGGCCCGTTTGCCGCGCTTTTCGAACGGGACCCCCAGGGCCTTGAATTCCTCTTGCAGCCAGCCCAGACCAATGCCGAGATTGACCCGCCCGCCGGAAAGAAAATCCAGATCCGCTACCTGCTTGGCGGTATAGACCGGGTTACGTTGCGTAATCAGGCAGATGGCGGTGCCCAAACGAACGGTCGAGGTATGGGCGGCCAGGTAAGTCAGGGCCGTGAAGGGCTCCATCATACCCTTGCCATAGCCGCCAATGCGGCCATCGGCGGAATAGGGATATTTGGACTCATAATCCTCGAACAGCACCACATGCTCGGGCACCCAAATAGCATGAAAGCCACGTTCTTCGATGGCTCGGGCCGCCTGGGTGATCAAATCAGGTTGCGTGGTTTCGTTCAGGGCTAAAAATACGCCGGCTTCCATGATAATCCCTCGCAAGTGCTATTCTTATCTTGCATCCATTTCCGCTTGCATCGCGCTGCGGATCAAGGCCTCGCGGGTGCAACGCAGGCGCTGTTTCACCTGCGCATAGGCGGCCCCGTCCAGGGTCTTGAGATATTCCGCCTTGGCCGCGATGGCATCCTCGAATGCGCCGGGGGGAATGGCTTCATCCGGATAGCCGATCTCCACCGCCGTGGCGGGGGAATATAATTGCGCGCCCATGGTGGCATTGTTCAGTTGCCTGTTGTCCAGACGGTCACGCGCCAGCTCCAGTCCGTAGGTCGGCAGGCCAAGACCAATGGAGGTCTCGTTCAGACCAATCTTGAAGTCGCCCGATACACCGATGCGGTAATCCGCCGTGCACAATAGCAATGCTCCCGCCGCCACCGCGTGGCCGGTACAGCCAATGATCAGGGGTTGCGGGTGCATATAGGCTTTCATCAGCAACTCGGCGCCTGACTCAACCATGGCCCGGACGCCGTCCTTGGGTCCATTGATAACCTTAAGATCATAGCCGGCGCAAAACAGTCCCGGCTTGCCCTTGATTGCCGCCACCTCCGCCTCGTCGGCGGCCCGGTCCAGTCCCGCGCTCAAGGCCGATGTCATGGGGATGCCAAAGGCATTCGCCTTGCCGTCGTTCATGGTCAAAGTGGCGACGCCGTCCTTGACCTGGTAGTCAACAAATTCACTCATGGTCCTAATCCTTTTACTGCGTAACGATGGTTGAGCCGCCCTTGGCGACCAGTTCCGCCTTGCCCGGCGACGGCGGCACCAGGACGCCGCGCTGACTACCGGGTCGGGCCGCATTCGCCGCCATCCAACGTTCCAGATGTTCCAGGCCGTCCGTGGGAACGCGGGCCCATTTATGACTGCGCAGCCAGGACCAGTTGGCGATATCGGCGATTGAGTAATCGCCGGCCAGCCATTCATTGTCCGCCAGGTGGCTGTCCAGGACCTCGTACAGACGCCGGGTTTCGTTGTGATAGCGTTGCCGCGCCAGGGGGACATCCTCGGGGAAATAGCGTTCGAAGGAAACCGCCTGGCCCTGCATCGGTCCGATGGCGGACATCTGAAACATCAGCCATTGCATCACCGCCATGCGGCCCTTGACGTCATGGGGCAGCAGGCGTCCGGTTTTTTCCGCCAGGTAGATCAAAATGGCGCCGGATTCGAAAATGGCCAGATCATCAACCTCCCGGTCGACGATGACGGGGATGCGGCTGTTTGGGTTCATCGCCTTGAACCAGTCCTCGAACTGCCGCTTCTCGCTCAGGTTCAGAACATGGGTCTTATAAGGCAACTCCAACTCTTCCAGCGCGATGGCGACTTTCCAGCCATTTGGCGTGGGAGAGGTGTAGAAATCAATCATCGGGTAATCCTTCGATACATTGAGGAGCATCTTAAATCACCACCCCGGCGATGGCCATGCACGAGCTTTGCCGTTAGTCTTGGTAACATTGCTGATTCTATTTGGGGGAATTTCCCGCGTGATTCCGTTAATTGGTTATTCAGACCGCCTATCGGGCCGTCCCGGCGACAGGATTGAATTCAAGGTCAGCTCAATCGCTCACGAGCCATTCACGGCGGAACTTTTCCGCTCTATTTCGGCCGATCCCAACCCGGCAGGACCAGGGATAATCGAGCGGCCCGTGGCCTCGCCCTTGGATGGGGCAAGCTATCCCTCGCGCCAGCAACCGATCCAGGCGGGTTCATACGCCATAGCCAACGACGATCTGCCAAACACGGAAGGCGGCTTTCGCCTTGCCGCCCTGATCTGGCCGACCCTGCCCCTGAAGGGCGAACAAGCAATCCTATCATGTGGCGATATTACTCTAATGATTGACGGGACCGGCGCCTTGGCCGGCCAGGCAGGTGACCGCCGCGCCGTTGGCAGCGAGCCTTTGCATATCCGCGCCTGGTATCGGGTTTCTCTGACCTATGATGGGGGCAGCGGCGCCCTGACCGTCAGCCAGGAACCTTTGAAGAATGGTCACGAGGCCCACAGCACGGTGATCGCACCGGGCCTGAAACTCTCCGGCAAGCCGATCATCGCGGCAATGGAAAATGCCCCCGCCATCCGGCCCAGCGACGCACCGCACGCCATCGGGGCGCACTTCAATGGCAAGATCGAGGCACCGGAGATCCATGACGGCGACGGCAAGATATTGGCCGCATGGGATTTTGCCCAAGGTATCTCCACCACCACGGTCCAGGATACCGGCCCCAACGGCCTGAACGCCCGTCTGATCAATTTGCCGACCCGCGCCATGACCGGGGCGGCCTGGAATGGCGAGGACATGTGTTTCCGCTACCGCCCCGAACATTACGGCGCCATCCATTTTCATGAAGATGACATTTATGATTTTGGCTGGGAGACGGATTTCAGCTTTACCATTCCCGACGACCTGCCCTCGGGCGCCTATGTGGTGCGCATCAAATGCAACGGCCATGAAGAGGCCATGCCGTTCTTCGTCTGCCCGCCCCTGGGTAAGCCACGGGCCAAGCTGTGCGTTCTGGTTTCCACCTTCACCTATGTGATCTATGGCAACTATGCCCGCCCCGCCTATCATGAAAGCTGGCATGACCGGGTCGCCGAATGGGAGGCCTATCCGTGGAACCCGGCGACCCATCCGGAATATGGCCTGTCCACCTACAATTTCCACAGCGACGGCAGCGGCATCTGCCATGCCTCGCACAAGCGGCCATTGTTCAACATCCGCCCCGGCTTTTTGACCACGGGCATTGGCGAGGATTCCGGTCTGCGCCACTTCCCCGCCGACGGCCATCTGCTGACTTGGCTGAATCAACAAGGCATCGATTACGACATCGTCACGGATCAGGAATTGCATAATGACGGCTATGCCGCGATACAGCCCTATCAAGTCTTCAGCACGGGCAGCCATCCCGAATACCACACTGCCAGAACCCTGGATGCCATTGAGGCCTATCGCGACAATGGCGGAAACTTCATGTATTTGGGCGGCAATGGCTTCTATTGGCGGATCGCCCTGCATGAAAGCGAGGCCGGCGCCCTGGAGATCCGCCGTGGCGAAGGCGGTATCCGCGCCTGGGCCGCGGAGCCCGGCGAATATTTCAATGCCTTCGACGGCACCTATGGCGGCATGTGGCGGCGCAATGGCCGCCCACCACAGTCGATTGCGGGATTGGGCTTCACCGCGCAAGGTAATTTCACCGGCTCTTACTATCGCCGCATGGAAGCGTCCAAAGACCCAAGCGTTGCCTGGATCTTTGATGGGATTGAGGATGATATCATCGGGGATTTCGGCCTCTCGGGCGGTGGCGCGGCAGGTTTCGAGCTAGACCGCGCCGATGTGCGCCTGGGCACGCCGGAGGATGCGGTGATCATTGCACGTTCGGAAGAGCATGATGAGGAAACCATTATGGTACCCGAGGAAATGCTGACTCACATCGTCAATTGGTCGCTTCAGACAACGCGGGATCTGATCCACGCAGATATGCTGTATTACCAGACACCATCGGGCGGCCAAGTCTTCTCCACCGGCTCCATCACCTACTGCGGCTGCCTGCCCTGGAACAATGGGGACAATAATATCTCGAAGCTGACGGGGAATGTGCTGCGTCGGTTCCTGGAAGAATAGTCGACAGCCCAACATCTAAACGAGCTGTTTACGAAACAAATTGGCAGCAGGACTATCAGGCCAAACCAATAGGTTATCCGTGCATGTCGGCACTGCACCGTAAACCAACCAGGGGTCGACGACGGTGCCAATGGTTTCTTCGATGCGAAAGTATTCAGGATACTGCGCCGCAAACTTCGACAACGTGAGCCCTGAATCGTATTTGTCTTCGAGAAGACCGTGCGCGACATCGACGGTTGAAGGTTCACCCACCAAGGTCTGCCATCGCGAGGTATCGATATATTCGCGCGTTGCCATTTGCAGACCCAGACTTGTTGGCTTATCGACGCCCAAACGGGTTAGAACCGCCATTGGCTGGCTGGGCGAAATAAAGGTATCGATGATGTGGGCTCGGCCACGGTATCGCGCCACTATATCAGCGACAGAGCCATGGACTGCCACCTGAATCACATGATGCACATCGCCCACAAGCATCGCATCGATAGCCGCTGGAAAATCCGCAAACAGCTCAAGGCCCGCATAATCCAACCCCTGAACCGTCAGATAGCGCTGTGCGATCCAATCATGATTGCTGCCCTTGGGTCCAAGCGTGGCGAAAGTCAGCACTGGCCGTCATCCAAAAATTGGTTCACCCCGCTTCCATTACCTCCCGGATACCGGTGATGATGCGCTTGCGGTCGGGAAACACATGGTTCTCCATATCCGGGCTGTAGGGGATCGGCACCTGTAGGGCGCAGACCCTTTTTGGCGGTGCTTTCATGGCCTTGAAGGTGGCGGGGTCTTCCGTCACCAGAGCGGCGATTTCAGCGGAGGCACCCGCCGTGGGGCCGGCCTCGTCCGCAATCACCAGACGGCCTGTCTTTTGCACCGAGGCACGCATTAGGTCGTTATCCAGGGGGAACAGCGTGCGCGGATCGACAACCTCGACCGAAACGCCTTCTTTCTCCATTTCCTCCGCCGCCGCCAAGGCTTCATGCACCAGCCAGGCCAGGGCGATGACGGTGACGTCCTTGCCTTCGCGCTTTACATCTGCCACGCCCAGGGGAATGGTGTAATCCTCGTCGGGCACCTCGCCCTTCAAACCCATAAGGCGAGTGGATTCGAATGACAGCACCGGGTTGTCGTCGCGAATGGCTGATTTCAGCAGGCCCTTCATGTCATACGGCGTGGACGGCAGGATCAGTTTCAGGCCGGCCAGGTTCATGAACATCGAATAGGGGCTTTGCGAATGCTGCGCCGCCAGTGACGTACCGCCGCCCACGGANGATCGGAAGACCAACGGAAAGGTCTGCTGACCGCCGAACATGTAGTGGATTTTCGAGGCNTGGTTGACGATCTGATCCATNGCGACAAAGCAAAAGGTGACCATNGACCAATTGACGATCGGACGCAGGCCCGAACCCGCNGCACCAATTGCAATGCCAGAAAAGGCATTTTCGGCGATCGGGGTAGCGCGAATACGTTGTTCGCCGAATTCCTCGACTAGTGATGGCGGCGCATCGGTGGCCAGATGTAAGGTGGTGGGGTCCCGGCGCATTTCCTCGACCAACGCTTCCATGCCGGCCCGGCCGTAAGATATTTCCCGCATACTCATGATACTCTCCCTCTAATCCGCGAACACATCATCCAGGGCCGCTTCGGGCGCCGGGAACGGGCTGGCCTTGGCATAGGTGACGGAAGCCTCAATCTCGGCCATGATCTCGTCATCCATGGCCTTGAATTCCTCGTCGCTGAACTGGCCCTGCTGTTGTTTCAGGTGATCCACCAGCAACGGAATGGGATCCCGCGCCATCCAGGCGGCTTTTTCCTCTTCCGGGCGCCGGTCAACCGCGCCGGGACGCTCCGTATGGGGCCGGTGGCGGTAGGTCTTGCATTCGATCAGCGTCGGGCCGTCGCCCGCCCTAGCACGCGCCACGGCCTCCTGCGCAACTTCGTAGACAGCCAGTACGTCATTGCCGTCGACCACAACGCCGGGAATGCCATAGCCCTTGGCCCGGTCGGACATGTTTTCCGCCGCGTGGGTTTTCTTGGCGGCGGTATCAGCGGCCCAGGAATTATGCTCACAGACATAAATCACCGGCAGCTTCCAAGAAGCCGCGATATTCAGGCTTTCATGGAACGAACCGGCATTCGACGCCCCGTCGCCAAAGAAACAGACGGCAACACCATCGTTGCCCGCCATCTGTGCTGCCAGACCGGCGCCGGTGAGAATGGACAACCCGCCGCCGACGATGCCGTTGGCGCCGAGCATGCCGATGGAAAAATCGGCGATATGCATGGAGCCTCCCTTGCCCTTGCAATAGCCATCCACGCGGCCATACAGCTCCGCCATCATACGGTTCAGATCGGCGCCCTTGGCGATGCAATGGCCGTGGCCGCGGTGGTTCGAGATGATCTGGTCATCGGGCCGCAGGGCGGCGCAGATGCCAACGCCAGAGGCTTCCTCGCCGATATAGCAATGCACGACGCCATAGATATCGCCGCCTTTATAGTCATCGGAGGCGCGCTCCTCGAAACGGCGGATGGTTTGCATCTGGCGCAACATATCGCGCTGTAGCTCTGGTGAGGCTGACATGTGGGCTGTTCCTCTATCTTTGTTGTTCTGGGTTGGGTGTAGTTTGCGTGGGTTATTCCATGGGCGCAAGAGGGCGCTATTCAATCCACTTTCGGGAACCACATGTTCAGATATTCCACATAGGCCGCCGGACCGCCCAGGCCGTCGACCTCGATATGATGCGTCGTGGTGATCAGGCGCTTGCCTTTGCCCTTGTCCACCACCTCCATCAGGCCAATACGGTCGCGCACACGGATGCCGTCGCCGATCAGCACTGGCTGTAGCACGCGGGCCTTGTTCATGCCGTAGTTCAGGGAACGGGCGCCATCGGCGGGGTCGATACCACCAACGCGTACGAAATAGGTAATCAGGCTGAGCAGAAAGAAGCCATGAATGATGGTGCCGCCATAGGGGCTTTCCCGTTCCGCCCACTCAGGGTCATTGTGCCCCCTGGTCGGCCAGCGGGTGATCTCGCCAAAAATATTGACCTGCATCTGGTCAATATCGACCCAGTCAGTCAAGCCGATTTCTTCACCAATATGCTCATACGCGTTAGCCAGCGTTATGCCATTATTCGCCATGTCCGGCATTCCTCCTTTGATTAGTCTTTCTTGAATTGCGGGCCGTCGAAGCTTTCGCGGCTGGCTATTTCCTCGACTGATTTGCGCCGCAATTTAGTCAGTTGCTTGACCGGCTTGCCCAAGGGCACCACGGCGGCCACGGCGAATTCCGAGGGGATATTCAGCAGCTTTTGCACATCCCCTTCCCGCACCACCGCCAGGGTAGTGATGGTGCCGCCGTAACCGGCCTCGCGCGCGCCCATCAGAACATTCCAGACGAAGGGATAGATCGAGGCGCCGGAAATCATACCGATACGCTCCAGATCCTGATCCATGGACGCAACCACGCGCAAGTCCACGACAAAAACCAGCACCACCGAGGCATCACGGAATGAATTGATCAGTATCGGCGCGGCGCGCGTCGCCTCGATCTCTTCTGCCGTGACCTTGGTCGGCGTCACCGCGTTCCAGGGGCTTTCTCCCGCCTTAGATTGGGCCACGTAACGCTTTGCCGCCGGCTCCGCCAAGGTGGCCAGGGCATCGCGCGTGCCTGCGTCGCGCACGATGATAACACGGTTACCTTGACGGTTGCCGCCCGAGGGGGCGAAGCGCGCGTTTTCGATCAGATCGTGGATGACTGCGTCGGGGACATCCTCGCCGGTGAATTCGCGGGCCGCGAAAGTGGTCCGCATGACATCTTTCAATTCCATTGTTCTTGCCTCCAAATCATCTGTCCGCAGCTTGCGGCGGCAGGTGATGTGCCGTCAAGCATCTGCCAGCGTAAATAGCGCCATCTGGCTTACCGCGCCCAGCACTGGGTGCGCCGGGCCGATGCCGGCGAAGTTGACGGCATAGCCATTGCGCTGGGCCAGGCCCGTGGCCCAGGCCTCGAACTTGGCCCGGCTCCATTCGAATTCATGCTCGGGATGGCGCAGGCGGTGGCCCGGCACGCCCAACCACTCATTGCATTCCTGGTTCGGCGTGGTGATCAGGACTAGGCCAGGGCGAAAACCGTTGAAGACCGCGCGCTCCACCTTTGACAGGCGATCAGGCGGGATATGTTCAATGGTTTCCAGCAATACGGCGGCATCATAGCCCTGAAAGCGGGGATTAGACTCGGCGAAGGAGCCATTGAGGACCTGAATGCGGGCATCAAGGACGAAGCCTTCTCGGGCGAGATTACGGCCGCAGGCCTCCAATGCCTTGCGGGATATATCCAGTCCCACGATCCGCTCGAAAAACGGCTCCGCCGCCAATGCCAGTAACAAAGGTCCCGAACCACAACCCAGATCCAGCACTCGCTTGGCGCCCCACGCGCGCAGGGCATCGACGACGATATTCAGACGGTCTTCATGCATTGATGTGGGCATGGCGCCATTGTAGCATTCCTTGCCTGAGTGCATTTAAAAAATGCGCTCAGGCACTTGAGGTTAAAGCAATTGAACCAATTACTTAAGTCGCAAAAGCAACCCCGTTTAATTGAAAATTGCTCTAGAATGTGGTGCCTGGGTATTTGGGAATTTAGTCATGAGCACGTCAAAATTTGATGCGATAGTCGTCGGCGGTGGTATTGTCGGATGCACCGCCGCCTATTTTCTGGCCCGCAAGGGCCTGAAGGTCGCCGTGGTGGAGCGGAAGAGCTTGGCCTGCGGCACCTCGAGCAAGAGCTTCGCCTGGATCAACGGCACTTCGAAAACCGCCGACGAGAGTTATCACCGCCTGAACGCCAAGGGGCTGGCCGGATATTGCGATCTCGCGGTTGAGTTCGGCGAGCAGGCATTGGGCCTGCACCCGGCGGGCTCGTTGCAAATTGTCCGAACGTCCGATGCCACCAACCTTGCCACATCCCGGGAAAAGCTGCGCCAGCTCGAGGCCCTCGGCTATCCGGCAACCTGGGTTGATAACAACGCCTTGCGCACCATGGAGCCGCATTTGAGCCTGACGGATGATGCCGAAGGACTGTACGCGGTTAGTGATATGAATCTGAATGCGCCGCATTTCGTCCGTTTCATGGCCGAACAGGTCCGCGCCCTGGGCGGTGCGGTGATGGAGGGTTGCGCGGCGCAGGCGCTGGAGGCCCGCGAGGATGGCCAGATCACCGGCCTGAACACGGACGGCGGCGTCCTGAAGTCCGAAACCGTATTGCTCGCCGTCGGGCCTTCGACGCCGGAAGTGTTGAGCGGTTTAACCGGGTTTGATGGCTTCGCCGCCCGCTTTCCCATGCGCAGAGTACCAGGTCTTCTGGTGCGTACGCCGGATACGGCACCCCATAAGTTTGTTCGCCGGGTGGTCTATTTCGCCGATGGACCGGAACTGCACGTACTGCCCGATTTCAATGGTGGCGTTAGGATCGGCGCCGATGATACGGACGGTATGACCGATACGGACTCCCCGGTGGAGGAGCTGCGCCGGGTCGCCTGCATCCTGCTGGAGCGCGCCAAGGAACGGCTGCCCGGCTTTGTCGGCGCCGCCTGCATCGATGAATGTACCTTGACCGTGGGCTTGCGGCCCTATCCCGACGACGGTCACAGTCTGGCCGGCCCCCTGCCCGGCGCCGAGGGCCTGTTCATCATCGCCACTCACAGCGGCGTCACCCTGGCACCTGCCCTGGGCCACCTGATGGCGGCACGGATCACCACGGGCCAAACGCCGGATATGCTGAAGCCGTTCCTTTTGGATCGGGTCAAGGGCCTCGGCTAAGGATTTAAATCACCAAGGAAGCCACACATCGCCGCGTTGAAGGCAGCGGGTTGATCCATGTTTGCCTCGTGACCCGCTTCATCGAGTACCACTTTCTGGGCCCCGGGAATTTTCTTCACCATGTAATCGGTGGCAGCATGAAATTTTACGTCGTCCGCGCCGACCAGAACCAGGGCTGGCACTACTATGGTGGGCAAGCTATCCATCATCGCGGCATTGCTTTGCGCCAACATGCCGCGGGCGGCGTGCGCCAGACCGGAGGCATTGCGGTGACCGGCGATCCGTATCGTCGGGCCATCGCCTAGTTCATTCAGACCAACCTTCTCGAAGCGGGCCGCACGCTTAAAAGCGACTTCGTTCCAGGCGGCCCTGGCCTCGTCCTTTCTGAAACCTGGGCCGGTGTCAAACAGCATCAAGCCCGCGGTACGCTCAGGGTGGGCAATATGAAACCCAAGCGAGGCGCAGCCGCCCAGGGACAGTCCGCCAGCCACCACCTTTTGCACACCGCAAGCATCAAGAATAGCAGCCATGTCGGCCACTGTATGATCTTCGGAATAGGCGGCGGGATCGTCGGGATAATCGCTCTGCCCATGACCGCGCATATCCCAGGTCATCACCCGGTAGCGGTCTTTCAGCACCGCCACCTGATCCCGCCACATGGTGGATGAGTAGCTAAAGCCATGGCTTAACAACACACCGGGACCCGTTCCATGGTCCTCAAAATAAACCTTTACGCCATCCCGCTCAATATAGGCCATTGCGCTAAGCTTCCTTACAGACAGACTCCGCGTCAAGCTACGCCGCTGATGGCCGCTGTCAATAGGCGTACACCACGATCTGGGAACGAGCCAATGGCTCGCAGGCCTGTAACACAGCGCGTGACAAGCGGTTTCGATTCGCGTATATGACCCGCCATGAACTTTACAATCGCCGCGTATTATTTTTGGTATTTTGTTTATCCGAAGCCGCTGGCGGAGGTAGGGGAACATTTGGTCTAAATTCCGAGAATAGCACCAAGAAAACTCTCGAAACCGCCAGCTAGCTGGCGGTTTTTTTATTGCCGCCGGTCTGGCCCTGAAAATAGAGGAGCCCACGCCGTGTTGGATCAAACAGACGACATCCGCATTCGCGAAATCACCGAACTGAATACGCCGGCGGAAATAATTCTCACTTTTCCGCGCACCAAGGCCGCAACGGAAACAGTTACCCGATCACGCCAAGTCCTGCAGGACATCATCCACCAAAGGGACGACCGCCTGGCCGTGGTCATCGGCCCCTGCTCGATCCATGATCGGGAAGCCGCCATGGATTATGCCAACCGCTTGGCCCGGTTGCGCCGGCGCCATTGTGAAACCTTAGAAATTGTCATGCGGGTCTACTTCGCCAAGCCGCGCACCACCGTGGGCTGGAAGGGTCTAATCAATGATCCTGGCCTGGACGGCAGCTTCGAAATAGAACGCGGCCTGGGCCTGGCCCGCAAATTACTGCTGGATATCGATAACCTAGGGCTACCCGCCGGTTGCGAGTACCTCGACATGACGATCCCCCAATACATCGCCGATCTGGTGTCCTGGGCGGCGATCGGGGCCCGGACGACGGAAAGCCAGGTTCACCGCGAACTGGCCTCTGGCCTGTCCTGTCCCGTGGGCTTCAAGAACGGCACCAACGGCAACGTCGGGATCGCGGTGGATGCCGTGGCCTCCGCCGCGCAACCACATCATTTCCTCGCCGTCACCAAGGCGGGACGCTCCGCCATCGCCACGACGGCAGGTAACGAAGACTGCCACGTTATTCTGCGCGGCGGGCGAACGCCCAACTACGATACCGCCAGCATTGATGCCGCCTGTAACGAGGCCGACACCGCCGGCCTCAAGCCGGTCATGATGATAGATGCCAGCCATGCCAACAGCGCCAAGGATCCCGCTAACCAGCCGGGCGTCATGAAGAACGTGGCCGAACAAATCGCTGCCGGCGATGGCCGCATCATCGGTGTCATGGTGGAAAGCAATCTTATCGCCGGACGTCAAGACCAAGTCGCAGGCCAGGCGCTGGTCTACGGACAAAGCATAACCGACGGCTGCATCGATTGGGACACCTCGGTCTCGGTCTTGGACAGACTGGCCGAGGCCGTGGCGGAGCGGCGGTGTAGAATGACGCCGATCGCGGTGTAATTGCTTACATAAGCACCTGACCGTCGTCCACGGGGATCAGCGTTCCTGTTATGTAGTCGGATTTTTCCGAAGCCAGCAACAGCAGCATACCGTCCATCACCTCCGGCTGGGGCATACGGCGGCGAGGCATGCCGGCGATCTGGCCGCGGCCCTCCTCTGTTTGCCAGTGGTCGCGGTTCATCTCGGTTTCGATATAGCCAGGACAAATCGCATTGACCTGGATGTCATGGCGAGCCCATTCCAGGGCCAGTTGCTTGGTCATCTGGCCAATCGCCGCTTTTGACATGGCGTAGAGCGTCAATTTGCCTAACACACGCAGGGCCATCATGGAGGATATATTGATGATCTTGCCGCCCTGTCCGCGTTTGATCATCTCCCGCCCTACCAACTGGGCCAGGAAAAACGGCCCCTTGACGTTGGTTTCGTGGATATAGTCGTAGTCTTCGACGGTAAAATCCTCCGGCCGTTTGACAACGGACACGCCGGCGTTATTGACCAAGATCTCGATTGGCCCCATGGCGCTCTCGATCTCGGCTACGACCCGCTCGATACCAACGGGATCACGGACATCCAGGACGAAGGGCACGGCCTGCCCGCCGCCATCCGTGATCTCGGCCTCAAGAGCCTCCAATCGGTCGACACGCCGCGCGGTCAGGGCGACTCTGGCCCCCGACCCCGTGAGCGCGATCGCCGCCCGCCTCCCCAGGCCAGACGACGCACCGGTTACCAAGGCGACCTTGCCCGCCAAATTATAGCTGTCTTTCGCCATTTTCTAGTCCTCGTTACAACGTCAAAACCATTACAAAACCGGGCCCAATGTGGCCCGAAGCGTCAAGCAACACAAATGCTAAAAGGTCGCATTCGTAAAGGGGTTATTAACCGTGACAAGTTACCTTCCAATCACCAAGGGGAGATATTGCCAGTGCATGCGAATGCTCGGGTTCTGCTTTACAGCGACACAGACAACACCGGCAATTTGGCCGTCAAGCTTGAAAAGTACGGCTTTCAGCCGTTACCGGCGACCTCGCGTGAAGATGCGTTGCGCATTGTCACGGGCGCTTTCCCGATATAGACATCGTCGATGCCGAGAGGACGCCCGAGGGCAGCAAATTCCGCCAGGATCTTCGCGATCTATCGCCCGAAGGCAGCATGCCGACCATTGTCATCAGTACGGCTGATAAGACGACGGCAGATGACGACTGCTTGCAGATTGAATTTTTGCCCGCGCCATTTCGGGATGCGAAACCGTTTTCCCGCCTGTATACCCTGGCCCGGCTGGTCACCGTGCAAGCCGAATTGACGCCGGGCTCGCGAACATTGCCCCCACGACGCCCGCATGGGCGGGAATCATACCGCACCAATCCACGCTTTTTAATCGCTTTACAGCCACAACTAATATATGGCTCTGCGACGATGACCAGACAATAGGCCGGTGGTCTATTCAGGGCGAAAGGGCCTTAACCTCAACCAGAAGGGCGGGTATCATGGAGGGATGATCCACGTTGATATCATTTCCGACACGGTCTGCCCGTGGTGCTACATCGGCAAGCGGCGGTTCGAACAGGCTGTTGCCCTGCGCCCCAATTATGAATTCAGAACCGGATGGCGGCCCTTTCAGTTGAATCCGGAGATGCCGTCTGCTGGCATGGCGAGACAGGATTATCTCTCGTCCAAATTCGGCGGCGTTGATCGGGCGGATCGAATTTATGAAGCGGTTAGCACCGCCGGCGAAGATGTCGGGCTAACGTTCAATTTCAGCAGCATCCCAAGACAACCAAATACCTTCGATTCCCATCGTCTGGTGCGCTGGTCCGAATCTGTTGGCGTCCAGGATGCCGTGGTCGAAGCTTTGTTCAAACAATATTTCATTGCTGATGCAGACGTGGGCAACCGCGAGTCGTTGGTGGAAATCGCGACTGCTTGCGGCATGGACGGCGATCTGGTGTGGGATCTGTTCGAACGGGACGCCGACCGCGATTTGGTCATGGCCGAGGAAGGCGTGGCCCGGCGCATGGGTATCAATGGCGTGCCCTTTTTCGTGATCGAGCACAAATACGCCATTTCGGGGGCCCAGGATCCATCCGTCCTGACCCATGTGTTCGACCTAGCCATTCAAGACAAGTTGCCCTCTCAAGCAGCTGCGGGCGATGATTGAACCAGATTTGCCAGCTGCCGGGTTAGATAATTCACACCCTTCAAGCGGTCCTCCGCCTCGCCCCAGGATCTTTGATAAACCAGTTTGTGATCCGACCTAAGTTTGGCGCTGCCNCGGTTGTCGTTGATGAATTCCACCAGGCCGGAGGGGTTGGCGAACTGGTCATTGCGAAAAAATACGCTGGCCCCGCCGGGACCGGCATCAATCTTGGCCACGTTTGCGGCCCTGCATAGACGCTTGATGGTAATGATGCCGAGGAGATTCTTCACTTCCTCAGGCAGAGCGCCAAAACGGTCGATCAATTCGGCGGCGAAGGCATCGATATCCGCCTCGTCCTCCAAATGGGCCAGGCGGCGATAGAGGCCGAGGCGGACATCAAGATCAGCCACGAAATGCTCCGGGATCAAAACAGTGGTGCCCAGGTTGATTTGTGGTGACCAATCCTGGCTGCCGGTATCGAGCTCTCCCGCCGCGCCGCTTCGGGCAGTGGCCAGGGCTTCCTCCAACATCTGGTTGTATAATTCGAAGCCCACTTCTCGGATATGACCCGTTTGCTCCTCGCCCAACAGATTGCCGGCCCCGCGCAGATCTAGGTCGTGGCTGGCCAGAGAAAACCCGGCACCCAACGAATCCAGGGATTGCAGCACCTTCAACCGCTTTTCTGCCGCCGCCGTCGGCCGCGCCCTGGGCGGCAAGGTGAAATAGGCGTAAGCGCGGACTTTCGAGCGGCCAATGCGGCCACGCAGCTGGTAAAGCTGGGACAGGCCAAAACGGTCGGCGCGATGCACCACCAAAGTATTGGCATTGGGAATATCCAGGCCGGATTCCACGATAGTGGTGGAAAGTAGGACATCGTAAGCACCTTCATAAAAGGCGTTCATCACGTCTTCCAATCGAGAGGGCGACATGTGGCCATGGGCGGTGACGAACTTCACTTCCGGTACCTGGGTGCGTAGAAATTCCTCCGCCTCAGGCAGGTCCAGAATACGCGGGCAGACATAGAAACACTGCCCACCCCGGTAATGCTCCCGCATGATCGCCTCGCGCATGACCACTGGATCGAACGGCATCACGAACGTGCGCACCGCCAGACGGTCCACGGGAGGCGTGGCGATCAGGCTCAATTCCTTGACGCCAGAAAAGGCCATCTGCAAGGTGCGCGGTATCGGCGTGGCGGTCAGTGTCAGGACATGGACGTCGCTGCGCAGCTGTTTCAGGCGCTCCTTGTGGGCGACGCCGAAATGCTGTTCCTCGTCGATCACCAGCAGGGTCAGGTTCTGAAAGGCAATCTTTTTGCCCAACAGCGCATGGGTGCCGATGACGATATCCACCTGGCCGTTCGAGATGCCCTCGCGGGTCGCCGCCGCATCCGCCGTGCCAACCAGTCGCGATAGCTGTCGGACTTTAACAGGCAGGCCGGCGAAGCGTTCAGAGAAGGTCCGAAAATGCTGCCGGCACAGCAGCGTGGTCGGCGCCACAATGGCCACCTGCCCGCCGGTCATGACGGCGGCGAATGCACTGCGCAGGGCGACCTCGGTCTTACCAAAGCCCACATCGCCGCAGATCAGGCGGTCCATGGGGGTGCTCTTCTGCAGGTCCCCAAATATGTCGTCGATGGCGTCCAGTTGATCCTCAGTCTCCTCGAACGGGAAAGAGGCGCAGAATTCCTCGTACAGACCATCCGGGCGTTCAATGGCGGGGGCGGAGCGCAGGACACGTTCGGCGGCCACCTTGATCAGCTGATCAGCCATGTCACGGATGTGCTGCTTCAGCTTCGCCTTGCGTGCCTGCCAGGCGGCCCCACCCAGGCGGTCCAAGACGGCTCCAGCATCTTCCGAACCATAGCGCGACAGCAATTCGATATTCTCCGCCGGCAGGAACAGCTTGTCATTGCCGTCATAGTGTATTTCCAGGCAATCATGGGCCGCACCGCTGACCTCGATGGTCTGCAGGCCAAGAAAACGCCCGATCCCATGCTCTACATGCACCACCAGATCACCGTCGGAAAGCTGGTTCTGCTCGGTCAGAAAATCTTCCGCCTTGCGGCTGCGCCGCCGCGCCAGACGGTCCCCCAGCACGTCCTGTTCCGAGATAATCGCCAGCCCGTCGGTCTCGACGCCATTCTCCAGGCCCAGCACCACCATGGCTGGGGCACCGGGGGCCAGGGCCATGACGGCGGGCCAGTGATCGACGGCCTGTACCCCTTCTATGCCATGGTCATCCAGCAACAATCCCATGCGCTCGGCAGAGCCCTGGCTCATGGCGGCAAAGACCACGCGTCGGCCCAACTGGCGCTGTTCGTTCACATGGCCACGTAGAATGTCGAAAATATTGACTTCCTGCTGGGCCCGCTCGGCCGCGAAGCCACGGCCCTGACGGCCCGCGAAATCGATGATTTTAGGGCTTTCCGGTGCCGAAAATGGAGAAAATATCGCGCCGGGCCGCTCTGCCAGGGCATCGTCCCAGGCACGCCCGTCCAGGAACATCCGCTGGGGCGGCACGGGCTTATACAGGGGGGCGNCGCCGTAAGAGCTCTTTTGTGCCTCGATCCGGGCCTCGTAATAATCCTCAATCTGTGCCAGGCGGTCATCGCGGGCTTCCATGGTCTGGTGGTCCAGGGTAATGGCACCGCTATCCACATAGTCGAAAATCGTCTCTAGCCCGTCGTGGAACAGGGGCAGCCAATGTTCCATGCCGGAATGACGCCGGCCCTCGCGAATAGAGACATACAACGGATCATCGTCGGTCACGGCACCGAACAGATCGCGGTAGCCCTGACGGAAACGATTGGTCGTTTCCTCGGTCAATTGCACTTCCGAGACCGGCACCAGATCCAGCGTCTTGCCCTTGCCAACGGTGATTTGGGTCAGGGGATCGAACAGGCGGATGCTTTCCAGGCTGTCGCCGAAGAAATCCAGGCGCAGCGGTGTTTCAGCACCAGCGGGATAGATATCAACAATGCCGCCACGAGTAGCGAATTCGCCAGGCTCCATCACCGTGCCGGAGCGGCTGTAACCATTGCGGACCAGGAAATCCAACAGCTCCACCACCTCGACCCTGGCACCGGGCCCGGCCTGGAATACCGCGCCCTCGATTGAACATCGCGGCGGCAACCTCTGTAACGTGGCATTGACGGTGGTCAGCAGGATCGATGGCGCCTTGGGCGGCGACTGCCCCACCAACCGCGCCAGGGTATTCATGCGCGTGGCGGAGATTTCCGGATTGGGCGAGACCCTNTCGTAGGGCAAAGTATCCCAGGCCGGTAGGCGCAAGACGTGGGTACCGGGGGCAAAAAAGGCAATGCCTTCAACCAGGGAGGCCATGCGCGCCTCGTCCCTGGCGACATGCAGCAGCCAGCCGCCGCCTTCACGGGATTGCGCCTGGGCGAGTTCGGCAAGGGTCAGCGCGTCCAGCCCTTCGGGTACGCCGGCAAGTTCATATCTAGATTGTCCAGATAGTATTTTCTCGTGATATTCCAATATATTATAGCGTTATTCTAAAGTCTAAAATCATCTTCATAATGTGATTGTCATGCTCCGGCGGAGGTGCCTCGCGCCGCGCCAGCCAGGCGTAGATATCGTGCTCGTTTTCGTTCACGATGGCTTCGTACAGGTCCAGCTCCGCCACGGTCATATCAGGTAGATACTTGGCGGCGAACTGGCCCAACACCAGATCCAGTTCCTTGGTGCCCCGGTGCCAGCTATGATAGCGCAGGCGCTTGCGCCTGATCTCGGTTGTTTCGTCCGCTTTGCCGTCCGTGGTGGTCATGGCTCTTCCCCGTTTCCGCCTCAGGATATAACGTAGACCCAACGCTCACACCAGCACCGGAATCTCATGCGGCCAGAAATCCTGTTCACTTTGTTCAAGCCAGTCACCGCCCTAAAGGGCGTCGGCCCGCGCCTGGGTAAATTGATTGAGAAGTTGGCCGGGGGCAAGCTAATTGATCTGTGTTGGCATCTACCCACGGGTTTGATCGACCGGCGCTTCCGCCCGAAAGTCGCCGATGCCCCCGACGGCACCGTCGTCACCCTTTCCGTCACCGTAGACGAGCATCACCCATCGCCGAACCGCCGCCTGCCCTATAAGGTCATATGCAGCGACGACAGCGGTAGCGTCAACCTGGTGTTCTTCAACGCCAGAGAGNATTATCTACACCAGCTCCTACCTCTAGGTGCGGAGCGCGTGGTCTCGGGCAGAGTCGGCCACTACGGCCAGGAAATCCAGATGACCCACCCCGATCATATCGTGGATCCGGATAAGGCCGATGAACTACCCGCCGTGGAGGCCACATATCCCCTGACCACAGGCCTGACCGCCAAACCCCTGCTCAAGGCGGTGCGCGGCGCCCTTGATCTGGCGCCCGAATTGCCCGAATGGCAGGATGCGGCCTGGTTGGCAAAGCAGCGCTGGCCACCCTGGCGGGAGGCGCTGCATAGGGTCCATGAACCCGACAGCATGGCGGGAATGGAAGCCGATGACCCTGCCCGCTGCCGCCTGGCCTATGACGAACTGCTGGCCAATCAACTGGCCCTTGCAATGATCCGCGCCGCCGCCCGCCAACGTTCGGGCCGGACCATCACCGGGGATGGCCGCTTGCGAGAAGAGCTAACCGCGTCCCTGCCCTATCAATTGACCGAGGGACAGCGCCAGGTTCTGCACGATATCCAGTCTGACATGGCCCTGCCCCAACGCATGTTGCGCCTGTTGCAGGGGGACGTGGGCAGCGGCAAGACCGTGGTGGCCTTACTCGCCATGCTGGGCGCGGTTGAAATCGGGGCTCAGGCGGCATTCATGGTGCCGACCGAGATCTTGGCCCGGCAGCATCTGCAAACCCTGACGGGCCTGTGCAAGGACATGTCCATCCGCATCCAGATCCTCACGGGTCGCACCAAGGGCCGACCTCGCCAGGCTTTGTTGGAAGGTCTAGCCGGCGGCGAGATCGACATTCTGATCGGCACCCATGCCCTGTTCACCGAGGATGTAATCTTCAACGATCTGGCCCTGACCGTGATTGACGAACAGCATCGTTTCGGCGTGCATCAGCGCCTGAATCTGGGCGACAAGGGCAGGGTGGCGGATATTCTGGTGATGACAGCCACACCGATTCCCCGCACGTTGAGCCTAACCGTCTATGGCGATATGGATATCTCGCTGTTGCACGGCAAGCCAGCGGGGCGGAAATCGGTGGATACCCGCTCCATGCCCCTCTCGCGCCTGGATGAAGTCGTCGCCGGCGTGGGCCGGGCCATCAACAACGGCGCGCAGGCCTTTTGGGTCTGCCCGCTGGTGGAGGAGAACGAACAACTGGATCTGGCCGCGGCCGACGAACGCCACGGCAGCCTGTCCAAGATTTTCGGCGCTGACCGGGTTGGCCTGGTGCATGGGCGCATGAAGGCCAAGGAGAAAGACGCCGCAATGGAGGCCTTTGTCGCGGGCCGCACCAAGGTTCTTGTCGCCACAACGGTGATTGAGGTTGGCGTTGACGTGCGCGAAGCCACCATCATGGCCGTGGAACACGCCGAACGCTTCGGCCTCGCCCAACTACATCAGCTGCGTGGCCGCGTGGGCCGGGGCAACGAGCAGGGCCACTGTCTGCTGCTCTATGCCGAGCCGTTAGGCGAAACCGCGCACGCGCGAATAGCGATCATGCGCGAAACCAATGACGGTTTCAAAATTGCCGAGGAAGATCTTTGCCTAAGGGGCACCGGCGAGCTATTGGGCACAAGGCAAAGCGGCTTCCCTGAATTCTGCCTCGCCGACCCGATGGCTCATCAAGACCTGATGGAAGTCGCCAGAGACGACGCCCGCCTGATCCTAGACCGCGACCCGCATCTGGAAACAGCACGGGGCCAAGCCTTGCGGGCACTGCTATATCTGTTCGAGCGCGATGCTGCGGTGAAGCTATTGCGGTCGGGTTGATCCAAGTCATCGCTCGTATTGCATTGCGCTACAGGCAACAATTCAGAATATTGGCGGCATTGAGATACGGAACATTTGCCATTAGGGTCTGCGTAGTCTGGTGCGAGAAACAACGCTAGGGGATCGCAGCTGGCGTATGTGACCAAGATTAGCGATATCATGGCATTCGTGATCGATATGGAAGATATCGATGAAGTGTTCGACCTCCACAAATACAAGCCACATCTTATGAACGGTGGCTGCGCTGGCACCTACAGTTTTCAAGTCACGACCATTTGGCGAATAACCTTCAAGCATAATGCCGATGAAGACGAGCTCTATGACCTAGATTACGAAGGCTACCATTGAGCTCAAGAGGAGACTGAATATGGCGATCAAGATTGGCATGGCGCCGGTACACCCAGGCGGGTTCGTAAAGCGCTCTGTCCTGCCCGATGGCCCGTCTATCACAACCGCCGCGGAAGTCCTCGGCGTCGGGCGTCCTGCGTTGTCAAACTAGTTAAACGAGAAGGCATCGCTATCGCCGGAAATGGCATTGCGCGTTGAAAAAGCTTTCGTCGTCAAAATGGACACCCTACTCCGCATGCAAACTCGTTTCGCCGCCTATCACATGCGCCGGCGGGAGGTTGAAATTCAAATTCGACCGTATACGAGGGGCACAAAGTAGACTGTCACCCAATCGTCTAACCCTATTTTCTTGCATTGGATTAGAACAATGAGGAGTAACCGCCAAAATTATGGGGATCAGGTCTTGTTTCTTGCATCCTTAATTGATCGGTATTCCCGTCAAAGCTCCAAACCCCGCTTATCCAAGGCGCGCTGCCATTTCGTTGCCATGTCGCCGTCGAATATGATGCCATCATCGGGGCGGACCGTGACCCAGCCTTTGCGCTTGATCTCGCCTTCCAACTGACCGGGCCCCCAGCCCGCGTAGCCGATGGCAAGAAAACCCTTTGCCGGGCCCTTGCCACTGGCCAGGGCGCGCAGAATTTCGCGGTTTCTTGTCAGAGATACCTTGCCGGTGACCACAATCGTGCCGCTGCCGGCGTAGTCGTTAGAATGGAGGAAATTCCAATGCGTCTGCTCCACCGGGCCGCCATAGAGTATCCGGATCTCACGGTCATCGCCCGCCGCACCGTCCGGGGCGTCCTCTCCCAATATATCACCCAGCAGTTTTGCTGCCGGCTGCACCGCGATCAGGCGATTGACGATCAAACCGAACGCGCCTTCGTGATCATGATGGGCCAGGAAGATAACGCTCCTGGAAAACCGCGGGTCCCGCATGCGCGGCGCAGAAACAAGCAGCCAACCGGTGAGATTGCTCGAAACAGCCGCTTGGGGCCGTTGCGTCGCCATCTGCTGTTCACCGGCCAGGCTGCTGGCCGCCAGTGTTGCCACGGCCACCAAACAGAGCAGTTGCCGCGCTAAAAATCCCATGTTGGCGCCTCATCGCTTCATTCGGCTAACCTAGCACCGCGAAACGGCGAGGCAAAATGGCGCCGTTCCGCTTGACCGCCGCCCGGGTTCAATCTGATAGTGGCACCAGATGAATTTGTGAGGAATACAATATGCGTTTGCAGAACAAGGCCGCGATTATTAGTGGCGCAGCATCGGGAATGGGTGCATCGACCGCCAAGATATTCACCAACGAAGGCGCCAAGGTGCTAGTGACGGATATGCTGGAAGACGAAGGTGCCGCCGTGGCGGCGGAGATTACGGCGGCGGGCGGCACGGCGCAATTTCAACGCCTTACTGTAACCTCCAAAACTGATTGGGATAGCGCGGTGGCGGCGGTGGATCGATCGTCAATCTCTCGTCCATTTCCGGCTTCGTGGGCCAGGACTATGTGCATATGGGCTATAGCGCCGCCAAGGGCGCGGCACGCCTGGCAACCAAGGCCGCCGCCGTGCAGTACGCCTCGGATGGCATCCGCGTCAATTCGGTGCATCCGGGCATCATGCCGCCCATGCGCACCTCGCAATTGACCAGGGATCCCGAACGCCGGGCCAAGATGCTGGCCGCCATCCCCATGGCACGCGAAGGCAGGGTGGAGGAAGTGGCATATGCCAATCTGTTCCTGGCCTCGGACGAGGCCAGCTACATCACCGGCATCGAGGTACCCGTGGACGGCGGCTATCTGGCGGTATAGGCGCCAGCAATTTACAAAACAGGAAACCAGAAATGTCAGAGATCGAATACTTCTACTCCGCACACTCGGCCTTCGCCTATCTCGGCTCCGCCAAATTGATGGACATCGCTACGGCGGCGGGCGCCACGATTGTGCACAAGCCGGTTGATCTGCTTCGGATCATGGTCGAGTCCGGCGCCGGCTCAACCCGGGATCGCGGCGATCGTCACCGATCCTACTATTTTGGCCGCGAGATCGAGCGTTGGGCCGAATGGCGCAACGCGCCCGTCGTGACCGGCATGCCAGCATATCATTGGAGTGACACCACCTTGTGCAACGGCATGCTGATTGCCGGTATCAAACAGGGCCACAATATGGATCAACTGGCGCATGGAATGCTCGAAGCACACTGGCGCGACGATGCGGATCTGGCCGACCGCAAAACACTG
>PCBT01000062.1 GCA_002731375.1 Rhodospirillaceae bacterium | reverse complement strand
CGGGTTAGGGGTGCGAGTGGGTCAGGCCGATCATCCTGGCAGAAGACGACAGACTAACGACAGCGACGATGCGGGCGCTACTGGCTCATAATGAGGCGGTCGTCGCCTTCTGCGGTCCTATGGGGTAACCATAGGGGGTAACCATTTGCCCTTAGATCATATTTCTGTAACGAAATCAGAGCGTTATCGTAGGCTGCGACTATCTCAAACAGAATATGGATATGGCTCATGACCGCACCCCGCCTAGGCCCCCAGACTGACCGAGGTGCCGCCATCCACCGGCAGGGCCGCACCGGTGATGAAGCTGGCTTCATCCGAGGCCAGGAACAGCGCCGCGTTGGCGATGTCCCAGCCCGTCCCCATCTTGCGCCCCAAGGGCACCTTGGCATCACGCCCGGCGACGATTTCATCCCGTGTCTTACCCAGCGCCGCCACGCGGGTATCCACCGCCATGGGCGTATCCATCAGGCCCGGCAGGATGACATTGGCGCGGATGCCATAACGTGCGTTGTGAATGGCCAACTGATCGGTCAGGGCGACCACGGCGGCCTTGGTGGTCTTGTAGGCTACCAATGGATAGGCGGACCAAGCGGCCAGAGACGAGATATTGAGGATCACGCCGCTGCCCTGTTCGCGCATGGAGGGCAGGGCATGTTTGCAGGCCAGCACCATACCGCGCAGATTGACGGCGACACACAAATCAAAGGCTTCGACCGTGATCTCGGTAATCTCGGCGTCACCGCCCGCGATGGAGATACCCACATTGTTGTGCAGAATATCGATGCGGCCGTATACGCCCAGGGTGGCATCCACGGCGGCCTTGACCTCCCGCTCGTCGGTGACATCGGCGGCCACCGCCATGGCGGTGCCGCCGGCCTCCTCGATCATCGACACCGTTTCCTGAGCCGAGGCTAGATCGCGGTCCACGGCGGCCACCTTGGCACCTTCGCGAGCGAACACAATAGCCGTGGCGCGCCCATTACCCATGGTCTCGCCGGGGCTTTGTCCCGCGCCCACCACCATCGCAATTCGATCCTGTAAACGCATCGTCGCCTCCTCCGCTGATTTAATTTACTATTCCTGATAGCTATTATAGACCAAGGAACACATTTGCCATGGCCGATCAGACAAAAATCCTGCTCGAAGACCTGACCTTCCCCGAGGGACCCCGCTGGCACGAGGGCCGGCTATGGTTTTCGGA
Source organism: Rhodospirillaceae bacterium (assembly GCA_002731375.1). GTDB lineage: Bacteria > Pseudomonadota > Alphaproteobacteria. The sequence continues at coordinate 15,329 of PCBT01000062.1, read as the reverse complement.
TTTCTACGCCCATGAAGTCATCGCCGTCGACATGGCGGGCCAGCGGGAGACGATTGTCAAAGTGCCGGGCCAGCCGTCGGGCCTGGGCTGGACGCCCGAAGGCCGCCTGCTGGTGGTCTCCATGACCGACCGCCGCCTTTTACGCCTGGACCCCGACGGCCTGGTCGAAGTCGCGGATCTGTCCGCGCTGGCCAACTATCACTGCAACGACATGGTGGTCGATGGCGATGGCGGCGCCTATGTGGGCAATTTCGGCTTCAACAGCCATGATGGATCGGAGTTCAAGGCCGCCGACCTGATCCGTGTCGATCCCGACGGTGGGGTTTCCGTGGCGGCGGAGGGCCTGGCCTTTCCCAACGGTTCCGTCATCACGCCGGACGGCGACACCCTGATCGTGGGCGAGACCCGGGGCAATATTCTCAGCGCCTGGGACCGGGCGCCGGATGGTGGACTGTCGAACCGCCGGGTCTGGGCCAATCTAGGCGGTGGTTTCCCCGACGGCATCTGCCTGGACGCGAACGGCGCGATCTGGGTCGCCGATCCGCGCAACAAGGAGACCATCCGGGTGCTGGAGGGCGGCGTGGTCACGGATCGGATCTCCACCGGCGAGATGGGCTCCTTCGCCTGTATGCTGGGTGGGGCCGAGCGGCGCACATTGTTCATCTGCACCTGCCTGCAATCGGGGCCAGATACCGCCGCCCTGCGCTCGGGCCGGATCGAAACGGTGGAAGTCAAGGTCCCCGGCGCCGGCTGGCCATAGGGGTTAGGTAAACCGGCAGCGAATTTTGCACGATTTAGCCAAGGAGAAATCGATGAGCGTTCTATTGGTTACTGGCGGCAGCCGTGGCATCGGCGCGGGCGTTGCCCGATCAGCAGCAGAGAGAGGCTGGCACGTCGGCATAAACTACACCTCGAACGAGGAGAGCGCCCAGGACGTCGCCGCATCCGTCCGCGCGCAAAGGGTGAAGGCCTGAGTGGTCAGGGCCGATGTGTCCAATCCAGACGATGTCAAGGCTTTGCTCAGCCAGACGGAGGAGGAACTCGGCCCTATCACGGACTTGGTGAACAGTGCGGCGTTGGCGACTGGAATAGGCCCGATTGAAGATCTGGACATTGAGCAAACCCGCCGCATGCTCGAGATCAACGTGTTCGGACTATTCATTTGCTGCCATTGCGCGGTGCGGCGAATGGCAAGGCGTCGCGGCGGCCAAGGCGGCACGATCATCAATCTTTCCTCGGCAGCGGCAAGAACGCACGCGTCGGGTCCTTTGTGGACTATACAGCCGGCAAGGCGGCGGTCGATAGCCTCACCCAAGGCCTGGCGCAGGAACAAGGACCCGAGGGCATCAGTGTTTTCGGCGTAAGGCCAGGCATCATCAACACGGACATGGTGAAGGAAGCGGCAAAGATCAATCCAGCCTGGCTAGAGACTGTTCTCGCGGGCACGCCCAATGGACGGGTCGGCAAAGTGGAGGACGTCGCAAATGCCATATTGTGGCTTTTGTCCGTGGACGCGCGCCATTCAACGGGATCGACTATCGATATTTCTGGCGGGCGTGCCACCCAGTGAGGTTCTACGGCAAGGGCGCCTTGTCGTCCTCGCTTTCGCGACTGGCAGCCGTTTCCGTCGCCCCCTCATCCGCCGCTTCGGCAAACCGTTGTTGCGCGCGGTAGCTAAACGGGATGGAGCCAAGATACGCCAAGCCCATAGCCGAGAGTACGAACCAGGGATAGCTGGCCAAAATGGCCGCGACAAGGGCCACCACCAGCAACATGGGCAACACATATTCCCGGCGAATACGCACCCGTTTAAAGGAGTACGTGGGGATCCGACTGATCGCCATGAAAGCCACGAACAACAGCCACAGCGCCATGAAGATAGGTTGCTGTAGAAAGCTTTCTCCAATCTGGAAGCTGACCGCCATGGGTAGCAGGGTGACGCAGGCAGCAGCGGGCGCGGCTATACCGGTGAAGAAATAGCTGGACCAGGCCGGGCGGTCCGGATCATCCAGGGCGGTGTTGAAGCGCGCTAGACGCAAGGCCATGCAGGTGCTGTAGGCCAGCCCGGCGATCCAGCCGATGCCGCCCAAGGCCTGGGTGCTCCACAAATAGATCACCATCGCGGGCGCCACGCCGAAGGCAATGAAGTCGGAGAGCGAGTCCAGCTCGGCACCGAATTTCGTCGCGCCTTTCAGCAATCGCGCCATGCGCCCATCCAGGCCATCCAGCACGCCCGCGACCAGGATCGCGGCGACGGCAAGCTCCCACTTTTCCTGCATGGCGAAACGGATCGCTGACATCCCCGCGCATAGCGCCAGAACCGTTAGGATATTTGGGATCAGGCTGTTAACGGGCAACTCCCGCAGCCGCCGGTTACGCCGTCCGATCTTCATCGTACTTCTCCCACCCGTCTTGCTTCATCGCTGTCGCAATCGGCCAATACGGTCTCGCCCGCCACCGCCAACTGCCCCACCGCCACCGAAGGCTGGGTGCCATCATCGAGATAGACATCGACCCGGCTGCCGAAACGGATCAGGCCGAAACGTTCGCCTGCGCGGACCCGCTGTCCTTCGTACAGGCCGCAGAGGATGCGCCGCGCCACCAGGCCAGCGATCTGCACAAAGGCGATATCCTGGCCCAACGATGTGGTCATCCGGATGGCCTGGCGCTCATTGTCAATCGAGGCCTTGTCCAGGGACGCATTGAGAAACTTGCCCGGGCGATAGGACACGGCGGTGATCTCACCATCTATGGGGATGCGGTTCACATGCACATTGAAGACATTCATGAAAACGGCGATACGCTGGCGCGGCGTCTCACCCATGCCAAGTTCGGCCGGCGGCACAGCCATTTCGATGGACTGCACCACGCCATCGGCGGGGGAAATGATCAGACCGTCCCGGCTTGGCGTCGTGCGCTCTGGGTCACGGAAGAAATAGACGCACCAGCAGGTCAGTATCACGCCAAGCCAGCCAAGGGGATCGGCAATCCAGAACAGAATAACCGCCGCCAACGCGAAGATCGCGATAAAGCGGTAACCCTCGCGGTTGATCGGCACCATCACGGCCTTTAATGCATCCATTACGTCATCACATCCAAATCATCGCCTAAGTTACCGGTTCCCTGTCCGCATCCGAACTTTCCACCAGCGTCCGCGGCTCATCCTTATCCAGCCTTTCCAGCCGTTGCAAGGCCTCTGCCTGTTCCTGCTGCCGTTGCCACATGGCGGCATAGATACCACTTGCCGCCAACAGCGCCTCGTGCCGGCCCCTTTCGACAATCTGTCCGGCTTCCAGAACGATGATTTCATCGGCATCAACGATGGTCGAAAGACGATGCGCGATAACCAAAGTGGTGCGGTCGCGGGAAACCAGACGAAGGGCCGCCTGGATTTCCTTCTCGGTCTGCGAATCCAGGGCCGAGGTGGCCTCATCGAACAGCAGGATCGAGGGGTTCTTCAGGATCGTCCGGGAAATCGCCACGCGCTGTTTTTCACCGCCGGACAGTTTCAGGCCACGTTCACCCACCGCCGTGTCGTAACCATCGGGCAGGCTGGCCACGAAATCATGGATCTGGGCCAGTTTCGCCGCCGCCTCGATCTCCGCGTCCGTGGCATCAACCCGGCCATAGCGGATGTTGTAGCGGATGCTGTCGTTAAACAGCACCGTATCTTGCGGTACGATGCCCACGCTGGCGCGCAGGGACTGCTGGCTGACGCCGCGGACATCCTGGCCATCGATTAGGACGCGCCCGCCCTGGACGTCATAAAAGCGGAACAAAATGCGCGATATGGTCGATTTACCCGCCCCCGACGGCCCGACGATGGCCACCGTATGCCCCGCCGGCACCCGGAAACTAACATCTTGCAGTATCCGCCGGTTGCCCTCGTAGCCAAAATCGACATGCTCGAATTCAACGTCACCGGCGCGCACCTGCAGGGGTGCTGCATCCGGCGCATCGGCAACTTCCGTATGCACCTCAATCAACTCGAACATCTTGTCCATGTCCACCAGACTCTGCTTGATCTCGCGGTAGACGAAGCCGAGAAAGCCCAGGGGCTGATACAATTGCATCATGAAGGTGTTGATCAGGACGAAATCGCCGATTGTCAGCTCGCCATTGATAATGCCGTTGGCCGCCAACAGCATCACTGAACACATACCAAAGGCAATAATCACCCCTTGGCCAATGTTCAATATGGCCAGCGATGTCTGGCTGCGCACGGCGGCACTTTCATAGCGCGCCATGGATTGGTCGAAACGGCTGGCCTCGTGGGCTTCATTGCCAAAATATTTCACGGTTTCAAAGTTCAACAGACTGTCGATGGCCCGAGTATTGGCCTCGCTATCGGTACGGTTCATCTCGCGCCGGTGTTTCAGGCGCCATTCCGTGACCGTCAGGGTAAAGACGATATAGATACCCACGGCGAACAAGGTGATGCCAGAATAGTCCGCGCCATAATTGATCAACAAGACGCCGCAGACCAGGGACAGCTCCAACAGGGTAGGCAGAATGTTAAACAGGGAGAAACGCAGCAGAAAATCGATCCCCTTGGTGCCGCGTTCAATGGCGCGGCTCAACCCGCCGGTGCGCCGGTCCAAATGGAAGCGCAGGGAAAGATGATGCAGATGGCGAAAGACCTGCAAGGCGACCGTGCGCAGCGCATTTTGGCCAACCTTCGCGAAGACCGCATCCCGCAACTCGCCGAAAGCCTGACCCGCCAAACGTGCAGCGCCAAAGGCCAGGATCATCAGAACGGGAATGGTGACCGCCGCGCTGATCTTGCCGTCTGCACCGGTGATGTTCAGGCTGTCGACGACTTCCTTGTAGACGAAGGGAATAAAGACGATAGCCACCTTGGCCGAGGCCAGCAGGGTCATGGCCACGATAACCCGGAACCGCAGGTCCCAGCGTCCCTGGGGCCACAGATACGGCATCAAGGTTGCCAGGGTCCGCCAATGGCTGCGGCCTGGCCCTTCCGCCGTGGGATCGAAACTGCCCGGCATGTTAATCCTTCATCCCAAATCAAATGCGCCACGCCACTGCGCCATTAGAGAGATATGTAGTATCAAACTGGGCAATTAGAAACCCATGCGTACGTCGCAAACCTCTTAATGGCCCGCTTTGGGGAAAAGTAGGCGCTAAAAAGCGTTTCGTTTACATGAAGTTAACTCCATCGCGTTGTAATCGCCGAGATAACGGAGAGCGGGTCTATGCCGGTGGATTATCAGGAAGACTTTTCGGAAGATTGGAACATGGCGGCCGCGATGCCGGACATGCATGCCGAGAACGACGCGGCGAATTATTCCAATCTGAATGAAGCCCAGGACAAGGCCGGCTCGGCCATCGGCGACATGTCCGCCAATCTGCCCATTGCTTTTCGTTTCGACTGGCAAGGCATGGCCATTTTCTGCCAGATCTTGGAGCGTGGATCCAAGATTTTTCTGGAACTGCCCACGGACCTTGGGCCCCTGCCCTTCACTATTGAAAACAGCGCCTGGCGGTCGTATTTGAAACAGCTCCATGGCCCGTCCAAGGAACTGCCCGCTGGCAAATACGTGTTAACGGAACGGGGCCGCTTTCGTCATTGGGCAGAGCACCAGTTGGAAGAGCCCATAACAGGCAGTTCCATCGTCACCAAGGTGGTCCAAACTGTTCTGGCCGGCNGGCCCTACTACCAATTGGTAAAAGCCACCTTCAACTAGAGCGTTTTCGTTCTTGACCATGTCGCGGTGCAAACCGTCGTTTACCCATCGTCCGTTATCGCGCCGGCGCCGCTTGGCGTCTGATTGCCATGGCAAAGCCAAGCCGCTACTCTGATCCCCGGAACAGCCGGTTCTCACGCAGTTAGTGATGGACGAGGGCAACACAAGCCGCTCGGACTAAACAGCGGTCAGAGCGCCGCCAAACGATCATGAAAAGACGATAGCCTCAAGTATGAGTACCACAGCGGCCGAAGAGGTAGTGGCGCGGACAGCCTATCAGCGGGCGATCATTCTGCTGACCATGTCGCTGTGCACCATGCTCTATGCCCTGACGCTAACCATCGTCAACGTCGCCCTGCCGCAGTTACAGGGCGCGCTTTCGGCAACGCCGGATCAGGTTTCCTGGGTAATCACGCTGAATGTGGTCGCCACCGCCGTCGCCACGCCAATGACCGGCTGGATCGTCGCCCGCTTTGGCGAGCGCCGGGTCTTGATCGTCGCGGTCATCGGTTTCGGCCTGTCCTCAATGCTGTGCGCCACCGCGACCACCTTGGCGCCATTGCTGCTGTATCGGATCGGCCAGGGCATCTTCGGCGCACCGCTGGTACCTCTGTCGCAGGCCATCATTGTTGCTGCCTATCCCCCCAGCCAGCGGGCGATGGCACAGGGCATTTTCGGCATGTCCGTGGTCATTGGACCAGCCATCGCACCGATGATCGGCGGCTATCTGGCGGAGGAATACAATTGGCGCTGGATCTTTATCCTGATCCTGCCGCTCTGCGTCGCGGCCTTGATCGGCCTGGTGGCCTTCATTCACGATTCAGGCCCCAAGCGTAAACTTCGCCTGGATTGGACAGGTTTTCTGGCCCTCTCCGTCGCCGTGACCTGCCTGCAGTTAATGATGGACNGGGGCGAGCGGGAATACTGGTTTGAATCCGGCGAAATAATAATCGTCGCCGCATTGATGGCCGTGGGGTTCTATCTTTTCATAGTACAGATGATGAGCCACCCCGAACCGTTTATCTCTCCCGTGATATTCGCCGACCGGAACTTCAACGTCGGTCTGTTCCTAGTTTTCGTATACGGACTCTTGAATGTCACGCCGACGGTACTGTTTCCCTCAATGCTGCAAAATCTGAAAGGCTATCCGGACTCCCTGATCGGCATGCTGTTGGCGATGCGCGGCGCCGGCATGGTGATCGGCTTTTTCACCGCCGCATTGATGGGCCGTTTCGACCCCAGGGTGGGGTTGTTCCTGGGCCTGGGCCTGATCGGCTGGAGCGGCTGGCAGATGTCGGGTTTCAATCTCGACGTCTCGCCGCTTGCCGTTGGCGTGGCAGGCGTTATTCAGGGTATTGGCACCGGCGTGATGTGGGTGCCGCTTTCCGTCGTGACCTTTGCCTCGCTGCCGGCCAGCAGGCTGGCGGAAGGCTCGGCGCTGTTCCATTTACTGCGCAATTTCGGCTCCTCCATTTTTATATCCCTAAGCGTGATGACGGTGGTCCGGACTTCCAAGGTCAATTACGCCGAGCTGACCGAACACATCAGCCCCCTCAATAAAATATTGGATTTCCCATCCAGTCTGGGATTTTGGAACCCTGATACCGTGCGGGGTCTGGCCGCGATTAGTTCCGAAGTCGGCCGCCAGTCCACCATGATCGGTTATTCAAACGCATTTCTGCTGTACGCGCTGATCTGCCTCGGCGCCGCGCCGTTCCTACTATTCGTCAGAATCAAGGCGCGCTAAAGCGTGCCGCTCCCCCGGCCCGGCGCTTCGATGAATATCGAAAACAACCTAATTTATTGGCAAATCCCGCCGGACGTAGCGGCCGTCCTCGATACCCGTGAANTACTCATCGACCTCCGGATGACGCACCGGATCGCCATTGTCATCNGTCAGTAAATTCTGCTCCGAGACATAGGCTACATATGTGGTTTGCGCGTTCTCCGCCAGCAGATGATAGAACGGCTGCTCGCGCCGGGGTCGGACTTTCTCAGGAATGGACATCAGCCATTCCTCGGAATTGGCGAAGACCGGATCCACATCAAACACCACGCCCCGAAAGGGGTGGATACGGTGCTTAACGACATCACCGATCTGGAATTTTGCGACCATTACTGTCGTCACGGGACCACAGGCTCCTCATTCATACGCTGCAACACTCATACGAAAATCGAAACGATTTGGCCACTAATTTTCACCATGTTGTTGTGTGACACATTAACCGTCGATCACCTGCCAACTACCATCAGGTTGCCGGCAGGCGGTGCCATAGGCTTGCTATACCTGATCGTTGATCACCACACCGTATTGATATTCCCAGCAATAACGTCCACTGCTGGACCGGCCCTCGCGGGTGGCAAGAATTTCGCCGTGATGGCCGTTGTCGGGATTGGACCATTCAATGGTCTCGCCAACAGGTGCGAAGTGGGCTTGCTCCTGGGCATTGGCCAGGGCGATACGGTCGGCCCGNTCCAACGAACGGCCAATCTCGGCGCCGCCGAAGGCGCCCAGAATGGTACCGGCGGCCACGGCAACGAGCCGGCCACGGCCCTTACCCACCTGCGAGCCCGCCAAGGCGCCGCCAACCGGCCCAAGAGCGTACCCGCGCCCTGTTTCGGGGCCTCGGTCGTGATACAAGCACTTAATAGTATGGCGGTGGCTGTCAGAGCGGCAATGGGAGCTGCCGTGACAGCGGTTGTGCGGCGGCCAACGGGCTTGGCGGTCTTCATAGCGGTCTCCAATTCCGGTTTTTCGTCATCAATGTCCGCACCATGCCATCGCCCGCCTGAATAGGATCTGAGAGGGCCGTTTATCCTAGGTTCATCTTTCCAAGCATGACGAAGCGCCGTAGGATTGCCTGGTAATATGGGAGAATACAACGTGGCCAACGGGACGAAATTCGACGCAACCGAAGCGAAACAGACGGTCCTGGACTATTGCCTGCGCAAGGGTGCTCTGGCGGCTGGTGTGGCCGATTTGGACGCGTTGGAGCTAATCGCACCACCCGGCCACCGCCCCTCGGATATCATGCCAAAGATCAAATCGGTAATCTCTCTTGGCGTCGGCGGTCAGACCCAGGGAGCCTGGGCTGTGCCAGCCAAGGCCATGGGTTATTTCGGCTCCACCGAAACGCGGGCCTATACCATTTCCTATGGCGCCGCCTTTTTCATTGAGAGCAAATACCAGACACCGGCGATCTATTGCCCGCCCGACATGGACAACGAAAAAGGCCCCCGCGTGCCGCTGCAAAGCCTGAAACTGCACGCGGAAGTCGCCGGCATCGGGGCGCGGTCACTGGCTGGCGATATCCTGCTGCATCCTGAATTTGGCTACATGTATTTCGCCTCGATCTTTACCGAGCTGGAATTACCCCCCGACCGGCCCATGGCCCAAAACCCATGCCCGGCGCCGTCCTGTGTTTCCATGTACCGCCAAGCCGGGCGCACCCCGTGCCAGAAATTCTGCCCCGTGCAATGCCTCTCTGGTGGGATCGACGAGGCCGGCAAGCAGGCGGAAATGCACTACGACATGGCTGCCTGCGCCGAGATGAGTCAACAGTACGAGGCCGTGCCCGCGTTGTTGGAGCGGGCCATGGCCGCGGAAGACGGCCAGGGCCGGGAAGAAGCACTGTTCGATCCCGACAACAAGATGCTCTGGTACAAAATGTCGGTGGGTTCCGGCGGCTTGCTGGCGCAGTGTTTTGAATGCATGCGGGTCTGCCCCATCGCCACCAAGGCCTCATTGGCCGATCCCATTCGCCGGTCTAAAGCGAAAGCGGAGGCCTGACATGGCACAGGGTCTAAACCGCCGGCAGATCGGCGTCACCGCCGCCATGATCGAGAGCTATGGCGAGCTGATCTTCGAGATTAGCCACAACAAACAAAGCCGCCGCGGCGATCCAATCCGCGAGTTGGATTTCGACGCCATCGCGGCAAGCCGCCATGAACGGGGCATGAGCGACGGCCAAATCGCCGAACGGATCGGCCTGAGTGAAATTCAGGTGATTTATATCCGCACCATGATGGAACGGCGGCGCTTTCACACAAATCACTTTCAACGCCTGCTGGACCTGGGCGGCGGCAAACGTTTTCGCGAGGAACGCTTCATGCCCCATGAGGAACGCTTTCAATATCACGACGACGCCCTCGCCTTGCGCGATGCCATGGCCTTCGATCCCGGGCGGGCCCATCATTACAGCGAACAGGGCTGGTGGAACAACGATACCTTGTCTGGCCTCCTCACCCGCCATGCGGCAGAACGCGGCGATGCGCCGGCGCTGCTCATTCAGGACAAAACCATGATCAGCTACGCCGATCTATGGGCCCGAGTGGACCGCCTGGCGGGCGGCCTACACGGCCTTGGCCTGGGCCGGGGCGATGTCATCGCGGTGCAATTGCCCAACGTGGCCGAATATGTCATCAGCTATCTGGCCATCGCCCGCCTGGGCGCCGTGATGACGACGCTCTACATGCCGCACAGAGAGCGGGAATTCGAAACCTTGTTGGGCCACAGCCGGGCCCGGGCGCTGATCTGTCTGGCGGATGCGGGCGGTTTCCCTGCCGCCCAGGCGGCCCTGAGTTNAGACCTGCCGAAACTACAAAGCGTGATCGCCATCGGCGTACCAGTGACGGGCGCTGTGCCCTTCGCGGATCTGGTCGGAACGGATACCGGCGCCGATGCGCTGGGATTGCCGCAACCCGTAGCGGCGGACCCGATGTTGCTGCTTTATACCTCCGGCACCACGGCCTCGCCCAAGGCGGTACCGCATAACTCACACACGATGCTGGGTAACGGCCGCCTGGGCGTCGGCGCGCATCAACTGGGACCCGACGATGTAATCATGTCGGCGCCTCCCTTCGGGCATCTATTCGGCCTTTATGCCCTGCATATGTCGTTCCATATCGGCGCGGCAAATCTATTGCTGCCCAACTTCACGCCGCCCGATCTGGCCGCAGCGATAGAGGCCGGCCGGGCCACCGCCCTGTTGGCGGCACCGGCACACATGGCCGCCTGCCTGGTTATGGGGCTGTTTGACAAGCATGATTGTAGCACCCTTAAACTGGCCATACTCTCGGGTAGCGCGGTGCCTGAGGATATGGCGCGGGCGGCCTCCGCCAAGCTGCCAAATTGTGAGATTACCCAGCTGTGGGGCATGACGGAGACCCAGGGCGGACTGTACTGCCGGCCCGGCGACGGCATTGAAATCTCCGCTACTTCCGCTGGCCAGCCCGCGCCGGGCGCCGAGGCGCGGATCGGTGAGGACGGCGAATTGCAGGTTCGCGGCTCGATGCTGTTTCCCGGCTATTTCGATAATCCGGATGCCAACGCCGCCGCCTTCACTCCCGACGGCTGGTTCCGCAGCGGCGATCTGGCCAGCCAGGACGGCAACGGTAACTTCGCCATCACGGGCCGGATCAAGGAAATCATCAACCGTGGCGGCGTAAAATATAATCCCCGTGAAATCGAAGATCTGCTCGACAGCCATCCTGCCATCTCGCAATCCGCCATCGTGCCCATGCCCGACAAAGCCCTGGGTGAGCGAGCCTGTTGCTTCGCGGTCTCTTCCGATCCGGAGATCGAATTGGATATGCTGTGCGGCTATCTATTGAGCCACGGCATCGCCAAGACCAAGCTGCCCGAGCATCTTGTGCTGTTGGATGAAATGCCCTTGACCCCGACGCGCAAGATCATCAAGGGCCGTCTACCGCTGCCCGTGAGTATCGATAGCTAAACGCTTATTTGATCGCGAAAACGACCCCAACCGCCATGCGGATTTCCTTCTCGCCCGGCGCGGTCGAGCTCTGTGAACCGCTGGCCGCCATAACCCTGAATTCCCGGACCGGGCCTGAGGCGCCGCCCTCCCTGATCCGCAGCACTTCGCCCAAATGCACGCCGGCCTCGCCCGCATAGAGCAGCGCCCGGCGGCGGGCATCCTGGACCGCCAGCTTGCGGGCCTTGTCCTGCAAGGGCCCAGGTTCGCTAATGGCAAAATGCAGGCCCGAGATGCTGTTGGCGCCGGCGTTGGTCAACTGGTCCAACAAATCGCCCAGCCGGTCGACCTGCCGCAACCGTACACGCAGATTGCCCATGGCCCGGAATGCGCTTGGCACCGGCGCGGCGTCCTGATTGTTCTTACGGTGGGGATAAATGGCCCGCAGATTGACCTGCTGGCTCTGCACATCGCGCGCAGCCAAACCGAATTTATCCAATTCCACCAACAGATTGGACATCACCTTGTGATGCTCGGCCAAGGCCGCCTTGGCGCTAGCCGCCTGGGTCGTGACACCGGCCTGAATGACCGCGACGTCGGGCCGCACACTGACCACGCCCAGGCCCTGGACGGCGATGCTGCGCCCCATGGCATAATTGTGATGTGCACCGTGCCGGGGACTCTCGCCGGCCCACGCCGGTGCCGCGATCAGGCCAAGAATTAGGCCCAGCAGCAGAATTCGGAGGCGCATGCTCTAAATATCCCTGGGCTTCGTAGCGGTCGCAAGCGTGCAACGCAGCAGCTTTCCCGGCGCCCTGGCTTCAGTCGGTTCGCAGGGGACATAGGACGCCGCGGCTTGATTTTTGCCCTCGGTCAACAATTTCGGATTACAGTCAACGGCCATGGCGATCAAAGCCCACAGGCCCAACAGGCCGGCCAGAACCACCGGGAACAAAGCATCCCGATCAAATTGGGCGGCCCGCGCCGAATAGCGATAGATCCTCATCTGCCTTTTCCTCCCTCGCCCGGGTCCCCAGGATGCATTTCAGTCTAATATTGTTCTGGAATGATGACGGTTCAAGGACCCAATTGTGACGATTTTGTGTTCGGGAATGTTGGCGCAAACCTGTTGGAATGGTGTTCTGGTGATGTTGGCACGAAGGTGCTATGAGATCGGCAAAAAGCACGAAGCGCAATGGCCCACCCGGGACCGGGCTATCAAGAGGCCAGCAGGTGACCAGGGCCAAGCGCGGCGGCCTGCTCCGGACATTCGGACGCGCCATTCGGGCATCCATGATCCGTCCTTTGGTTATGCGGAAACGATGCCGCACCCATCGACCCGGCGCAGCGTGATGACTTGACCCGGCGCCAGTCCGCCCAGCGAAGCAAAATGCGTGTCCCGATGGGCGGCGGTTAGACCGGCACGCGGCGATTTCTGGAAGAATTCGTGGGGGGCAATGTGGCGGGGCAGCAACTATGTGTACCTGGCGCCAAGATTTGCCGCTATCCTTCAGCATACGAACCAGGCGACAATCTGAGAGCAAAATCGACACCTGACCATGACATTGACGTATCGAGATCTGCTGCAACACCAAAGCCTGGACAAATCTTTTAGCTATGGCCAGGACCAGATAATTCTATATGCACTAGGTATCGGGCTGGGCTTGGATCCAGTTGATGAGCGGCAGCTGCAATTCGTCTTGGAAGACAACCTGGCGGTGTTCCCTACCTTCGCCTCGGTCGCGGCGTGGGATATTGCCTTTGTCCTGGAATTGGGCATCGAGTGGCCGAAACTGATCCATTTGTCACAAGGCATGGAAATTCATCAGGCGCTTCCCCTTTCAGCCCAGCTGCGGGCGGACAACCGTATCGTCGGCGCAATGGATAAACCGAAACAGAACGCCACCATATTGGCCGCCGAGACCACGATCAGAAACGCCGACGGCGGCGCCGTACTGGCACGTTTGCAAGCCAGCTACCTGGCCCGAGAGTTCCGCGTTGATGGCGCGCCCACGGGGCGGCGCCCGGCCGGCCAGGCAAGGCCAGAACGGGCCGCGGATGCCACCGTATCAATCGCGACATCGCCCCAGGTCGCCCTGATTTACCGTTTGCTGGGTGGGCGGGCAAAAATCCATTCCACGCCATCCGTAGCCCGGCAGCAGGGTTTCTCCGGACCGATCATGCATGGCTTGTCGACCTGGGGGCATGCCTGCAGGGCGGTCTTGCAGACAGCCGGCGACGATGACGGGCAACGCCTGAAACACTTCTCGGCTGCCTTCGCGGCACCAGTTTATCCTGGCGAGGCGCTGACGACCTATCTTTGGCGCGATGGCGCGGCGGTACAATTCGAGACCTGGGTTCTGGCACGGGACAAGCTAGTATTGGCGGATGGCCGCGCGCAATTGAAGGGGCTGGAATAAAATGGCGAACATGTCCAATCTTGAAATGGCGAAAGCCTTCAATCTAAGCGATTTTGACAACGTGGCGGCACGCGACCCCTTTCCCACCTATCGGATGTTGCGCGAAAACGACCCCGTGCACCGGAACGCGGATGGTTCCTACTTCCTGACCCGCTACGACGACGTCGTGCAATCGTTCAAGCATCCCGCCATGAGTTCCGACAAGAAAATCGCCTTCAAACCCAGATTTGGCGATGGGCCCCTATATACCCATCACACCACTAGCCTAGTGTTCAATGATCCGCCCATTCATACCCGGGTCCGCAAACTGCTGGCCGCCGCCTTCACGCCGCGCAAACTGGCCGAGTTGGAGCCGGTGGTCGAAAGGGTGATCGATGAGCTGTTGGACAAGCTAGAGGCCTTGGGCGATTTTGAAATCATCGAAGACTATGCCCTGGCTCTGCCGACCCAGGTGATTTCGGACATGTTGGGCGTGCCCGAAGGGCAGCGGCATTTGCTGCGCGGATATTCCAACCTTATTCTTGGCGCGCTCGATCCCGTGGTTTCGCCCGAGGGCCTCCGCGCCGGCGAAGGGGCGGTCCTAGAATTCGAGGAGATGCTGAACGAGCTGATCGCCAAACGCCGGGAAAATCCCGATAGTAGTCAGATCGGCGAAGTACTTTCCGCACTGATCTTCGGCGAAGTCGATGGTGAACGCCTAAGCCCGGTGGAATTGGTGCAAAACTGCATCTTCCTTCTCAATGCCGGCCATGAAACGACGGCCAATCTGATTGGCAACAGTATCGATATGTTGTTGGGGGCGCCTGATCAATTGCAACGGCTGCGGGATGACCCGGAATTGATCCATGGCGCAATCGAAGAATCCCTACGCTATCAATCACCGCTGCAGATCGGCAACCGCAAGGCGATGGAAGACGTGGTGTTTGGCGAAACCACCATTCCCGCCAGATCGTTCATTCATTGCTGCATCGCCGCCGCCAACCGTGATCCGGCACAGTTTTACGATCCGGAAAATGTCAATATCGCGCGCAATCCAAACCGCCAGATCGCCTTTGGCCTTGGCAAGCATATCTGCATGGGTAACACCCTGGGGCGCATTGAGGGCAGAGTCGCGATCGGAAAATTCATTCAGCGCTTTCCAAATCTCAAAAGAAATGGCGACGCCCAGCTAAGCCCCCGTGTGCGTTTTCGCGGATTTGACAAACTACCTGTTTCGGTAACTTGAAATCACCCGCCAAATGGCGTACCGCCGCCTTGGCCATATCCAGGTCCGCCCATGCCCTATACACTTCAGCCTTGTTTGACGAGGGTGATCTTTCACGATGTCCATGGGGCGCTTCATATCATTGCCGGATCGCGGCCTGGCATGGCCGGGCAATTCGGCGCACTCTAACGGTGGCTTCCCCCTTCATAAAGCCGGCTTGCCATAGGACGCCGGGAGCATGCGCCATTTAACATTGCGGCAATGGCTGATCCTGCTGACGGTGCAG
>PCBT01000061.1 GCA_002731375.1 Rhodospirillaceae bacterium | reverse complement strand
GCGCGTCTGGTTCAGCGACCGTGAAACCCGGGTCAGACCAGGCGAGCGGCAACTCGTACGGCTCGATCAACCGCCCCTTGCCATGTAACACCGGACTGTCGTCGCGATTGACGAAAACCAGCAGGGTTGGGCTCGCATTCCGGGAATTCTGGATGTCGAATACGAGGGGATACTCGGATTTGACGGTTCGGCCTCGTGGCTGGATAACCTGCGGCATTTTGTGTCGCGGCGACTTTACACATGCCGTTCAACGCGCTCGATTTTCAAGGACCACGGCATGGACTGGAATAACGCGGGCCGTAATGCCTACTACACAAGCTTTGAATGGGCTGGACCGTAATCGAGATAATAACGATCAAGCGTTAATCTTTGGGCAGCTGCGCTGTTATGCGAATAGCGTGCGCAAAATCTAAGCGGCACTCTCTACACATACCCGCCTTGCTCGCGGACCCGTACAAGATATGATGCAAGAAGAGTGAGCCAGCCTAATTTCCGGTCGATCGCTCACTTGAGGATTAGCTAAAAATGCCAATCCTATCGATGATTGCGTCATAAACTCTCCCACAAACTAACCACCCCGTCCCGTCGGCGCAGCCTGACCAGACTTCAGATTGCAGCGGGGGAAGTTAATCTCAGCCGTATCTATTATTTCCAATGTCAACAACAAGGGGCACAAGGATTTCCACCATGTGCCGGCGACTGGCCGCGACTGAACCGCGACTGAATTGAAATGATCTTGGCCCTGTATTCGTCTTCAGTAGCGACGGCATCGATAGCGCAGCGGCCACCTGTGCCCCAGAGGCGTCTATGACAACCGGCAATTAGTGGCATCCGACCAGCCGACAGCCGCTCTTTTTCTTGGTCCAACGTGGACGGCATTTATTAGTTAGGCGGTGCAGGCCATATCTTGGCCACAACATAGCGGAGACTTAATTTTGCCGTGGTCGTTGGGGCATTTTGATATCTGTACTTCGTTGCCATTGTCCAATGTCAACATGTCGTTGACTAAGGGTTCGTCACATTTGGCACAGGTCGCGTTTACCGCCATTCCACACACCGAACATTCGTAGGTAGCCATTCTACAACTCCGCAATTATTTTATAATTCATGAGTAGTTCTTCTAGCACGGTACCCAGGGTATCAACCATCCTCCACGTAGCCCCCACCTGGCTGGCCGCCAGATGGGCGCGACCATATTATGCTTTTTGGCGGCGTTTCGGGGCTTCTGGTCGTAGCCCTGGCGGCACTAGGTCTTGGTAGTCGCGCTGGTTCTATTCTGTGTACTGCATTGAGTTTTAAAGTAGAATCGTGGTGCCGCCACATCAAAAATCGGATTTACATGGACAATGGAGGTTAAGAAAACACCATTTAATCAGGCGCTTGCTCCAGGCGAAATCAAATCGGTTGCGGTCAAGGCTTATCGGCTCCGGTTGTGTGGTCAAGCAAAATCATCGGAAACGTCATCATCCGCTTAACCGTTGACAACATCCACTTGAACGACAAGACTAATCGAAAGCATAATAAAGCTATGCGGGCAGGAGGTGACTTGGATGGGTTCTCCCGAAGCGCGGAGAGGCCGCCGAAGCGGTCGTGGTGTGGGGTGATGGCCGACGTCTTCGAGAGGTTGGAGTACCTTGTCGGCCGCTTCAATTGGGCCACGCTGGGTCTTTTCAAATGGTCGCTGGTCGTCATCCTGGCGGTGATGACCGGTGTCGTTGTCGTTAGCGTTTTTTGCCGCTATGTTCTGAATGATGCCCTGCCCTGGTCGGAAGAGATCGCCAAGTTCCTCATGGTCTGGTTGACCTTTATGGCGGCGCCGGTTGGTCTCAGCCGGGGCGCCCACGTCGCCATCGAGGCGATTTCGGGCAACCTCAAGGGCCGCGCCCGGCAAGCCCTGCTGGCGATCATCTTCATGCTAGTAATTTGGCTCATGGTGGTGTTCGTGGACGCGGGATCGTTCCTTACCTGGAATGCCCGCATACAGCGCCATTCCACGGTAGATTTGTCAATTCTGTACGTTTATGTGGCGATGCCCATCGGTTGCGCCGCCGTGGCGGTCGTGGCGCTCGAGTATCTACTGGGCGCGATCAAGGGCGTTTTCGACCCCTCCCGGGTCAAGGAACGCAGTACAGACTTACCGATGGCAGAGTAAGTAAGGGGGCGAGTGGAACCGTCATGAGTTTGCTGTTCTTCTGGGTCTTTCTATTTGTCATGGCGATCGGCGTGCCGATCGTCTTCGCACTCGGCTTGGCGCCATTGGTCGGTTTCATTCTGGCGGAAAAGACGATTTTCCTGAAAATGATCGTGCAAAGGACATTTGCTGGCGTCAATCAATTTCCTCTCCTCGCGATCCCCTTCTTCATCCTTGCTGGTGAGTTGATGAATCGCAGCGGCATCACCGTGAGTCTGGTGAGGTTTGCCAATTCGCTGGTCGGCCATCTGCGAGGCGGATTGGCGCATGTCAACATCGTAACCTCAATGCTGTTCGCTGGCATCAGTGGCTCCGCCGTGGCCGACACCTCGGCCGTCGGCTCAATCATGATCCCGGCGATGGAGCGCGATGGATACAGCCGAAAGTTCGCGGCTGCGGTCACGGCAGCCTCCTCGGTGGTTGGCCCGATTATACCNCCCAGTATCATCATGGTGATCTATGCCTTTATGATGAACGTNTCGGTCGCCGGCNTGTTCGCCGCCGGCGTGGTTCCAGGGTTATTGGTCGGCTTGGCCCTGATGGCGGTGACGGCGATAATCTCCAAACGGCGTAACTATCCAAAGACTGAAAAGCGGGCGCCGATTGGCGAGGTGGCGCAATCAGCCAAGAATGCCGCCCTGCCGCTGTTGACGCCGGTAATNATCATCGGNGGTATCACCGGTGGCGTCTTTACGCCGACCGAAGCGGCCTCCATCGCTGCATTCTACGCCCTGATCCTAAGCCTATTTGTGCTCAAAACATTGAAGCCGAGCGAATTGCCGCAGATCTTCCTGCATGCTGCCGTCTCGTCCGGCGCAATCTTGCTGGTAGTGGGCACCGCGACCGCGTTCGCCTGGATTGCCACGTTATCGCAGGTGCCAATCAAGCTTTCGACTTTGTTGTTCTCGATCAGCGACAATCCTTACATGTTGCTGTTCCTGATCAACGTTTTGTTGCTGTTCGTCGGTATGTTTCTTGATGCTGGTCCGGCAATCCTGATTCTGGGTCCGATCCTGGCCCCAACGATGGTACAATTGGGCGTGCATCCCCTGCATTTTGCCATCATCATGTGCGTCAATCTGACGGTCGGCCTAGCGACGCCGCCAATGGGGCTAATTCTGTTTGTCGCCTCCGGACTGACCCGACTTCGTGTCGAGGTGATTGCACTCGAAATGTTGCCTTTCCTCGCCATCGAGATTGGTGTCATCTTTCTCATCACTTATGTGCCGGCGGTCTCGATGACAATACCCAAGCTCTTGGGTTTCTATTAGGGAATTTGAAAAATCGACCGCTTTTCAATTCTCTCCGATAATTCGCGGTCATGAAAAAAGGCTTAGGGAGAAGAAGATGAATATTCAGAGTATTTCTTCGCGATTGTTCCGCTTGGGCATCGTCTTGTTCGCCGCGATGAGCGTCGGGCTCGCAGCTCAGGCAGCCGATTTTACGATCAAGATTGGCCATATCGCCTCGACCGAGGACGAGGATCATAAGGGCGCTCTTGTTTTTAAGGATTTCGTGGAAGCGCAGACCAACGGCCGGGTCGCGGTGGAAATCTACCCCGGTGGCACGATCTGCGGCAATTTCCGTCAGTGCCTGGAAGCAGTCCAGATCGGCACTGTTGAGATTACTGGTACCACGGTTGGTGGCGCTGCCAACATATTGCCGGAGCTGCAGGTGACTGATCTGCCCTATATGTTTCCCAACGATCGGGTAGCGGAAAAGGTCATGCGCAGCCCCTTCATGGAGAAGGTCCGTGCGGCGATGCTCAAAAAGACGGGGACGTTGCGTCTGATGGGGCTTAACAACACCGGCGGCTGGCGTGACTTCTTCACTACTAATAAGCAGCTCCGAAGCCCAGCCGATCTGGCCGGCGTTAAGTTGCGCACCATCGAGTCCGAGTTGCAGGTGGAGATGGTCAAGCTTCTCGGCGGCAGCCCGACGCCGATACCCTGGACCGAACTTTACACATCGCTCGCCACCGGCGTTGTGGTCGGCACTAAGAATGGCATCACTGACATCGTCAACATGAAGTTCCACGACTTTCTACGCTTTGTCACTTTGGACCATCATGCCTATATGTTCTTGTTTTGGTGGATGAACGACGATTCGTTGAAAAAACTACCTAAGGACCTGCAGAAGGTGGTTGTGGACGGTTTTCATCATATGACTACGGTGGCCAACAACGATCCCAAGTACACCCAGTTGGCGGCATACGCGGATTTTAAGAAGCGGGGTGGCAAAGTGTACGTACCGACAGCGGCCGAGAAGGCTCAGTTTGTAGATAAGGTAAAGCCTCTAAAGGCATGGTTTGTCAAAAAATATGGCGACGAGTGGCTGAAGGCGCTGGAAGCTTCCATCGCGACGGCGGAGGCCGAGATTGCGGCTGAGGACGCGAAGGTGCTGCGATAGATTGCTGTTTAGGACTGATTTTGGGGCCGCGCTGGCAACAGCGCGGCCCTTTTTCTTTACCGCGCCAGGCGTGCCGTTCGACACGCAAGCGCCACCTATCAGGGGTGTTGGCTTGGTGCGGCGTGCGTTCTGTGGATGGGTTGGACGCCTCCCACCTTGGCGTTATGCGTAGGCGACCGACAGGCGCTNNTGAGGTATATTGGTGCGTCCAGTTCGACGCGAAGACGCTCTAGGGCCTCACCGAAGCCGGTAGCAAGGCGCAACTCGTCTGTCGTCGGACAGGCTAGTTCCGAACGGGAAAAGTGATCGAGCATGGATGTGCGTCAATCCTGATTTCATTTAACAAGCGATATTTTGTGTCTGATGCTGGAAGAGATTAAACCCAGGAAGTCCAAGCGCGCGAAACGCAAGTCCCGCCGCTGGCACCGTGCCATCGCCGCAGCGGTCGCCGTCATCCTTGCCATTTGTTTCTATGAATATGTGCTTCCGCTGTTTGACAACCCTAGCCCGTGAATAACTCCCGCGCGCGACATATCGGCGACAAACAGACATTTGAATTGGAGATACAACATGAACTGTCATGACGCCCGATCTTCCCGAACCCGGCGAGACTGCTACAATGCCCGCCCGAGGGGACCATGGTCCTCGACACCCCGGGAGCGCCGGCAAGCGAGGTCGCCATGAAATTCGGCATCTGCGTCATGGCCGATATCGACGAGATCGGTTTTTTTACCCATGCCGAAAATCTCGGCTACGATTCGGTCTGGGTGACCGACAGCCAGATGCTGTTCTCGGACTGCTACGCGGTGCTGGCGCTGGCGGCGCAGGCCACGCGGACGCTCCGCCTCGGGCCCGGAACGGCAATCTGTGGCACGCGGATCCCGCCGGTGCAGGTGGCGGCGATGGCGACCTTGAACCGGCTAGCGCCGGGCCGGGTCCACCTTGGCATCGGTACCGGCAACACGGCGATGCGAACGATGGGCCAGAAGCCGATGCGGATTGCGGACTATCGGGACTATCTCCGGGTCTTGAGCGCGCTTCTGCGGGCCGAGACGGTGGACTACAGCTTCAATGAAGTGAGCCGGCCGATTCGGATGCTGATGCACGAGGCTGAATATATCAACCTGGCGCCGAAGATCCCGCTTTACGTCTCCGGCTTCGGGCCCCGCGCCATGGCCTTGGCCGGGGAATTCGGCGATGGNCTGGTCTTCGCCATCCCGCCCCGAGGCGTCGCCGTGCCGGAGGCGCTGGGCCATGTCCGCCAGGGTGCGGCCCGGGCCGGCCGCGGGTTCGACGGCTTCTTGAATTGCGCGCTTGCCAACATCGCCCTGCTGGAGCCGGGCGAGGCGGTAGATTCAGAGCGGATCATCCGCCTGGTCGGCCCCAACGTCATGGCCAGCGTCTATTATTTCTATGACGAAGTGCACGAGAAGGGCATCGATCCCCCGGACTTTCTGAAGCGAATTTGGAAACCTTACTGCGATCTGGTGGCCGCTCATCCGCCCCAAGAGCGCCATTTCAGAACCCATGAATTCCACTACACCCGCCTCCACAGGAGCGAGGCGGAACTGATCGACGCCGAGCTCATTCGNGCGACCTGCCTCGTCGGCGGCGCCGAGCAGCTGATTGAGGAGATCGCCGAGTTGGAACGCCAGGGCCTGCAGGAGCTGATGTTTGCCACCGGGGTCGATGCCAAATGGCATTTTGCCCAGGAGTTTTCGCGCCAGGTCATGGCCAGATTCTAGGGCGCTTTTTTGATGAAATCCAAGCCACCCGCGCGCCCGTCCCAACCACCCTAGGTGTTTAGTCCCGGGAAGTGATGGAATCGGTTTATATGATTCTGCATCACTCACGCGTTGAACTATAACTATTGGCCTTAGCCATGCAGCAGATACAATCTTCATGTGATGGACCTTGAATGACCGACTGTAAATCCACATACGGCTGGCGCGCCAAGCTTGGCCTGATCGTACCCACCACCAATACCGTCAACGAGGCGGAATGGAACATGGCCGCACCCGAAGGGGTCTCTATTCACGGTGCCAGGATAGTGCTGCACACCGATGTCAGCTCCGAAGAGGGCAAGGCGGCATCAAAGGAAGATCTGCGCCAGGCGGTTAACAGCCTCGCCCCCGCCGGCCCGAGTGTCATCGCCTATGGCTGCACCGCTGGCTCGCTGATGACACCACGCCATGAATTGTCGGATTTCATGACCGAAGTCTGCGGCCTACCCTGCGTCACTACCGGAGCTGCAATCGTAGATGCCCTGCTTTCACTCGATATAGCTACGGTGTCCGTAGCCACGCCCTACGACGAGAGCTTGAACGACCATGAGGCCGAATTCTTAGACAGTCAGGGCATCAAGGTGCGGACCATCGAGGGCCTGGGCTTTGGCGCCAACGGTCCACATGAATACGCCCTCATGCACAAGGTGCCAAAAAGAGAGATCATCGAACTAGCGCACAGGGTCGATGATCCCGGCGCCGATGGCCTGCTAATCAGCTGCACCGATCTGCCGACCTTCGGCATTATCGAGGAGCTGGAGCAGGCCTTGGGCAAAGCGGTGGTGACTTCCAGTCAAGCCACCCTGTGGGCCGCCATGTCAGCCGCCGGGCTAAACCCCGCCCTATCCGGCCTGGGCTGCCTGCTTCACGGATAGTGCCTTAGATCCGGTTGCCTGATCATTCAGATTCCGTATCTAACTTGAGTTGGCAAACAGTCTCTGGCAGGTTGAAGGCCCGTGAATAACTCCCGCGCCCTTATCTTNGGCCTGACCTTCCTCTGCCNGAACGTCGGCGTCCGTANCGCCTTCGTAGCCAGGTTGGTGTTCCGCTTCTTTTTCACAATAATTTAGTGTATAATATGACCTGACACCAGGCCAACAATAGGTGAGACCATGCGCGACAAAAACGGTCGCTTCCTACCCGGTATAAGCGGCAATCCCGGCGGCCGGCCCCGCGAGGTAGGCCACGTCCGTGAGCTGGCCCGCGATCATTCCGAGGAGGCCATCGAAACGCTGGTGGATCTGATGCGTCATGCCAAGTCCGATGCCGCCCGTGGAGCGGCGGCACAGGCGCTACTGGACCGTGGCTACGGCAAGTCCGTAGCGGTCTCCACGGAAACGGTGGACGAGGGCCAGGCACACCTCGATGCGCTACATGAGATGCTGGATCGGCG
>PCBT01000060.1 GCA_002731375.1 Rhodospirillaceae bacterium | reverse complement strand
AAGTGGCTAAAGGCCTTGTTGGCCGAAATCGTCGCCGCAATATCGCACGCAATAATAACACTATCTGCACTCAGAGCCGCTTCTTAACAGACGACGAATTTGATGCTGATAATTTGATCTAATCTTATAAGTTAGAGCAACCTGCGTTCAAATGAACGCAGGTTGCTCTAAGAATCTTTTGCTTCCGAAAGATAAAACTGCAACAGCATGGTGCGTTGTAGCGGGTTGAAGTTGTCGTCCGACAGCATATAGACCGTCCAGCCGCCCTTTGGGTCTGGGTGCACCGCCAAGCCTTCAAAATTATCCACCGACATGGGCGGTGTCATGCGCGCCAGTTCAACGTCTATCAGACGGGCGCCGGCTGTTATATTCTGCGCCAGGATATGGGACAGCCGCATGCCGGGGCCGCCGGCGACTGTATAGCGCCGTTGCAACAACAAGACATCACCATTAGGCAAGGCCGCCAGATCCGTGGGGCGGAATATACCCTGCGCGGGCCAGAAAACCTGGCCCAGGTTTTTGCCGTCTGGCGCCAGCAGCCAGCCGATGTAGTCGCCATCTCCCTCTTTCCTGCCACCCCCGCCCCCTTCGATTTTGCGGCGGAATTTCTCGCTCAGTACCAGGACGCGACCATCGGGCAGGGGGGTCATGGCCTCGAGACCGCCATTGCGCGGTGCTTTCTTGATGCCAGGCGGAACCGCGAACAGCGACGGCTTGGCCACTAGGTTTTCATAACGCAACACACGATGGCGAATTTCAAAACTGATCAGATAGCTGCCGTCGGGCAGGCGCTCCACCGCCTCGGCGTCCTGATCCAGCTTGTCCGCACGGCGCGATATATATGCGCCCTTGACGCCGCGCAGACGATGCAGGCGCGGTTCGGCCAGCTCTTTCAACGTACCTGTCTTATCCAGCACCAAGCGGGCCTGAAATAGATCACCCTGATCGGATACAGCCGTTATTCGCGTGCCATCCTCCGATAGGCTCAGGCCTGAGAGGCCGCCGAAATTTTTGGTGTCGCTGCTTAAGGCAATGCCGGCCCGAAACTCCAACACGCCGGTGCGGATCTGTTTGTGCTGCTCGGGATTAAGGTGGATATCCTCCATCCTGATAACCAGCGGGCCCGCCTTGGTCTGGGCCAGGCTTGGAAGAACGCAGCCCGACAACCCCGCCAATGATCCTACCGACAGCATGCCAAGCAAGGCGGTGGTAATGGCGGCGCGCCTTAGCGTTTTCATCGCTGCATCANCCCGCCATGCCGGGTTAGGCCACCCTGCGGCTGGTGGCTGCGCCCGCGCCGCCCGAGCTTTTATCCGCCTCTTCATCGAATAGTTCCGCCAGCTTGTCCATCATGACGCCGCCCAATTGCTCGGCATCCACGATGGTGACCGCGCGTTGGTAATATCGGGTGACGTCATGGCCGATGCCGATGGCGACCAGTTCCACGGGGGATTGATTCTCGATCCAGGCGATGGCGCTGCGCAAATGCTTTTCCAGGTAGTTGCCGGCATTCACGGANAGGGTTGAATCGTCCACCGGCGCGCCGTCCGAGATCACCATCAGGATGCGGCGCTGCTCGGGCCGATAAACCAGGCGGTTATGGGCCCAGATAAGCGCCTCGCCGTCGATGTTCTCCTTCAACAGACCTTCGCGCATCATCAGGCCCAGTCCGCGCCGGGCCCGCCGCCAGGGCGCGTCCGCCGCCTTATAGACAATGTGGCGCAGATCATTCAGACGCCCAGGCGAGGCCGGCTTGCCCTCGCGCAACCATTTTTCCCGGCTTTGCCCGCCTTTCCAGGCCCTGGTGGTAAAGCCCAGGATCTCTGCCTTGACGTTGCACCGTTCCAGTGTCCGGGCCAGGATATCGGCGCACATGGCGGCCACGGTAATGGGCCGGCCGCGCATAGAGCCGGAATTATCGATCAACAAGGTGACGACAGTATCGCGGAAATCCATATCCCGTTCCATCTTGAAAGACAGAGGCAGCAGCGGGTTGGTGACCACGCGAGCCAGCTTGCCCGCGTCCAGCATGCCTTCTTCCAGATCGAACTCCCAACTGCGGTTCTGCTTTGCTAACAGGCGCCGTTGCAGGCGGTTGGCCAGGCGCGCGACGACCCCCTGCATATTCGAGAGCTGTTGGTCCAGATAGGCCCGCAAACGGCCCAATTCCTCGGCATCGCACAGTTCGGTAGCGTCGATGATTTCGTCGAATTCCTCGGTGAAAAAACGATATGGCGGTTCGTTGGGATTGTCCGGCATCATGTCGCCGGGGCGCCATTGCCGCCGGCCACGGCCTGGTTCCTCGCTACCCGACATGGCGTCGGCGTCCTCGGCCTCCATCTCGGAGTCGGCTTCCGCGTCGCCATCGGCCGAACCGTCCTGGCTGTCGGAGCCGTCCGGATCGCCACCGTCGTCCGCAGCACCTTCGCCACCTTCGCCCTCACCCTCGCCGTCGGCCATTTCTTCTTCGTCGTTCTCGGCCTGGTCATCCATGTCGTCGGATTCGGTGCCGTCNTCCTCGCCCAGATCCAGATCAGCGATCAGTTTCCGGGTCAATTTGGCGAAGGCATTCTGATCGGTGATTTCACCGGTCAACTCAGACAATTCCTTGCCGGCCTTTCTCTCGACCCAGGGGCGGATATGTTCGACCATGGGCTTGGCGGCGGGCGGCGGTGCCTTGCCGGTCAATTGTTCCCGCACCAGCAGGCCGACCACTTCGGGCAGCAACGCTTCGCCCGGATCATTGACCGAGGCATAGCCCCGCGCCCGGCAGCGTTCGTCCAGCATGGCGTCCAGATTGTCCGAGACACCCATCATGCGCTTGGCGCCCAGGCTTTCCACGCGGGCCTGTTCCGCCGCCTCGAAGACCGCACGGGCGGTGGCGCCTTTCGGCTGGTTCAGGGCATGCAGGCGGTTGTCGTGATGACGATGCCACAGGGCAAGCGCGTCGCCGGAACCACGGACATGAGCNACTTCCTCNCCAGCCAGCTCNCGGCTGGGCGTGGGCAAGCGGTTGCGNCCNGCGCCCGTGGCCGCGCCCTCGGCGCCNAAATTAACCGTCAGCTCGCTATCGCGCGCGATGGCGCGGACAGCCGCCGTGACTGCGCGCTTGAACGGTTCGACTGGGTTTTCCGGCTTCATCGCCGCCATTATATTAGGCCAGTTGGATGTTGGCGGCAGATTCCGGCAGTTCGTGACCGAAACAGCGTTGATAATATTCCGCCACTACCGGACGCTCCATCTCGTCGCAACGATTCAGGAAGCTGACTCGGAAGGCGAACGCCAGATCATCAAAAATTCGGGCATTATCGGCCCAGGTAATCACCGTACGNGGCGACATCACGGTGGAGATATCGCCGTTCATGAAGCCAGAACGGGTCAGATCCGCGACCGAGACCATGGAGTTGATATACTTCTGGCCTTGCTCGTCGGCCCAATCAGGGACCTTGGCGGTGATAATACCGACTTCATCGTCATGGGGCAGATAGTTCAGCGTGGTGACAATGCTCCAGCGATCCATCTGGCCCTGGTTGATCTGTTGCGTGCCGTGATACAGCCCCGTGGTATCGCCCAGGCCCACCGTATTAGTGGTAGCGAAGAGACGGAAGCTGGGATGCGGACGGATCACCTTATTTTGGTCCAGCAAGGTCATTTTGCCGTCGACTTCCAGAATACGCTGGATCACGAACATCACGTCCGGGCGGCCGGCGTCGTATTCGTCAAACACCAAGGCGCAGGGATGCTGTAGGGCCCAAGGCAGTATGCCTTCGCGGAATTCGGTGACCTGTTTGCCGTCGCGCAGAATAATCGCGTCCTTGCCCAGCAGATCAATACGGCTGATGTGGCTGTCCAAGTTGACCCGCACGCAGGGCCAGTTCAGACGNGAGGCAACCTGTTCGATGTGGGTCGATTTGCCGGTGCCATGATAGCCTTGGATGATAACCCGGCGATTGTGACCAAAGCCGGCCAGAATGGCCATGGTGGTCTCGTGATCGAACTGGTAGGCATCGTCCAGTTCTGGCACCAGATCCGAACTTTGGGTAAAGGCCGGCACTTCCATATCGCTGTCGAGGCCAAATGTTTCGCGTACACTGACCTTGGTGTCAGGTTGGTCAATCGGGTGGGCCGTTGTGTCATCGGCGGTAGCAGTCAGCGTCATGGTACAGAATCCTGTCGTGTTGCTCGCGTTGTTGCTTGGCGTTGTCGCGTTAGATGAATTGCCCTGGGCTTATCCTTGCGGCAGGCCCGCGGACTTTAGGTTGCTATACGCCTCGTTAATGGATTTGAAGCGTTCCTCGGCTTGCTTGTCGCCGCCATTCGCATCCGGATGAAAACGTTTTACCAGTTGCTTATAACGCATTTTGACGTCTTGCAAGGTNGCCGTTTCATCTAAGTCCAATTGGGCAAGGTGGCTGCGCTGTTCGCGGGTCGGTTTCAGCATGGGTTTCGCCGTCCCCGCGCGGCTGTTGGGACCGCCTTCCGGGCCATCAAATAGGCCATGCGGATCACGCACCCGGTCNTCCATCCAGGCCTTATAGCCGCGTTCTCCCAGCTTCCATGTGGGCCGATGCCCCGTCACCGCTTCGTTGCGGAAGCTTTCGATTTCGTCCTGGTCCATGCCGGTAAAATAATTCCAGCTACGGTTATAGGCGGCCACATGCTCCAGGCAGAACCAGAAATATTCATCCAGATTGGTTTTGGATTTTGGCGCGCGGTGTTCACCCGCCAACTCACAGCTGGTAAAGTCGCATATGCGCTCGGGCCTCCCAGACGGTTCGTCCACCCGGGTCTTTGAGACCGGTATGTCATTCTTGGTTCTTGCCACGATGGGAGTATGCTGGCTTCACGGGTGGCTTTCAATAGCTCTCGATACAGCTACTCACGATGAAGATGGTTTCAGAAAGGGACGCAATACCATGGCCATGGCAACCACGATTGCAAACAAATTGCGGGCAGCCCTCGCGCCGACACGGTTGGAGGTCGAGGATCAATCGCACCTTCATGCTGGCCACGCGGGCGCCCGGGAAGGGGGCGAAAGCCATTTCTCGGTCATGATCGAGGCCAATACCTTTCAGGGCATGAGCCGCTTGGCCCGTCAGCGTCTGGTTAACGAGGTCCTGTGGGAGGAATTGGCCGGCGGCATCCATGCCCTATCCATACGGGCCCAGACGCCGGAGGAAGCACGTAAAGCATTATAAATTCCTTCGGTCGCCAAAAAACACGGCCAGAATACAATCTTATCCACCTAATAAGGTTGTTTTTTAAATATGAATAGACAATTTATGGATTTATTTGAATTCGCATTACNGTGTTATATAGCCTCTGTGGTATATAAATTAGAGGAAGAAACCATGTCCCGAGAGGCCCGCAATGGATATGGCGAAGGGACCGGCGGTACTCGCCGCAATATCCGAATTGGCGACCGCCGCACTTCAATTAAGCTGGAACCAGAAATGTGGGATGCCTTGGCGGAAATCTGTGACCGGACAGAGAAAGATTTGAATCAAA
Source organism: Rhodospirillaceae bacterium (assembly GCA_002731375.1). Lineage (GTDB taxonomy): Bacteria > Pseudomonadota > Alphaproteobacteria. Next base: position 11,011 of record PCBT01000060.1, on the reverse strand, counting down.
TCTGTACCGAGGTCCACGGCGCCAGCAATGCCAACACCGCCAGCAATTCGAATGAGCCTGATGAGCCGCCGGGCAGCGCGAATTTCACTTCCGAATTGCGGGTATTTATTCTCGATTTCTATCGCGCGAGAGCCCGAAACTAAATTAGGTTTTTGTCTTTGGCGGCCTGATCCGCACCGCGGTCACTTGGTTGCGCAAACGGCGCACCACCTCAAAGTTGAAACTATCAAGGCTGAAGCGTTCGCCCACATCGGGGATGTGGCGGGCCAGATGAATAACCAGGCCGGCGATGGTCGCGGCATCGTCTTCGGGTAGATCCCATTCAAAATCTCGGTTCAGGTCCCGTACGGTGACCACGCCGTCCACCATGAAACTGCCGCCGGCTTCGCGCCGAACCGCGCTTGCACGGGTGACGTCGTGTTCATCGCTAATATCGCCGACGATTTCCTCCAGAATATCTTCCAGGGTGACCAGTCCCATCAGGGCGCCGTATTCATCGACCACAAGGGCGAAATGCTCCCGGCGTGCCCGGAAAGCGTTTAACTGCTCAATTAAGGTGGTGGTTTCCGGCACGAACCAAGGCTCGCGCCACAGGTCCGGCAAGGCCGGGGAAGCGGCTGCAATACTAGAAAGATTAGCGCCAATCACTGTATCCTCCTGTGTGGCGCTAATGGCGCGCAGCAGGTCCTTGGCATGCAGTACGCCGACGATATTGTCCACATCGCCCTGCCACAGAGGCACTCGGCTGTACGGCGTTGCCAGCAGCGCCTCGGCGATTTCAGGGGCCGGCTGATCCGCGTCGAGCATGACCATGTTCTTGCGGTGGATCATGATCTCCGAGACCTCCACATCGGACAGATCCAAAATGGCATCCAGCATGTCGCGGTCACTTTTCACCATGGCGCCGTCGCGGGCATGCAGCGCCAGGGCGCCGCGCAATTCCTCGGAAGCATCCGCCGTAGGTTCGCGATGACGCATGCGCAGACCGAACAGGCGCAAAACCCTCCTGACGATGGTCTGTACCAGATCCACCGCCGGGCCCAGGGCGAAAACGATGGGTCCGATAATGGGCCCCGCCGCAAGGGCGGTGCGGTCCGGTCGGTTGAGGGCAAAGGTTTTCGGTAGCACTTCAGCGAATATGACGACCATGGCGGTCATGATCGCCGTGGCATAAGCCACCCCTGCTTTGCCGAACAAGGCAATCATGATTGATGTCGCCACGGCGGAGGCAAGAATGTTGACCAGATTGTTGCCCAAAAGCACGGCACCGATCAGGCGCTCCGGTTTGGCGATCAGGCGGTTGACTCGGTCGGCATGGCGCACGCCACGTCGCTCCAATTGGAGCATGCGCGCGCGCGAGACGGCTGTCAGAGCCGTTTCCGTGCCGGAAAAGAAGGCCGATAGAACCAACAGCACCAGCACACCCAAAATCGAAAACAGTAATTCGCCATCCATGGCGTCGTCGCCCTTTACCTATATCCTATTTGCCGGCTTTACCGGATTGCAAGGCGTCTTGCAGCATCTCCCGCACCTTGTCCTCGCCCACATCTTTGGCAACGAAAGAGCGGCCGATGCCGTTGGCGAGGATAAAGGTCAGTTGGTTGTCGGAAACCTTCTTGTCCTGCCGCATATGCGCCAACATGGTTTCCGCCGTCAGTCCCGCCAGACCAAGCTGTCCGGACTCGATGGGCAGGTCCATGGCCGCCAGATGACGCCGCACCCGTTCGCCATCCTGGCTGGGGCAGAGGCCCAGGCGCGTCGAAAGGGTAAAGGCCATGCCCAACCCCACCGCCACTGCCTCGCCATGCAGCACACGGCCGTCGTAACTGGCTTCTGCCTCCAGCGCGTGGGCAAAAGTGTGGCCCAGGTTCAGCAAGGCTCTATCGCCCTTTTCTCGCTCGTCCCGGGCGACGATCGCGGCTTTCGAGCGGCAGGACACGGCTACCGCATGGCGCAATGCGTCCGTCGAGCCGGCTAACAAATCGGCGCCGTTTTCTTCCAGCCATTCAAAGAAGGCGAAATCGTCGATCAGGCCGTACTTGACGACCTCGCCATAGCCAGCGCGCAATTCCCGTGCCGGCAGGCTGGCTAGGGCCGTGACATCGGCCAGAACTAGGCGGGGCTGATAGAAGGCACCAATGAGGTTCTTGCCCTGGGCCGCGTTGATCGCGGTCTTGCCGCCGACCGAGCTATCGACCTGGGACAGCAGCGTGGTCGGCAATTGTATGAAATCGATGCCGCGGCGCAGTATCGCGGCAGCGAAACCGGCCAGATCCCCGATCACGCCGCCACCGAGCGCCAGTATGGTATCGCGGCGTTCGACCCGCAGCTCCAACAGACGGTCCAGCAGTAATTGCAATTGGGCGAAGTTCTTGCTGCCTTCGCCCGGCGGTACGATGATGGCGTCGTTGTCGATGCCCGCCGCGTTCAACGAAGCCTGCAACGCTACCAGATGTATTCCCGCCACGGTCTCGTCACTGACGATTACCACCCGTGGCCGCGCCAAGATGGGGCTCAGGTAATGCCCAGCGCTGGCTAACAGATCCTCGCCAATGATGATGTCATAGGACCGCTCGGCCAGATCGACTCGCACTGTTGTGGTGTTGTCCGCTTGTTCTTCGCCAGCCTCCATTATTTCTCGTCCTTCAAGCCAGCCGCCAAGTGACGCTGCAATGCCTCCACGATGTCTTCCACCACGTTTTCATGTGGACCCTGGTTGGAAGATACTGTCAGATCCGCCAGCCCATAGACCGGGTCACGCTCAGCCATCAGCTGGAGCAATATCTGTTCCGGGTCGCCTTGTTTCAGCAGCGGCCTGTGGTTGCGGCGCAGGACCCGTTCCAGCAATACCGCCAGTTCTGCCCGCAGCCAGATGGAAATACCTTTTTCGCTAATGGCGGTGCGGGTCTCTGAGTCCATGAAGGCGCCGCCTCCGGTCGCCAGTACTTGCGGCGGGCCATCCAGCAGGCGAGCAATGACCCGGCGCTCGCCAGCACGGAAGGCCGCCTCGCCATGGCGCGCGAAAATCTCCTCGATGGCGCAGTCGGCGGCCTTCTCGATCTCCTGATCGGCGTCCGAGAAGGGCAGGTCCAGACGCTTGGCCAAACGCCGTCCCACGGACGATTTGCCCGCCCCCATCAGGCCGATCAGGACGATGCCCCGATTCAATGCCAGATTGTTCAACGCGGGAAGAATTGTTTCGCTCATCATACTTTCAAAAGCCGGCGACGCCATGCCAAGGGTAATTCCATGGCAAGTCCCCCGCAAGTCCCGTGGCAAATTCACAGCAAAACAACACCTCTGTTGCATTTTTGCCAGGCACCTTTCGCGGGCGCCGTTGCAACACGGTACGGCAGTATATAGATTGGCGCCTGGATCGACTTAGTTTTGCCACATTCGCAGTTTAGCAAATAACCTATCCGCTGTCGCTATTCGCCGTGCCGACCAAAGAAAATCTCACAGTAATCGAACGAATTTACAGTTTCTGATGAAAAACATATCCCTGATCCTTATTGCCTTCATTGTGTTGCTATTGGCCGGCGGCATGGCCCTTTTGGCGATGTGGGAGATCCCGGCGCCCAGTGCGCCCGTGCAAAAGGTTTTGCCCGATGAACGTTTCCCTCGCTAGGGCATGGCTCCCGTGGGGCCTATTGATCCCTCTTTTTTTGGCTTTGGCTGGCTCTGCCTGGGCCCAGACGCCGGTGCAGACCACGCCTGGGGATGAAACTCAGGAATTGCCTAGCGTCACCGTCGGTCCCCCGCCGGCCAGCAAAAGGCCGTCCGTTGTCAAGGCGCCCGCCGATGCGGCGGGTGCCGCGTCGAAAGCGGCGCAGCCGCCCAAGACCCTGCGACTGCGTCTTGATCCCAAGACCGGCAAGGCCTTGAATGACGCGCAGTTGCGGGAACGGGCGCGGCGGCCGGTGCAGGCGCCTCGATCATTGCGGCCCCAGGGGTCTCCGCGGTGGCAACAGCCTGAAGCAGCCGCAGCGGCGGCTACCGTATCTGGTTCTACGTCTGATTCGGAAAAAAAGCCTGAAACCAATGTCGACGATACCAGTGGTATCCAGGTCACGGCCCTGGGCCAGGCAAAAGTATCCGCCATCGGCTTGTTGAATAAGGTCGAGGGCGGTTTCGGCAGCGCCATGTGGGCCGGCACGCCGAAAGCGCTGGTGATGCAACTGTTGCCACGCCTGCCCATGTACACGACTTCGCCTACGATGCAGTCATTGCGCCGGCGCCTGTTGATCTCGACGGCACTGCCGCCCATGGATGATGGGGGTGACCAAGCCGGCGGCGATGGCCGTGCGCTGGTAGCCTTGCGGATCGCACGTTTGGCCGCCACCGGCGATTCGGATGCGGTGGCGCAATTGTTGAAATTCGCGCCTCTGTCGATGGAAAACCAGATCTTCGCCCGGGTCCGGGTCGAGGCGGAATTGCTTGCCGGCAACGTGCGTGAAGCCTGCCGGATCACGCGTAACCGCCTGGGTGCGGATACCTCCCAGGATGCTGGTGGGGCTGGCCACGGCGCCGCTGTCGCCTGGCAGAAAATCATGGCGTTTTGCCTGGCACTGGATGGGCAGACCGCGCAGGCGGAATTGTACGAACAGCTGCTCTATGAAAACGGTGTCGAGGATGAGGCCTTTTTCACCCTGCTTACGGGATTAATTAGTGGCGAGGCGGAACCATTGGAGCACATCGCGCGTGCCGAGCCGCTGCATCTGGCGATGCTGCGGGCGGCGCGCCGCGCCATTCCCGCCGATGCGGTGAAACAGGCCTCTCCCGTGGTTCTGCGCGCTATTGCCTCCTCTCCCAACGCCACCCTGCCCATGCGCCTTGAGGCCGCCGAGCGGGCCGAAGCCATGGCGACGTTGGAGACGGATGTTCTGGCCCGGGTCTATGCCTCGGTGCCATTTTCCGCTGAGCAGAACGCCGATGCCCTGGCCCTGGCGAAGCAAGAGCCAGGGCCTTCCGCCTCGGCCATCCTGTATCAGGTAGCCCAGATTGATGCCCAGGTTGAAAGCCGTGCCCAGGCCCTGGCCGCTGCCTGGCGCAATGGCCAGCGCAGCGGCAGGTATATGACTTCCGTGCGGATAAATCTGGCGATGACCCGCGCGATCAAGGCAGACGCCAGGCTGGCCTGGTTTGCCGCCGCCGCCGGACGGGCCCTATTGGCGGCGGGCGACCCATTGGCCGCCCGAGACTGGCTGATGGCGGTACTGGAACCGGCCCGTGCCGGCCAGGCCGATGCCGCCGCTGCGATGTTGAGCCTGACGCCCTTGATGTATATCGCCGATGCCGACCGGGACGACCCGGCTCTGGCGCCTGTAATGGCAAAAGTTTTGTCCGGTTGGTGGCAGGGAGAGGTTGCAAATGGCGGCGTGGACAGGTACCAACGCGCCTTTAGGCTGTATGGCTTGCTGACGGCCTTGGGACGGGATTTATCGGCTAGCTTGTGGCTGCCGATGTTCGAGGCGCCGTCCAGGGATATTCCTCAGGCCTCGCCGGCGTTGCTGATGGGGTTGGAGCGTGCGGCGGCCGCCGGCCGAAGGGGCGAGGCGGTATTGCTTTCGCTACTGCTTTTGGGCGATAGAGGTCCTGGGTTAAGTGATACCATGACTCTGGGGCGGGTTGTCTCGGCCTTGCGCCAGGTCGGTTTGGTGGAGGATGCCAGGGCTATGGCGTTGGAAGGGCTGTTGGGCGCTGGATTTTGAGTTCTACCAGGGGGCAACATTTCGGTTTGCTGTTGGTATGATGTTGGTTTTAACTTGATGTGAGTGTTGCCTTGTCTCAATCATTACAATACGTCGATAATTTTCTGGAAATGCTTGCCGTGGAACGGGGCGCGGCGCAGAACACCTTGGATTCCTACGGTCGGGATCTGCGCCATTTCACGGATTTTGTGGGCTCCGCCATAGCGGACGCTGCCAGCGATGATATCCGCAGCTATCTGGCCTATTTGGAGCGTGAGGGTATGGCGCCCTCTACCTCCGCCCGGCGTCTTTCCGCGCTGCGGCAGTTCTACCATTTCCTGCATGCTGAAGGCATGCGTGACGATGACCCGTCCACTGCCATCGACAGCCCGCGCCGGGTCCGGCCCCTGCCGAAAGTCCTAACGGAGGCCGAGGTCGAGCAGCTGTTACAAGCGGCGAAGACCTATAAGGGGCCCGAGGGCATTCGCCTGGTCGCCTTGATGGAATTACTATACGCAACTGGGCTGCGGGTTTCAGAATTGCTGATGCTGCCCTATCCGCCGCTGCAGTCGGACCGGGCATTTGTAGTGGTCAAGGGCAAGGGCGGCCGTGAACGCATGGTGCCGTTGAGCGAGCCGGCGATGAAAGCCTTGCAGGCATACGACAGCGTGCGCGCCCGTTTCGTGCGCCGGCCGACGGATGCGGGTTGGCTGTTCCCCTCGCGCTCCAAGGGCGGGCATCTGACCCGGCAAAGATTTTCCCAACTGGTCAAGGAATTGGCCAAGGCGGCGGAGATTGATCCCTCCAAAGTTTCGCCCCATTCCCTGCGCCACGCCTTTGCCTCGCACCTTTTGGCCAACGGCGCCGATTTGCGGGCGGTACAACAGATGTTGGGCCATGCAGATATTTCAACCACGCAGATCTACACCCATATTCTGCAAGAGAGGTTGCAGGAACTGATTAAGACCAGTCATCCCCTTGCGGAGTAAATGGGTCGACTAGATGGGCCGGCCGAATAAATTGACTGAGCGTGCCGAATGAAATGGTGGAATAAGAGAGATGATTAGTTTCCTCGATTTCGAAAAACCCATCGCCGAGTTGGAGGCGCGAATCCACGATCTGCGCCAATTGGATGGCGAGCAAGAAGGCGGCGCCGATATCGAGGACGAGGTTGGGCGTCTGCAGGCAAAGGCCGACGAATTGCTGCGCGAAACCTATGGCAAGTTGACGCCATGGCAGAAAGTACAGGTCGCGCGTCACCCCGACCGGCCGCAATTCAAGGACTTTGTCGCTGGTCTGATTGATGGCTTCGTGCCCCTGGCGGGTGATAGGGCCTATGCCGACGACAAGGCCATCGCGGGCGGCATCGGCCGTTTTCAGGGTCGCTCGGTTATGGTGATCGGGCATGAAAAAGGCAGCGATATGCAAAGTCGGGTGCGCCACAATTTCGGCATGGCCCGGCCCGAGGGCTACCGCAAGGCGGTTCGCCTGATGCGCCTGGCGGACCGCTTTGGCCTGCCCATCATCACCCTGGTTGATACGCAAGGCGCCTATCCCGGAGTTGGCGCCGAGGAACGCGGCCAGGCCGAAGCCATCGCGCGCTCGACGGAAACCTGTCTCGATATCCGGGTGCCATTGATCTGTTGCGTAGTGGGCGAGGGCGGCTCGGGTGGGGCCGTGGCCCTGGCCTCGGGAAATGCGGTGCTGATGCTGGAACATGCAGTCTATTCCGTGATCTCGCCCGAGGGCTGCGCCTCGATCCTGTGGCATTCTTCCGAGCGGGCCCAGGACGCCGCTGACGCCATGAAGGTGACGGCCCAGGACCTGATCAAATTACAGGTCGTCGACACCGTGGTGGAGGAGGCCATTGGCGGGGCCCATCGCAATCCGGCCTCGACCATCGCCGCGCTGGGCGATGCTATTGCCGCCGCGCTGGCGGAATTCGACGGCAAGGATGGCGGTTATACCCGCCAGCACAGGCGTGATAAATTTCTCGCCATGGGCCAGCACGGTATCTGACCAATGCTCAGGACGGTGGCAATATTGCTTGGCAAAGGCCATTCGGATTATAGTTCCATTATTCGGCATGGAGACACTGCACCGTGGATTTTTTTGGAAAAGCATTAAGGTCAAGAAAACGACGCACCCAATTCAGGACAGGGCTGAGGTCGCCATAGACTTTCCCAACAAGGTCTATATGGGCTCTTTCTCCCGTGGTTCGAAATTCGAGGCGCGGGCCGAAAACGAGGGCCTGTACATCAAGCTTTTTCGAAGCGGCGAGGATAGCCGCGAGGCGGAAATGCATCTGCATCACTATCTTCTGGCTGATATTCTAAGCGAATGGGCCGCATCGTTGGCCCGGGAACCGGCGATGGATGAAAGCCACCGGGACAACCTGCGGGAAGCGGTCGCGAAGGTCGAGAAAGCCTTGCAAAAGACCTAATGCGCGGACGGGCGCCATCGGCCTGCCTTGAATTACATGCCCAGCGAATATCGAATTGGGCGCGGCGATCGGTTACTGTATGGCCCTTTGTTTTCGCATTCTGAGGAGTCCCGCATGAGTTCCAGCACAGCATGGCCCGACCCAAACTCGGGCTCCGCCAAACTCTACGAGCGTGCCAGGGCGGTGCTGCCCGGCGGCATCTCGCGCCTTCAGACCCTGGTCGAGCCGTACCCGATCTATGCCGGGCGCGGTGAGGGCGCCTTCATCGTCGATGTCGACGGCACCCGCCGGCTTGACATGATGAACAACTTCGCCTCGCTGATCCATGGCCACGCGCGGGCAGAGGTCATCGATGCGGCGACCCAGGCGGCCTGCAAAGGCAGCTGTTTCGCCATGCCCACCGAGGCCGAGATCGCCTTGGCGGAACTGCTTTGCGCTCGCGTAAAATCGGCGGAACGGGTGCGCTTCTGCAACAGCGGCACCGAGGCGGTAATGCTTGCCCTCAAGGCGGCCCGGGCGCGTACCGGACGGGCGCGCATGGCCAAGACAGAGGGCGCCTATCACGGCATGTATGACTACGCCGAGGTGAGTCTAGATTCAGCGCCCCATAACTGGGGCAACGACCCGAATTCCGTGCGCTTTGCAACGGGCTCGCCCCAGGCAGTGCTGGACGACACCGTGGTTTTCCCTCTCAACGACGTGGAGGCAGCTGAGCGCATTCTACGTGATGCCGGCGACAGCCTTGCCGCCATCCTTATTGATCCGACGCCNAGCGTCTTTGGCATGATCCCCATGACCCCTGAATTCATCGCCATGATCCAACGGGTGGCCCGCGGCATCGGCGCCTCAATCATTATCGATGAGATCATCGCCTTTCGCCTTGGCTATCACGGCGCCCAGGCCAAATTTGGCATTGAGCCCGACTACACCACCTTCGCTAAGATCATCGGCGGCGGCTTTCCGGTCGGTGCGGTGGCGGGCACCAAAGCCGCCATGTCCGTGTTCAGCCACGAGCATGGCAAGCCGCTTAATCCATCGAGCGGCACCTTCACCGCCAACCCCGTTTCCATGAGCGCTGGCTTGGCGACAATGGAGCTGATGACGCCGGAAGCTTATGTGGGCCTTGACGCCCTGGGCGCGCACGCCCGCATGATTGCCGCCCAGGCGTTCCAAGCGGCGGGGGTGGAGGGACAGGTTACCGGGGTCGGTGGTATGTTCGCGATCCACCTACATGGGCGCTCAATCACGGACTACCGCAGCGCCTATCCGGCCGGCGACGAGGCGGTCCGGGGCAAGGCTCTGCATCTGGCCTTGCTCGAAGCAGGCTTCATCATGTCGCCGAAACTCTCGGCCTTCATGTCGACCGCAATGACCATTGAAAACATCGACCGTTTCGGAACGGCATTGGAATCGGCCTTGCGTAACCAAGTGTAGTAGCTAGACGCATAATCTGCAGCGCTCAACCTTTTCATTAGATCTTTATAACCTCTAGGAATTGGCCCGACCCAGGTCGCGCGTTACCCGCAATTGATCGCGCTGATAGGACCCCTTAGGATTGGGCATCCAACAAAGGAGATACCAATGAAAACTCCACATGCAATTCTTATCGGTCTGGCGCTGATTGCCGTCGCCATATTCTTTCGAGCGCCTTCAATCAGTCCGGCTTTTGCTTCGCAGGACTGTGGGATATATCCCCCTTGCGACGTTAGTGTTACTAACTGGCCAGATAAACTCCGCTAGTAATCACCGCTGCACCGTCCTGATCGCGTGACTGAAGTTCTTGCTGAACAGCCTGGGCGATACCGCCCGCGTGATCCGTTNNGCNTCCTCATANAAGCGGAAGCGTTTGCGATCGGCGGCCACAGAAGAGCTCTTTTTTGAGGGGCCATCTGGGGAATGTCAGTAGCTACAGGTCCGTAGAAGCGAAGGAAAAAGGGATGCCTACTGACCGACTTTGGAAAGTAACTCCNCACACTTTCTCGACACCGCGCTGTCAGGATCTTTCTCTCCGGCTATCGTGGCCCAACCCTGTTTTGCTACGTAATCGCCTCTGTCCCACTCATCCATATCCATCATTTTCTTGAGCTTCTGATCCTTCTCCGGATCCTGGTCGTGCTGCTCAACGCAGATCAGCGCTAGGCGATCAACCACCGCGTTTTCAGCGGTGGCCGCAGCCATTTGCTGAGCAGTGCTTCCCGTAACCCAGCCCCCCCAATTGAAACCAATGATGGCCAATACAACTGCGCCGCCAGCGGCCCCCCCCAATATCAGTTTGATCTTTTCTGAATTCATCCGAATATCTCCAATAATAACGCGTGAATCGTCTGCCTCGGAATGGACGCAATCGTCCTGTCCGGCATCCGAAAGAGTCAAAGCCACGAAATTGAGTGTAAATGGATACTTTTGGGGTATCCCAAGCGGCGACCAGCCTACTCTTTTAACGTCGCCGCTGCTAACGAAATGTTTTTCCTTAAGCTAGGTGGTTACTTGCATCCGTTATGTTTCCGCCACACGGTTAAATCGTGTCCTTTAGATCACCGCCGGGCCGTCCTGATCGCGTGACTAAAGTTCTTCCTGAACAGCTTGGGCGATACCGCCCGCGTGATCCGTTGCGCGTCCTCATAAAAGCGGAACCGTTTTCTTATCTTGGCGCTGGGTTGCAGAACGTAGAGCAACCGCACCTGCTTGCCGCNGCGACCAAAGCGCTGGTAGATCGCATCGCGCGGACCAACACGGTCGATGTAACCCTTGGGCGTGTCGACCACGGCGCGTGGGCGTAGGGTCTTCCGAACGCCCTTCGGTCCCCGCCGCGCCTTGGTATAGCGTGACGGTATAGCCATGCGGCCAGACCTTGCCCGCTTGGTGCCCCCAGTTGCGT
>PCBT01000059.1 GCA_002731375.1 Rhodospirillaceae bacterium | reverse complement strand
TGTTGCAAAAAGTACCGGGGGCCTATTTCAATATCGGCAACGGCCATGAAGGCGCTGTCCAGGTGCATAACCCGAGCTATGACTTCGATGATTCCGCACTGACTCTGGGCGCCTCTGCCTTCGTCAAGATCATCGAGACCCGCTTGGCCAGGGACGATTGATTCTGTCTAATACGGGAACGGCCCCGGCGAGAGATCGTCGGGGCCGTTCTTTCTCTGTGTACGGAAGCGGAAGGAAAATCCGTTTATAGGTTCTTGTGTGCGCCGTTGCAGAAAGGCTTGCCGTCGTTACGCCGGCAGCCGCACACGGCGTATTTCTTGGCCTCATCGACTTGGAATTTAAGCGGCGCAAAGTCACCGTCCGCTTTATGGGCGCCATCGCAAAACGGCTGTTTGGCGCTCTTGCCGCAGGTGCACCAATAGTAATCCTTGCCCGCTTCCAGCTCCATTACATATGGTGATTTCTTGGCAATCACTGCTTCTGACATCGAATTAAGACTCCTGAAAAAATTTACGTCGCNAGATTTAGATNGTTGCCGGGAAACTACGNCGTCGATCCCATGATGGCAATCCAGCCTTGGCGCATAACATTGTTTCCTTAAGAGGACAATTCACCAGCGGCGATCCTACAGCGCCGCGCCCAGGGCCCTGATCAGGCGGTCCATATCCGCCTCGTTGTTGTAAAGATGCGGCGTCACGCGCATGGACTGGCCACGGACCGAAACATACACGCCGTCCTGGCCTAAGCGTTCGGGCAGACCGGCGGGAACCTTGCCGGGAAAGCCCAGGCCCAGAAAATGTCCGGCCCGCATGCTCGGGTCCGAGATGCCGAGGCCCAGGGGCGCCGCACGCTCAGCTATGGCCGCCGTCATCGCCGTGAGCGTTTCCCCGATCGCCTCGACACCCCATTCCAATAGCTGTTCCATCGCCGCGACGGCCATGGGCAAGTGAATGAAATTAGCCCCTTCGCCCATATCATAGCGCCGTGCGCCGGGCTGAAATTCGGACTTATAGTCGACCAGGCCGGCGAAATTCTCACTATCCTTGCGGGCCATCCAGTTATGCTCCAGCGGCCGGCCATCCCGATGTTGCGGCGCGGCGTACATGAAACCAAGGCTGTAAGGGCCCATCATCCATTTGTAACCGGCGGCGACGGCAAAATCCGGCTGGATTTCCGTCACATCAAAGGGCAGGGCGGCGATGGATTGGGTCAGGTCGACGACCAGGGCGGCACCCATCTTGCGGCAGCGCCGGCCCACCGTCGTNAGATTAACCAGGCTGCCGTCGGTCCAATGACAATGGGGCAGGGCGACGATGGCGGTGTTGGTGGTAATGGCGTCGAGAATGCGCGGCGTCCAGCCATTGTTGCCGCCACGGGTGATGGTGACGATGTCTGCCTCGCGCTCCGCCGCTAATTCGCGCCAGGGATAGACGTGGGAGGGAAATTGATCCTGTAGCAGCAGAATTTCCTGGCCCTTGCTTGCCGGCAGATTTTGTGCCGCCGTTGCGGTGCCGTAGCTACAGGAAGGGATGATCGCGATGTCATCCGCCCGGGCNTTGATCAATTGGGCGAATAATTCNCGGGCNCGTTCGGGGGTGGAGAAGAAATCCGGTGGGCTGATCCGCCAGGGCTGCCCTTTTAGGGCCGCAGATTTCTGCCCCGCTGCGACCACTTTGTTCATCAAGGGGGACATATAGGCGCAGTTGAAATAAGCGACATCCTCGGGGATATCGAACAAATGACGCTGGCAGGGAATCATATTAATTTTCCAGGCTTGGTTGCGGACGCCGCATCTGAGACCAACACTTCGGATGATGTCAAATGCGGTATTATGTTGCAGTGCGGTAAAACGCGGTTGACATGGGTGGGCGTGTACGTATAACTCCGCCTCCGCTCCAAAAAAAACGACTTGGTTCCGCAGCTAAATGCGGCGGTAAAATTTGTAAGGATCTGGCGCCATGCAGCCAAACCGTAAGCCTGCCATGCCCAATTTCTCCTCCGGCCCCTGTGCCAAGCGGCCGGGCTGGAGTCCCGATGTCTTGGCCAAGGCCTCCTTGGGCCGTTCGCACCGCTCCACCGAAGGAAAGGCGCGGTTGTTAAAGGCCATCGAAGAGACCCGTGAGGTCCTGGGCGTGCCTGACGATTACCGCATTGCCATCGTACCGGCATCGGACACGGGNGCCGTGGAAATGGCCTTGTGGTCCTTNCTGGGTGCGCGCGGTGTCGATGTGATGGCGTGGGAAAGCTTCGGTGCCGGCTGGGCCACGGATATCAACAAGCAGTTGAAGCTGGATGATGCCCGTTTGCTTGATGCCGATTACGGTCTGTTGCCGGATTTGTCCCAGGTGGATTTCGGACGCGACGTGGTGTTCTGTTGGAATGGTACGACCTCGGGCGTGCGTCTGCCCCATGGCGACTGGATCCCCGACGACCGCGCCGGTCTGACCATTTGCGATGCCACCTCGGCCGCCTTCGCCATGGAATTGCCGTGGCGCAAGCTGGATGTGGTGACGTTCAGCTGGCAAAAGGTGCTGGGCGGCGAGGCGGCCCATGGTATGTTGATACTGGGTCCGCGCGCTGTGGAGCGTCTGGAAAGCCACACGCCAACATGGCCCCTGCCGAAGATCTTCCGTCTGACCAAGGGCGGCAAGCTGGCCGAGGGGCCTTTCAAGGGCGAAACCATAAACACACCGTCCATGCTGTGCCTCGAGGACTATCTCGATACGCTCGAGTGGGCAAAATCGGTCGGGGGCCTGCGGGGCCTGATCCAACGGGTCCACGGCAACGCGGGCGTGCTTTCCGATTGGGTGGCCAAGACGGCTTGGGTCGATTTTGTCGCCAGGGAGGAGGCCAACCGCTCCACCACCTCTGTATGCCTGTGCATCGTTGATGAATGGTTCACCGCCCTTTCGGAAGCGGATGGCAATGCGGTCGCCAAGCAGTTGGTGGCTCTGTTGGAAGCCGAGGGCGCGGCCCTTGATATCGGCGGTCACCGCGATGCCCCGACGGGGCTGCGCATCTGGTGTGGCGCGACGGTGGAACAGGCCGATCTGGAAGACCTGACGCCATGGCTNGATTGGGCCTATGGCGAGGTGAAAGCTAATTTTTCTCCGGCTGGTTAGTCACCGGTATTGAACAGCGCTAGGGATAGGTTCGAATCATGGTCAAGGTACTAATTTCCGACAAGATGAGCCCCCGCGCGGCGGAAGTATTCCGTGATCGCGGCGTGGAAGTAGATGAAAAACCTGGTCTGACGCCGGAAGGCCTGGCCGAGATTATCGATCAGTACAACGGTCTAGCGATCCGATCCTCCACCACCGTGACGCCGGAGATTCTGGATGCGGCCAAGGGCCAGCTAAAGGTTATTGGCCGGGCCGGCATCGGCGTGGACAATATCGATCAGGAGGCCGCGACCGCCCAGGGCGTCTGCGTCATGAACACGCCGTTCGGCAATTCGATCACCACCGCCGAACATGCCATCGCCATGATGATGGCCCTGGCCCGGGAGATCCCCGCCGCCGACCGCTCAACTCATGCCGGCAAGTGGGAAAAGAACCGCTTCATGGGCGTGGAACTTTATGGCAAGGTCTTGGGCGTGATCGGTTGTGGCAACATCGGCGCCATTGTCTGTGACCGTGCCATCGGTCTGAAAATGCGCGTCGTGGCCTATGATCCCTACCTGACCGAGGAACGCGCCGTTGATCTGGGCGTTGAACGCGTCGAATTGGATGAACTATTGGCACGGGCTGATTTCATCACCTTACACACGCCATTGAATGATGCCACGCGCGGTATCATCAATGCCGAAAACATCACCAAGATGAAGACCGGCGTGCGCATCGTCAATTGCGCCCGTGGCGGTCTGNTGGTGGAAGAGGATTTGCGNGCCGCCATCGATACCGGTCAGGTCGCGGGCGCCGCCGTGGACGTGTTTTCATCCGAACCCGCCAAGGAAAATGCCCTGTTCGGATGCGAAAAGGTGGTCGCAACGCCGCACCTGGGCGCCTCGACGGATGAGGCGCAGGTCAATGTGGCCGTTCAGGTGGCCGAGCAGATGTCCGACTATCTGTTGACCGGGGCCATTTCCAATGCTCTCAACATGGCCTCCGTCTCGGCCGAGGAAGCGCCGCGGTTGCGGCCCTATTTCAATCTGGCAGGGGAACTGGGCAGCTT
Organism: Rhodospirillaceae bacterium; assembly: GCA_002731375.1. Classification (GTDB taxonomy): domain Bacteria; phylum Pseudomonadota; class Alphaproteobacteria. Next base: position 31,179 of record PCBT01000059.1, on the reverse strand, counting down.
CGCCGGCCAGTTGACCCAAACCGCGCTGAAATCCGTGCATATCGAGTACCAGGGCCATGTCGCCTCACTGAACACCCGGCCCCTGACGGCCATTGTCCTTGAAGGTCTGCTACGGCCGTTGATTGATAACGTCAACATGATCAACGCCCCTGTCGTGGCCAAGGACCGCGGTATAGAGGTGCGTGAAACCCGCGACGAGGGCATCGGCGATTATCAGACCATGATCCGTGTCTCGGTCATTACCGAGGCGCAAAGCCGTGATGTCTCCGGCACGTTGTTCGCCGACAACCGGCCCCGCATTGTTCAGGTCAAAGGCATCAAGCTGGAGGCGGAGCTGGTCGAGCATATGCTCTATGTCACCAACGAGGATAAGCCAGGCCTGATTGGTGCTCTGGGAACCGTATTGGGCGAGGGTGGTGTCAATGTCGCGACCTTCCATCTAGGCCGCGCGGAAGAGGGCGGTGACGCCATTGCGCTAATTGGTACCGACCAGCCAATTGATGATGTGGTCTTGACGGCGGTCCGTGCCTTGCCCCATGTAGGGCAGGCTCAAGCCCTCAACTTCTAGGCGCTTCATAATAACACATTGCGATCATGACCGATTTCGCTGAACTGGCACTGCTACCTGAAGGTTTGCACGACGACCTGCCCCCCTTTGCCGGGCACGAGGCGCTGTCCATNGAGCGTCTGGTGGCCCAGTTTGAGGCGCATGGCTATGAACGTGTGAAGCCGCCCCTGATCGAGTTCGAGGAGAGCCTTTTGGCTGGTCCCGGTGCCGGCGTGGCACGGCATATGTTCCGCCTGATGGATCCAATTTCCCAGCGCATGATGGGCCTGCGCGCCGATATGACGACGCAAGTGGCACGCATTGCCGCGACCCGGTTGAAGGAAGCGCCCCGGCCATTGCGTCTGTGCTATGCGGGCCAGGTTCTGCGCGTGCGCGGCAGCCAGCTGCGGCCGGAACGGCAATATGCCCAGGCCGGGGTGGAACTGATTGGCGCCGAGGGCGTGGCTGGTGATGCCGAGGTGGTTCTGCTGGCGGCTGAGGCGTTACAGGCCCTGGGCGTGCAGGGCCTTTCCGTGGATTTGACCGCGCCTTCGCTGGTGCCGTTGTTGACCCAGTCACTGGGCCTGGAAGGCGAGGAGGCCGAGGCGGCCCGGCAGGCCCTGGACGCCAGGGATGGCGCCGCCATAGAGACCTTGGCGCCGCAAGTGCGGCAGCAACTGGGCGATCTCATGCGCGCCGCCGGCCCGGCGGATGGCGCCCTTGAATGTCTGGCCGGACTGACGCTGCCGGCCCCGGCACGGGCGCTCTGTGATCATTTGGCCGATCTGGTGGCCTGTTTGAACATGGGTCGCGGCGACCTGACCTTGACCATCGATCCGGGTGAGAGCCGCGGTTTTGAATATCAGACTGGTATGAGTTTCAGCCTCTTTGCCGAAGGCGTGCGNGGCGAATTGGGCCGAGGCGGGCGTTATCCCCTGGCTAGCGGTGAAAGTGCCACCGGTTTCACCCTGTATCTTGATAGTCTGATGCGGGCCGTTCCCGGGCGGGAAGCGGCACGGCGTCTGTATCTGCCTTTTGGTACCACCGGCGCGCAGGCCCGGCGGTTGCGGGCGGACGGCTGGACCACGGTGCAAGGCCTTGAAGATACGGCCACGCCCGAGGACGAGGCCCGGCGTCTGGCCTGCGAGCATATTCTGCGTGGCGGTGAACCCGCCGCGCTGGCCTGATTTTTCCAGCTTTTAGTTTGGATCGGTAAAAACAATGGCGAATGTAGCGGTAGTGGGTGCCCAGTGGGGCGATGAGGGCAAGGGCAAGATTGTCGATTGGCTGTCCGAACGCGCCTCGGTCGTGGTGCGTTTTCAGGGCGGCCATAACGCCGGACATACCCTGGTCATTGACGGCGAAGTTTATAAATTGAGCCTGCTGCCCTCGGGCATCGTGCGCAAGGGCAAGCTGTCGATCATCGGCAACGGCGTCGTGGTCGATCCTTGGGCGCTGCTCACCGAGATGGGGCACTTGCAGGATCAAGGCGTGGAGATCACCCCCAGCTCCCTGCGCCTGGCCATGAACGCATCCCTGATATTGCCTTTGCATAGCGAGCTGGACGCAATCCGCGAGGACGCCGACACGGGCCGCCGCATTGGCACCACGCGCCGGGGCATTGGCCCGGCCTATGAAGACAAGATTGGTCGTCGCGCGATCCGAGTCTGTGACCTGACCGAGCTGGACACCCTGCCTGATAAGGTGGAAAACCTGTTGCTGCACCACAATGCCCTGCGCCGGGGCTTGGGCCAGCCAGAGGTCGGCGCCGCCGATCTGATCGAGAAACTGAACGAGATCGCGCCAAAAATTCTGCCCTATGCCTCTAACGTCTGGCGTGACCTAGACGAAGCCCGCCGGGCCGGCAGCCGCATTCTATTCGAGGGCGCCCAGGCCGCCATGCTCGATATTGACCATGGCACCTATCCCTACGTCACCTCATCCAACACCCTGGCCAGCCAGGCTGGCGCGGGCGCGGGCATCGGCGTCGATGCCATTGACTATGTGCTGGGCATCACCAAGGCCTATACAACCCGNGTGGGCGAGGGGCCGTTCCCGACCGAGTTGCTGGATGAAGTGGGCCAGGGACTGGGCGAGCGCGGCAAGGAATTCGGTACCGTGACCGGGCGCTCCCGCCGCTGCGGCTGGTTCGACGCGGTAATGGTGCGTCAAGCCCTCCGGGTTGGCGGCATTACCGGCATCGCCCTGACCAAGCTGGACGTGCTGGACGGCATGGCGGAGATCAAGGTCTGCACCCGCTACCGCATCGACNGCATGGAAGTCGACTATCTGCCCGCCGAGATGAGCCGCCAGGCCCGCATCGAACCGGTTTACGAGGTTTTCGAGGGCTGGTCCGAAAGCACCCAGGGCGCCCGCACAATGGCCGAACTGCCGGCCACGGCGATCAAGTATATCGTCCGCATTGAGGAACTGATCGGCGCCCCCGTGGCCTTGCTGTCAACCAGCCCCGAGCGGGAAGACACCATTTTGGTCAAGGATCCGTTTGCTGATTAGGGTGCCGATTAGGAGGCGATTATGTCCGATACTGAAAAGCCCGCCTACCGCCTGCTCACNGGCACCGACGACCATGCTTTCTGTGTCCGGGTCTCCGAGGCCCTGGCTGAGGGCTACATCCTATACGGCTCCCCCTCCTGCACCTACGATCCCAACCAGGATCGCATGCTGGTAGCCCAGGCGGTTATTTTGCTGATAGCTAATTCGTAGCCATCCGGTTAACAGGAACATTCGCTGCATCTAGAGTAAATGATGGGCAATGCAATATCTTCAGGAAAAACAGTTTCAGTTGGTAAGGCAGATGTTTTTGCAATTAAAGGAGATAAAGAAACGCGTTGCGCTACCGGTTTAGTTACGACCGGAAATTTTGAAGCTAACTAACGGGGCGTATCCCCACAACATCCCGCATGCGGGCTCGCACTGGGTGTTTCTAGAAAATTTTCTCATTAAGTAGCTAATTTCCTTTCGTTCCCTCCTGAATTACCGGCACACCAAGGACCGCTTTTGGCACATTGCTGCTGTAAAAGATGTGCGCGGCATGCCTATATGTAATGAGCGTGTATTAGGGGGATCGGCACGGCTCGATCCTAAATCCTACAAGAAACTATACGGGTCCACATCGATCGCCACGCGTACTTGCTGGGGCACGTTGACTAGATTGACCCAGGTCCGGGCCAGGGCGGAGGCGTTGGCGTTGCGGGGGCATTTCAACAACAGGCGCTGGCGGAAACGACCGCGCAGCAGGCTAAGCGGCGCCGGCGCCGGGCCCAGGATCTCCACATCCTGCTGCCGTGGCGCGGCGCGGCCGAGCTCGCGGGCGGTATCGATTACCTGGGCCTCGTTCTGGCCAGAGATAATCAGCGCCACCAGGCGTCCGAACGGCGGCAGGCCCTGGAATTCGCGGGCGCGGCGCTCCTGCGCCATGAAGCTGTCGCGTTCACCGGAAACCAGGGCCTTCATTACCGGATGCTCCGGCATATAGGTCTGCAACAGGGCCCGGCCCGGCCGTTGCGCCCGGCCCGCGCGGCCCGCGACCTGGTGCAGCATCTGATAAGTGCGCTCGGCGGCGCGCAGATCGCCGCCTTGCAAGCCCAGATCTCCATCGATCACGCCCACTAACGTCAGCATGGGAAAATGATGCCCCTTGGCGACGATCTGGGTGCCGATGATGAGCGAGACCTCACCCTCGGCAATCTGCCGGATTGCCTCCGCCGCCGCTTCCGGCCCCCGTACCGTGTCCGAGGCGATCAACATGCGGGGCACATCGGGAAACAAGGCATCCACTTCCTCGCCCAGGCGCTCAACGCCCGGGCCGCAGGCCACCAAAGTACCCTCCGCCTCGCATTCCGGGCAGGCCTGGGGCCGGCGCAGGTTGAAGCCGCAGTGATGGCATTGCAGGCGACCATGAAAACGGTGTTCCACCAGCCAGGCAGTACAATGGGGGCATTGCAGACGATGGCCGCAGGTCCGGCACAGGGTCAGCGGCGCATAACCGCGCCGGTTCAGGAATAACAAGACCTGCTCGCCCGCTTCCAAGGTTTCCTTTATGGCCGTGATCAGCGTCTCGGACAACCACTGCGATCCGGGCGGGGCCTCGCCACGCATATCCACGGCCTCGATTTGCGGCAACTCAGCCGTGCCAATGCGGTTAGGTAGATGCAGGCTTTCATAGCGATGGGTTTCGACGTTGACCCGGCTTTCCAAACTGGGCGTCGCCGAAACCAGGACGATGGGGATCTCGCCCAGCGATGCCCGCAGCACCGCCATGTCGCGGGCGTGATAGATCACGCCGTCCTCTTGTTTGAAGGCGGCATCATGTTCCTCATCCACCACGATCAGGCCGAGGTCCGTATAGGGCAGAAACAACGCCGACCTTGCACCGACGACGACGCGGGCCCGGCCCTGGGCCACGGCGCGCCAGGTCAGGCGCCGGCGCGCCGCTCCCAGATCGGAATGCCAGGCCAGGGGTGCGGCGCCGAATCGCCGCTCAAAACGCTCCAGCCACTGCGCTGTCAGGCCGATTTCGGGCACCAGAACCAGCACCTGCCGGCCCTGGGCCAGGGCGGCGGCGACCGCTTCGAGATAGACCTCCGTCTTACCGGCGCCGGTGACGCCATCCAATAACGTCGTGGAATAGCCGCCACCCTCGACCTTTGCGCGCAAGGCCGCCGCGGCCGCCGATTGATCATCGCTCAAGGTCTCGCCAGCTTTTTGCCAATCGGGTTCGGGCACCGGCAGTTCGGCGGGCAATTGTACTTCGTGCAAGGTGCCATGCTTGACCAGGCCGCGAACCACGGCGGTGGAGACGGCGGCCAGTTTAGCGATGGTCGCTGTCGGCATGGCTTGACCGTCGGCCAGAACCGCCAGCACCCGTTGCCGCGCTCCGGTCATTCGCGCAGGCGCCGGACCGGCCAGGACGTAGGCCAGGCGCGGGCGTGGCGGTTCCAACGCCGTCGGGACCGACATGGTCATGCGCAACGCGGCACCCGGCGCGGCGCAGGTATAGTCCGCTAGCCATTCGACAAAGCGGCGGGTGACTTCGGCCATGGCGGGCGCCGGTAGGCGCTGTGCGATGGGGCGGAGGCGGCTGGCGGCCACCGCGTTGTCCGGATCGGCTGAGCCCTCGCCCCAAACCACGCCGGTTACCTTGCGCCGGCCCAGGGGCACGGCGACGAAATCACCAATTTCGATCAATTCACTCCCTTCGCTTTGGGGAGGTATGGCGTAGTCGTAGGCGCTAGCCAGGGGTAAGGGCAGCAGCACATGTATCCGGCGGAGCGGTGCCGTCTGGTCGAATTGGGGTTTGGCTTCACTGGTATGGGAGGCTGCCATCGGGTAGACTTAACCTGTCCTCGCCGCCCACGACAAGCGATGAAACCGGGGACGCGAAACATTGATTATGTAATAGGAACTGTCTGGCCATGAAATTCTTTGTTGATACCGCCGATGTGGCCGAAATTCGCGATTTGGCAGCGACCGGCTTGTTGGATGGCGTGACCACGAACCCATCCCTGGTGGCCAAGACGGGCCGTGATTTTTTCGAAGTGGTAGCCGAAATCTGCGAATTGGTTGACGGCCCCGTCAGTGCCGAGGTAACCGCGACGGAGGCTGAGGCCATGGTGGCCGAGGGCCGAATCTTGGCCAAGATCGCCGACAACGTCGCGGTCAAGGTGCCCCTGACATGGGATGGCCTGAAAGCCTGCAAAGCGCTTAGCGGCGACGGCACTCAGGTCAATGTTACGTTGTGTTTTTCCGCTAACCAGGCATTGCTGGCGGCCAAGGCCGGGGCGACATTTATTTCACCGTTCGTGGGCCGGCTGGATGATATCGGCCATGACGGCATGCAGTTGATCGCCGAGATTTTGGAAATTTACGCCAACTACGATTCGATCCACACGAAGGTGCTCGTCGCCTCCATCCGCTCGCCCATGCATGTTCTGCACGCCGCCCGCCTGGGGGCCGATGTCTGCACCATTCCCCCCAACGTGATCCAGCAACTGACGAAACACACACTGACCGACAACGGGCTGGAGGCTTTCTTGGCGGATTGGCAGAAGACCGGGCAAAGCATTCTGGACCGTAAAGGCTAGACATGCCTTCCAAGCCTACATCGCCCAATCTTCGCCGAGGGGCGCCCACCGGCGCTCTCGACGCGGAGGCGGTGCGTGACTATCTGTTAGAAAACCCGAACTTTTTGACCGAGAATCCTGATTTGTTGCCCCTGCTGCAGCCAGCCGCGAAACATGCTGGCAGGAATGTCCTTGATATGGGACAAATCGTGGCCCGGCGTCTGGGTGATGAATTAACTCGCCTGCAAGAGGCACAGGACGAATTACTGGCCAATGGCCGGGCCAATCTGGCGGCGCAAAGTCAGGTGCATGCCGCCGCGCTGGCCCTGTTGGGCGCGCGTAATTTCGAACATCTGATCCACATCGTCACCCGCGATCTGATTGAGCTGCTGGGCGTGGATACGGTAACGCTTTGTGTGGAGGCCGCCGGTGATGGCCCGACAAAGGCGCCCATGGGTGGGGTCTATATTATCCCGGAGGGCCGGGTCGATGGTTTGCTGGGCCCCAATGTTCCGGCGTGGTTGGAAGCGGTGCAAGGTGGCGACTATATGGTCTTCGGCCCTAGTGCGGGCTTGGTACGTAGCCAGGCGCTGATCCGCCTGTGCCCTTCTCCTGGCGCACCACCTGGGCTATTGGCACTGGGCAGCCGGGATGGCGAAAAGTTTCAGGCCGGCCAGGGCACCGAATTGCTGCAATTCCTATGCCGTTTATTGGAACGGCTGTTTAGGGCATGGCTGGATCTGCCGAAGTAGCGCCGCGATGGGGCGCCGATATAGCCGATGCGCATCGGCGCTGGTACGAATGGCTGCGTTCCGAGCGGCGCTATTCCGAACATACACTGGCCAGCTATGAGAGCGACCTAATGAGCTTTTTCGCGTTCGTCGTCCTGGAAGATAGTTCCGGCCTTAGCTGCCAACAGAGCGTGGAGGAAAATCTGAATCAGATTGTGAAGAAAAACCGGGACAAAAAAAAAGAACTGAAAATTAAAGACCTGAACGGCTTTTTCGACTACCTCGTCCAGCATCAGGTCCCAATCCCTAGCTTTAACAACTTGAAGGCGTTGGAAACCAAGCAATTCCGCAAATACTTGGCGGGCCGCAAGGACGATGGCCTGGGCCCGAAATCGAGGGCNCGGGCGATCTCGGTGGTGAAAGGNTTTTTCCGTTATTGCGAGCGCGAGGGCCTAGTCGCCAATGCGGCCGTTCACAGCCTGCGTGGGCCCAAACAACCCCATGGCGTGCCCAAACCCCTGGCGGTGAACGAGGCGGTCACGGCGGTGGAAGATGTGAGCATTCTATCCGAGGAGCTTTGGGTGCAGGCTCGCGATGTCGCAGTGTTGACGCTGCTGTATGGATGCGGCTTGCGAGTGGCCGAGGCGATGGAACTAAACCGCGGGCAGGCGCCCCTGGGCGAGGCGTTGATGGTCAAGGGCAAGGGCGGCAAGGAACGCCTGGTGCCGGTGCTGCCCGTGGTCGCCGAGGCGGTGCGGGAATATCTTGACCTCTGTCCATATGATTTGCCCGGCGGCGGACCGCTGTTCCTTGGTGTCAGGGGCAAGCGTCTGAATCAGCGCATTGTCAGGGCCCAGATGCAGAAACTGCGCCTTGCCCTGAATTTGCCAAAGTCCGCCACGCCGCACGCATTGCGCCATTCCTTCGCGACGCATTTGCTGTCGGGGGGCGGCGATCTGCGCACGATCCAGGAATTGCTGGGCCATGCCAGCCTGTCCACTACGCAGCGTTATACGGAGGTGGATTCAGAGCATCTGCTGGATGTCTACCGTAAGGCGCATCCCCAGGCGCGTTCCAAGATTTAGGCAAAAAAGAAAGGCGGCCCGAAGACCGCCTTTCCGTGAACTGGGCCGNACGATTGGTCCCGATCACTTATCTGAGGTGTCAGCTTACGACAGAGAGAGGTTTTCCCACTGTCCGCCAGAATGTACAGCTTGCATCCCCATGCCGATCGTTACGGCTCGCAATTCTTTAGACATTGGATCACCTCCTTTCGATTGTTGTTGCCAANTACTCAGTATGGCCGAAGTTATGACCAACGCAAGCAATGCATGGCGGAAANCAGGCGAAACATANGATTAGAAGGCTCGGCGGGGGTGTTGAGGCGCCTTCATGACTATCGTCCTTGGGCAAAAGGNGTCGAATCGNAGATCNAGATNCTCATCCGNTTCCATATACCATGGGTGCCATTTCGTCGGCGCTGCGGCCCGCATAGTCGATGGATGGCACCCGGTCCATGGACCTNATCTGCGCCGCTTCAAGGGCTTCCAGCTCTGCATCAAGATCAATGGTCAGGCACTTGCCGTTCTGGACCACCAGTTGGCCATCGACGTAGACATCCTGCACGGCCCGTTCCGCCGCGACGTACATCAGGCTGCGCAGCGGCTCGCGCATGGGTCGCATGGCCTGGTTCTTCAGATCCACCAGAACCATGTCGGCCTTGGCGCCCGGTTTCAGTCTGCCAATATCATCCCGCCGTAGCGCCTTGGCGCCGCCGATGGTGACGGCCTCGAAGATATCAGCGGTGGTCAGATCCGCGACCGTGCCGGCAACGGCGCGGGCTACGGTCGCCGCGTTACGCATCTCATCCAACAGGTTGTGGGGATAGGTATCCGTGCCGATGCCCATATTGACGCCGGCTTTGAGGTAACCGCCCAAAGTATTCAGCGCGATGCCCCGGCGCATGAAGACCGTCGGGCAGTGGGCCACGGTGGCGCCGCGTTCGGCCAACAGGCCCATATCCTGACGGGTCGGCCAGTGCAGCCAGGGGTGATGATCCAGGAAAATACCGTGACCGATGATCGTGCGGTCGGTGAGGACGCCGATCTCGTCCATCCACTGGATCGGCGTGCAGCCGTGGCGGCGGACCATTTCGATGTGTTCGTTGACCGACTGCGCCGCATGAATTTGCATTGGCAGGTTGCGTTCCTCGGCATAGTTGTGCGCCTGGCGCAGCAGCTCCGGGCTGACGGTATCGATCTGGGCCGGCGCCAACATGCCTGTCAGCCGGCCTGAGGGATGCTGGTTGGCAAGATCGATGAGGCGCTTCGCCGCTTTGAAACCGTCCGGCCCGCGTTCGCTATCGCTCCAGTCATACTCAAGGAGATGACCGTCCTTGGTATACCACGGCGCATCCCGAAACGATGGCGCGATACAGGCGCGGATGCCGGCCTGTTCCAGCAGATCCAGCCAGCCATCAAAGGCGATGGAATAATCGACAATCGTGGTGCAGCCACTTTGCAGCAGCTCCGCCATGGCGACCTTGTGACAGGGCGGCGTGCCTTCGGGGTCATTGTTGAAGATGGTCAGGAATTCATACAGCGAGGAATGATAGAAATTCGGGCTTAGGGTTTCATCCGTGATGCCCTTGCGCAAGGGCTCGGACGTGGGATGGCTGTGAATATTGACAAGGCCTGGCATCACCATCAGGTCACGGCCGGAAATCTCGGTATCTGCCGGCCCGTCGTAGCCGGCTCCGACATGGCTGATCTCGTTGCCGCTAAAGGCGACGTCCACGTCCCGAAGATAATAATGCCCGTCCGTGGCTTCATTCCAGGCGACGACCCAAGATGCATTCCGAATGACCGTGGTATTTTGCATTGTGGACTGTTTCCTTGTGTGTGGTTTCACGCGAGGTTTTTTGAGAAGCTAGCCTTTGCTTCCATTGGGCTACTGGAGGCCCCATAGCCTATAATGAGATAACCGTGGGATAGTAGTAGTTTCAGCATGGCGGGAAAGCGGTTCATGGTTTTTACCCGGATCATCTCATAGCCCTTATCAGCGACGATACGTTCTTGGTCCCGCAACAAGGCTAGCGTGGCGCCCCGGCCTCAGTGCTCGGGGTTAATGCCGCCCAGACAGCTGTAAAACTCCGAAGAGCGAAGCCCGAAACCAAGTTTGAAGCCGATGGCTCCACACTATGCCTCGGCAATCAAGGCAACACGGTCGCGGCTATCGATCTTGTCGATATAATCGGCGATGCTTCGGGGCGGACGCAATTCCGGCACACGGCGATGGATCTGCAAGACCTCGTCATGGCTGCCGCGTCGAATGTTGAAAAGGCGGCTCATTACTTGATGCCAGTCCGGTTCGTCCCCGCTATTTCGCGTATTTGCCGCTCAATTGCGGCGTATGTGCGCCTTCAAGGCCTTTTTCTGCGTGTTGGAGACGGGTGTTCCTGGACCAGGTGCGTTTCAGATCATCGCGGACATTGATCGCCAGACTGCCAATTCCCTCGATTTCCAGCTCCACCTTGTCGCCGTCCATAAATGCGTTTAGGCCGCGGTGGTTGGTGCCGGTGGCCAGAATATCGCCGGGCTCCAGCGCATGAATGGACGAGGTCCATTCGATGCAGCGGGCGATCTGGTGCGCCATGTCGGAGGTATTGAAATCCTGCATGACGGTGCCGTTCACGCTCAGGCGGACAGCCAAGTTCTGCGGATCATCAATCTCGTCCGCTGTCACGATATAAGGTCCGATGGGGGCGAAAGTGTCCCGCGACTTGACCTGAAAGAAGACATTGTTGGCCGGACCGACGCCGCGGGCCGAACCGTCGATGAAATTGGTATAGCCGAAGACGTAGTCCATGGCCTCGGCCTCCGTCACGTCAGAGGCCCGCTTGCCGATGATCACCGCCAGCTCCGCCTCGCCCTCGAACACGGTCGCCGGGATATCGCCTAGAACCATGGTGTCGCCTGGCCCGATGATGGCGGAGGGCGATTTGTGGAAGCCGTTAATGGCTGCGGGTTCGTCCCGGGTGCCGTCTTCCATATAGTTGACCGCCATGCAGTCAATGTTACGCGGCAGGGGAATAGGCGGGCGCGGGCTGACCGAAGACAGCGGCTGGCCGTCCTCCCGTGCCACGGCAGTCTCCAGGCGTCCGCGATAATCATCGAAGCGCGCGATCAGGCCATTCATGAGCGTCCGCTGCTCGACCACCGGGATGTCCCCCAGTTCGTCCGTCACATCCACGACCGCATCGCCCTTCAGGATGCCGAGGCGGTAATCATCAAAATATAGCAGTTTCATGTCTATTTCCGTTTTCTGGCTTCATGGCCGAATTTTGTTGCCCGTCAGTCTAACCTTAGCCGTGGCCGTCTTCCAGGTTCAAGCGCCCTCGATTTCCTCACGTAGCATTTCCAGTGTCAGCCATTGTTCCTCCGCCGCTGCTTTTTCCTTATTGGCATCGGTAAGCCGCGCTGAGACGGCATCGAAGCCCGTGGGGTCGCGGCCATAGAAGGCGGGATCGGCCAGGAGTTGTTCGATCTCGTCGATCTCAGCTTCCAGTGCCTCCATGCGAGTTGGCAGGGTCTCCAGGGCATGCTTGTCCTTAAACGACAATTTGCGGCTGTTGTTCGCCTTGAATTTCATTGCCGGCCCGTTTTCGGATTTCGGCTTTGTGGCGGCGGTTACCGTTTCCCCACCGCCAACCGCGCGCCGCTGGGCCTTCATGTCGCTATAGCCGCCGGCATATTCAAGCCAGCGCCCATCCGCCTCATGGGCGATGACGGAGGTCACGACCCGGTCCAGGAAGTCTCGATCATGGCTGACCAGCAGCACCGTACCGGGATAATCCGCCAGCATCTCCTGCAACAAATCCAGGGTTTCCAGATCCAGATCGTTGGTCGGCTCGTCCAGGATCAACAGGTTCGATGGCTTGGCCAGCGCCCTGGCCAGCATCAGCCGGCCGCGTTCACCCCCTGACAGGGCCGAGATGATGGTGCCTATCTGTTCGGGCTGGAACAGAAAATCCTTCATATAGCTGATGACGTGCTTGTTCTGGCCGGCCACGCTGACCCTGTCGCCGCTGCCCCCCGTCAATGCCTCTGACAGGGTCGAGTTGGGGTCGAGGCTTTCCCGGCGTTGATCCAGTGATGCGATGGCCAGGTTGGCGCCCAAACGGACATTGCCGTCATCTGGTTCCAGGGCGCCGGTCAGCATGTTCAACAAGGTGGTCTTCCCCGCGCCATTGGGCCCGACGATGCCGACCCGGTCGCTGCGCTGGATGCGGGTGGAAAAGTCCTTGACGATTGCCGTGCCGTCATACGATTTGGAAATTCCCTTCGCCTCCGCCACCAGCTTTCCCGACAGGCCACTTTCGGTGACGCTCATCTTAACATCGCCGGCCTGGCGGGGCCGCTCGCGCCGAGCCTGGCGCAGGGCGTGCAGATCGAACAAACGGCGCTGGTTGCGCTTGCGCCGGGCGGTAACGCCATAGGTCAGCCAATGTTCCTCGCGGACGATCTTGCGGTCCAGTTTATGCTGTTCGTCCTCCTGCTGTTGCAGGACATCGTCGCGCCAGGCCTCGAAATCCGCGAAGCCGCTGTTCATTTGCCGGGTCTCGCCCAGGTTCAGCCAGACCGTGGCCCTGGATAGGTTGGAGAGGAAGCGGCGGTCATGGCTGACCATGATAATGGCCGAGCGCAGGCTGTTAAGCTTCCGTTCCAACCATTCGATGGCGGGCAGATCCAAATGGTTGGTAGGTTCATCAAGCATCAGGATATCGGGCTCGGGCGCCAGGACGCGCGCAAGGGCCGCGCGCCGGACCTCACCGCCTGACAGATGGCCTGGCTCTTCATCGCCTTGCAGGCCCAGTTCATGCAGCAGATAGGTGGCGCGGTGCGGATCGTCACCGGGCGCCAAGCCCGCCTTGACATACGAGAGGACGTTGGCGTGGTCTGACAGATCAGGTTCTTGCGCTAGATAGCGCACGGTGGTGCCGGGCTGGATAAAGCGTTCGCCGCTGTCCGCTTCCATCAAGCCTGCGGCGATCTTCAGCAACGTTGATTTACCCGAGCCGTTGCGCCCCACCAGACAGGGCCGCTCGCCCGGAGAGATGGACAGGAACGCACCCTCCAACAGGGGCGTGCCGCCAAAACTAAGATCAATATCGCGTAAGATAAGAATGGGAGGAGCCATAGAGACGCTTTATAAAGACAAGCTTGGATGAAACAAGCGGCGAAGATCAGCCGCCAAGAAATTTTCAACGTTGCGTTAGGAAGGATCACATCATGGGTAGACTCGCGGGCAAACGGGCGATTGTTACAGGCGCGGCCAGTGGTATCGGGCGGGCCAGCGCGCGGATTTTTGCACGGGAAGGTGCCTCGGTGGTGGCCGTGGACCGGGCTGAGGACGGCCTTGCGGAAACCATTGCCATGATCAGCGATGCCGGCGGTACGGCCATGGCGGTCAGCGCCGATGTGGGTGATGAGGACGCGGTTGCTGGCTTCATCAACACCTGTGTCGAAAGCTATGGCGGTCTGGATGTGATCTACGCCAACGCCGGTGTCTCGGGCGGCCGGGTGCCGGTGGCGGAGCAGACGGTGGATATGTGGCAGGACATCCTGCGGGTCAACCTGATCGGGCCGTTTTTGTGCATTAAGCATAGCGCCCCGATCATGGCGGCGGCGGGCAAGGGTTCGATCGTCTGCACGGCCTCGGTGGCGGCGTTGCGCGCCAATGCGGGCGGGCCGCCATACGCGGCCTCGAAAGCCGGTGTGGTCAGCCTGGTGCAGACCATGTGCAACGAATTCTTCGCCTCCGGCGTGCGCATCAATGCGATCTGTCCCGGCCTGATCGAAACCGGGATGACCAAGCCCACATTCGATAGGGCCCGCTCGCGCGGCACCGAAGGCAAAATCGGCCAGCTCAATCCCACCCGCCGCAATGGCGTGCCCGAGGAAATCGCCAACATGGCGCTGTTCCTGGCCTCGGACGAAGCCAGCTATGTCAACGGCCAGTCAATAGCCGTGGACGGCGGCCTTACCAGCACCCATCCGTTCGTACCCAAGGGGTGAGATCAGCTCGCCAGACTGTAAAACTCAACCGCGTTGTCGCAGGTAATATTTTGAATTTGCGCCGCCGTCAGGCCGACGAATTGTTCATCGATATATTTACTGGATTCGGGCCAGATACCATCGGTGTGCGGGTAATCCGAGCCCCACATCAAGGTATCTTCCGTCATCAAGCCGTTTGCGTTCACCAGTAACTTGGCGATCGGGTCATACTGAAACGTGGCCTTGCACTGGCGCTGCCAATATTCGGACGGTTTCAGTTTCATGAGATCGCGGAAGCGGTCCTCGAACTCGAAATCCATGCGGTCCAGCGCATAGGGTATCCAGCCGGCGCCGCTTTCGCCAAACGAGATCTTCATCTCTGGATAGCGTTCCAGCACGCCGGCGCCCATGACCGCCGCTAGAATGTGGACCAAACCAATCTGGAACGCGGAAACACCGGTAAAAAATGCCGCGCGGCGTACTTTTTCAGAGGTCATTTCCCGTGCCCGTGGCGATGTGGTCGGAAAGGTGTGGAAATGCAGCGGCAATTGTACCTCGTTGACCGCCTCCCACAGCGGGTCCCAGCAGGGATGCCACATGGGCTCCATATCCCACGAACATGACAATTCCAGGCCGCGCAGGCCCATCTTGGCGCAGCGGTGAATTTCCGCCACCGCGGCATCGATGTCGCCATAGGGCAGGCAGGCAAGGCCGATTTGGCGGTCCGGGTAATGGCTGCAGAAATCCACCAGCCAATCGTTGTAGATGCGGAACACTTCGTTGGCCGCTTCGGTGTCCTGCATCTTAGTGGCGGAGCCGAGGATGCCGAAGATGACCTCGGCATCGACGCCGTCCCGGTCCATCTCCTTGAGGCGCATATGCGGGTCGGACACCCTTTGGATGCCATTCTTGCCGTCCTCGAACATGCCGGTTTCGGCCATGATATCGACGCGGCGGTTTTGGCCGGGGACCAGTTTCTGTCCGCCCGGCCCCACGCCGTTCAGCAAGCCGAAGTTCGCGCCCTTTTGGGTGACCCACTGGGGACCGTCTGGACCATCCTCCACATAGGGCATGCGATCTTTTAGTGCGTTGCTGGCTTCTGAGGTAAACAACGTCGGCGGCATCCAGGGCATGTCCAGATGACAATCAGCCGAAACCCTCCGGTATTCCATGGCTATTCAATGCTCCGATTTGTGGAATCTTTCTAATCTGACAATAGAGTAGGCATAATTTCACCGCTCGATCAATTTATCTGCGCCTCTTTTCCACTCAGCGATCGTGCGCCCGAGCCGGCGCCGGGCTTATTTCCACTTGGCCTTCAGCATCAAGCTAAGCCAGAATAGCCCGAGCCTACGGGGAGAGAGCATCATGTCGAGCTATCATTTGAACCACGTCAATATCCGCGCTACCTCGCTTGAGGAAACACGTGATTTCTATGCCGAGGTGCTGGGGCTGGAGGACGGCTTCCGCCCGCCGTTTCCGAACCCGGGCTATTGGATGTATGCGGGCGATATGCCGGTCATCCATATATCCCCACTTGAAGCGGGCAGCCTGCCCCGAACCAATCCGGACGGCATGGGCAAGGGGCTGGATCATTTCGCGATGTGGGGTTCGGGTCTGGCCGAGCAGCTTGCGGTGCTGGAAAAGCACGGCGTCGAATACCACAAACGTCTGGCGGGTGGCGGTGCCGTCATCCAGGTTTTTTTCCTCGACCCCAATGGTGTGCAGATCGAACTCGGCTTCAACCCCGAGGCCGAAGGCATAACAAGAGACACCTTCGATGGCGAAATTCTTGAATGAGCCGTTGACGTTTCTTCATACCCACCTTTGCACCTGGAGCCCGCGCATGGCGATTTATCTGATTTTGGACAACAAGGTCCACGATGCCGCAAAATATGACGAATACAAAAAGGCGGTTCCCGCCATTATCGCCAAACATGGTGGCGAGTATCTTGCCAGGGATGGCAAGATAGAGGTGCCGGTCGGCGATTGGCACCCTGACCGTATCGTGCTGTTCAAATGGCCATCCCGCGAGGCCCTGGATGCGTTTCAGGCGGACCCGGAATATCAGCCCTGGAAGGAATTGCGCGAATCCTGCACCACTACCAATCAGATTCTTATCGTCGAGGGTGTGTAGGGGGCTGCTAGATTGCTAGTCGCCTTGCAACTGCGCCATAAAACCACCACCGTCGGCGAAGATGGTGCCTTCGGCCACCTTGCCATCACGCACGGTGAAGAACGCTGCCGCCGGACGGCTGACCTCTCTGCCGGTCGCCGGGATGCCATTGAATTCACCGCTGTGCACGCCGGTAAAGATGTAATAGACCGCGACTGTGTCGTCGTCGCCGACTATTTTCTGGATATTGAAACGCGCCTCATCAAAGGCCGCGTGCCGCGCCTTCAGGTCCTCGACATGCTCCGCCAAAGATTCCATGGAGGCAACGCCGTGGCCATGGCGGACGTAGTCATCATGGAATGTGGCGTAGACCACAGCCATGTCCTGCTTGTTAAAGCCGTCCTCCATGATGTGCCGCACCAGTTCCTTGTTTTCCGCCGCTGTCATTATTTCGCTCCGTTTTTTCGCCTGCCGCGCTTTGCGCTGCTTGAGGCTGTTGTTTTTCCGCCTACCGCGCGTCGCGCTATTTGAGGTGGGGTTAGGCTGAAATCAGGCCTCGTTCCTTTAGCTTCGCTTTCATGAAGGCATCCAGACCGCCGGCCATCAAGATTTCATAGGGCGGCGTGCCTTCCTCCCAGGCTTCCGCCTGCAATACGGCGCCGGTATCGAGATTTTTCACTTCGCCGGTGACAATATTCACTTCCAGGCGCTGGCCTTCCTCGACAAAATCGCTGATGCCGGGCGCGACCAATGTTGGCAGCCCTGTATTGACCGCGTTGCGTAGATGGATGCGGGAGACGGACTCCGCTAACACCACCGCGATCTTCAGCGCATTCAAAGACTGCGAGCCGTTGCGCGAGGAGCCACAGCCGAAGTTGATCCCGGCGACCAGAATATCGCCCGGCTGTACCTCCTCTTCCGCCCAGCCGGGCCGGTTGGCTTCCATGCAGAACTTCGCCGCTTCCTCAACCGTCAGATCCGGGTTCGCCAGCACCCGGTGGCCCGGCATCATGAAGTCGGTGCTGATATGGTCGCCGAATTTCCAGACGCGGCCAGTTCGTACTGTTTCCATTGTCCCGCTCCTCCTTCGCTCCGCGTCACAAATATTCCCGTGGGTCAACGATCTCGCCCGCAATAGCAGATGCCGCCACCGTGGCCGGGCTGGCCAGCCAGACATCGGCCAGGGGGCTGCCCATGCGGCCCTGGAAGTTACGGTTACTACTGGAAATGCAGGTTTCGCCATCGCCCAGCACACCGAGATGGCCACCATAGCACGGCCCACAAGTGGAATGTTCGACCAGCGCGCCGGCTTCGAGAAGGGTTTCCAGGTAACCCGCTTTCAGCGCCTCGCCAAAGACCTCCTGCGAAGAGGGGCTGACCAGCATGCGAACATCGGGGTGCACCTGTTTTCCATCCAGAACTCGTGCCGCGACTTCCAGATCTTCCAGCCGCGCATTGGTGCAGGAGCCTAGAAATGCCTGATCGATTTTAACCCGTTCGCTCCGAACACCTTCCACCGGCACCCCGTTGCCGGGGTCGCCGGGCCGGGCCACCATGGGTGTCAGATCGCTCAGGTCGAATTCATACTCGGCCTCGTAACTGGCGTCCGGATCGGCGCTGACATGCTCGTAGGGCCGGTTGATGCGCTCTGCGAGGAAGGCGTCGGTCTTTTCGTCTGCCTCGAAGATGGCGAATTTCGCGCCGACTTCGACACCCATGTTGCAGATGGTCCAACGCTGCGCCAGGCTCATCTGGCTGGCCACCGGGCCGACGTATTCCACTGATTTGTACAATCCGTAATCCGTGCCCAGTTCGCTCGCCACTTTGAGAATGACATCTTTGCCGACGCACCAGGCGGGCAGGGTGCCGTTCAGCACCACGCGGACGGATTCCGGTACCCGGAACCACAGCTCGCCAAAGGCCAGGACATGCACCGCATCCAGGTTGGCGTTGGTGACGCAGGCATTGAACACGCCGCCGGAGGTCGAGTGCGAGTCGCACATGGCGACCAGATCGCCGGGCGCGTACATGCCATGCTCGGCAAAGACCTGATGTAGGATGCCGCCGCGCCCGTATTCGAAATAGTTCTTGATCTCGTATTTCTTGATCAGGCGGCGCAGCTCCTTGACCTTGTTGGCGGCCGCGATGGTGGGGGGCGGGGCCTGATGGTCATCGACTTGGAAGACCTTCTCGGGGTCCCAGACCCTATCGACACCCAACGCCTCCAAATCGGCCAGCCTGTGGCCGGATGTGGCGTCCACCTTGCACCACAGATACTGTCCCGGCTTGGCCGTTTCCGCACCCGCATGGGCGGCCAGAATTTTCTCGGCGATGGTCATACCCATGACTGGCTCCTCTTCCTAATCCGTGGCGTATTTTTGCTCCAACTCGTAGATCTCCGGCAGGCCCAGCAGGCTTGTGATGGTGTTGAACTGGTCCAGGTCGCGGCCCTCGCCGCCGCCGCCGTCCTTGAGGTTCACCAGCGCCTGGCAAACGGCGGCATAGGACAGCGCGTGCCCGCCGCCGGTGATCATGATCTTGAAGCCGCGTTCCGCGATCTCCGGGCCAGGCAACAGGCTACCGTTGTAAAGGCAGGGGATACCTTGCTCCACAAGGCGGCGGGTGTAGATGTCCATATCCTCCCGGGTCTTGACCCCATCGACGAAAACAACATCAGCCCCGGCCTCACGGTAAGCCTCGGCACGCCGGATCGCATCCTCCCAGCCGTTCGGCGCCACCGCATCCGTGCGGGCGATAATCACCATATCCGGACCCGAGCGGGCATCGATGGCGGCGCGGATTTTCTGCACATGTTCGGCCATGGGCACGCACTGCTTGCCCTCGAAAAAACCACAGCGTTTCGGAAAGACCTGATCCTCCAGATGCAGCGCCGCCGCGCCCGCCGTCTCGTACTCGCGCACGGCGCGCTGGGCGTTGATGGCGTTGCCATAGCCGGTATCCGCGTCCGCGATCACCGGGACGTCCACCGCATCAGCGATATAGCCTAGATTGGAGACCATCTCCGCCATGCTGGTCAGGCCCACGTCGGGCAGCCCGATCTGGGCCGAGGTGCCATGACCCGTCATGTAAACCGCCTGGGCGCCCTGGCCTTCGGCGATCAGGGCGGTGAAGCCGTCATAGACGAAGGGCGCCAGGACCATGCCGTTCGCCATTGTGTCGCGCAATTTAGCACCTGAACTGGTCATTGTGCCTGCTCCTTTTCACCCACCAGATCGTAGCGTTGTTCCAACTCGTAAATCTCGGGCACGCCGAGAATATCATTGACGCTCTTAATCTCGCCCGGTGGACTGAACCGCGCCATGGTCTGCCGCGCGGAGCCGCTGGCATTCAGCTCCTGCATCGCCGCCGTGGCGCTCTTGAACACCGCGCCCAGGGCCAGCCCGGCCAGGATCTGGATCTTGAAGCCCATGTCTTGCGCTACTTCCGCCGTGACGAGGCCACCGTTGTAAAGACAGGGCACGCCTTTTTGCGCCAGCTCGCGGCTATAAATTTCCAACTCCTCAAGTGTACGGATACCGTCGACGAAGATCACGTCGGCGCCGGCTTCGCGGTAGGCGCGGGCGCGGGAGAGGGCATCCTCCCAGCCGTTCGGCGCCAAGGCATCGGTGCGGGCGATGACGACGGTTTCGGGATCCGTGCGCGCATCAAGGGCGGCGCGGATCTTTTGGGCATGTTCTTCCAATGGAATGACCGCCTTGCCTTCCATGAAGCCGCATTTCTTTGGGAAGACCTGATCCTCGAGATGGAAGCCGGCGACGCCGGCGCGCTCGTATTCCCGTACCGTACGCTGCACATTGATGATGTTTCCGTAGCCGGTATCGGCGTCCGCGATTACGGGAATGGCCGTGGCGCGGCAGATGTGTTTCAGGTTCTGCACCATCTCGGTCTGGGTGATCAGCCCTACGTCAGGGTAGCCGTAGCGCGCCGCCGTACCGAAGCCAGTGATGTAGACGGCGTCGAAACCGGTATGCTCGACCGCTTTCGCGAACAATGCGTTATATACGCCTGGCGCCAGCACGACGCCTTTGTCCATTAGTTGCCGCAATCGCGAAGAAGGCCGCATGTCGATCACTCCCTGGTGTCCTGGTTCATCTCGTCAGTTCCGGCGAGTGTACCAGCTATCTGATCTGGTTTGGAAGAGTGCTACGCCGGCATGGCCTGGCGGATTAGGGGGACGATGGCGATCATCTTGCCGATGGGGCCGTCGGTGAATTGTGTCAGGGCGGTGCGCATGTCCGCCTGTGCGCCATCATTGGGCATCGTTGCCGGGTTTGCCAACCCGCCGGATATCCAGGCGGCGCGGCGATGGCCGTCCGCAATCACATTGCGGATAACGGGTTCCAGTCTCCCTTCGGCACTGAACGGCGCGATCAAGGTATGAACCAACGAGAGATAGACGGGCCAATTGGCAAGGTGACGGTACATGCTGGCCAGGATTTCGTCACGCCCGCCGATGCGGTTCAAATCTTCCACCAGGCCGCGGACCGCTGGCGCCATGGCGTCCAAAGTCAACAATGCCGGCATCTTGCCGCTGATAGGCGCTTCCATGGGCAAGGGCGCCGCCATATCGCCCGCCGTTGGCGTATCACCATTCAAGCGGGCCGACAGGGCGCAAAGGGCGACCATGTTCATGGCGTTGCTGCGTTCATAGCTGTGCAAGATCATGGCGATGCGGCTCAGATCATCGGGGTGGAGGCCGGCGGAAGCTAGTGTTGGTGCGCTTAACCCTGCCAAGGTAGGCATCTCCAGCTCCGCCCGCAAAGCTGCCGCCTGGGCGGCAATGCTATCGTCGGCATACAGCGGCTTTGGAGACCCCCAGGCCCAAGGCAGGGCGCCCGGAAATATCGCCAGGTGGCGCCAGATCAGGTTCACCACCGGAACCCCGAGGGTGGCGCGGATATCGGCATACAATGCAGCGACCTCGCCCGTGGCTTCCGCCTCCGCGATGGCTGGGACCGGATCGCCAGACATCAAGGTATCAGGACGATCTTGCCATAGGCGCCGGGACGCAGCACCGCATGATGCGCCTCTGCCACCTCCTCTAGCGGGAATTGCTTGCCGATCACCGGCTGCAGGCTGCCGTCCGCCAATCCCTTGCCCAGGGCAAGATGAATGTCCGCGACCTCTTCCCCCGTGGTGTTCGGCAAGGCGATGCCGATGATATCGAGCTCTTTCATCATGGCTTCCCGGGCATTGATTTCTGTTGGGCCGCGATTCCCAATGATGACGATGCGCCTGAACTTGGCGACGGTCTCCATGTCCCTGGCCAAGTTCACGTTGGCCAGCATTTCCAGGATAATCTCGGGACCACTTCCGTCTGTCAGATCGGCCACTGCGTCCAGATAGCCATCCTTGGCATGATCCAGAACATGTGCGGCGCCATGTTCACGCACCAGTTCCAGGCCCCGCTCGCTACCGGCAGTGCCGATGGTGGTGATATCGCGCGCGGCGGCAATCTGCAGAGCGGCTGTGCCGACGGCGCCGCTGGCGCCGTGGATCAGCGCCGTTTCGCCCGCCTTGGCCCGGCCCCGGTGCATTAGGGCCCAATAGGCGGTGCCGTAAGGCACGCCAATGGCCGCGCCCTGGGCGAAGCTGACGTTATTGGGCAGGGGCATTAAATGCTCGGCCCGGCGCAGCAGCTGTTCGGCATAACAACCGCCCCAGGCATCCTCGCCGACGGCACCGGCGGCATAGACCCGGTCACCAGGTTTGAAGGCGGTGACGCCATCTCCCACCGCCAGCACCGTGCCGGCGGCATCACTGCCAAGGATAAATGGGAGCTCGGGCCTGATCAGATGGATGCCCGAACGGATGTAGGTTTCCACCGGGTTGATGCCAATAGCCTCGACCTGGACCACGACCTCGCCGGGGCCGGCGGTTGGATCGGGGACGTCTTCGTATTTCAGGACGTCCGCTTCGCCGAATTCATGGATGCAAATGGCTTTCATGAGAGGTTCTTTCTGCTAGTCAGCGCCTTCGACCACGAACGCACTGCCCGTGGAAGCTTTGTGCCGTATGCTGACGATGGCCTGGTATTCATTAGAGTTATAAAATTCCAGGGCACGGGCGTAGCTGGGAAATTCGATTACTACCACCCGTGGTCCCACCGCCGCACCCTCTAGTGTTTCCAGCTGTCCGGCGCGGACGATGAATTTGCCGTCGTAGATAGCAGCGATCCCAGGGGTTTGCGCCGTGTACTTGGCATAAGATTCGGGGTCATGCACATCGATCTGGGCAATCAAATAACCAAGGGCCATGGGATTTCTCCTGTAATTTTTAGATCATCTCTTCGGGTGTGACGAGGCGGATATTGTTGCCGCCGCGCACGACCGCATCGGCGGCCAGTTCCATCAAAGTCAGATTGGGCATATCGATATTGTTGTATTCCGATAATGGCAAATCATTGACGTAGCAGATCAAGGTTCGCAGCACGCCGCCGTGGGCGGCCAGAAAAACCCGCTCGTCCGGCTTGATGCCGGCAACAATGTCGGTCACGCCTGCGACTACACGTTCCTGCAACACCTCCAGGCTTTCGCCGCCCCAGGGCGAGCCTTCCCACGGTGCCTCTTGCCAGGTGCGGACTGCGTCGGCGTCGATTTCCACCGCCTCGGTCGCCAGCAGGCCCTCACACCAGCCCAGGCCGATCTCGATACATCTGGGCTCGATTTCATCGGGGTGCCGCCCGAACAGGCAATCCACCGTCTGCCGGCAGCGCAGGGCAGGCGACGAGATGATGCGGTCGGGCTGATAGGGCATGCGCTTGCCCAGGGCGATAGCATCATTGCGGCCGGTTTCGGAAAGAGAGCTGTCCATTTGGCCCTGGAAACGCAGAGGCGGGCCGTTCCATACCGTGTGGCCATGGCGGATCAGATAAAGTCGTTTGTTTGTCATCTAGGAAGCCGCACAGAATCATTGCTCATGATCGCCAATCATTCCATGCTTCACCGCGCCTGGACAGAAAAACCTTGAGGAGGAAGCAAATGGTTCAAATCGGCAAGCAGAACGGCGTCACCACCCTGATCTTGAACCGCCCGAAACAGCGCAACGCATTGGATGCGGGCGTTATTCAAAGCTTGATCCAGGCCATTGAGGAGGCGGATGCCGACGATGCCACCCGTTGCCTGGTAATTCGCGGCGCAGGGGGCAATTTTTGCGCCGGGCGGGATCTTTCCATGGCGCCCGAGCGTGACCTGGGCGCCGTCTTGGCGGCGGACGAGACCTGGACTAAGGTCAATCGGCTGCTGCACCGCATGACCAAGCCTTCCGTGGCTGTCGTCGAAGGATATGCGGTGGCGGGTGGTTTTACCCTAGCGATGATCTGTGATTTTGTCCTGGCCGAGGAAGGTGCGCATTTTGGCGCTCTGGAGATGCGGCAGAATTTTCCCGCCGCCGTCAACACGCCGGTGTTAAGCAGCCTGATAGGCCCCCGCCTGGCCCTTGAGTTCCTGTTGTTTGGTGACCTGATCCCGGCCCGCCGCCTCTATGAAGTAGGCTTGGTTAACCGCCTGGTCGAGGGGGCGGAGGCCCTGAACCAGGTCGCCAATCAGTTCGTCAGCGGCCTGGTCGCTCTGGATCCGGACGCCGTGCGCATGACCAAGGAAGGCCAGCGCGCCGCCCGCAACATGCCGCTGATTGACGCGTTGGAGATGGGCAAGCTAGGCAACGCCTTGATCGCCGCCTCGGGCCGTATGGAAGAGGCCATGCAGGGCTTCGCCGACAGCAAGGGGGATTAATCCCTCCCGAGCACCCGTGCGGCGAATTCCATGCCCAACTCCAGGCCGTCCTGGGCGATGGTGTGGCCGGCGCCGGGGCTAACGTGGCCGGCTACATCGAAGCCGGCGCCGCCAAGGGCGTCGACCGCTTCGTGCAGGTTGGCCACGGGCAGCATCTCGTCCATATCGCCATGGATCAATTGGATCGGCGGCTTCGATACCGCTTCATCGGCCAATAGTTCCGGTCCAGCGAGAATGCCGGAATAACCCAAAATGCCCGCTACCTGGGCAGACCGGCGCAGGGCCACGTGCAGGCTCATCATGGTGCCCTGGCTGAAGCCGATCAGCAGTAATTTGTCCTCCTCCAGACCATGGTGCTGCAACTCCTGATCAATGAATTGATCCAAAATCGGCGCGGCGGACTTTACACCCCTTAGGCGCGAAGTTGGATCGAACTGGCTAATGGGAAACCATTGATAACCGAAGGCGGATATATCGCACTGTTCCGGCCCGTTCGGTGCGACAAAGGCGGCGTTGGGCAGGACGCGGGCGAAATACGGCGCCAGGCCGATCAGGTCGTTGCCGTCGGCGCCATAGCCATGCACCAGGATGACCAGTTGTGCCGCCCCATCACCCGCTGCTGGCGCCTGGCGCGGTCCGTCGATATGTACCACTGTCATATCTATTTCAACTCCTCTGAGACCCAATCGCAGAAGGCCGCCACCTTGGACTGTTGCAAGGCCTTGGGCGGGCAGACCAGGTAGAAGGCATGGCGCGATCGTAGCGCCATGGGGAAAGGGCGGCTTAAACGCCCCTCCCGCAGATCCGAGGCCACCAGGCTACCTTGCGCCAAGGTCACGCCCTGGCCATCTATCGCGGCCTGGATCAGCGCGCAGGAACCCTTCAGACGTGGCCCTTCGAGCGGGGCCGAAAGGGCAACGCCGGCCAGATCGAACCAGTCCTCCCAGCCTTCCGTGACCTCGCCATGTAACAGCGGCGCCCGTAGCAGATCCACCGGTTGCCGCAGGTCTTCACGCTCCAGGAATTGTGGCCCGCAGACCGGATAGACTTCCTCCGCCGCCAAGCGTTCCGCATGCATGTTCGGCCAATCACCGGCACCATAGCGGACCGCAACGTCAATACCGTCACGTTCGAAATCCGTACGCTCGTAGGATGTCAAGATGCGCAAGTCCAAACCCTCGTTAACCTGTTGAAATTTTTGCAGGCGCGGCGCCAGCCATTTTACCGCGAATGAGGGCACGGTGCTGACCACCAGTGTATCCCGCCCGGGTTTGCGGGAGAGGCGCCGGGTTTCCTTCGAAAGCATTTCCAGGGCCGGGCGTACCACCTGGGAATAGCTCTGACCTTCCTGGGTCAGCTGGATGCGCCGTCCGTTGCGTCGGAACAGTTGCAGATTAAGGCGGCTTTCAAGCAGCTGAATTTGCCGGCTGACCGCACTCTGCGTCAGACCAAGTTCCTCCGCCGCTCGGGTGAAATTACCGATGCGCGCGCGGGCCTCGAAAACCCGCAGGGCGTTCAGGGGCGGCAAGTCATGCATGGATTTACTATGAGTTTTTTTCATAAGCGTGCAAGCATGTTTTCCTTTTCCCCTCGCGCCGCGTCCGGCTAAGCTGCGAGGCCTGATAGGAAACACTGTTGATCGTCTGGGAGTCAGAACGATGAGCTTGGCGAAATCCAGTTCAGTGAAAGCCGCGTTGCCACGGGTGGATCTACCTCTGCCGATCATACTGATCCTGCTTACCGTCGGCCTGGGGCTTGGCGGGGGCCTCGGCGCGGAGCAGGTATTACTGACCTTTCGGGCCGGCTTTGGCCGGGCCTTGGGCGATTTCGCTTTGATCCTGCTGCCGTCTTTCATGATCGCCGCGAATATGACCTTGCGTCCTCTGCCAACCATCGGTGGTTGGGTGCGCTTGATTTCGCCCTTTTCCGCCGCCGGTATGATCTGCCATGTCACTGCCTATGCCGCCCTGGCGCCGATTGCGGGCAAGCATCGCCTGTCCATGGCCATGGCGGCCTATGCCGGATTCATGTTGCTGGTCCCAGCCGGGCCCTTGATCGTTGGCGCCGCGTTGGGGGTTGATGATCCCGGACTGGTGCTGGTGGGTCTGATGTTGTTAGTACCCGTTTGGTTGGCCGGCGAGGTCTGGCTGCGCCTGTTCCCCGCCACCGGTATCGCCGCGCCCAGCGAGCATGAAGGGCCTGCCGAATTAGGCGAATGGCGCGCTTTTGCCCCCTTTGGCGTACTTGCCGTGTTGTTGACCCTGGGCTGGACCCTGGATCTTGCCGCCTGGCCGGTAATTGATTTTCTAATCCAGCCCAAGGGGGCGCTGTTGTCCGCTGCCATCTGGTCCTATTTTGATGCCCCGGTTGAACACCGCCGCGAGGGCGTGGAATCCGCCATGCGCCGGACCTCCGGTCTGTTGATCGTGGTGGGGGCGGCCAGCGCTATGGGCGCCATGGCCACGGCGGTGTTTCCCATCGATGGTCTGTTGAGCGGCATCTCCGGCCATGCCGCCGCGTTGATCGGCCTGTTTGTCATCGCGGCCATGATGAAGCTGTTGCAAGGGTCCTCCATGGCAACCTTCGTCGCCGTGGCGCCATTGGTTCTGCCTATCGTGGAACATATGGAGATTTCACCCATCGCCGCCATTTACGCTATCTGCCTTGGCTCCTTTGTCGCCATTCTGCCCAACGACAGCTATTACTGGATCGTACGTAGCGACGCCCTGGAACAGCAGAGTGATGGCGCCGCGATCCGGCGGCTGGCCGGCGCCTCGATCTGTCAGGCCTTGACCGGGCTGGCACTGCTGTTGTTGTTCCTGCGTTTCGGGCTAGTTTGACAGCCCGGTCTCATGCCGTTGACAGCCCTGTTCTTATCGTGAACCATTGCGATCCTGAATAATGGGGTACGCAGTTCATGCTTTCGATTGAAGACAATGAGGTGCTGACAAGGACCGGCGCGCAAACGCCCATGGGGCAGTATTTCCGCCGTTTCTGGCAGCCCGTGGCCTTGGTGGAGGAACTGCCCGAACCCGATGGTGCGCCGCTGCGGGTCAATATTATGGGCGAGAAACTGGTCGCCTTCCGTGATACCAAAGGCCGGGTCGGCTTGCTTGATGGCCGCTGCCCGCATCGGGGCGCGGAGATGTTTTTTGGCCGGAACGAGGAATGCGGTCTGCGCTGCGTCTATCACGGCTGGAAGTTCGATGTGTCCGGCAAGGCGGTCGATTTGCCGAATGTCCCTCCCGATGCCCGTCATCACGATACGGTTTCCATCAAATCCTATCCGACGCGGGAGCAGGGCGACATGATCTGGGCCTATCTGGGCCCCAGCGCGGAACTCCTGCCCGACGGAAAGCTGCCGGAACCGCCGCAACTGGAATTCAGCCAGGTCGGCGCGGACCATCGTTATGTCACCAAGCAGTATGTGGATTGCAACTGGGCCCAGATCATGGAGGGGGGGCTGGATACCTCGCATTTTTCATTCCTGCATATGCCGGCGCCCAGCGTTGCCTCGAACGAAAACCCGGATGCACCCGCCGATGCGCGCCGCCTGCGCTGGATCCGCAACGACCCCATGCCGCGTTTCGGTATTCTGGAACACGATCTGGGCTTTGTAATTGGCGGCATGCGGGCCGGCGATACGGGCGAGAATTATTGGCGCATCACCCAGTTCACCTTGCCCTCCCACGGTACCGGGCCCTCGACCTTCCCTGGCGAGACCTATTTTGGCTTCACCATGGTGCCGATTACGGACGAAAGCTGCTGGATGTATTGCTACGGCTGGAACCCGGAGCGGCTCATCGGGGACGAAGAACGGGCGAAACTGGAACGGGGCCATGGAATCATGGCCGCCACGGGAGCCGATTACGTACCCGTGCGCAACCGTTCAAACGACTACATGATTGATCGGGAGGATCAGCGTAACGTCAGCTATACCGGTGTCAAAGGCTTGGCGGAGCAGGATCTGATGATCCAGGAAAGCCAGGGCCGCATCGTCGACCGCAGCCAGGAGGTTTTGACCGCGACCGATGCTGCCGTGGTGCGTTTCCGCCGCACCTTGTTGGAGGGCGCCAAGGCCCTGGCCACATCAGGCAAGGAGCCTGCCGCGCCCTGGCAGGCGGAGGCCTACCGGGTGCGTCCCGGTAGCTGGATCGCGGCGGAGGACACTTCTTTCGAAGATGTCATGATGGAACGTTTCGATGATCCGCTTGGGCGAATAAAATAGGTCCGCGACAACAGTGGAGGAAGCCATGAACGCCGAGGATAACACCGCAAACGGTGGGGGCAGAGGAGGAGGCGCGCCAGGGCGCATCGTCAGCCGTAGGGAGGGCGATGTTTTCGTCATGGGTATCGACCGGCCGGAAAAATATAACGGCTTCAGCCCCAATATGTTTGATGAACTGGCGACGACCTATCAGGCTTATGAGGACGATGACGGCGCCCGCTGTGCGCTCCTCTATGGTGAGGGCAAGCATTTCGCCGCCGGGGCCGACCTCAATCTAGTCGATCTGGATTTCAATATTTTTCCCGACGGTGTGGTCAATCCCTGCAACATGGGCCCGATCCGACGGAGCAAGCCCTTGGTGGTCGCAGTTCAGGGCGTTTGCTTCACCATTGGTATGGAATTGATGCT
The DNA here is from genome assembly GCA_002731375.1 of Rhodospirillaceae bacterium. Taxonomy (GTDB): domain Bacteria; phylum Pseudomonadota; class Alphaproteobacteria. The sequence goes on along the minus strand of PCBT01000059.1, from coordinate 2,257 downwards.
GGCCGCCGATATCGTCGTGGCCGCCTCCGATACTCGCTTTGGCCAGATCGAGGTGGCTAGGGGCGTACTGTCTTTTGCCGGCGGCACCTTTCAAATGGTTGAACGCGCCGGTTGGGGCAATGCCATGCGCTATTTATTGACTGGCGAAGAGTTCGATGCCAAGACCGCCTATCGCATGGGTTTCGTCCAAGAGATCGTGGCGCCGGGCGAACAATACGCCAAGGGCATGGTAATCGCCGAACGAATTGCCGCGCAAGCCCCATTGGCTGTGCAGGCAACCATGGCCTCCGCCCGCACGGCGATGTTGGAGGGTATTCCGGCGGCGGTGGCGGACTTACCCGCGACCGTGACACGGCTCCGCGCCACCGAGGATTTCGCCGAAGGTATGTTGTCCTTCAAGGAAAAGCGAGATGGCCGTTTCGTTGGCCGTTAGTGTTCCGGATGGGGCCCCTAAAATATTAGTTTTCTGAACTTCATTGGTTGCGATTCTGTATTGTTGGTAGTCCAAACTATTAACTGTTGGGTTTGCGAAGTAATACTAAAGTGATGCGTATCACTTGCGACAAGGTATGAAAGCCCGTATCTATTTATCATGCTGCGACTGGTGGACCGGTTAATGAGGAGCCAGGACCCCTACATATGAGAATCGCTGTTTATTATGAAAGTTGAGTGCGAAACGCCGTGACTGGATGGACGGCAATTCGACATGAGAAGGTTATTACATGCCTCCGTATTCTAACGCGAAAAACCCACGCTTCGCGGTCGATGTGCCACATGGGCCGGTATCCTGGCTTAGACGGATGCGTGCAAGCCTGATCCGGCGCTGGTATGCCGCAACTGATGGGCGCTGGTGCAGCGGCGTCACGGCTATCGAGGCGGCGTTGATCATGCCAGTCCTTTTGCTGCTTAGCTTTGGTATCATTGAGGTCTCGTTGTTGCATTTGGCGGCCAGTTCCATCGAAGGGCAGGTATCCGCGGCGTCCCGTCAAATCAGGACGGGTAACGTCCAGAATTCGGCCGATCCGGAAGTGGCATTCAAGGACATATTATGTGGCGGCACGACATTTATTGAATGTGACGATCTAATTATCGACGTGCGCAAATTCGATTCCTTCAGTGATGTTACCTATCCCGACTTTATTGACGATGACGGCGAAGCGGAAAACAACGAGTTTGAAGTTCCCGGTGCCGGTGAAACGGTGCTGGTGCGGGTGGCCTATAGGTGGAAGATATTGACGCCTTTCCTGACGACCTACCTCGGCGATGCCGGCGGCAGTTCGACATTGCTGCATTCGGCGGCAGTGTTCCGCACAGAGCCGTATGAATGACGGACCGATAAATTGAACGCTCCGATAAAATTGCTTTTGATAGCCTTTGCCCTTTGCCGCCGCGGCATCGCAGCGATGGAGTTCGCTCTGGTGGCACCGGTCGGCGTGGTGTTGCTGCTGGGGATATCGGAAACGGGCACCGCCATGCTGATTGATCGTAAGGTGACCAGGGCCAGCTATATTGGCGCCGACCTGGTCGCGCAAGAAACGACCATGAGCGACGAAAAGGTCGCTGACGTGTTCACGGCCATGGAAGCCATTCTCCAGCCGTTTCCCGCCGGCGCACATCTCCGTGTCACCTCCGTCTGGTTGAACCCAGACACCAGTGCGACCGAGGTCGATTGGAGCGAGGCGCGCAACGGCGATGTGGATAGCGGCGATTATGAATTGCCCGATGGCTTGATCGTGCAGGACGGCGATAGTGTCATCGTCACCCATATCGTCTACAACTACAGCCCCTTGTATGACGATTTCATCCTTGGCAATATTACGCTTGAGGACAAATCTTACATGAAGCCACGCCGAACTACCAAGGTGGCGGGTCCATGAACCGATGTCTGAAGGCCGGCAGTAAACGACGCGCCGGGGCGTTTCTAATTTTCAGTATTGGAGTGATCCGATGACGAGACAGCTAAAAAGAACCCTGACTGAATTGCGCCGCATACCAGCCTGCATGTCGCAACCCTGGGGACGCCTGGCGAGGGTCGTGTCGGACTTTGCCGTCGACCGGCGGGGTGTTGCTGCGATCTTCTTTGTGTTGGCCTTGATCCCGATAGTCGGAGCTGGCGGTGCTGCCGTGGATCTCTCGCGCGCGTACGTGGTGAAACAGCGTTTGGGCAATGCCTTGGATGCTGCTGGCCTGGCCGTTGGCTCGGCTAGCGGGCTGTCCGACGATGAACTTAAAACTCTGGCGCAGAAATATTTCGACG
>PCBT01000058.1 GCA_002731375.1 Rhodospirillaceae bacterium | reverse complement strand
CCCGCTGTATGTACGCTAATAACCCCTTCCCGACATCACCACTCTCACTCACCCCCGCACTCCCCAGAAGCACGGCAATCGTCAGACAGAGGATGGTGGTTAGCCGTCGCATATGCGGATTATAACAAAAAATGCGATGCGTTGGGAGCCTGTGCGGAGTTCTAGCTAAGTACCTATCCCGCATAAGGCCTAAAACCACCAAAATTTGCGGGGCTGTGCGTATAAATACCCGGCATACCCCCAGTGGCCCATGCCTGCCCCTCCGATTCTCAGTGGTTTTGTTTCTTATAACGCATGCAGTCAGGGCGAAGGAACACCACTAAGAATTGCCATTTGATACAAAGTCTGATACAAAACTACATCAGGATGTCCTGAAAAGTGTTAGTTTTACGGTTCTTTTCGTAAGGTTTTTAGTAGATTTGGTGCCCCCTCCCGGACTCGAACCGGGACGACTGTTAAGTCTCGGGATTTTAAGTCCCGTGCGTCTGCCAATTCCGCCAAGGGGGCACGGTAACACAGGCTCTGCATTCGCGCGCACCATGCCGTGATGCGGAGCGCGGGGCAAGGCTGGATTTACGCCCGCGCACCGGTTTTGCGAATTATTTCAGGGCCGAGGTGTGGCTGATGCCCAACTGTACGTATTCCTCCACCATCTCCACATGCATGGCCAGCTCCTCCGAGCGCAAATCACGCATGTATTTTGCCGGGCTACCGCCCCAGAGCTGACCCGAGGGGATGCGCTTGCCAGGCGTCAAGGTGGCGCCGGCGGCCAGCATGGCCTGGGACTCGATCACCGCATGATCCAGTACAATCGAACCCATGCCGACGAAGGAGCGATCCTCGAGCCGGCAGCCATGCAACAGACACATATGGCCAACCAGCACATTTTCGCCGATCCAGGTGTCAGCGATGCCTTTCGAGGTGTGGACGGTGGAGCCGTCCTGGATATTGCTGCGGGCGCCGATGTGGATCGGCTCTTCATCACCACGGACGACGCAATTGTACCAGACCGAGGCTTGCGCGCCGAGGCTGACCGTGCCGATGACATGGGCACCTGGTGCCACAAAGGCCGTCGGATCAATGTCGGGCGTGACGCCCTCAAAAGTCATGATATGACCTTTGCTCATGGTCTCGTACTCCTGATTTTGGTTTCGGCTGCCGGTAAGAAACTACCGTTAGGGAAATAGTGCCTCTTGCTCCAACCCCGTGGTTTCGGGCAGGCCATACATCAGGTTCATGTTCTGCACCGCCTGGCCCGATGAGCCCTTGACCAGGTTGTCGATTACCGAAATCACGATGGCCCGGCCCGGCAACCGGTCGGCGAATACACCAAGCAGGCAATGGTTGGAACCGCGCACATGCCGCGTCGCCGGCGCCACGCCTTCCCCAACCACGCGCATGAAGGGCTCGTCCGCATAACGCTCCGCCAGACAGTTACGCAGATTGTCCACTGTTGCCTCGCCGGCCAGCCGGACATAGCTGGTGGCCAGTATACCGCGGTTCATCGGCGCCAGATGCGGCGTGAAGTTAACTATTAGATTATCGCCATAAGCTTTTGATAATTCTTGTTCAATTTCTGGTCCATGACGGTGAGATGCGATGCCGTAAGCGTGCAACCCCTCCGACACTTCCGAGAATAGATTTGCCGCCTTCGCGGCCCGCCCGGCGCCTGTGATGCCGGATTTGGCATCGATGATAATGTCCTCCGGCGCGATCTTACCCGCCGAGAGCAAAGGCGCCAGGGACAGGATCGCCGCCGTGGGATAGCAGCCGGGACAGGCGACCAGACGGGCGCCGGGCAGTTTGTCACGGGCATATTCGGTCAGGCCGTAGACAGCCTCGGGCTGCAGGTGGGGGGCGTAATGTTCATGGCCGTACCATTCGGCATAGGTATCGGTGCTGTCGAGACGGAAATCCGCCGACAAATCGATCACCCGTGGTTGCCCCTTGATTGCAGCGGCGGCATCACCCGGCCCCGCGTGCATGACCTCGTCAATGACGCTGTGCCGGGTATCGTGCAACAGACCGGCAATAATTTCCTGGGTCGTACCGTGGGGCAGACCACAAAAGACCACATCAACCTCGACCCCGGCCCACTCCACTTCCTCGACCTTGATCAGGCCGGGTAGATCCAGGCCGCCCAGGTGAGGATAGACCTGCTCGTAAGGCTCACCGGCATGGCTGTCCGCGGTCATGATGACGATTTCGGCATTGGGATGGCGGGCCAACAAGCGCACGGCTTCGGCCCCGGTGTAACCGGATGCGCCTAGTATGCCAATTCTGATTTTCTTAGCCAAAGCCGCCGTCATTTTCCGTCTCCTACTTTGCAGCGTCTATATATAGCATTTGGCGGGCTTGTACGAAAAATGCGCGAAAAATTACGCCTCACGAAAATCTCGCTTTACAGCTTCCAATTCATAGGTTCCAGTTCACCCAGACCCCGCGCCTGCCCTTGCGCTGGCTGCGCAAGATCAAGTCTTCGATGTCATAGCCGTTATTTTCGAGCCACTGCAGGGACGGACCGGGCCAGGCGACGACTGCCAGGTCGACCCGGCCCTGGCGGTCGAACCGTACGCCCTCCAACCGAAGGCGATACTTCTGTTCCGGATCGGGGCCGCCGTCACGCCGGATGGCAATCTTGCCTTGGCTATTGATGACGCGGTGCCAGGGCACATCAGAGTCCACCGGCAGCATGGCCATAGCGCGCGCCACCCGTCGCGCCGAATTAGCCCCAGCAACCAGGGCGATCTGGCCATAGGTCCCCACCTGACCAGCCCGGATCTGCCGCGTCACCTGATGGATGCGCGCCTCAAGCTCCCGCAACGCCATTTTGATATTCCTGAAAGATACTCGCGACAATCCAGTGCCAGGATTAGCCCAGCGTTTCTTCATTACATAAAACCTGCTTGATCAAAATCACAGATTCTGACCTGTATCCATGCTGTTGTGAAGGATACGAACGATCAAAATACTCTGGCCGTCAATTTTATAATAGATGGCGTGGGATCAGTGCTGATGACTTCGATAGCCTTTCCGTATGTCATCGACGCTTTTTCCTGGTCTGAGATTCCTTGCAAAAAGATCAAAGGTTTCAACGAGAAAATCACGATATGATCGCACCTGGTCAATTCGGAATTGCCGGATTGTATATTGGCGATGTTAGCAATATGGCCGTCGGCTGGTTTTGATAGCCTGTCTTCAGCTACGGTCGTTCAGATGGTTTCTTCCCCCTCGTCCCAAATATCTCTTACGCTTCGATTACCTTCACTGCCAAGATCTCCTTCGATCAACAACGCCTGTAGAGCTTCCAACTGCTAATTCTCCACAAAAAAAGGGCCGCCCAAAGGCAGCCCTTTTCTGTTCTTATGTTCTTGCCGTTTAGCGTTTGGAGAACTGGAAGCTGCGGCGAGCTTTTGCCTTGCCGTACTTCTTACGCTCAACGACGCGGCTGTCGCGGGTTAGGAAGCCACCTGATTTCAGCGCCGGACGCAGGCCCGGCTCGTAATTCAGCAGGGCCCGGGAGATACCATGGCGCACCGCGCCGGCCTGGCCCGAAAGGCCGCCGCCGACCACCGTGCAGACCACATCGAACTGGTCTTTGCGCTGGGCCACTTCGAACGGTTGGTTGATGATCATGCGCAGCACGGGCCGCGCAAAATAGGTCTCGAACTCCCGGCCATTGACGGTGATCCGGCCCGCCCCCGGCTTCACCCAAACCCGGGCGATGGCGTTCTTGCGCTTGCCGGTGGCATAGGCCCGGCCCAACTCGTCGATCTTGGGCTCCGCCGTTACCGCATCGCCGGCCGCTGCCGCATCGGTGCTATCGCTGCTGGCGACTGCGGCTGTACCTCCGACCATATCCTTCAAATCGGCCAGGGTGCCCGTTGCCTTCGGGGCCGTACCGGTTTCGATTGGGTCGTCGCCTGTATTTTCGTCGGCCATGATCAGGCGCTCCTTCTATTCTTGTCGTTCATCGCGGCAACATCCAGCACTTCGGGCTGCTGCGATTCGTGGGGATGATCGGCGCCGGCATAAACCTTCAACTTAGTCAGAACCTGGCGGCCCAGTGGCCCCTTGGGGATCATCCGCTGCACGGCCTTTTCGACCACGCGTTCGGGGTGCTTGCCTTCCAAGATCTTGCCGGCGGTGGTGCTTTTAATACCGCCCGGATAACCGGTGTGCCGATAATAGGTCTTGTCAGCCAGCTTGTTGCCGGTCAACTGCACCTTGTCGGCGTTGATCACCACGATATGGTCGCCGCAATCCATGTGCGGCGTGAACATGGGCTTGTGCTTGCCCCGGAGCCGGGTCGCGATGATGGAGGCCAAACGGCCCAGGACCACGCCCTCGGCATCGATCACGAACCATTTTCGCTCGATATCCCCGGGCTTAGCGGAATAGGTTTTCATAATTCTTCCTCAAATCGTATCCAGGCCGGTCGGGCAACGACCTACTCCTGGTTCAGCGGCGCGCAGTATGTCAGGAAAAATTTCAGCGTCAAGCAGAAAAAACTCAATATTTTCAATTGATTAAATATACGGTACTATAGTAGCGCGTATCGCAATGCAGTTCAACGCCGTCGTTGCGGCAGCTGGTTAAAACGATTAGGTTCTAGCGCATTCTGACGATCTTGGTAAGGAGTTAACCGGTGCCATCTTATCAACCCTCCCACAATGTCCTGTCTTCCAGACGCGCCACCGTCGGAGCGCTGTTTCATTCCAGGGTGCCCGCCAACCCAAGCCAGCGGGCGGTGGTCGAGGGCGCGCGGGTCTTGAGTTATCTGGAACTGGAGGAACGCTCCAACCGCCTAGCCAATGCCTTGCTGGATACTGGATTGGCACATGGTGACCGTATTGGCCTGCTGTCCCGAAACTGTCTGGAATATATGGAAGTGGAATTGGCCGCCGCCAAGGCGGGTTTGATCCTGGCCTGCCTGAACTGGCGTCTTGGCGACCGGGAGCTGCGGCATTGCATCACCCTGGTCGAGCCCAAGGTGATCATTGCGCAAGCGGACCTGACGGAGTCCCTGGACCGCGTTGATTTGCCTCTGCATCAGCGGATCACCATGGGCGCGGAATACGAGAACTTCATGGCGGCGGCAAGCGACAACTACCCGGACCTGGACATCGATCCCGAGGACGGCTTGGTAATCCTTTATACCTCCGGCACCACCGGCCTACCCAAGGGCGCCTTGGTCAGCCACCGGGCCATGGTGGCACGGGGGATGTGCTTTACCTCCGAGTTTGAGGTCCCCATCGGCGATAATTTCTGCGCCTGGCCGCCGTTTTATCACATGGCTTCAACCGATCAGGCGCTCGGCACCTTGTTGCGCGGCGGCGCGGTGCATGTGGTCGATGGTTATGAGCCCGACCGCCTGATCGAGGTGCTGGAGCACGAGAAAATGCACTTTTTCATCCTGATGCCCGGCATGGTCAGGCCGTTCACCGAGATTCTCAAGGCTCGCAACGTGCGGATCAAAGGCGTCAATATCTGCGGCGCCATGGCCGATCTGGTTCCGCGCGAGGACATCGCCGCCGCCACGCTGGCCTTTGATGCGCCTTACAATAATAGTTTTGGCGCCACCGAGACCGGGATGCCGCCCGCCTCTTCCAACCTGATCCCCATTGGCGTGACGCCAACCAATCTCTCCAAACGGCAATCAGCTTTTTGCGACCTGCGCCTGGTCGATCCTGACGACAACGAAGTTCCCGTGGGTACGCCGGGCGAGGTTGCCTTGCGTGGGCCGACATTGTTCAGCGGTTATTGGAATGCGGATAAGACCAACGCGGAAGACTTCCGCAACGGCTGGTTCCATATGGGCGATGTCCTCCGCCGCAACGAAGATGGCACCCTGGATTACGTGGATCGGGTAAAATACATGATCAAATCGGGCGGTGAGAACATCTATCCGGCCGAAATCGAACAGGTCATGCTGGCCGATGCCCGGGTGCATGAGGCCGTGGTGGTACGCCGCCCGGACAGAAAATGGAGCGAGGTGCCGGTGGTCTTTGTCGTGCCGGCGGATCCGGCCTTGACGGCCGATGATCTGATGGATCTGTGCAAGAAAAACCTATCATCCTACAAACGGCCCAAGGATATCTTCTTCGTGGCCGAAGCAGACCTGCCCCGTTCCACCACCGGCAAGGTGCAGCGCCACGAGCTGGAAGCCCGCGTGCCAGCAGCATAGACCGCAGTTCACCTCTGCCAAGATTTCTGTTCCACCGGCGGCCTCACAGGGTTAGGTTTCGCCAATGTTGCGTCTTATAAGAAAGTACCAGGAAAATGCCTTCTTTGTTCGAGCCCATGTCCTTTACCCGCGGCCCCGCCATGAAAAACCGTTTCATGCTCGCGCCCCTGACCAATACTCAAAGCCTTGATGATGGCTGCATCACGGAAGATGATCTGCACTGGATCGAGATGCGCGCCAACAGCGGATTTGGCTCGATCATGACCGCCGCCGCCCATGTCCAGGCCAATGGCCAGGGGTTCCCAAGACAGATGGGCACCTTCTCGGACGATCATATCGAAGGCCTGAGCCGCATGGCCGCGCTGATCAAGAAACATGACTGCGTCTCTATCTTGCAGCTGCACCACGGCGGCAACCGTGTCTCGCCGGAAGTGATCGGCGGCACCCCCGTCTGCCCCTCCGACGACCCCGAAACCGGTGCCCGGGCTTTAACCAGTGAGGAAGTCGTGGAGTTGATCGAGGCCTTTATCCTGGCCGCAAAACGGGCCGAGGATGCAGGTTTTGACGGTGTCGAACTGCATGGCGCACACGGCTATATGCTGAGCCAGTTTCTCAGCCCGGAAGTCAACAAACGGATCGACGAATACGGGGGCAGCCTGGAAAACAGAAGCCGGATCATTTTCGAGATTATCGAAGGCATCCGGGCCCGTTGCCGCCCAGACTTCAACCTCTCCATCCGCCTGTCGCCGGAACGGTTCGGTTTACGTCTGGCCGAGATTATCGAGGTAGCGCAGCGCCTGATGACCGAGAACAATATCGATTTTCTGGATATGTCCTTGTGGAATTGTTTCAAGGAGCCAGAGGAAAAGGAATTCAAGGGCCGCAGCCTGATGTCCTATTTCACCGAGCTGGAGCGGGGCAACGTCAAGCTTGGCGTGGCGGGCAAGATCAAGTCATCGAAAGCAGCGGCGGCATGTCTGGAACTAGGCGCGGATTTCATCCTGCCGGGCCGGGCCGCCATTCTGCATCACGACTTCCCTTTGCAGGTTCAAGCAGACGCGGATTTTGAGATTGCTGGTTTGCCGGTATCCGCCGACTATCTGCGCGGCCAGGGCCTAAGTGACAATTTCCTAACATATATGAACTCTAACTGGCGAGGCTTCGTGAATTTGTGATGAGAAAGAGGAGCGCAGCGCATGTTTAGGTTCGATATGTCCACGATCGAATGGACCCATTTCCAGGGCAGCCCTCGATTTGATTATCACATTGACTACGCCATCGCCGTGCTGGGCGCGCAGCCGGATATCGGTGTCATTGATCTATTGGTAAAATGGGCCCCGAACGCCTATTGCCATTATCACCGTCACCTGGCCGCCACCACCACACTAGTGCTCGGGGGAGAGCAAAACCTTTACGAGACCACGAATACGGGCGAGACCATCCACAAGGTCCGCAAGGCCGGCGACTATGCACTTAGTCCCGGCGGCGACCTGCATATGGAACAAGCCGGTCCGGACGGTGCGCTAATATTCTTCGGCTTTGTCTCCGCCGACGGCCGCCTGTTTGAAACCCTGGATAAGGATCACAATACCCTGGCTACCGCCACCGTTCAGGAATGGGCCGCCGGCAATATCGATGGCGGACGCCGCACCAGTATCGGTTAATCCAGGTGCCTATCAAACCGCATAACGGATCGGACGGGAGGTCAAGGCCGCCTGAGCCGCATCGACGATGGAATTGGTATCGATCCGGTGATGGCGGTATAGATCCGCCAGGCCGCCGCTTTGGCCGAAATGTTCAACGCCAAGGGGCTGCACCGGGTGGCCATGGACGCCGCCCAGCCAACTCAAGGTCGAAGGGTGGCCGTCGATTACTGTGACGATCCCAGCATGGCGCGGCAATGGCGCCAATAGTTCTTCCACATAGGAGGCTGCATCTCGGTCTCCTCGCTGGCGAGCCCGGCGCACCGCATGCCAACCGGCACTGAGGCGGTCGGCAGAGGTAATCGCCAACACGCCGACATCACGGCGGTCCTCGCCGATCAGCCCGGCGGCCATGATAGCTTCCGGTGCGATGGCACCTTGATAGCAGATCACCACCTCGCAATTGGGTCCGGGCGGGCGCAGCCAATAGCCGCCCTTGATGACCTCCTCGTGCAACGTCTCATCCATTGCTCGCTGGACCTGTTCAACCTTGCGGGTCGACAAGCGCAAATAAACCGAGCCTCCCGTTTCGTCGCGCAACCAGTTTTTCTCTTCATCCGAGCCATTGCCCCGTTGCACATAATCAAACGACCACCCCATGATCGCTACCAGCTCATCAACGAAGGCCGGCTCGAACGAAGCCAGGCCATCCTGGGCCATGCCGATAAGCGGCGTGCCCACGGATTGATGCGCCCCGCCTTCTGGTGACAAAGTGATGCCCGAGGGCGTACCGGCCAGAATGAACCGCGCGTCCTGATAACAGGCATAATTGAGAGCATCCAGGCCCCGCGCGATGAAGGGATCATACAGCGCGCCAATCGGTATTACCCGCTCGCCGAACAGGGAATGGCTAAGGCCCAGAGCCGCCAGGGCGGTAAACAGATTGTTCTCGGCGATCCCCAGTTCCAGGTGCTGCCCCTTGGGGCTGCGCTCCCACTTCTGCATAGAGGGGATTTTCTCGTTCCTAAAGGTATCGCCAAGAGATGACGTGGCGAACAAACCCCGGGCGTTGACCCATGGCCCAAGATTGGTAGAGACGGTAACATCGGGAGAGGCCGTTATGATCCTGTCGGCCAACTCTCCACCGGACTTGGCAATGCCGTTCAGAATATAGCCAAAGCCTTCCTGGGTTGAGATGCTGGCGCCGCTCGGCGCGGCCAGGTCATCGGGCACCGGAATATAGGCCGCATTATAGCGCCGCGCGCCTTTGGCATTGAATGCATTGGCGGTAAGAAAGGCCCGCATATCTCCGTCGGATACCTGCATGCCCTCGAACGGCTCCCACTCCCGGCCTGTCGCGATACCCATGCTATGGCGTAAAAATTCCGTCTGCTCGTCATTCATGACGCCTGCGTGATTGTCCTTGTGGCCTTGCAGGGGCAAACCATGGCCCTTGACCGTGTAGGAGAGAAAACAAACGGGACGGTCATGGTCGATGGCGTTGAAGGCATCAAGAAGAACACCCACATCATGCCCCCCCAGATTGGTCATCAGATCGGCCAGATCCGCGTCGGCGTAGCTCTCGATCAGGGCGGTTACGTCGCCCTGATCACCAAGATCATCCATCAAGGCCCGGCGCCAGGCCTCGCCGCCCTGAAAGGTCAGGGCCGAATAGCGCTGGTTGGGGCATTCATCGATCCAGTTCCTGAGCCTCTCGCCACCGGGCCGCGAGAACGCCTGTTGTTGCCGGGCACCGTATTTCAACAGCACCACCTCCCAGCCCATGGTGGCGAACAAATCCTCAATCCGTCCCGTCAGACCCTCGGTGACGACGCCATCCAAGCTTTGCCGGTTATAGTCAATCACCCACCAGGTATTGCGTAGGTCGTGCTTCCAGCCTTCCAGCAGAGCTTCGAAGATATTGCCTTCATCGAGCTCCGCATCCCCCATTAGGGCGATCATCCGCCCCTCCGGCACATCCTTGCCCCATTCCTTGGCGCGGACGTAGTCCTGGGCCAGGCTGGCGAACGAGGTCATCGCCACACCCATACCGACGGAGCCGGTGGAGAAATCAACATCGTCCGCATCCTTGGTGCGCGATGGATAGGATTGTGCGCCGCCAAAGCTGCGCAGGTTTTCGATCTTCTCCAGGGATTGATTGCCCAACAGGTATTGAATGGCATGAAAAACCGGCGCCGCGTGCGGTTTGACCGCAACCCGATCCTGCGAACGCAGGACGCCGAAATACAATGCCGTCATGATCGCCGTGATCGAGGCGCAGGAGGCCTGATGCCCCCCCACCTTCAGCCCGTCGTCATTAGGGCGCAAATTGTTGGCGTTGTGGATCATCCAGCACGCCAGCCAAAGGACCTTGCGTTCCAGTTCCCGCAACGCCGCGACTGTTTCCAGTGCCTGGTTCGCCGCGTCCTTGATGGCGTCCGCCATGATCCCGTTTCCTGAGGTAATGAATTACATATCTCGATATAGATTAGACAATTCAATGGGGAGAATCCTTGCTTTTCAACCAACTTTCCAGCAGAAATATGGAAAGTTATTCCAATATTTAGAAGAAAAATGGTGTTTTATGCCAAAACCGGACATCGATGCGACAGACTTGAAAATTCTGGCCAATATTCAAGAGAATTGCCGGCTGACCAATGTCGAGTTGGCGGAGAAGGTCAATCTTTCCCCATCGCCCTGCCTGCGCCGCGTACGCAACCTGGAAGCGGACGGCGTCATCAAGGGATACATGGCCCTCGTCGACCAAACCGCGGTCAATCTACCGGTCAGTGTTTTTGTCCAGGTGACGTTGGAACGTCAGGTGGTCGCCGACCTGGAAACGTTTGAGGATGCCATACTTGCTCGCGCGGAGGTCATGGAATGCTATCTGATGACTGGTGATGCCGATTATCTACTGCGGGTGGTCGCCAAGGATTTGCAAGCCTACCAGGAATTCCTGCTGGCGCACCTGACGCAAATACCTGGGGTGGCCAGCATCAAGTCGAGCTTCGCCCTGAAACAGGTCGTCTTCAAGACCTCGCTGCCCTTATAACGGCGGGCTCAATTACGATTTAGATTTCGGCGAGTGGTCCCAAGGCATCGATCAACGGGCCAAGATGGTCTTGGTGGCGGCGCCAACGGCCCAGCGAGCTGGCATAGATGGGCGCGATGGCAATGGCTTTCGAAAGGCTTGCGACGGCTGCTTTCTTCCGGCCCAATTGAAAGGCCGCGACACCCAACAGATTGAGTACCATCGGATTCCGCGGTTCCGCCTTTAAGATCCTGCGGTAGAGTTTTTGCGCCCCGGCCGCATCGCCCGCATTGTGGCAGGCGACGGCGCGGTCAAAGACCTTTTGCATGTTGGCTGACCCTGTTTCGCGCCGCCTCGCCTGCCCTAACCCTGCCAGCCGACGGCTTTTTCTTCCATCAAGGCGGCTATTTCTCCCTCGCTCATACCCCACGCGGCCAAGCCGACTGCGGTATCGGCGCCCATGGCGGGAGGCGGCGACTTGATCGATGCCGGCGTGCGCGAGAAACGCGGTGCCGAGACCGGCTGCTTTACACCGTCAACCTCAACAAAGCTGCCGCGCGAAATGGCATGGGGATGCTCGAACGCCTCGTCGAAATTCAGCACCGGCGCGAAGCAAATATCGGTCCCCTCCATAATTTCGCACCATTGGTCACGGGTTTTCTCGGCGAACAGCGCCGCGAACTTCTTGGCCATGTCGGGCCAGGTGGGACGGTCCATCTGGGCCGGCAGATCGGCCGGGTCTAGGCCAAGTTTGTCCAGCAGGATAACGTAGAATTTAGCCTCGATCGAGGCGATGGAGACGAACTTGCCATCTGACGTCTCGTAACAGCGATAGAAGTGCGCGCCGCCGTCGAGGACGTTGGCGTTCCTCTCATGTTTCCAATCACCCGCCGACAGTGTGCCATATACGCCGGTGCCGAGAAACGCCGAGCCTTCGGTCATCGCAATATCAACCACCTGGCCCTTGCCCGATTGCCGGGCCTCAATCACCCCGGCCAGAATGCCGACCGCGAGAAACATCGCGCCACCGCCCATGTCCGCGACCACGTTCAGGGGCGGTACTGGGATCTCCTTGGGGCCAATGGCATGCAACACACCGGTCAGCGCCAGATAATTCAGATCATGACCCGCGGCCTGGCTCAAAGTGCCCTCCTGGCCCCAGCCGGTCATACGGCCATAAACCAGCTTCGGATTGCGCGCGATGCAATCCTCCGGACCAACACCCAATCGTTCCGTGACGCCGGGACGGAAAGGATCGATTATCGCATCCGCCTGATCTATCAAACCCTTTAGCGCGGCAATGCCGTTAGGATGTTTCATGTCGATCGAGACGGAGGGCCGGCTGCGGCGCAGCAAGTCCGTTTTCGGGGTACGCGGCGAGCCCAGACCCGAGGGCGCATTCCGGTCTATGCGCAGGATGTCGGCACCCATGTCAGCCAGCAATGTGCAACACAAAGGCGCGGGACCAATGCCAGCCAGTTCGATGATTTTCACACCCGCCAGGGGGCCGTTCTTTTCGCTATCCGTGCTCATGATTTCCTCGTTCTGTTTTAGGTGTTTGTTCTATTTCGCGGGACCGATTTGTTGTCCCATGATGGCCTCATAAACCTTCAACACAGCGGTGATGTTTTCGCCGCCGCCATCCTTGCTCCGCACCATGCGCATAACGTTGTGAACCTGCGGCCCCAACAGCAACGGCATGTCCAACTCGTCCGCCAATTCCAAGGCCAAGCGCAAATCCTTATAGGCAAGGTCCACGGTGAAAGCCGGCTTAAAGTCGCGCTCCAGAGCGGCTTTAGCGACGCCACGGTAGCTCATGGAATTGCCGGAACTGTTGCGGATCACCTGATCCAGAATAGCCGGGTCAACGCCGGCGGCAACGCCAAGCATCAGCCCTTCGGCACCCGCCATCATATTGGTAAAGGCAACCATGTTGTTGCAGATTTTGGCCACGCAGCCGCTGCCCAATTCGCCGGTGTGAATGACATTTTCGCCAAAGGAATTGAATACCGGCATACAGCGATCGAACATCGCCTTGTCGCCGCCGACCATGATGGCAATGGTGCCTTTCTCGGCCCCGGCCACGCCGCCGCTGACCGGACCGTCCAAGGTGGGGATGTCCTTCGTCGCCAGTTCCGCCGCGATTTTACGCATCATGGCCGGTGAGTTCGTAGATAAATCTACGTAAATCGTACCCGGCCTAGCGTTCTCGCCAATACCACTCGGCCCCAGGGCGACCGCTTCCACATCCTTTGGCATGGGCAGGGATGTCATCACCACCTCGACCTGGGAAGCCGCCTCCGCGATGGAACCGGCCGCGATGCCGCCAACTTCGACACATGCCTGCACCGAGGCCTCCGTAAGATCGTGGACCAACACCTCATGTCCGCCCTTGATGATATTACGGCACATGGGCCCGCCCATATGGCCGACCCCGATAAATCCAACTTTCATAGTCAATCCTCCCAAATCGCTGCTGCTATTATCCAAGGTACGGACAGGAAAGGCTATGGCCAAGATATCAAAGATCACAGTTTACTCGCTTCGCGGGAATTCGTAGTCGCTAGTTGGCGACCTTGCGGGAGTAGGCGCCGCAGATGAACTCTCTACCGGTTCTTTAGGCCCGCACGGGCAACATGATACAGCGAAAGAAAACATCTCCGAGATGCCGCTCTTTGTAGCTGCCCTCGATGGCAACGGGCCCAGCCTCTTTCAAGGATTGTTTGCAGACTTTGGCAAAATAGCCGTACGAAGCTTTCGGCAAGGTCTTTTCCAGGCAGCCATCCATGCGCTCCATATCCCACCCGGTCTACAGTGCATCATTCACCACACTGATTACACCATCGGCGCCAACGACGGATTTACCCACCATCAGATCCTAGGATGAATCATCGAAAATGCAGCGTTGGTGAAGACGATCATGCCTATTCCTCTTCCTAATTCCCCTTGGACGGCACATAGCGGCTTTGCCGGTAACCTTCCGAGATGACGTTGTTGCCGCGATCCTCGCCGGCGCGTTTGATCTCGTAGCGCGCCACGGCCCGTAGGTGCACCTCGTCGGGGCCGTCAAGGATTTGCAGCGCCCTGCCCCAGCTCCAGAGATATGGCAGCGGCGTATCGGGGGACAGTCCCATGGCGCCGAACACCTGGATGGCGCGGTTGACGATCTTGGTTTGCAAGGGCGGCACCAGGGCGGTGATCATTGAGATCTCCCGCCGCGCCTCCCTGTTACCAACCTGATCGATCATCCAGGCGGTTTTTAGCACCAACAAGCGTGCTTGCTCGATTTCGATCCGGGCCTCGGCGATCCAGTCGCCGATATTGCCGTATTCATGCAGGTATTTGCCGAACGCCTGGCGTTCCAGGGCGCGCTGGCACATCAGATCCAGCGCCACCTCGCACTGGCCTAGAGAGCGCATGCAATGATGAATACGTCCCGGTCCCAGCCGCGCCTGAGCCAGAGCAAAGCCCGCACCTTCTTCGCCCAGCAGATTCTCCACGGGCACGCGGACACCTCGAAAAACCACCTCGCAGGTGCCTTCGGGGGCAAGATGGTTCATGTACGAGATATTCCGCTCGATCTCGATGCCCGGCGTGTCCATGGGGAACATAACTTGGCTGTGCCGTTTATGGGGCGGGCCATCGGGGTCTGTCACGCCAAGCACGATGCCCACCTTAGCACGCGGGTCCAGAGCATTGGTGATGAACCATTTACGTCCATCCAGGACATATACATCGCCGTCCCGGCGAATGTTGAACTGAATATTGTTGGCATCGGAGGAGGCAACATCAGGCTCCGTCATCATGAAGCAGGAGCGGATCTCCCCCTCGAACAACGGCATCAGCCAGCGCTCTCTCTGTTGGGGCGTGGCGAACAGATTAAGCAGCTCCATATTGCCGGAATCGGGCGCATTGCAGTTGAAGACTTCTGAGGCCCAGTAGACCCGGCCCATGATCTCCGCCAGCGGAGCATAATCCAGATTACTAAGCCCAGTGCCGGGGGCATCGTCCGGCAGGGCGGGCAGAAAGAAATTCCACAGGCCCTCGTCCTTGGCCAGAGCCTTCAGATCCTCTACCACCTGCGGTGGGAAGATACCCTTGGAAACATCATCGTGATAGGCGTGCTCATGGGGCAGGACATAGTCCCGCATGAAACGGCGTACTCTGTCCTGCATTTCGATAGAGCGGTCAGAAAAAGCGAAATCCATAAGTCTACAACCTCTTGTTACTAAGGTGATGCCCAAAAATCTATCCGCTGGTGGTCAAATCCACCATGATCCCAATCAATACGCGGCATACTACTCGGCGGCCGACGCCCGTATCGACGCAGGGCCTTGCTTCGGCGTTGCAACCGCCAGGACGAGCGCCACCAAGGAAAAAGCGCAGGCCAGCAGAAAGGCATTGGCCAGATCGCTCTCTCCCGCCAACCCGGCCATGACCGCAGCCGAGGCGGCAAAGCCTTCCATGGCCGCGAACGCCAAACCAAGGCTGGTGCCTTCCCGCCCACCGGCGTGATCAAGCGCCGCCGCCAGCAACACGGCCCGAATAGCCACCAGAACGTTCAGCGTCACGCACAGGGCAATAACGGTGAGCACTAAGTCGGTTGTCAGCCAGGCGAACAACGATGCGCCGGCCGCGATCCCGTTACCAAGAATAATCAACGGCCGCCTTCCAACGTTGTCGGATATCTTCCCCGTCCACGGCTGTGCCAGGGCGCCGACAAGCATCATCGCCGCCATGACGAGGGCCGTCTCCAGCCAACCAAGGCCGTGGTTGGCCTTGAGATACAGCGGCGTCATCGCGATAATTGCAAATAGACCCATGTTATAGGCGATAAACAGCGCGATCATCCGTAGCCCCGCCTTGGTGGTCCAAACCTGCCAAATCACCGTAAAATCCGCCCTCGTGGGCCGGCTATTAACGTGACGCGGCACATGCCGGCTGATAAAGATGAAGGCGCATCCCATGAGCAAGGTAGGGACCGCCAACACCCGCATGGCGACGTGCCAATCCCACAGGGCCAACAGCAATCCGGCAGCTGGCAGTGCGATGGTTTGTGAGAAATGACCGCCAATGGCATGCACGCCCAAGGCATAGGCGCGCCTTGCACGGTGCATCTGCGTCAGCACGCCTGTCGCGATGGGATGCCAGGCGGCGTCACCCATGCCAGCGATCGAGACCACGATGGCAAAGGCCCAAAAACCGTCAACGAACGAGGCCATCATATAACCAAAGCCAACCCAGAAAAATGTCGCCGCCAGCAGGACACCGCGATTGGCCACATGATCGGCCAATAGGCCCGCTGGTAAATAGGCGAGCGAGGCACCGAGACTGTGAAGCATGAATAACAAACCGATCTCGGCCGGCGACAGCCCCATGGCCGTGCCAAACGCTGGGATCAGGATGTACATCGCGATCGGCACCAGATCATTGGCACAATGACCGATAGAGAAAGCAACTAGGAGGTTAGGTTTCATCGGTCTTCGAGGAAGGTTTTCAGGGCGGGTGCCCACTGTTGCCAATCCTCCGTCGGCGCTAGATGGCCATAGGGGCTGTCAATCTCCACATATGAGGCATCGACGCCGCTGGCCTTTAAGTGCGCCATGGTTGGTTCCGCCAGCTCGTCCGCCGGAAAGCGTTTGTCCGTATTGGACAGCACATACAACAACGGCGCTTTGATATTAGCGGCTTTATCCCAAGCATTGAACCGCACCGCCGCCCGCCGCAGCACGATCAGGGCATTGGCATCAAATTTACCGGCCCAATCCCGGCCTCGTTTTTCCAGTTCCGCCGTTGCCGCGTCCTCGCTGCCCAGTTGATCCAGAAGGGCACGGTCGACACCATAACCGCGCAGGGTCACAACCCGTTGCTTGGCCAGCATCGCCAGGACACCGCCATCGGGTTCCCCATCATAATAATCACCGCCGTTCCAGCCGGGACATCGGGCGAAATAATCCTCGATTTCCTTGATGCTTTCGGGTCCGCCCCGGCTCCTGTTCCAAGTAGCGACCGGAACCAGGGTACGCATGCGTTCGGGCTCGCTGACGCCCCATTGGAATGTCAGATAGCCGCCGTAGGAAAAGCCCACCACCGCCGCCAGTTGCCCGATGCCCAGATGATCCAGCAACAGCCCCTGGGCGCGCACCATGTCATCGGTTGTGACATAGGGAAATCTTGGGCCAAAGGGCCGATCGGTGGCCGGGTTCGTGCTACCCGGTCCCGTGGAGCCAAAAGCAGAGCCAATCATGTTCGAGCAGACCACGAAGAAGCGGTCGGTATCAATGGCCCGGCCCGGTCCGATCAGATTATGCCACCAGCCCGCCATATCGCCCGCCGCATGTGGATTGGAGGTATAGCCGTGACAGAGTAGAATGGCATTGCCGGCATTTGCGTTCAGCCTGCCATAGGTCTCATAAGCCAGGTGCAGCGGGGCCAGCGCGCCGCCCAACTCCAGGTCAAAATCCGGCACTTCGAAAAGCGTCGATGTCGAAAGCAGCATTATCTTCTCCAGGAAATCACGATGCTATCGTAGCATGACTAATCCTATTTGCTATGATCCCAACACGGACAGGGAGATAGCTACATGGTTTCCAAACAGCTCTCAGGCAAGATCGCGCTGGTAACCGGCGCAGGACAAAATATAGGCCGGGCCATCGCGCACAGTTTGGCCGCGGACGGTGCATTTGTCATGGTCAATGGACGGGGCAATTCGTCGGCCGTCGAATCCGTCGCGGCGGAAATCAATGATGCCGGCGGGACCGCGATTAGCCACTTGGCGGATATCTCGGATGAAGGCGCAGTAGAGGAGATGGTCGCACGCTTAGCCGCAGAAGCCGGCGGCGTAGATATCGTGGTCTCCAACGCCGGCCTGCGCCGTCAGACACCGTTCGTGGAGATGAGCTTTGCGGAATGGCGGGAAATCCTCTCAGTTGCCTTGGACGGCGCCTTTCTGCTGACCCGCCAGGCGGTGCCCCATATGCAGGCACGCGGCGGCGGCGCCTTTATCGGGCTGAGTGGTATTTCCAACCATATCGGCGCCAAGGAACGGGCCCACGTCAATGCCTCGAAGGCCGGCCTGGAAGGTTTCGTACGCGGCCTGGCGATGGAGTTGGCGGCGGACAATATCACCGCCAATATCGTTGCACCCGGTGCTATCGACACCGTGCGCGGGGCCGCCGCCGGCGCCCGGCCGCCCGGTGTCCACGATAAAATTCCACTGGGCCGGGCCGGTACGGTAGATGAGATCGCGGCCATGGTCCGCCATCTGGCCGGCCCTCAGGGCGGCTATATCACCGGGCAATGCATTCACATCAACGGTGGCATATATTTGGGCCATTAGAATAGAATTGGCCAAGCACACAAGCAAAGCCGATTGGGCCGACAAGTTGGAGGAATAGGTACCATGGCAGTAGCCAAGAAACCGAAACGCGTTAGCAAGGCCGTCATCAATAAGCTCAAGCGCGTCACGACACCGACCATCACGACACAATTGATGAGCAATCATGGCCTCAAGAACGTTTCCCTGCGCAAGGTTCTGCCTGTCGACCCCGGCCTGGGCGCTTTTGCCGGACCGGCGTATACCCTGCGCTACATTCCCCTGCGCGAAGACCTGCATGCCAAACAGTATCTCGATCATCCGGAAAATCTAATGACCCCCGCCGTGGAAGAGATACCCGCAGGGTCGGTCATGGTGATGGATGCGAATGGCCGCAATGATGTCGGCATTCTGGGCGGCAATATTCTAATGCGCCTGAAGATGCGCAAGATCGCCGGCGCCGTCACCGATGGCGGTATGCGCGACATCCCTGAGATCGCAGAACTGCGTCTGCCGGTCTGCTGCGACAGCGCCGCCCCGCCGCCCAGCTTTACCAAGCTGATGCTGGTGGAAATCCAAGGCCCGATATCCTGCGGCGGCGTGCCCATCTATCCCGGCGACATCATCGTTGGTGACAGTGAGGGCACCGTCGCCGTGCCGGCTGAATTCGCCGCCTCGGTGGCCAAGGGTGGCCTGGCCCAGGACCACATCGAGGGCTGGATCAACAAGCAGTTGGCGAAGGGCCAGCCCATGCCGGGTCTGTATCCACCCTCCCCCAAGGTCCGCGCGGCTTACGAACGCTGGGTGGCTGCCGGCGAACCGGACGACTAGGCCATGAGATTTTGATAGATTTAGCTGGAGTATAACAGTTGCGCATTGACTTGGTTTCACATGGATTTTGCCATAATTCAGGGCTAAACTTTCATAAATAGTAGCTTAAACTAGGTAGAAGTGAATTAATGAGATTCGAAACAGGCGCCGTCAATCTTCTTGATACAATTGGCAACACACCCCTGGTGTCATTGGAAAACCTGTTTTCAAAATACCGCGCCAAGGTGTTCGCTAAGCTGGAATTTTTCAACCCGACAAGCAGCATCAAGGACAGGATCGTCCATCATATCGTCGCCGATGCCGAAGCGACGGGACGGCTCAAACCCGGCGGCACCATCGTGGAAAACACTTCCGGCAACACGGGTGCAGCCATCGCCATGATTGCCGCCCTGAAGGGCTACCGCGCCGTACTGACCATGCCCGACAAGGTCTCGGCGGAGAAGCAGGCCGCGCTTACTGCCCTGGGTGCCGAGATCGTCGTCTGCCCGACCGATGCCGCCCCCGGCAGCGCCGATCATTATGTCCAGCGGGCCAGGGATATCGCGGCTGAAACGCCCAATTCATTCATGATCAACCAATACGACAATCTCATGAACGCCGATGCCCATTATCAATCCACGGGGCCGGAAATCTGGCGCCAAAGCGGCGGCGCGGTGGACTACTTCGTCGCCTCGGGCAGTACCGGCGGCACCATCAGCGGCGTCGGACGTTATCTCAAGGAGCAAAAGTCAGAGGTCAAGGTTTTGATGCCCGATCCCATCGGTTCGATTTACTACACGTATTTCAAGACCGGGAGGATCGACGAAAGCGAAATTGGCAGCTATCAGGTCGAGGGCATCGGCGAGGATCACATCGCCAAATGCATGGACTTCTCCGTAGTCGATGAAATGCTGCAATTTACCGATGACGACGCCTTTGCCATGACCCGGCGCCTGGCCGCCAGTGAGGGCATCCTGGCCGGCGGCAGCTCCGGCGCCAATCTGTTTGGCTGCATGAAATTAGCGGAACGCCTTGATGCGCCGGTTAATATCGTTACTGTCCTGCCCGATAGCGGTCTGAAATATCTATCGAAGATATTCTGAGACCATTGGCTAGCGGGCCCGGTGATCCCGATCCAATCCAGGTTTCTTCGGATGGGGATAAGGGTGATGAAAATCCAGCGGCGTATGTTCAATGGCCGATAGCTTTGCGCAGCTGTCCCGATAGACGGCGGCGATTTCATCTTCGAGGCGGTAGTTCTCAGCCAACAGATCGCGGAATTTTTCGTCTTCCTGGGGCGGATTGTCTTGGTACCAGCGCACAGTGCGCGCCATTGCCTCAAGGGGCGATACCAGATCCCTATAACCGAGCTCTGACTTGATCTTGTAGAGATCGAAAATCTGATGGTTCGAAGGTCCAAAAAACATCATCAGACTACGGGCGGGATAAGCGAAACGGTCCGGCACGCCGACAACCTCGACCTCACTAGCCATGGCACGGCCCACCACCTCGATCCATTGCGCCATAGTCAGCTGTAATTCGTCGGCGCAATTATAGACCTGTCCGGCCGCCGCTCCGGGTTTTTGCGCGGCCAGCAAAACCGCATGGGCGACGTTCTCTGAATAGCCGCGCGAGGTTAGTGTCAGGCCGCCGTCCGGCAGCACGATATGGGGGCGCTTGTCGATAAAGCGGCGCATGATCGTCCACACCGACGGCGTCAGCTGCCTGGGCCCATAGACCACTGGATAGCGAAAATGCGTGGCGCTGTAACGGCCCTGGGCATGGCCCTGCATGACGGCTTCCTCGGCCAGGCGAACCAGATAGCCGAAACGGAATTCCACCTCGTCGGGTACTTTGGACGCCTCNTCCGCCAATGGAATCCCTAGGCCCTTCGGGAACAGCGTCTCGGGCTGCAGAACGCCGCGATAGCAGGGAGCGCCACCAACCGTGATCAACCGCTCCGTATGCTCGCCGACAATCTCGGCGATATACCGGATGCGTCCATAGGTGGCGATAATCAGATCGAACTGGCGGCCGGCCAGCGCCACGCATAGGGTTTCGCGGAAATGCGGATCGCCGATGATACGCTCGACCGAAGCCGGGATAAGCTCGCTGTCATGGGTGCCGCGATGCATAATCGAAACGGCATAGCCTTGCCCGATCAAGCCGTTCACCAGATGCGGACCGGTCGGCCCGGTGCCGCCAATAACCAATGCTTTCAAGAAACTTACTCCTAGCTTGGTTTGCGCGCCGTGATCAGGCCCAGTTGATGCGGTGTGAACCAGCGGTAGTCGGCATCGACAAAGCCGGCCTCGTCAAGAAATTCGCTCCATTCGGCACCAGTATTGACGCGCCCCAAAAAACGCCCTTCCCTGATGCCGAACAAATTGACGAAGGCCGGATCAAGCGGCCCGGTCTTGTCATCCCGCAACATATAATCAACCACCAGGATGGTACCACCCGGCTCCAACGCATCGTACGCCTTCGCCAGTGCCGCGATCACTTTGTCCGGCATATAGCCCTGTAGCGGCGTGATGTAGGAGGCGAGATCGAAGCCAGTCGGGTACGCCGCGCCAAAAAAGTCCCCGGGCGTCGTATCGATACGGCCCGCCAGCCCGTGCTTGTCAATATATTCGCACGCTATGGCAATAACGTTGGCTTGATCAAGGATCGTGACCGCGACGCCATCATGGCGCTCGCAGGCCGCGATGGCATAACAGCCAGAACCGCCGCCCAGATCGAGCCAGCGTTTGAAACGTGAAAAATCAAATTCCTTGGCCAGCTTGTGACCCAGACCGATCGAGGCTTCATAACCGGCCTCGGTAAATTTACGGGCGTTTTCCGGGTCCTGCATGTAGCTGAGATAGGTTCTTTCATCGTCTTCGTTGCTTTTGGCGACGGCTGTTAGATTATCAGCGATCTCTTCCCAGGCGCTATAGTCGCGGCGCGAGATATAGTCCAGATAGTCGCCAAAATATGTCCGGCTGTCCTTGACCAGGTAGCGTTGCACATCGCTCAAATTCTCGTGCCGCCCGTCAACCTTGCGCACCAGGTCCATAGATTTGCATGCCGTCAACAAACGGTCCACCTTTTCCGCGTCGATGCCCATGGCCTCGGCCAACGCCTCCACCGTGTCGGCGCCATTTGAAATGTGGCTGAACAGATCCAATTTGATCGCCGCCAACAACGCGCCGGTCTTCTTGAACGCCAGCGCGATATCGGTCATGCGCTCGGTCTTCATACCAAGCGTGAAATCTTCCGTTGTCATGTTCCCTCCAAAAATTGATTATCTCCGCCTTTTTCCCGGCGGATATTCTATGAGTGCGCTTGCTCGTTGGGTAAGGGAAACCACTGCAGGCTCTGGGATTCCGGCGACAGCACCTGTTCGCAACAGCGGGTGTCTGGCGTTACCGCCAGCGCCGCAACGGCGTGGTCCGCCGCCGCGATCAATTCGTCCGCACCAACCGCCGTGGGTGTCTTTTTGCTGGAAACATACGCCGGCCCGCCAGCGCCGTAGGAAATATCATGTAACGACATGCCCACCGCGCCCNCGATTTTCATATGCCACCAACGACCTGTTTCCTGGTCACAACCATAGCATGGCAAAAGCCGCCAACCGTTATCGGCTATCCATTCGATGGCGCTCAATATCAGCTCAATCTCTGCCTCGGAATTGAAGTAGTTCAGGCTGAACCGGGTCCAGCCGGGTTTGATCAGCTCACAGCCGGCCAGGATCTGCTTCTCGAATTGCTTCGATGTTTCGGCGTCTATATCCAGCAGACGATGGCCATAAGGCCCCGCGCAGGAACAGCCGCCGCGGGTCTGGATACCGAAATAGTCATTCATCAAAGCGACGACAAAATTATGATGCAGATAGCGTTCGCCGCAATTGATCAGAAATGAAATGATAGGCAACCGCGCCATCGTATCGTTGCCCAAGACCTTGATATTCGGGTTCCGGCCCAGGCGGTCAACGGCGTGGCGGGCCAGCTCGATTTCATGTGCCAGTATGGCATCCGCCCCCACTGCATCCTTCAACTGAAAGACCAGCCCGGCGCGTATGGCACCAACAATATCAGGCGTGCCGCCTTCTTCGCGGTGTTCATGATCAGCCAAATACTCGTGCTCATCAGCGCTGACATAGCTCACGGTGCCGCCGCCAGGTATAACGGGGACACGGTTTTGCATCAGGGCACGCTTCATGATCAAAACGCCGGGGGTTCCCGGCCCTCCGGGGAATTTATGCGGCGAAATAAAAATTGCGTCCTTGGCCGCGTCTGCCGCGCCATCGGGATTCATTTCAATGGGCACATATGGCGCGGCGGCGGCAAAGTCCCAGGCCGAGATGGCGCCGTAGCGATGCAGTAACCGCGTAACCGCATGGGTATCGGTAAGGATACCAGTGACGTTTGAGGCGGTTGAGAAACTGCCAATTTTTAGGGGCCGGTTGGCAAAACGCAACAGCTCCGCCTGCAAATGTTCCTGGTCAACCAGGCCGGTATCGTCTTCATCGATCGCCACCACATCGGCGATGGTTTCACGCCACGACACCTCGTTGGAATGATGCTCGAACGGTCCAACGAAAACCACGGGCCGTCGGTTCGCCGGGATCTGCCGGGACAGCTCATAGTGGGCATCCAACTCATCGGGCAGGCGCAGATTGAGAATATTGACAAAGCGGTCAACCGCACCTGTGGCACCAGCGCCGCAAAAAATCACCGCATCGCCCTCGTCTCCGCCCACGGCATCGAGAATGATCCGGCGTGCGTCTTCGCGGAAACGCGTCGTCTGATAGCCGGTACCCGATGTCTCGGTATGGGTGTTGGCGTAATAGGGTAAAACCTCGTCGCGGATAAAATCCTCGATAAAACTCAACGAACGGCCCGACGCCGTGTAATCAGCATAGACGATCTTGCGCGGGCCAAGCGGGCCCCCGATCGAATGGTCGACACCAACCTGTGCCTCGCGGATGGTGGCAAGAAAACCGGCATCGCTCATGATGTTCCCATCCCCGAAAGCCGTGCGAAATATCACGTCATCAGTCTGTATAATAGAAGATACATTCTTTCGGTCCGGGCAAGCAATATCAAGCAAAACTCGCCGCCGTAGCTATTTCCTTGAACATCGTGTAACTCGCAACCAAAAGGAGGAATAACGCGAATCTGGTCTTCAGAATGGCTTCAGGGATCTTGTATGAAATTAAGCCACCCAAGAAACCGGCGCTCACGGCGATAGCGGAAAAGGTCGCCATTGGGTCCAGGTCAATGGGCACCGCGCCAGCGTAACCGGCGAAACCCGGGTACTATCTCAGTGCGATGATCGCCAACGAGATACCCATCCCCTATTTCATGGGCAGACCGGAAAGCAGAACCAGGGCCGGCACGATCAGAAACCCACCACCACCCCGACGATCAACGCAAGTATGGACATACAGAAGCCATCCCAAACACTTTACCGGCTTCCAGGATGGCGGCGTTATTCCGGCGCACAGTAGAGCCGGTGCAACAAGGCAATGATTTCCTGGGCTTCACTGCTGGAAAGAGAATATCGAATTTCCTTGGCATTGCGTTGATTCGTGACGAGCCCTTCCTTGCGCAATCGCGCCAGGTGCTGCGACAGTCTCGGCTGCGGAATGCCGGTCGCATGTTCTAGCGAGGTGACGTTCATCTCTTCCTGCACCAGCATGCACAGAATTTGCAATCTGTCCGGATTTGCAATTGCCTTGAGAATCTTGCTCGCCTCGACCGCGACCTCGGCAAGTTCAGTTGAATCCACGATCTATTTCCGTTCCCATTCCGTCAGAATTCTTTGACGCCATTCCTGAATTGACCGAGCTGCACAAGGAAGTCAAGTTTGTTGCGCAGGCATACCACCAAGGCGATCAAGGGCATCGTGTGTTGAGCCGGTCAGCCCAACTCCGACTTTTTCAAATTGTCCGCCAGGGTCCTCAAAAAGACAATAGAGGACTGGGTTTCGGGTAGTTGCCCACTAGGACTTTATTGTAGATACGGTAGCGAAGCCACGGCCAGTGCGGTGCCCACGATAATAACGGCAAAAATGACCTGGCCGCGTTTCGTGGTCCAGCTTTTCGGCAGGCCCAGCAGAATGGCGATACGGCGGGCGCCCAGCCACCAGACCAGTCCGCCAACAATGATTAGCAGTAAAAGTACGGCTTTCATTACCGCAAGCGCGTCCTAGCCCCTAGGCCGCGTCGTCCTTCAGGTTAGCGTCAAGATAATTGCCGACCTCTTTATTCACACGGTCCATCTTGCTTTGGAAGAAGTGCGTCGCGCCGGGGATCTTGCGGTAATCGATGGCGATGCCNCGCTGAGCCTGCAGGCGTTCGGCCAGGGCGGCGGCATCGGCCTCGGGTACGGTGTCGTCGCGACTGCCGTGCACGATAAGACCGGAAGCGGGACAAGGCGCCAAAAAAGTAAAATCAAAATTATTGGCCGGCGGCGCGATGGAGATGAAGCCCGCGATTTCAGGCCGGCGCATGAGCAACTGCATGGAAATCCANGCGCCAAAGGAATAGCCGCCAATCCAGCAAGTCTTAGCGTTGGCATTGATGCTTTGCAGCCAATCCAGCGCCGAGGCGGCATCGGAGAGCTCGCCAATTCCGTTGTCATAGCTGCCCTGGCTACGCCCGACACCGCGGAAATTAAAGCGCAGGACGGAGAATTCCCGCTCTACGAACGACTGATATAGATTATAGACAACTTTGTTATTCATGGTACCGCCGAAACGGGGGTGGGGGTGCAGCACGATCGCGATCGGCGCGTTGGTCTGTTCGCTTTCATGATACCGCCCTTCCAGCCGTCCGACCGGTCCGTTGAAAATTACTTCAGGCATGTTATTGGGCACTCCTTATGGTCGATGCTTCAACCTGGCTGTTCGGCAATCCGGGCGCAGGGAGCTATCGAAAGCTTCCATTATCGTCATATAAGGCACCGGGGAGTAGAATCGCAAGCCATTGCTGAACTTTCACTGGGATTTTGCAGAATATTGTCCCAGTGCGGTGGATCTTGAACATTCATACTGGGCTAACTAGGTTAAATGGTAGCTGGGACTCATTGCACGATTAATACGGCACTTGTATGTACGGGCACCTGGAACCGACGCGAAGAACTGGTGCGAAACAGGGTGGAGATGCGTGATGTTTAAAACATTTGGCGAAGATATCGCGGCCTGCATGACGCGCGATCCTGCCGCACGCTCCAAATGGGAGGTCATTTTGGCCTATCCCGGCTTTCACGCCGTAGTCTATTACCGCATCGCGAAATGGTTCTGGGGCCGGAAATTCTTCCTCCTCGGCCGGGTCATCGCCCATATCGGGCGCATCGTGACNGGTATCGAGATCCACCCCGGCGCTACCATCGGCAGGGGCTTTTTCATTGACCATGGATTTGGCGTGGTGATTGGTGAAACGGCGGAAATCGGCGATAACGTCACTCTGTATCATGACGTCACTCTGGGCGGCATCGCACCGTCTGTGGACACGGATGCGCAACGCCAGCGCAAACGCCACCCCACGCTCGGCGATGATGTAATTGTAGGCTCCGGCGCACAGATCCTGGGGCCGATTACCGTCGGGGCCGGGGCCCGGGTCGGCGCCAACTCCGTTGCCCTGAACGATGTTCCGTCAGGCGCCACCGTGGTCGGCATTCCAGCCAAGGTCGCCCGTGGCCGCGCGCCCGAAAATACTGCTGATCACCCTGCCTTCACCGCCTATGGTACCCAGGCCGATATTCCTGATCCGGTGCAACAGGTAATCGATGCTCTGTTGGACAAAGTGCAAGGCCTGTCCATGCAGGTCGAGAATCTGGAGCGCCGTTTAGCTGATGCCGACAAGACACGATGGGATGTTGGCGATGATGACAGCGCCAAAGAGACCGATGGCAGTGGCTGTATCGATAGAAACAATTAGAGACACTTCATGAATGCAGCCGAGCCGATCTATCTGGACTATAATGCCACTGCCCCAATCCGCGAGGAGGTGATCGCGCTGNTAGTGGAAATCATGGCGACGGTGGGCAATGCCTCCTCGGTGCATCAGGCGGGACGCAGGGCCCGCGCCCGCATCGACAAGGCGCGCCAGCAGGTCGCCGACATGGTCGGNGCACCGGTCAAGAACGTTATTTTCACCTCNGGAGGTACCGAANCTGACAATCTNGCCCTGCGCGGTTTCGGCCCACGGCATCTGATCGTCTCAGGCATCGAACATGGCGCCATCCTAGCCCCGGCCCTGCTGCTGGACAGGGACGCAGCGATTGTCGATGTGGATCAACAGGGCCGGGTGGACCTGGACGCCCTGAAGGCGGCCTTGGCTGCATCCGACGACCCAGCCCTAGTCTCTTTAATGCTGGCCAACAATGAAACCGGCGTTATCCAGCCGGTAGCCGAGGTGGCGGAAATCGCCCAGGCCCATGACGCTCTTTTACATTGCGACGCCATTCAGGGCGCCGGCAAGATCGCCGTCGATATCAATGAACTGGGCGCGGATCTACTCTCCCTCTCGGCCCACAAG
Source organism: Rhodospirillaceae bacterium (assembly GCA_002731375.1). GTDB lineage: Bacteria > Pseudomonadota > Alphaproteobacteria. The sequence goes on along the minus strand of PCBT01000058.1, from coordinate 969 downwards.
ATTGGTGGACCGCANGGAGTCGGTGCCCTGGTAATGCACGAAGACCGCACCGTTTTGGCGCAAATGGTCGGCGGCGGCCAAGAGATGGGCCGCCGTTCGGGCACCGAGAACGTTGCTGGAATCGCCGGCTTTGGCGAGGCCGCCAGGCTGGCGTCCGAAGAATTGGCGGAATTCGCCAAACTGGCCCAGCTGCGCGATACAATGGAAGACCGCCTGGCCCAGATCGCGCCAGCCCGCAAAGTGGTCGGCGCTGAAGCCGCCCGCGTGCCGAACACCTCCTGCGTGACCATGCCCGGTGTCCGCTCGGACACTCAGGTCATGGCGCTCGATCTGGCTGGTATCGCGGTTAGTGCGGGCTCCGCCTGTTCCTCCGGCAAGGTCTCCGCCAGCCACGTGCTGGACGCCATGGGCATCGAGTTGGATGAAGCCATGACTGCTATCCGGGTCAGCCTAGGCCGGAATACCACCTCAGTCGAGATAGAGCGTTTCCTGACCGCATGGGCCGAAATCTACCGCCGCAATAGCGCCCATAGCAATGCGGCCTGAGCCGGGCTAGGTAACTTCATGCCTCGAATTATCTTTATCTCCGCCGACGGTTCTCAGCAATGGGAAGTTGAAGCACCCGTTGGTGGCTCGGTCATGGACATCGCCGTCCGCAACGATATCGATATGGAAGGTACCTGCGAGGGCAATCTAGCGTGCTCCACCTGCCATGTCATTGTGGATCCAGACTGGAATGGTAAAATCCCAGCCCCCGTGGAAGACGAGCAAGACATGTTGGACCTGGTATTTGGCCTCAAGCGCACCTCGCGCCTGTGTTGCCAGATCATTATGACTCCAGCGCTGGATGGCTTGACCCTGCGCCTGCCGGAGGCAAGCCGGAACCTGTTGGGTTAGACGGGGCGAAATTTCGGTAGTGTCACGGTTTCCGTCACCGCGTCAAAGACAGCTTCAACCGCCATATCCGCC
>PCBT01000057.1 GCA_002731375.1 Rhodospirillaceae bacterium | reverse complement strand
ATGACTTCCGCCGGCGTATTCATGACATTGGACATGTGTACCCTTAGAACCGGCATGCCATCACGGTCGTGTCGGGCGCCTTCGCCGCCGCACTATGGCAGGTAATAATACCACTATTTGCGCTCGGAGCCGCTTCTTAACAGCCGACTAATTACCCGCCCCCGACGGTCCCGTCAGGGCCAGGTGTTAGCCTTGTTCATTATGAAAAAATAACGGGCCCAATTCCAGATCCTGGCCTGGCCGGGTCAATTCGCCTACCCGCAGCATCACCACATCATTGATCAATAGTGGCTCAGCTTCAGGTGGTGCCCTTCGATTAACGCGGTGCGATCACCATGGTCATTTGGCGGCCTTCCATCTTGGGGAATTGTTCCACCTTGGAGACGTTTTCGAGATCGTCGCGCACACGCTCGAGGACCTTCAGACCCAAATTCTGATGCGCCATTTCCCGGCCCCGGAAACGCAAGGTCACCTTGACCTTGTCGCCTTCGCCCAGAAACTTGTTCATGGCCCGCATCTTCACATCATAGTCATGATGGTCGATGTTGGGCCGCATCTTGATCTCCTTTACCTCGATGACCTTTTGTTTCTTGCGGGCTTCGTTGGCTTTTTTCTGCGCCTCGTATTTGTACTTACCATAGTCGAGGATCTTGCAGACCGGCGGCTTTGCCTCTGGCGCGATTTCCACCAGATCGAGACCGGCATCCTCGGCGCGGTCCAGGGCATCGTCAAGGCTGACAACGCCTACGTTCTCTCCCGTTTCGTCAACCAGTCGAACGGAATCGGATTCGATGCGTTCGTTTATGCGCGGCCCGGATTGGGCGGGCGGTGTATTCGGATAAAATCGGCGAGCGATTGTCGTAATCTCCTTATTGTTCGTTTCACCCGGCGGCCACATTTGGAACCGCCACAGCATATGTTCCTCGTTACGAATTCCCGTAACAATGGCTACATAATAGTAATTACTTGATTAATAAAGCATCCATTTCACTTGGTGATCAAGTCGATAATCCGGCCCGGGCAGGAATGGATATCAGGCATCGGATCAAGCACTGGGTGCGGCACCTTCCTTAGACAGTGCGGCAATGGCATCGGCCAGGCCAACCACCTGCTGACCCTTGTCGCCCAGGCGGCGCAGGGCGAGGGTGCTCTCCTCCGCCTCGCGCTGGCCAATGGCGGCGATGACCGGCACCTTAGCCAACGAATGTTCCCGCACCTTGTAGCCGATTTTTTCGTTGCGCAGATCCAATTCGACTCGCAAACCTGCCGCCCGCATGGCCCGGGCCACTTCCTCGGCATAGCCGTCGGCGTCATTGGTAATGGTGGCCAGGACCACTTGCACCGGCGACAGCCACATGGGCAGGCGGCCCGCGTAATGCTCGATCAAAACGCCGATGAAGCGTTCGAACGAGCCCAATATGGCCCGGTGCAGCATGACTGGCCGGTGGCGGGCGTTGTCCTCGCCCACATATGTAGCATCCAGGCGCTCTGGAAGGACAAAATCGACCTGCAGGGTGCCGCACTGCCATTCCCGTCCGATGGCGTCACGCAGCACGAACTCCAGCTTTGGGCCATAAAAGGCGCCTTCGCCCGGGTTCATGGTAAAGGGCAGGCCGGTTGACTTCAGTGCCGTCATCAAGGCGTCCTCGGCCTGATCCCAAACCGCATCCTCGCCGGCGCGCACAGGCGGCCGGTCGGCGAATTTCACATGCACCTCGTCAAAGCCCAGATCCTTGTAGATGGAGAGCAGTAGGTTACAGAAAATCTGACTCTCGGAAGTGATCTGGTCCTCGGTGCAAAAGATATGCGCGTCATCCTGGGTAAAGGCGCGCACCCGCATCAGACCATGCAGGGCGCCGGACGGCTCGTAACGGTGACAGGAACCGAACTCGGCCAGCCGCAGGGGCAGATCGCGGTAGCTTTTCAAGCGCTGGCGATAGATCTGCACATGGCCGGGGCAGTTCATGGGCTTCAGCGCGAAGATCCGCTCTTCCGATTCCGTGGTGTACATATGTTCGCGGAATTTTTCCCAATGTCCGGATTTCTCCCACAGGGTCCGATCCACCAGTTGTGGCGATTTAACCTCGAGATAGTCGCCATCTTCAAGGCGTCCGCGCATATAGTGCTCCAGGCCGCGATACAGGCTCCATCCCTTGGGATGCCAAAACGGCATGCCGGCGGCTTCTTCCTGGAAATGGAACAGGTCCATCTCCCGGCCCAGGCGGCGGTGGTCGCGCTGTTCGGCCTCTTCCAGACGGTGCAGATAGGCCTTTAATTCCTTTTTGCTGCGCCAGCAGGTGCCGTAGATCCGCTGCAACATCTCGTTGCGGTGGTCGCCGCGCCAATAGGCCCCGGCAATTGACATCAGCTTGAAAGCGTCGTTGCCCAGCTTGCCCGTCGAGGGTAAATGCGGGCCCCGGCACAAATCAATGAAATCGCCTTGGCGATAAACCGTAATGGTCTCGTCCTCGGGGAGATCGCCGATGATCTCTGCCTTATAGTGCTCACCGATTGATGCAAAATAATCGATCGCCTTTTGCCGCTCCCAGACCTCGCGCTCGATGGCTTCGTCGCGGCCGACAATTTCGACCATGCGTTTTTCCAGGGTCACCAGGTCTTCAGGCGTAAAGGGCTCTTGCTTGGAGAAGTCATAGAAAAAGCCGTTTTCGATCGACGGTCCGATGGTGACCTGAATTTCCGGCCAGAGCTCCTTGGCCGCCTCGGCCAGTACATGGGCGCAATCGTGGCGCAGGATGTCCAGTGCCTCGTTGCTCTGCCGGGTGATGATCTCAAGCTGGGCATCCGCCTCCATCGGCAGACGCAGATCGGCCAGCTCGCCGTCAATGCGGGCCACGATGGCGGCCTTGCGCAGGCCGGGACCGATGTCGTTGGCGACCTGTTCCGCCGTTACCGCGCCGTCATATTGGCGCACTGTTCCATCGGGTAATGAGATGGCAACCATGTTCAAACCATTCTGTGCAAAAAAACATCGAATTCGCCGCTTTTAGCAGCGTGAGCGCAACTTAGGCGGAATGGCTGTACTGTCAAGCGGCGGCTTGCATTGCGGTAAAACAAGCGCTCATAATACGATTGTGAGCAATAATTTTCTGCAATCCGCAAAACCGGTTTTACTACGCCTGGAACAACGCGGTAACGCCTCCAGAATCATGGCCATAGCCGTCTTACTAGAGAGAGAAGTCGCGTTTGCATTTCTTGAACCCGGCACAACGAAGAACCCGTACACTTTGTCTTTTGAGTTGCTTCTGTTGCTTTTGCCGGGACCTCTAACATTCGCGATTGGGATGCTGTGGTACAAAGCTTGCGAAATGAACCACTTCGCCACCGGAACATCGTTTCAGGGGCTATCATTCCGCATGAATGCCTCGGTTTGGAATTTGACGAGCCTAGTTTGCATAAACGGCCTGATCATCCTGTTTACGCTGGGCTTTGGACAGCCTTTCGTGCAGCTGCGGACCTTTCGCTATTTTTGTAAGCATCTGACCGTCATGGGCGAGATTAATGTCGACTGGGTTCAGCAGTCCCACGAGGAAAAACCAAGCCTCGGTGAGGGCTTGGCCGATGCTTTTGACTTGGGCGCGGTCTGAGCCGTGATCAGCGGCAACGAGGAATTCAATGACGGCAAAACGGCGGCGCGGCACTGGGTCACGGTGCAGCTTGACACCGATGGCTTGCGCATAACCTCGGACGCGGATGTAATCGAACGGCATTGGCCTTTTGAAAAGCTGCGCGCCGTTGAGGCACCGCGCGCAGGGCAGTCCTTGCGCCTAACCTGCGAAACCGATCCCGATGCCCGCATGCGCCTGAGCGATCCCGTCCACATATCAGCGTTGCGGCGACAAGCGCCGCAGCTGTTCTTGACCGGGCTAGCCCACCCGAACGTTCGCCGGAACGCAAGCATCATCGTCTTGGTGTTGGTGCTGCTCGGGCTGCTTCTATGGCAAGGCCTACCCCGGTTGTCCGTGCCGATCGCCCGGATGATTCCGTTGGCTTGGGAGCAGGATATTGGTCTGGCCTTTCGGGCCCGGTTGCTGGGTGGCGCCAAGGTATGTGACGGCGGCGCGGGAACAGCAGCTTTGTCTGAACTGACGGGGCACCTGACCGCCGGGCTGGCGGTGGCACCGGAGATATCTGTCATGGTCGCCGACCGCGATATGGTTAACGCCTTTGCCTTGCCCGGTGGCCACATCGTCATATTTCGCGGGCTATTGGCTAAGGCTGAAAGTGCGGACGAAATTGCCGCCGTGCTGGCCCATGAAATCGCCCATGTCAGTGAACGGCACCCCACGCAAATGGCGTTGCGCGTCATGGGCATCGGCATGCTTGCCAAGCTGCTGACGGGCGATGGCTCAACCCTGGTCGAATTGGCAAGCGAGGTCGGTGGCGCCTTGCTGCTGCTGAGCTATAGCCGGGACATGGAGCGCCAGGCGGATGCTTCCGGGCGGCAGCTGTTACGGCGGGCTGGGCTGTCGATCTCCGGTATGTCGAGCTTCTTCACCCGCCTGCGTGAAAACAAGGCGGCGGAAATAAATTTGCTGCACGGCTATTTCAGCAGTCACCCTCCGCTGGGGGAACGCATCGCCGGGACGGATGGAAATGACGCCAGACAGCCGGCGCTCAATGCTGAAGCCTGGCAGGCCCTAAAGACTATCTGCGATTAGATCCCAAACACGGTCCGGCGTCAGCGCCGCCAGATCAGGCTCACGCAAGGTGCTAACCCTGGCGCCGCGCGGGGCGCAGAGATCTGGATCAGATCCAGCCGAGAACAATACCACCGATGGCACGCCGGCGACGGCGGCGACATGCATGGGGCCGGTGTCATTTCCGATCGCCAGTTTTGCATCACGGGCCAGGACGGTCAGATCCTCTATGCTCGTCTGATCGGCGAGGTCGCGGATACCGGGGCATTGCGCCGACAGCACGCCGGTCAGATGGATTTCATCCCGTCCGCCGATCAGCACCGGCTGGATATCGACGGCCAACAGCCGTCGGCAAAGTTCAAGATAATAATCCGCTGGCCAGCGTTTGCCCGGGCGATGCACCGAACCGCCGGGCACCACTAGGGCATAGGGCATCTGCAATTCAAAGCGGGTGGTATCCGCCTCGACCCAATCAAGATCCGGCGCTGGCACGTTTGCGATCCCCGCCATGGCCAACTGCTCGGCCTGGCGTTCCAGGGTATGCATCATATCACGACCGGGGTTGTCATGCGGGTGCGAGGCACCGGACGCGATGCCTGACCAGTCCGGGCGCCCGGCCCCAAGGTAGCTGCAGAAGAAGGCACGCAGATACAGGCTGGAACGGGACGAGGTTTGCAGATCATAGACCCTAGTGAAACCGGCCCCGCGTAGTCTGCGGCGCAGATGCAGCCAACCCATGAATTGATGCCAGCGCGGCCGGTGATCCTGCCAAACCCGGTCGAACCAGGGGCAGCCGTGCATGAACATGGCAAAGGCGGGAGCGGTCAGCAGGGTGATCCGGGCCTTTGGGTGGTGCGCACGGATTGCCTTGAATGGGCCAGTGGATTGTACTAGATCGCCCAGGGCGCCATGACGGATGACCAGAATTTGTTCGTCCGCCATGGTAATCAATTCAGCCCAGCAGGGATTGATAGACGGCCAGGATACGCTGACACATCAGGGTCACGGTAAAATTCTGCTCTACATTGTCGCGGCCACTGGCCGCCATGGCCTCGCGCTCCGCCTGGTTCAGGCTCAAGGCTCTCTCCAGGGCGGCGGCCATAGCCTCGGGCTCGTTGGGCGGCACAAGCCAGCCGTTTTTACCGTGCCAGATGGTCTCGCGGCTGCCGCCATGATCGGTGGCAATCACCAGGCGGCCCATTGCCTGAGCCTCCACCGCGATGCGGCCGAAGCCTTCCGGATGGGTCGAGGCGGACACGACGACATCGGCTAGCATGTAGGCCGCCGCCATGTCGTTGCAGTGATCCACGACGCGCAGCACGTGGTGTATACCCCGGCGACGCGCCTGTTTCTCTAATTCGTCGCGGTAGGCCGTGCGGCCCTGATCGCCGCCCACCAGGACGCAGCAAATATCCTTTCGGCCCAGGATCGCCAAGGCCTCGATCAATACGCTCTGCCCTTTCCAACGGGTCAGGCGGCCCGGCAGCATGATCATGGGCCGGCCATCGGACAGGCGCCAGGATCTGGAAAGCTGGATCATGCGCTCGGCGCTAACGCTGGCGGGGTCGAAGATGTCGGTATTAATGCCGCGGTGGATCGTCAGCAGACGGTCATCATCAACGCCATAGGTCTCGCGTACATGTTCTGCCACGAACTCGGAAATGGCGATGACCTTGTCACCCTTGGCCATCACCTTGTTGTAATGATGCTTCAGCCAATTATGGCCGTAGGCATTGTGAAAGGTCGTGACGAACGGCTTTCCCGTGCGCCGTGCCGCGCCCATAGCGCTCCAGGCGGGGCCCCGGCTGCGGGCATGCACCAGATCGATGCCTTCGCGGTTGATCAGCTCGGCCAGGGCATCGCCGTTGCGCAGCATGCGCGTGGGCCGTTTTGCCGCCAGCGGCATTTCAATATGCCTTGCGCCGGCGCGGTTTAGTTCATGGGTCATTAGGCCGCCGGATGAGGCCACCATGGCGCGCCAACCGGCTGCTGTTAGTGCGGCGGCGGTCTGTACCGTTCCCCGCTCCACCCCGCCCATCTCCATTGCCGGCAATACTTGCAGCACAAGCGGTCCCTGGGATGCGGTCCCCTGGGCCGCTTCCGTGCCGTCCGCTTGAATGCTAGATTGCAATGTACTGTCCATACCGACCTATACCGAATGGTGCATCATCTATGACGAACGATACCGAGCCCAAAGTCGAGCCCAATGTCCAACCTGACTTCTTGAGCCGCGAGGATGGCACCAGGATCGCCTACCATCATAGCCCTGGTCGCGCCCCTGGTGTGATCTTTTGTGGCGGCTTCATGTCGGACATGACCGGTACCAAGGCCCTGGCTCTGGAAGCCGCCTGCCAAGCATCTGGGCGATCATATACCCGTTTTGATTATCGCGGTCATGGCCAATCCGATGCTGAATTCGAAAGTGGAACAATCGGCTTGTGGGCTGAAGACGCCTTGGCGGTCTTGGATCAGGTAACGAAGGGGCCGCAGATCGTCGTGGGCTCGTCCATGGGTGGCTGGATCATGTTGTTGCTGGCACGGGCCCGCCCGGAGCGTATTGCCGGGTTGGTTGGTATCGCGCCGGCGCCGGATTTTGTGTTGGGTATGTGGGATGGCTTTCCCGACGAGATTAAAGCGACATTGACGCGCGATGGGGTTTATCGCGCGCCCTCCGAATATTCCGAGGAGCCCTATGCCATCACCATTAATTTGATCGAGGAAGGCCGGAACCACTTGGTATTGCAGGACAACCTGACGGTTGATTTCCCCGTACGCATCCTGCACGGCATGGCCGACCTGGATGTGCCATGGCGGCAATCGCTTGATATCGTCGAGCGTCTGCAAGGCGACGACATCGTCGTTACCTTCTCGAAAAGCGGCGATCACCGGCTTTCGGAGCCTGCCGACATCGCACGCCTGATCGAAACGGTGGAGGAGCTGACGCGGGTGGGCTAAAAAGCGACGGACCTGACGTCGGATTGTGGCGCATTGTCTCAATTCTACACGGGTGTTTGCGCCAATCTGGGACAAATTGATCCTGGACGCCGAAGTTAATCGGCAAAAACAGTTATTTTTTCTATTTTTTGAAGTTGGCATGTGCCTTGCGAAGTAAGTTTTAGAGGTCGAATGGCATACCGCCCGGCGACTTGGAACGATGCATTGCTTTTCTCTTTAGTCGGTTACCCGTGCCCTCAGGCAACCGGCTACACTTTGGCGCTGATCATGAAAGTGGTCAGCGCCGTCTCTCTTTCTGGCCTGTAAACATGGCTTAGTTAATCAAGCCGTCTTCGTCCTCCGCCACCAAGGGCGGGTTTTCCGCGGTGGGGCCAGCCTGATGGTGTACCAGACGCCAACGTCTTCCTTCATGCACAAAAATATTCGTAGCGATTAGATAGTTGCCGTCAATTTCTTCGAAACAATGCACATAGGCCATGTCGCCCCGTATATGCGCCTTCGCGGCCAGAAAGGCGACGGTGGGTGATTCGGAATTGCCTAGGATGGCTTCCCAGCTTTGCAGCACTTCCGTGTGGCCTTCCAACAGGCCCCAGCCAGGATGAATGCAGGAAAGCGGCGGATCCTCGGCCCAGACCTCGGTCATGGCGCCCATATCACGGTCCGCGAAGGCGCGGTAAAAAGCTTCGTTGGCAAATAATACAGCGTCCAGTTCCGTCATGGCGCCAAAATCCCCTTAGCCCACTGCTTCAGGCGCCAGCTTGGCGATCATCAAGGCCAGAACCAGCACCGACAGAATGATGGATATTAGCACGGCGGCCCACAGCGGATCGATCGGAAACACTCGGGTGTAAAGCAGCTAGACCACCGCCGGTATGGCCAGCAGTTTCAGGCCGAAAACCGACAACACGACCTCGTCTAATTTCCTAATTCGCATTTCCCGGCCGAAGGCGTAAACTCGGCTAAAAATCAGCCAAGTATATCGAACCAGCAAAGGAAAGCGTCATGGCTTACAGCGAAATTCTTTACGATGTCTCCGATAAAATCGCCACCATCACCTTGAACCGTCCCAAGGCATTGAATGCCTGGACAACCACGATGGAAGGAGAAGTCCGCGCCGCCCTGATTGAAGCCTCGGCCGATGACAACGTGGGTGCGATCATCCTGACAGGTGAGGGGCGTGGTTTCTGCTCCGGAGCCGATATGAACAATCTCAACAACATCCAAAAAGGCGCCTCCAGCGGTGGTCGGACCTCGGATAGTGTCCGCGCGGTGGACAACGCAATTCCCGGCGGCTTGGCCCTGTCCAACGATTACAGTTTGCGCTACACCTATTTCCCAACCGTTCCCAAGCCGATCATTGCCGCCATCAATGGCCCGGCGGCGGGCCTGGGCCTGATCATGTCACTCTATTGCGACGTCCGTTTCGCCTCCGAGGCAGCCGTTTTTTCCACCGCCTTTTCCCGCCGCGGCCTGATCGCCGAGCATGGCATCTCCTGGATGCTGCCGACCCTGATCGGACCCGCCAACGCCCTCGACCTGACCCTCTCGGCGCGCAAGATAGATGCCAGGGAGGCCAAGGAAATAGGCCTGGTGCAAAAGGTTTTTCCCATGGAAAGCTTCATGGACGAGGTCCGCGCCTATGCCAAGGAATTGGCCACGCTGGCCTCTCCCCGCTCCATCCGGATCATGAAGCGGCAGATTTATCAGGCCATGCTGAACTCCCTGGAGCATTCCGTTCTGCTGGCCAACAGTGAAATGCCGGCAAGTTTTGAATCGGAGGATTTCAAGGAAGGCGTGGCCCATTTCGTTGAGCGCCGGGCACCGAATTTTTCCGGCAGGTAGACATCAAAAACTTGCATTAATGGATGCGTTCGAGGGTGGCTGCTCTCGGGCCACTTCCACGTTTGGTGCCAACGTTACAAGGATATCATCATGCCAGTTGTCCGTCCCGCTATTGCCGAAATGCAAACCCAGCGAATTGGCGAAGTCTCGCGTATCGGCATAGGCAACCCCGACGTCATCCCTCTGTGGTTTGGCGAACCGGACCTGGACACACCGGAATTCATCCGCCAGGCGGCGATAGATGCCATGCATGCCGGCCAAACCCGCTACGTCAACAAGCGCGGCATACCGGAGTTGCGGCAGGCCGTCTTGGATTACACCCAAATCCAGTTCGGCGTCGGCCTGGACCCCGAGCGGATCACGGTGACCGGCTCGGGCATGACAGCGATCATGATCGCCACGGAAACCCTGGTGAATAACGGCGACAACGTGGTCTTGATCTCGCCGATCTGGCCGAACATCTTCTATTGTGTGCAGACCATGGGCGGGGAAAGCCGCCATGTGCGATTGGATCAGGGCAAAAACGGCTGGTCGCTGGATCTCGATAAACTGTTCGATGCCTGTGACGAGCGAACCAAGGCGATCTTCATTGCCTCGCCCTCGAACCCTACCGGCTGGCTGATGGAGCCTGAGCAGCAGCGCGCGGTGCTGGATTTTTGCCGCGAACGGGGCATCTGGATCATCGCCGACGAGGTCTATCACCGCATTGTCTATGACCGGGCGGTGGCACCCTCGTTTCTCTCCATCGCCGAGCCGGACGATGCGCTCTACATCGTGCATTCCATGTCCAAGGCCTGGTGCATGACTGGGTGGCGTTGCGGCTGGCTGGTGCATCCAGCCAGCCTGGGCGACAAAATGGGTGACCTCTCGGGCATCAACAATACCGGCGCCACTTCGTTCGTGCAGCATGCCGCTGCCGCGGCCATTCGCGATGGCGAGGATTTCGTAGCTGCGGGCGTGGAACGAAGCCGCCGGGCGCGGGATCTGGTGCATCAACGCCTGGGAGGTATGGATCGCATCAATCTGGCCGCGCCCAAGGCGGCCTTTTATGCGTTTCCCCAGGTCGTCGGTTTGGAGGATGATCTGGAATTCGCCAAAACATTGGTACGCGAACATCAGGTCGGCCTGGCGCCTGGTTCGGCATTTGGCCCCGGGAACGAGGGCTATTTGCGTTTGTGCTTCGCCAAATCCGAAGAACAATTGTCGACCGCCATGGACCGCATCGAAATTGGTTTACAAACTCTATAGATTTGGCGGAATAGAGCCCGCGAAGATGCTTCGGTTGTCCCGTTCTGGGACGCCGTCTTTTTTGGAATATGTGACAGGCGTCCTGATATTGCCGACGATAAGCTTTTAACCTATTGAATTCATAAATGAATGCCTTTGGCATGACTCTTGCTCTCTAATGGGTAGAAACGGTGCAAATTTTTGCTATCCACAACCGTAAGGGTTCGCCATGCCATTTCCGTAAAAAGTTCGGATCTATCCGGATAGTCACAGATCGTCGGATTTTTGAATATGAGTGCCGGAGACTGGGCCTATCCGGGCTATTCCTGCCGTCGTGGCCGGGGCGGACGTGCGCTGCCGCTGATCCCACAGCTGACGAAATTCCTGCGGACGGCTACAATCGGTAAAAGCGTTTCGCGGTGTCGTGGAACAAGGCGCCACGCTCGGCGCATGAGCAGTCACTGATCATATGGGCGATGGCGCTGACCTGCTCCACATAGCCGATGCGCAGACTGGCCACGGGAAAATTGGAGGCGAACATACAGCGTTTAAAGCCAAAGAGCTCAATCGCCTCGCGCACCAGGCGCCGGTTGTCATTGTAGTCCCAGGGCGCGCCGGCCAGACCCAGCTCCGAAACCTTCAAGTGTACATGCTCCATCGCAGCCAGGGCGGTCATGCCGTGGCGCCACTCCGCCAAGCCCTCATCGCTGCGGTCCCAGGCTAGGCCCGTATGCTCGGTAACGATTGCCAGGTCGGGGTAAAGGGCGCAAACCTCCGCCGCCTCCGCAAGATGCCAAAACGGCACCCGCAGATCCCAGGACAGGTCATGTTGGCGTAGCTGGCCCAGGCCTTTCCGCCAGGCAGGATCCTGCAGACTGGACGATAGGCCATGTACGTCGCCGCGTGAGGCGGCGGTTGGCGAAGTTCTGGGTTTACTACGAATACCGCGCACGGCGGCAAAAGCCGCCTGGGCCGCTAGTACCTCGGCGCTGTTGGGTCGGTTCAGCCAGGCGTGTGCGACGATGGCATCGGGTAAACCTTGATCGGCCATCACCTTGGTCAGCCAGCGGGTCTCGTCAACTTGGCTGTTGCGGTTGGCCTCGGCCTCCACGTGTACGGTCTTAACCACCCGCAGGCTGGCCATGTCATGGCGAAGATCGGTGGGGCTGTAGTTCCGTTTCAGAGCGTCATAATTGCCCAGCAGGAAATTCTCCTCCTGGTGATCTGTCAGCCAAGGATAATGCACCATCTGCAAATCGAAAAGATGGTGGTGACTGTCAATAATATCGAAAGCCAAATCCAGGCCGGAGAAATCTGGCAGGTTCCGGGGGACGGAAATATGCACGCTCATCCGATCTCGCTCATCTGATCCCTCTGTAAATCAAGCCATCGCAATGTTGGATTACCTAAATCTCCACTTTTATGCCAAAGAAAAAATAGAGGGCGTTGCCCTGGGTGCCTTCGGCGAAAACCGGCTAGGTCTCCGCGCCGCCTTGTTCCAAGATCCAGATCACGGCGATATCATCGTGTTCCTTCGAGGCCATAATAAAGACCTTCCACGGGCCGATGGCGTCGAACTTCTCGGTGCCCTCGAAAAAAATTCCAAACGTCGCGGTCATGGCGACACTCCCCATCAATTTCCTGGGCGCGAGTATACTGGCAATCCCGGAGACACCCTAGGCCGCAGTGTCAAGGAGCTAACCGCCACGACAGCAGGCGAACAGCAACGGCGCCGGCCAGGATGACCAGGCCGGTGGCGGCGAAGGCCCAGCCCCAGCTGCCGGCGGTTTGCCCATTGCCCGTGTGATCCAGGATCATGCCGAACAGTACTGGCCCCGTCAGGCCGCCGGCACCGGCGGCGATACCATAGACGGCGACCGTATTGCCGCGTTGGGCTGGGTCGGAGGCGATTACCGCACCGGCATTCAAGATGCCGGAACCCGCTACCACGAATAGATTATGCAACAGCACGAAACCGGCTAGCAGCCACAGGGACCAGGCGGCAGAAAAACCCACGAACAGGGCCCCGACGGCAGAGGCGGTCATGACCAGAAAGGCCGCCCGTGCATAGCCAACCCGGTGGCCTGCTTCGCCCCCCGCCATGGATGTGGGCACGCCGATCAGGATTAATAATGTCGCGACCAACGGTACGTTGAAGCCGGCGGGCATCTCGGGCCGGACGGCTACCACCCATGTCAGGAAGGCCACGGTCCAACCGCGCACCGCCAGCAATTTGAAATGATGCGCGAATGACGCGATGATATAGCCAAAGACGGCGTGGTTGTGGGTCACGGAACCAAAATCAGGAATAAGCCGTAGCCGGGTGGGCGTCTCTCCCGCTCCCCCAGTCGCGACACCTTCCGGCTCGGCGGGAGGCAAGGAGAACAGGATCAGGCAGGCGGCGATCAGGTTGGTGATGGCGGGCAAAACAAAGGCCCATTCCCAGCCAAAGGCATCCCGGGTCTCCGCCGCCGCCAGCAAGGACAAGGACGAACAGACCGCGAATGAAGAGACATAGATCGAGGTGGCCCGGCCCTTGCCCTCGCCGCTTGTCCGGTCGGAGATCGCCTTGACGCCGGGCAGGTAGGTCCAGGCAAAACCGAACCCCTGTATAATGCGAAAAAACAAGGCGCTCCAAAATCCGTTGGCCAGGCCCATGCCGCCGTACCCAATAACGTTAATGATGGCGCCCAGGATCAGCACCCGGCGGGCATCGACACGGTCTGTGATGCCGATGAACGCGACGCCAATCAGGTTAGCCAAGTAGGGAATGCCCGCGATCCAGCCGGCCTCGGTATTGGTCAACGACCACATTTCCACGAACTGCGGCAATAGGGCGGGCACCGCGTGCATGCCGAACACAGTCAGGCCGAGGAAGCCGCACATCAGGACAATAAGACGGCCCATGGGCATCTAGCTAATGCCCTCGATACAATACATCATCCTGCCCAGCACTCCAAACAATCCCACTCGCCACAATAGGCGAGGCGTGGGCTATGGGCCAGGGTTTGCCGGCTGGCTAGCTCAAAACAGTCGACTGCAGCGAACGTGGTTCGCCAAGGGAGAATATGGGGTCTTCGCGTTGCATGCCGAAGGAAAAGAAATACGGTGGCACGCCTTTGAAGTCATGCTGGCCCAAGGTTTCAAAAAAACGTTGTGCATCATCCGCCGCAACAGGTTCGACGGTTACTCGTGGATCGTTGCGATTGCTTGCCTTTTATGTTCGGTGCGAAGGTAGATTCCAATGATCCGCTCCCTTGCCTCAGGATCAATAACCTTGCCTTCGAGAAAATCATCGATCTGGTCGTAACTGAGGCCAAGCGCATCTTCATCAGGCTTGGCCGGTGCCAGACTTTCAAGATCGGCGGTTGGCGCCTTGGTTATTAGTTTCTCGGGTGCCCCCAGCCTAGCGGCCAGCATCCGCACTTGGCGTTTGTTCAGACCAAACAGCGGTGCCAGATCGCAGGCACCGTCGCCATGCTTGGTATAGAAGCCGGTGACGTTTTCCGCCGAATGATCGGTGCCAATGACCAGCCCGCCCAGCAGGCCGGCGATTTCATACTGTGCCACCATGCGCATGCGGGCCTTTACATTGCCTTTGGCGAAATCGNGCGCAGACTCGCTCTGCTCGGGAATATTCTGTTNCTGTAAGGCCNGCAGGGTTGATTTATGAATCGCGTCCGTGCCGTCTTTTACATCAACGCTAACACTCAGGCTGGGCCGGATAAATGCCAGCGCCGCTTGGGCATCCGCTTCATCCGCCTGCACCTTGTATGGCAGGCGCACGGCGACAAATTTATATTCATCGTCCTGGGTGCCCTCGCCATTCAGCTCATTAACCGCCATTTGTGCCAGTCGCCCGCAGGTACTAGAATCGATGCCGCCGCTGATGCCGAGCACCAGATGGCGCAGGCCCGAGCCCTGTATCATGCCCTTGATGAAATCGACTCGCCGCCGGATCTCGAAATCCACATCGATCTCCGGCAGAACCTTCATTTCGGCTACAATCAAATTTTGGTTCATGACGTGCACCTTTCCCGCTATCCAAGATCGCTCAAAACACTCCAGCTGCCATCATAGATGAACAGCCGCCACGGCTGTTGATTAACATCAAGACAGCATCAATCTAGCCCTCCGTCAAATTAACCTTCCGTCAAACGATGCGCGGCGGCAACAATATCCNTCAGTTTCGAACCCGGCGGATAGACTTCGACGCCGATGGCTTCCAATTCCTTTTTGGCCCAGGGGGCGANGGTGCCGCCCGCGAAGATGGGCGTCTCGGGCAGCTGTTCACGCAGCATGGCGACTGTCCGTTTGACCACATCGATATGACCACAGATGTTTAGGCCGATCAGGTCNGGTTTGTCGCGCAGTGCCGCCGCCGCCGTCTCCTCCGGCGTTGCCATGCCCAGCATCATGACGTCGAATCCGGCGTCTTCCAACGCACCCGTGACCAGCAGTGGGCCGCGCCAATGGCCATCCAGGCTGGTCTTGGCGAACAGCACCTTGCGGGTATTTCGTAAATCGGTATTCGTCACTGTATATGTCCTAGATCGGTGTTGCCCAATCACCATAGACGGCGCGGAAGACCTCGCCAAATTCACCGACCGTGACCTCCGCATCGCATGCATCAAGCATTGCCGGCATGATGTTTTTATCGGAGCGGCAGGCCGCCGCCACCGCGCCCAGGGCCGCCGTCGCGCATTTGCCGTCACGCTCGGCCCGGACCGCCCGCAGCCGTTCGTGAGCGCGCTCCCATTCACCGCTTTGACCGCGAAAACCATCCAGCTCGTAAGGCGTATGGTCATCCCCGTACTTAGTCACGCCAACCAAATTCGCTTCGCCGCTCTCTAGGCGCTGTTGGAAATCGAGCTGGTTTTTACTGGCCTTGCGGTGCAGCCAGCCGCTGTCCAAGGCGCGTAGAAAGCCGCCCTGTTCCTGGATCTCCTCGAAAAACGCCCAGGCCTTTTCCTCGACCTGCGCCGTCAGGCTTTCAACGAAGTATGATCCCGCCAATGGATCGGCGACGGCGGGTACATTGGTTTCCTCCTGCAGGATCTGTTGAATGCGCAAGGACATCTGGTGCGCATGTTCCGATGGTATGGACAGTGCCTCGTCATAGCCCGAGACGCCCAGGGATTGCGTTCCGCCCAGGACCGAGGCCAGGCCCATCAAGGTGCCCCGGGCAATATTGTTCAGGGGCTGTTGATAGGTCATGGCCGAGCCGGCAGTGACGATATGCAGGCGCAGGGCCTTGACCTTGGGGTCCGTGATGCCATAGCGGCGGCTGACCAGGTCATGCCACATCTTGCGGGCGGCGCGTAGCTTGGCGATCTCCTCGAAGAAATCCATGGCGACGCGGAAGTTCATGCCGCCGACGGCTCGCGCCGCGACCTCGACCTGGGTGTTTCCGCGCCGTTTGATCTCGTCCAGATACTCAACCGCGTTGGCCATTACCGCGCCTAGTTCCTGCCAGGCGTTCAGGCCAGAATCGGCGCCATTATAGCCCGCAACCGAGACTGGCACCCAGTGCTTCATATTTTCGGCGCAGAATTCGATGATGTCGCAATTGAAACGCAGGCCGGCATCGGTGGGTATCTGCTGCTTGGTGACGCAGCCCAGGTAGGTGAGAAAAAAATCGCTCTGTCCGGTGCCGGGTAAGGTGGAGAGGTCCAGGCCCCGACGCTTAGCCACGGACCAATAACAGCCAAGCGCGAAGGGCGCATGCTGGACCACGCCGCCGCCCGGGTGGCCATAGGTCTTGGCCAGGTCGATGCCGTTCAGCACAGTTTCATAGTCCCGGATGCTTTGGATCGCAGCGCCGGTCAAACCCACATCCTCCTTGCGTGCTATGACGTCGGGGTGGTCTACGTTGTACATATGGTCGGCAGTGTTGCGGTCATGTTCCATGATGAAGCCGGTCTCGCCATGTTCGAGGAGGAAGCGGATGCGTTCGCCTTCTTCTTCCGGGCTGCCAAAGCCGCTCAGTTGGAAGATTCGCCATGGCTTGCCCCGATACATTTCTGTGTACGCCCCGCGCATATATGGCGCGGCGCCCGGTGGCGCATGCATGGCTTCGGCATGGCTATCGGGAATGTCCTGCGGACTATAGGCACCCTTCAGCGGGATGTTCGAGACGGTGCGCCATTCTTTGTCCGAAATGGGTTTTTCCGATGTGGACATTTTCTGGCCTCATTCGTTTCCTCGAGGTCAAGCCTAGCAAATTCTGGAGCCCAGAACAGAGCTACTTACCCATACGCTTTGCCTCCTCGCCCATGACCACGGCGACGCGGCCTCGAGAGAGGCGGCCAAGGACCACTGCCATGGCCTCCTGAAAATCATCCAGGGCGAATGTGTGGGATATCCGTGGGTTCAGATACCCCGCTTCGTACCAGGAAAAAAGTTGAGCTAACAGCGCCTGCATGCGCGGGCCTTGTTCATGTCGGACATCTTGGGGGCTCCAGCCATAGTAGTAGCCCATGTTCAGGCCGCAGACGGAGACGTTCTTGACCAATAGTAGGTTGGCGGGGATCTGCTGGATAGTGCCGCCGGCGAATCCAACGGGCATGATCCGCCCCTCTGGAGCGATGCAGCGCAAGGATTGCTCGAACACCTCGCCGCCCACCGGATCATAGATGGCATTGGCGCCGCGACCATCGGTGATTTCCAGCACGCCGTTGCGGAAAGGTCCCTCGCGGTAGTTGATTACGTGATCGGCGCCATGTGTCTTGGCGGTGGCGAGTTTTTCATCCGAGCCGGCGGTTGCGATTACCTGCGCGCCCAGGATCTTGCCGATCTCGATCGCGGCGATGCCAACACCGCCTGCCCCACCATGCACCAGCAAGGTTTCGCCGGCCTGCAGGTTCAACAGATGCAGCCAGGTCAGGGCGGCGGCGGAGGTGGCGTAGGAATTGGTGAAACTAATGGCGCGGTTGAATTCCAGGCTGTCGGGCAGGGCGAAGGTATTAACCTCATTGGCCATGGTCGCCTCGCCCAGGCCGCCCCAATCCAGGACGCAGGCGACCCGGTCGCCGACCTGGAACCTGGTGACCCCCGCGCCGATTTCGGAGACGATGCCGGCGGCTTCGGTGCCCGGTATAAAGGGTAACGGCGGCTTGCGCTGATAACGCCCCGCGACCATCAGGGAGGTGGCGAAACTGACGCCCGCGGCCTGGGTCCTGATGCGTAATTGCCCTGGTCCAATGGCTGGTTCGGGACAGTCCTCGATCCGCAGATTTTGAAATTCGGTATATTCCTTGACCAGGACGCCGCGCATGACGCTTCCCCCATTGTGATGTTATGCGAAAACAGTATATCTAGGCGGTCAGGCGGCGCAATCCACGGCTCGAATTATGAGATGGAAAGAGAAGACCAATGGCTAATGAGAAAATTCGTGTCGGCGTGATCGGTGCCGGCGGCAACACCACCAAGCTGCACATTCCGGGCCTGCAGGCCCAGGATGGTGTCGAAATCGTGACCGTGGTAAATCGCAGCGCGGCTTCCTCGCAGCGGGTGGCGGACGAATTCGGCATACCCGGTATTGCCGCTGATTGGCAGGAAGTCGTCGGGGATGCCGATATTGATGCNGTCTGCATCGGCACCTGGCCCTACATGCACGCGCCCATGACCNTCGCGGCGCTGGCCAATGACAAGCATGTGCTGTGCGAGGCGCGCATGGCGCTGAATGCGGGCCAGGCCCACGATATGCTGGATGCCGCGCGCTTAGCGCCCCGTTGCGTGGCCCAGATCGTACCGGCGCCGCATACCTTGGAATTCGATGCGACCATCATGGATATGATTGGCGCCGGCTATATCGGCGATCTGATTACCGTTGATGCCCGGATTGCGGTGGCCAGCAGCTTCCCCAATCCTTCATCGCCGATCACCTGGCGTCAGGACCGGGATATGTCGGGCAACAACATCATGTCCATGGGCATCTGGTACGAGGCGATGATGCGCTGGGTCGGTCCCATGGCTAATGTTTTCGCCACCGGCCAGGCGGTTGTCAGCCACCGCAGCAACGATGCCGGGCAACGCCAGGCCATGACTATTCCCGACCATGTGGATATAGTCGGGCAAATGGAACAGGGTGGACAGATCCGCTTCAACGTTTCCACCGTGTTGGGCCATGTGCCGGCGGGCGTGGATGTCTGCATCTTCGGCACCGATGGCACCCTTCGGCTATATCAGGGTGGCTCCGATCCCATGACATTGTTCGCGGGCCAGCGTGGCGAGGACGGTTTGGCGCCGGTCGATATCAATGCGGACAAGCGTGGCGGTTGGCGTGTGGAAGAGGAATTCATCAACGCTATCCGCGGCGTCGAAGAGGTCACCCACACGGATCTAACGACGGCGGTAAAGTATATGGAATGGACCGATGCGGTGACGCAATCTCTACGCACGGGGCAGGTGGTTGCTCTGCCGTTGATGGGGTAAGCGCATAATTTTTTCATGTGAACTGACCTGCTTTGTAATCAGGGCGAGGGCCGGGCTTCCGCCGCCTGGGTTGCCAGCCAATGGCTCAGCGTGGCGTTGACCGCGGCTGGCTTTTCTGGGCCATCCAATGGCGGATGTAGATGATCCGCGTCGTTGGAGCCCTTTTCAGGAATACTGGATCATTTGACCGGCCCGCCAGCCCCCCCGTGGGTAGAGACGGCTCGCCGGTTGCTGTGGTGCATCGCCCAACAACCATAGCGCCGCCAAAGGGCGAATTGTCCCTTTCCGCCGGCTAGATTGATCCACGTCGCCCAGCCGGGATGACGAAAATGCCACCAGAAAACCGGTCTGCGATGTTTTGTCGCAGACTATGTGGCCGGATTCACGGCGCCTATGTCTATACCGCTTATTCGTTGGTATCGCGGGCGGTTGCGCGCTTCGCATTGGTTAATGTGGAAGGGTATCCCAAACACGGTCTTGACCCAGGTCAAGTCAGTGGGATGCAAACTATGATCCCGTCACGCTGTGTTCGAATTGGATTGGGTGGCGCGTCCATGCGCTGGCCATTTCACCCTTGGTAAGTTTGACAGTAAGTCAGCCGAACATGTCGAAAGCTGACTTCGATATACGGGGAGAACTAAAGAATGCAGCTGAGATCAAAGATCGTATGGGCGGCGGCATTGGGCAGCGTTATCGCGATGTCAGCGCCTACGAAATCAATGGCGGCGAATGATTTGCCCGATTGGCAACATGCCGCCCAGGAAGCAACGGACAATCCGACAAAGGATCCGATGCTGCTTTACAACGCCGGCGGCTTGGATGGCAGGGTTGCTGTCATGGGCCTTCCCAGCTTGCGGACATACCGCCACATCGACGTCGGCGTGGATCTGCATGAACCGGT
This sequence comes from Rhodospirillaceae bacterium, assembly GCA_002731375.1. GTDB lineage: Bacteria > Pseudomonadota > Alphaproteobacteria. The sequence continues at coordinate 52,530 of PCBT01000057.1, read as the reverse complement.
ATTTAGTGGCACCAACGCGGGCAACAAGAACCTGACGCCTGATGGCAAGTATCTATACGTCAATGATAAGGCCGCCAACACGGTCGGTGTTATCAACCTGCAGTCCGGTTTTCTGGAACGGTTGATCTCCCTGCCATTCCCCTTTGGCGTGCATCATATTTCGTTGGATGACACCGGTAAGTTCCTATACGCCACTGGCGAATATTCAGGCAAGATGGCGAAAATCGAAATTGAATCCGGGAAGACTGAAGTCATCGATTGGGGCCCAGCACCTAGCGCGCCCGACTATCTCGACGTGGATAAAAAGGGCCGTTACGTCTTTTCCGGCAACTACTACCATTCGACGGTAGGCGTGTTCTCGACCTCTCCCTTCAAGTACATCAAGGAAATCCCGGTCGGTAAGAACCCGCACGGTACCGATGTCATCCCCGAGAGCACCCTGGTTCTGGTCAGTGACAAATTGTCAGCGACCATGACCGTGATTGATGTCGAGAAACTGGCGGTCAAGAAGGTTATTCCGACCTGCGCTGGTCCGCTGCATTCGGTGATGGACGTCTACGACAAGGACGGCGGCACCTACGAGCCCGGCAAGGACAGCCCAGAAGGCCTGACCTCCAAGTATGCTTATGAAAGCTGCTTCGTCGCTGACTCGAATGTGAAGATCGACCTGAAGAAGCTTGAGGTGGTGGACGAAATTCCGACCCATTACCGGACCGGTCATATCGCCATCAGCGCCAACAACGACTATGTCATCTCGTTGAACAAGTTCTCCACCGGCCTGTTCAACCCGACCGGCTTGGTCTATCCGGTGAACTTCGAGTTGTGGGACGCGCGCGAGAAGAGCCCGACCTACGGCAAGACCCTGCGCATCGTTCCGGTTGATGGCGAGCCGCATAACGCAAAGTCCATCTATGCCTCGCAGATCAAGCGCTGGAACATGGGCCAGGCCACCAAGGACGGCCTGATCACCAAGGCGGCCATCGACCTCCGCCCTGCCCATCGGGCTGATGCCAAGGTCTATCTGNTGCCCAAGTCCAAGGAAAAACCTGGCATCCGGATGAAAGACGGGGTCAAGGAAGTCCACGTCAAGGCCTTTAGTTATGGCTACATTCCGCGCCAGGTGCGGGTCAACAAGGGCGACAAGGTTCGCATTTTCGTGACCAACATCGACAGGGCCGCGGGCATCACCAAGAACCCGGATGTCACCATGGGCTTCGTGATCTACGGACCTTACGGTCTGCGGACCAACCTCGACGCGCCGCGCGGCGTGACGGCGGTGACCGAGTTCACGGCTGATATTACCGGTGAGTACGCGATCTTCTGCCAGCATTTCTGTGGTCCTCTACATCTGGAAATGCGTGGTTCTTTCTTCGTGGATGATCCCGAGGGCGATGCCTCCAACTTGTCGATTGGCGAGTATGACAAGGCACAGGAACTACCTGGTCTGGTTGCACCCGGAAATCTGGAAATCGCTCCGAGAGCGACGGGGCTGTAACCGCCCGCAGGCTTTCTTGGAAGCACTAATGAACGGCTTGGTATCTCATCCTCCCTTTGCAAAGAGGGGGGAAGAGTGCCGTTTACGGGCCAGTTATTTGCGCGCTACGGATGAAGGGTGATGCACATATGCAAGACGAGGGCATCGTCCGGGGCATTCCCCATTGCCTGGCAGCTTGGGGTTCGGTTTCTTTTTAAGTTTTCGAAAGTTGGAAGAAAGATGTCGGCTAAATTTCCAATAAGAGGTCTTGTCGTGGGCTTGTTCGCGGTTTTTCTGTTGGCCGGCGTCAGCTTTGCCGCGATAAACCTCGCGACCGAGGAAAATCCGCTGCCTGAGGAAACGCCGGTGTCGGTGGTCGAAAAGTTTTATGAATACCTCTCGGAGGCAAAAATCAGGGGCGGCAGCCTGCTAATCAATGAAGCTTACAAGTTGACGGGCGGCGCGGATACGCGCACCGACCGGGCTCTGTTTCTTGGTATCGTCAACCGCTATCCGCCCGGTTTTAAGGCGGATATCGTCGACAGCAAGATTGTTGACAGGCATGCGGTCGTCACGATCGTCTACCGCATGCCGTCGAGTTTCGGCGGTGCCTATGATGTGCGCACCAGGGTTCATCTGAACGTGGATGAGGTCTCCAACAACTGGAAGCTCGATTTCAGGGGCGACACGGACGACCAGGACCGCGAAGCCATCCTCAAGACCGCGAAGTCAGAATCCTGGGACACCGCCTCGGGCCAACCCGCTAGTGGTGACGGCGGAGGAAACGCCGGGGGCAAAAGCCAATGATGGCGAAATTTTCCGACTGGCTTGATGCGCGAAGCGGCCTTCGGACATGGCTCCGGGCAAAAAAGGCCCAGGCTGTCCCGGCGCATTCATTCTTCTTCTGTTTTGGCGGCATCTCGCTGCTGATCATTATTCTGCAGGTGGTCGGCGGCATCTTCATGCTGTTTTATTATACCCCCGACCCCAAGGAAGCCCTGAACAGCATCGACTATATGAGCAACGAGGTCCCGTTGGGCTGGCTGGTCAGAAACATGCACCGCTGGGGCGCGACATTGTTATTGGCCTCGGTCTTTACCCACCTGGTCACGGTGTTCTACCGCAAGGCCTACCGCAATCCCCGGGAATTGAACTGGATCTCCGGCGTGTTGCAGTTCTTCGTGGTATTCCTGCTGGTGCTCAGCGGCATTATTCTGCCTTGGGACTGGCGCGCCTATTGGTCCTATTCGATCTGGGTCGACTATGTTGCCACCTGGCCCCTGGTTGGAGACTTCATGAAGGCGTTCGTGCTCGACACCTTCACGATTTACCGCAGTTTTATCACTCATATCGTTATTCTGCCGTTGATCCTGTTCGCGCTTCTCGCGTTCCATTTCAAGATGGTGAGGAAGCATGGCATCTCGGAACCCCTGTAGCCGTTGGCATAATGTGGCCGTTGGCAAAATCACGGTGAGAGCAAGTCATGACCGATAAGCAAACCGATCTGATCCGCGATCCGAAATACGATCCGCCCTACCCGCAGCGATTCCACGCCTTCTGGCCGCGCCATGCTCTCAAGACCATGGCGGTCAGCCTGATCACCATCGCCCTGTTGCTTGGTCTGTCCTATTTCTACCGCGTCCCTTCCGACGTCAACATGCCGCCCCTACCCACCGATGGGGAGTATCTTCCCGGGCCGGAATGGTATCTGATTTTCATTTTTCAGCCGTTTTGGTATTTGACCGGCGAGGCTACCCGCTGGCTGCCTCTGGGAACCTTCTGGGCTCCTGTTCTGATCCTGTCGGCGGGGTTCGCCCTACCGCTGATTTTCGGCCGCCAGAAGGCCGCCGGCAGGCGACATTCGACGCTGGGCAAGTTGCTGATGGCGGTTGGTGCCGTGGCCATCTGGGTGGGCATGACGGTTGCCGTGACAGGCAATGGTTACCCCGCGAAGACCACCGGTTGCACCTCGTGCCACAATCCGATGATGGGTGTGCGCCAGGCGTTGCCGCCACCTGATATGGCGAAATATTACCGTGGATCGCGGCAAACGCAGATCAAGGTTGGCGGTTACCGGGCGGGCGGGGCCGTGCAATCTTATAAGGACGCGAACTGGCAATTGCGGCATTATTACGAACCGACCATGACCTGGTAAAGCCCGTGCCCTGCCACACCCGACTACGGCTGAGCTTTTTGCCCGTGCACCTGCTATTATGTCTGCTGCTGGCCATGACGGTTCCGACCGTCACGGCGGAGGCCCAGTCACGCAGCCCCCGCACAGGCGATACCCAGGCAGCGAACAGCCAGACAGCGGGTTCCATAATTCGGGAATTCGTGGTTCCCGAGGGTATAAGTTCGCCGCAGTCCGTTGTGGTCAATGCCGCGGGAAAAGTCTGGTTCACCGAGAAAGTCGGCAAGAACCTGGTCATGTTCGACCCAGAGGAGCAGACGTTCGAGGCGCACCCGCTACCTGCCGCGTGGGGTAAAATCGGACCGGCGCGGCTTGCNGTCGCGCCTGACGGGCGCATTTGGTTCAATGTCCGCCGTTGGGCCGAGTCCGTGGACGGCACCTGGTTGCTGGGCCTGTTCAATCCGGCGAATAGAAAATTCCGTAAGTTTATCCTGACGGATCCAGAGGCGGCTGCTCCGAATGCTTCCGGCCAGGGCAATGTCTCGCCCGATGACCTACTGGTTGACCGGAACGGCCTGGTCTGGTTCCTCTCGCCGAAAGAAAACAAACTTTACAGCTTCGCCCCCGATGGCGCCTCCGATGACACCTCTGGCGGCGCGGGCCTGCGGGGTTATCCGATACCCACGCCGAACAGCTATCCCAAGGGGATCGCCATCGACGGCGGAGATACCATCTGGTTCGTCGAGGCCAACGCCAACAAGATCGGTAAATTCATTCCCAGCGCCGCGATATTTGGCGAGTATCAGATCCCGACAGCCTTCGCCAACCCGGAAACCCTGACCGTGGATGGCGCGGGCAAGGTCTGGTTCGTCGAATTGCGAACCAACAGGCTGAGTGTGTTCTATCCCGAAGATGAGCGCTTTTATGAAGCGTTGATCCCCACGACCGCCAGTCTGCCAAATGCCATCGCAGCGGGTGCGGAAGGTAAAATCTGGTTCCTGGAATACATGGGTAACAAAGTTGGGGTTTTCGATCCGGTTCCGGCGAAATTCACCGAGTTCGATATTCCCACCTATGCCTCCCTGCCTGGCGATATGGCGATCGATGCCTTGCGCGACCGCCTCTGGTTCTCGGAAAGCAATACGGAATCGAAACGGCTCGGCATGCTCGCCATGGACAAGGCCCGAGCTGTGATGGTTGGGGTGCCTCCCCGGCTGGCGGTCGTGGCGGTGGCAGGGGCCGATGCAGTCGCCGCATCTCGGACCAGCGCCGTGACTTCGACGACAATCGCGGATGCCGTCGTGGCGGCTGTGCTGGCTATCCTGGCGGCATCGCTGATAGCGGTGTTGTTCTCGTTCTGGCGCCGGCGTACGGCATAATGCAGCGCTTGGCCATCCTATGCGCGGTTCTCTTCGGTCTGTCGGCCACGGCACTCGGCGCCCCACCTGCCGCAAGTACCATCCAGCTAAACTGGGGCCTCAAAACCTATTCCGTGCCATCGCCAAACGCATTACCGTCCAGGATCAGCATTGATGCAAGAGGCACCGTCTGGGTTCTGGAGGCAAACGCCAACAAACTGGGCGGGTTCGAGCCGGAAAAGAAAACCTTCACGGAATACGATATTCCCACCCACCGCAGCTTCCCTTCCGACCTCGTCACTGACAGGGCCGGCGTGGTTTGGTTCATCGAGCAGGATGCCAATCAATTGGGCCGTTTCGACCCGGTGAGCAAGACCTTTAAGGAATTTGAAATTCCAACCATCGATGGTGTTCCCCGCCGGATCGCCCATGGCAATGACGGTGCCATCTGGTTCACCGAATTCTTCGGTAACAAGTTGGGCAAATTTGATCCGCGCAACGAAAGCTTCACCGAATATCCCATTCCCACCCCCAACAGCCAGCCGACGGGCCTCGCGGTCGGCCCCAGGGGCCTAGTATGGTTCATCGAATCNCAGGGCAACAAGCTGGCCGTGTTCGATCCGGCGAGCAAAACATTCAGGGAATTTGCCTTTCCCGAACCCTTTCTCGTACCCAAGGACATGGCTGTCGATCAGGGCGGACGGATTTGGTTCGGTGGCCGCAGAAATTCAAAATTGATGATGTTCGAGCCCGCCAAGGGCAGCTTCGAGGGCTTTGCCTTGCCTGTCAGGGGCGTCGTCGAAGGTCTGGCCATCGACGGCCAGGGAAATGTGCTGTTTTCCCTTGGCTATGCGGGCAAATTGGGGGCCATGAACCCGGTCACAAAGGAGTTCTTGGCATTCAAGGCAAGCTTGGGAAAAAGCGAGCCGAATGATATCGCGGTGGACCGTGACGGCAACATCTGGTTCACCGATATCTCACAAAATACCCTGAATAAGTTGCACGGCAAGGACCTGCTGGGGCTGTGGCTGAAATAGTCCTCGTGACGTAAGCCTGCGCCCGGCGGCGGCATTGAAAAAACAGCAATCTCCCGGCCTGCGGTGTTTTGTCGCAGACCGTGCCAAAGGCAACGCCATGACCGCGCCTATGGCGCTTATTCGCAGGCATCTAGGGCGGTTTGGGCGTTCGGAACGGGCGGCGAGGAGGGCGTCCAAAACACCGTCTTGACCAAGGTCAAGTCGGTGGGATGCAAACTATGGTCCCGTCAAACTGTGTTCGAAATGTGTTGGGCGGTGCGTCCACGNGCTGGCCCTTTTACCCTTGGTAAGTTTGACGGTAAGTCAGCCGAATGTATCGAAAGCTGGCTTCGATATACGGGGAGAATTTAGAATGCAGCTGAGATCAAAGATCCTATGGGCGGCGGCATTAGGCAGCGTTATTGCGATGTCGGCGCCTACGGAATCACGTGCGGCAACGGCAAGGTGCCAGTTGCATGACGGCACCAGGATAGTTTGCCCGGTGCGTACCGAGGCGGAACTTGATGCCGCGGCGAAAGCCTATGATGCAGAGGCCGCGCAGATGGTCTCCGGTGTTGCCGGCAGCACCTATGGCGTGGCGCCATTTGATTATCTGACTGGCGTTGGCAAGCGCACCGAAGGCACTACCTTGATGAAGGGCGACAGCGGCTATGCCGGCAAGACCGGCAAGACCGAGCTGTGGGACCGCGTCAAGAAGCCAAAAAAAGGCGAAGCGCTGTACAATCAATGGACCAACAACTGGTCGCCGGCATTCAAGAGTACCCTGGTACCCGGCGCCGACCCCAATGAAGGCAAGCAGTGGTATTACGTTTATTGCATTGCCTGCCACGGCTGGGGCCTGCGCGGTGACGGTCCGAGCGCGTCCGAGATCGATCCTCGTCCGCGCGTCCTGACCGACGGCAGCTACATGAACAAGAAATCCAATTTGCAGCTGTTCACGGTGATCAAGGGCGGTGGCGAAGCTAGCTTACTATCATCCTCCATGCCGGCCTGGGGCAATCTGCTGCAGGATCAGGACATCTGGAATGTTGTCGCCTGGATCCGGATGATGGCGGACGTCAACGTGCCGAAGACGATTGACGAATACCTGAACCCGAAAACCACGTTCAAGCCGCTGGCTGGCGATGTCGATGCCCTGACGGCTGGCAAGAGCGAGGAATTCAAGGAAGCTCAGGAAGAGAATGAAATGACCCTGGCCGGGCGCGGTGAAGGCGCTCTCAAGGGCGGCGGCTATGTCGAAGGCGGCTTGCGCAAGAAAGCCATCGACGTGGCAGCAAAGGTCAAAAAAGGCTTTTAGGCTCGGAATTCTGATCGTAGCCGGGTAGTATCGGTCAAGGTCGGAATTCTTGTCCGCGGCATCTAACGCGGCGTGCAAAAAAAGGAAGAGGGGGCCGGAAGCGCTTGCGCGACTGACCCCCTCTTTTTTTAACTTAAGGTATCTGGTGATGAGGAAGGGCTGGATTATTACGGTGGCATTGTTCGTCGCCGTTCTGGTTACCGCCGCCCTGGTCGTCTTGGTCCCCAATTCCCTGGGTAAGGCATTCATCAAGGAGGCGAAGGCCATGGGGTATATCGCCTATACCCCTGACGAGGCCATAAAACTGGCTTATGAAAGATGCTCGACCTGCCACAGCGAAGAAAAAATGCTCAAATACTGCACCCGCTGCGGTCCGCCTTTCATCGTCGTGGCGCATTTCATGAAAAAGTATACCGAGATCACCAATGCCCAGAATAAGGACCTCAATCTCAAGCAATTCAGTGATGCCGAAATCGTTGCCATCGCCCAGGCCTGGAATGCCCTGATCGGCAACTGGGAGAGTGATTGGCCCGAAAAGGACCTGCGTAAGCTGCTCGACAAGGATAAGGCGCTGATTGATCTTTTGGCGACGCCGGTTACGAAGAGACCGATCGAAGCCGCGCTCAAGGACAAGCGCGCGCCGGGTGCTTACAAGCGCTATGGCCTGGGCACGGACGGTTAGCAAATATGATTGAAGTAGAAGACCTGACCAAGAACTACGGCTCGCATCTTGGTATCGAGGGCCTGACATTCTCAGCGCAAAAAGGCGAGACCGTCGGCTTTCTCGGCCCCAACGGCGCGGGCAAGACGACAACCATGCGCATCCTCACCTGTTATTTTCCCGCGACATCCGGCAAGGCCATGGTTGCCGGTTATGACTGTTTTGAGGATTCCTTTGAGGTCCGCAAACGGATCGGCTATCTGCCTGAAAACGTACCCTTGTACGGCGACATGATCGTGGATGACTACCTTGCATTCGTCGCCGGTATCAAGGGCGTCGAGGGCCGGGCGATGAAGCAAACCGTCATGCGGATCATGGGTGATTGCGGCCTGGAAACTGTTGTCGGCCGGCCGATCAGAGAATTGTCCAAGGGTTACAGGCAGCGGGTCGGTCTGGCCCAAGCCTTGGTCAACAACCCGGAAATCCTTATCCTTGATGAACCCACAAATGGCCTTGACCCAAAGCAGATCAAGGAAATCCGCAAGCTGATAGCCGATCTAGCGATCCATCGCACGATTATCCTATCCAGCCATATCCTGCCCGAGGTTAGCCTTGTCTGTGAACGCGTGGTGATTATCAACAAGGGCAAGCTGGTGGCCGTGGATAAGCCTGAAAATCTGACCACCAACCTGGGTGACGGCTCGCGCATCCTGCTCCGCATCAGTGGTGAACGGGAGCAGATCACCAAGGCGTTGGGCACGGTCAAGGGTGTGGCCAAGGTAAAGCCGACGGACGACCGCGGCGACGGCGATGACGGCAGCGGCGGCTGGGGATTTGTCGTCGATTTGGACATGGGTGCTGATGGTGAGCAAAGTATCCTGCCCATGGTGGTCTCGAATAACTGGAAGCTGCATGAAATGCGCGCGGTGGAGACCTCGTTGGAAGATGTTTTCATTCAATTGGTGACGGAAGAGGACGCCCCGTGAACCCAAGGAGCATTGGGCTGGTCTTCAAGAAAGACCTTAAGTCCTATTTCAATTCCTACATTGCCTATGCGGTGATCGCGATCTTCGCGGCGGCGACGGGCTATCTGTTTTTTAATCTATTGGCCAGCTTTTCGGTTTTGAGTTTCCAGGCTCAGGCCAACCCCATGGTGGCCAAGCAGTACAATCTGCTGAACGTCAACGAGACTGTGGTGCGGCCGCTGTTTGGAAACATCTCCATCGTCATGTTGTTGATGTTGCCGCTGCTGACCATGAAGCTGCTGGCGGACGAGAAGAAATCCGGCACCATGGAATTGCTCCTCACCTATCCGGTGAAGGATGCCGAGGTCGTCATGGGCAAGTTTTTTGCCTGTCTGGCCGTGTTTGCGGCGATGCTGCTGTCTACCGTCTCCTATCCGCTGTTACTGATCTATCTGGGTGAGCCGGAAATCGTGCCGATCATCACCGGCTATTGCGGCTTGTTCATGCTGGGGGCGGCTTTCATATCATTGGGCATTTTCACCTCATCGCTGACCGAAAATCAGATTATCGCGGCTTCACTGTCGGTGGGAATCCTGTTTTGTTTCTGGCTGATGAGTTATTCGACGATGTTCGTCTCGCCCACCATCGCGCAGATCATCTCGTACCTTTCAATGAATGATCATCTTGCAAGCTTGGCCAAGGGCGTGGTTGATACCGAGGATATAATCTATTTCCTCGTCTTCACCGGCCTTTTCCTATTTCTGACCCTGCGGTCGCTTGAATCCAATCGGTGGCGCTGATGATGGCCAAGAAAATATTTTTCGTTCTTGGTCTGGCCGGCGTCGTCGCCATCATCGCCGGCGGCGTGATTTATGCCGTCACGCGGGAGTTCGGCATCGTGCCGCTGTCCCTGGTCTGGGGCGGTCTGCTTTTATTATTGATATTCTTCTATATCAATTTTTCCGATATTAGGCGCTTCGCGGCCCAACGCTCGACCAAGCACGGCGCCAACATGACGGTGATGATCACCNTCTTCGCGGTTATGATCGCGCTGATCGGCGTGATGTCCGTGCGTTACAAGGTGCGCACCGATCTGACCGAAACGGGCCGGTACTCGCTGTCACGGCAGACGGTGAAAATTTTGAAGTCCCTGGAGCATGATGTGGAGGCGGTTGCCTTTTACCGAGGCGACGAGAGATCCAGGCAGGCGATGCACGATCTGTTGGAGGAATACGCTTATCATACGCCGAAGTTCAGTTTCCATTTCGTTGATCCGGACAAACGCCCCATCGAAACTGCGAAATATGGCGTTACCTCCTATCGGACGACCTTGATCCGTTCCCGCGGCAAGCAGGAAACGGTTGGTTTCGAGTCGGAGGAGAAGGTTACCAACGCACTGCTCAAGGTGATAAGCGATAAGGTGAAGGTCATCTATTTCCTTAAAGGCCATGGCGAAAAGGGTCTCGAGGATAAGGAAAAGGTCGGTTATCAGACCGCTAAGGCGGCGATCAAGAAAGAGACCTTCAAGGTCCGCGAGTTGCTTCTGGTCAATCAGGAGCGAGTGCCCGAGGATGCCGCCATTCTGGTCATTGCCGGCCCGAAGCAGGATTTCCTGCCGGCGGAACTGGCAAAAATCAGACGTTATGTGGATGGCGGCGGCAGTTTGCTGTTCCTGCTCGATCCGCTCATGGCGCCCAAGATTTCCGGCTATCTGGCGGGCTATGGCTTCAAAATCGGCAACGACATCATTATCGACAAACAGAGCAAGATGTTGGGCGCCAACTATCTGACGCCGGTGGTCATGGAATACAATCAGAAGCACCTGATCGGCCGAGATTTTAATTTTGTCACCTTCTTTCCTGTCGCCCGCTCCGTCGAGGTCAAGGAGGACCCGGCCAAGGGCATGTACAATCTGGCCAAGACCGGTTCTTCCAGTTGGGCCAAGAGCAAGGGTAAGCTGGACGAAGAAGACATCAAGTTCAATGCGGCCGATGACCAGCGCGGACCGATCAATCTGGCTTCGGTCAGTGTTATCAAGGTCAAGGACGATACGGGCGCGGCCCCTGTCCAGCCCACCGCGAAGACTGACAAGAGCGAAACCGACAAGACCAAGGCCGACAAGACCGATGCTGGCGTGGCGCCTGCGCCAAAGAGCAACCTGACGGAGGGAATCAACCGCTGGGGCCGGATTATCGTGGTCGGGGATTCTGATTTCGCCGGCAATGCCTATCTTAATTTGATGGGCAACAAGGATTTCTTCCTCAATATGGTCGGCTGGCTGGCGGAGGAGACCGCCCTGGTCTCGGTGCGCAAGAAGTCGACTGAACTAACCCCGTTGACGTTGACGGACAGGGAAAGCAATCTGGTATTCTGGCTTTGCGTGATCCTGGTGCCGACCTCGACGCTGGCGATTGGCGCCGGCGTGGTTGGACGGCGACGGTGGATGTCTTGAAACTGTTCAAGAAGACCGTTTTCTGGTTCATCGCCCTGGCCGCATTGTTCGGCGCCTCGATGCTGATCGACGACCGGGTCGAGGAGGCNGAGCGGGTCGAGGAAGCGAACCTGAAACTGTTTCCCTTCGAGGTCGATCAGGTCAGCGAGTTCTGGATCACGGCCGCGAAGGACGGTATCCGTGNCCGTCTGGCAAAGGAAGCGGACGGTTGGTGGCTGTCCCAGCCCCTGCGGGCGCGGGGTGATGACGAGGATGTCACCAACTTGTTGAACAATATCACGGGCTCGCGCAAGGACGCGATATTGTTCGAGAATCCTGATGCGGCCAAGCTCGCCGAACTGGGTCTGGACAAGCCCGAGATCGAGATCAGTTTCAAGACCACCAGTGGCGTTACCACCATGGAATTCGGCGATAAGGGGCCGACCCTGAACGTGACCTACGGCAGGTTCAAGGGCGAGGCGGCGGTCTACCGGGTCCATTCCGATGTCAAGCAGGAGGCGGATACCTCCGTCTATGCGTTGCGCGATAAATCGACGCTCGATTTCGATCCATTGAAGCTAAGCCGGTTGGAGATCGCGCGCCGGGCCAAGGATACGGTGGCGATCGTCCACGACCGGGGCCGTTGGGATATGCTGCAGCCGCGCCGGGCCCAGGCCGATCAGGCGAAAGTGCTGGAGACCCTATACGAGATCAAGGACACGGATTTGAAGGCGTTCATCGACGAGGCGCCCACCGATCTGGCTCCCTATGGCCTGCTAACCCCGAACATTACCGTGTCCATATGGGAGCAGGGCCAGAAAGGCGCCCAGATGCTGCGTATTGGCGGCAGGGACCGGCAGCGGCGGGGCTATTACGCCAACTTTAACAGCGCCCGAAACGTCATTCTGCTGGAAGAGAATTTGGTCAAGAGCCTGCTCGCCGGCAATGAGCGCTGGAAGGAAGCGGGCTAGCGAAGCGATGGTGCCTTAGATGCGTTTTGGAACCATAGCGATTTTTCTGGGCGGCATCACGCTTGGCGGCGTCCTGGCGGCGGCCGTGTTTTTTTGGCTTGCCGGTGATGGCGGCGAGGCGCCTGTCGCAGTGAAAACGGAACGTCCCGAATGGATGGCCGCGCCACAAGTAGCGCCAGCAGCCAAGAAAAAGGAAGAAAAACCCCGCGCGCTGATCGTTGGCGTGATCGGCCCTGAAACCGGGCCGGAGGCGGAATACGGCCTTGCCGTGCTTACCGGCATTGAAATGGCGGCGGAGCGCTTCAATGCCCAGGGCGGCTTGCGGGGCGAGAAAATCAAAGTCATTCATCACGATGACAGCGGCGGTTCGGGCCAGGCCATGGATATTGCCGAGGCGCTGATCGCGAAGAATGTCGTGGCCATATTCTCGGCCCCGACGGGTTGGTCGACCTTCGCGCCGACCCATCTGGTCAACAACGCGCGCACGGTGTTCATTTCCATTGGGACGCGGCGGAAAATTGCCAGAAGCGGCGAGTACATATTTCACTTTGCACTGCCTGATGAAACCGCCATCGATGAAATGCTGGGTTATGCGGTCGAGGAACTGGGCCATGGGAATTTCGCCCTGATCACCTCGTCATCCTATGACTATTCCCTGTCCATCGCCTCGGTCTTCAAGCAGGCGGTGCCACGGCGGGGCGGCAAGATCGTGCTTGAGGCCGACACCTACGACAGCTTTTCCGGCAAGACCGATATCACAAAGGTGGCGGCGGCCCTGAAGGCCCAGCAGGCCGGTCCAGATCGCGTACAGGCGATTATCTTCACGGGCGGTGCACAAGAAGCCGCGCGTCTGACCCAATCCCTGGCGACGCTGGCGGCCGATGGCGGCCCCAGGCTGCCCTTGATCGGCGGCGAGGATCTATTCAGTCCGGCATTCTTGGAACAGGGCGGGCCGGCGGTGCGCGGTGCCCTGGTCTATGCCACATTCGCGCCCGACCACCCCTCACCCCTGGTGGCGGATTTCGTGGCGGCGCACAAGGTCCGGAAGAATTCCGTTCCCGATAGATTTGCCGCCCTGGCCTACGATGCCTTTGGCCTTTTGACCCAGGCGCTCACGGCGGCCCCGTCGTTGCGGGGCGGCGCGGTCAGGGAGGCCCTGGTTAACCTAGGCGAAGCGGAAGGCGTGAGCGGGCCAGGCCGGTGGGCGGCGAATGGTACGCCCATCAAACAGTCGCATCTTTATCGCGTTGAAGACAGTCAAACCGGTCCAAGGTTTGCGTTGGTATCAACGAAGGCGCGTAAACAATGAAAATCGAGATAGAGCACGGCCACTGGCTGCACTATTTTGGCGGCCTCGCCGTTGTGCTTCTGATCGTGCAGCTTTTCACCGGCATATTCCTGGGTCTATTTTATCAGGCCGATCTGCAGACCGCCTATGCCTCCGTGCAAGGCCTTTATAAGGACTTCGCACTTGGCGCCTGGATCAGGGACAGCCACCGTTGGATCGCGCTGTTCATTTTCGCCGCGATTGTCGTGCATGTGGTGCGAAGCCTGCTCAGACGCGAGTTTCTCAACTATCTGCGTAGCACGTCCTGGCTAACCGGTGGGCTGCTGATCCTGCCGTTGCTGGCCCTGTTGGTGACCGGTTTCATTCTGCCGTGGGAATGGCGAGCCTATTGGTTCATGGAGATGGTGCCGAACTATTTGGGCGCCTTGCCGTTGGTTGGACCGGGGTTGAAGGCCTATCTGATCGAATCTTTTAGCCTAAGCCGAAATTTTATCACACATGTGGTAATCCTGCCTATCGTCGCCTACGTTCTGATTGATTTTCACGTTCTGGCGCTGTTGCGCCGGAAACGGCTGGGGATCGGTGCCTACCTGGCCAAGCATGCCCTGTTGAGCATTCCATTTTTTATCGCCATTGCCGTGTTGGCGGTCAATATCCCGACCCCGACCGAAGACCCGGATATCATCCCTATGCCACTGGAAGGCGCCGATGTGCCGACGCCTGAGTGGTTCATTCTGTTCTTCTTTAAGCCGTTCCTGGATTTCGAGGGCTTCCTGGCGCGGTTTCTGGGTATTTACCTACCCGTGGCCTTGTTTCTGATCCTGATTTCTCTACCTTTGGTCCTTAAAGGCAGAACCAACTGGCAACAGCCCGCCCCGTTGCGGCCTATCGGCAAGTTTGGAAAGGCAGGTCTGATTGGCGTGGCGGTATCTTTCCTGATCGTCATCTTCCCTACGGCGGTACCGTTTGGATTACTTTATTCGGAAACCCATGTCTCACCGACCCTGGGCTGCAACTCGTGCCACAACGTCATGATGGGTACTCGAATGGGCATTCCGCCAAAAGCCTTCAAGGACCGAAAAATCAACCCCCTGCTGGATGACAACCACTGGATGGTTGAACACTGGTTCTATCCGCAGGTGGCCTGGTAGTTCTGTTTTCGTCTTTGCCTGGCGCCGGCAATGAATAGAGCGCTACCGGCACCGATCAGGAACAGGAAAAAGCCGTCAAGCGCGATCCCGGTTAGTAAGTTCATGACCGTATCGATGATGCCAAAGGCGGCGAGGGTGGCGCCGAATGCCTGTTTCTTGAATCCGGCGGGAAGTTTTTCCAGTTTCCCGCTCATCCGGCCAGAAAGCCCAGGAAGAACGCTTTGTAGTAGATCATGGTGTTACTGAGATTAAGTCCGGCCAGAATGGCAAGAATCAGGCCACAGGCTATCCTGACCGCGCCCGCCCGCCGCCTGACCGCGCCGGCCTTGGCTGCCAGAAAGACCAATACAAGTGCGGTCAGCGTCAAGGCCAGGCAAATCCCCGTGGCATAAAAAATCGCCAGTGTGCCGCCGTAAACCGCGTTTTCGGGCCGCCCGGCCAGGCCCAGAATTCTCGACAGGGCGGGCGTGATACAGGGCGAATAGATCAGCGCAAACGAGATGCCTAGCAACAATGAGACGGCGGCCAGAAGCACCGGCCGGCATAGATGTTCCAGTAGCGTGATCCAGCTAGCGAGCAGCAAGGCAAGAGAGACCAGCAGAATATAGCCGCCGGCGATGAACTCCAATGTGCCAAGATTATAGACTAGGGCACGGCCGATGGGCTGCCCGGTCATGGTCAGAAGGCCGTACATGACGGTGAAGCCCGGCGCGAAGGACAGCGCCGGCAGCAGCACCCTGCCGCCGAGACTGGCTTCGCTTTTGAGTGCGCCGGCGGCAAAATATAGTCCGGTAACATAGGCGAGGAAAAAGGGCGAGATCTGTAGAATGCAGACCTGCCAGATCGAAAAGAAGGAGGCAAAACCGTCGCCGATGGCGCCAATATAAGCCATCACAACAACTCGCTCGTCCACTTGAAGAAGTCTTCCTCCACGTCCTTGATATTGCCGTAGAAGACCCTTTTGACCTTGCCTTGGGCATCAATGAAGACCGTCGTCGGCGGTGCCGTTATGCCATAGACGCGCGCGATTTCGTCACCGTCATCGAAACCAACCGGGAAGGGGACCTGCCATTTGCCCGCCTTGTCCCTGAACTTGCCTTCGGGGCTTTGGAAGCCGATCATCAGGAAAGCGATCTTGCCTTCGCCGCCGCTGTTGTGAAGCTCGAACGCCTTTTTCATCATCGGTATGGAATCGTTGGAACAGGGGCACCACGACGACATAAAGGTGATGACCTGGGCCTGTCCGGGGTGCGCGGCAACCTCCCTGGTCTCGCCATTCAGCAGGGTCAAGGTGGACGGCGGTGCCATGGCGCCAATTTCGAGCGGGGTCACGTTTTCCTCGATACAGCCCGTGACCAGGAGGGCCAAGAGCACGGCGGGGAGCACGGTGGCCGGCAAGCTAAAGTATCTTGTCCAGTTCATGTTTGATCAGCTCCTCTGTCACGGCGCCGGAGTGGGTATAGGTAACCAAGCCAGTGGCATTGATGAAGAAGGTCGTTGGCAGGCCATAGACGCCCAAGGCATCCTTGGCCTTTTGATCCTTGTCCAGGCCGGCGGGAAAAGTCAGGCCGTATTTCTTGACGAAGTCCCTGGCGGCAATGTCAGTATCCTTGATGGCTATACCAAGGAAGATCACCTTTTTTTGTAGATATTCCAGATGTACAGCCTCCAAGGCTGGCGCCTCGGTCCGGCAGGGGATGCACCATGACGCGAAAAAATTGACGACCACCGCTTCGCCCTTGTGTTTAGACAAGGTGAAGGTTTGGCCGTTAAACAGTTTCAGTGTGAAGTCGGCAGCATAAACCTTTTTGGGCGTCTCGTCGCAGCCCTGCATAAGAGGCAGCAGAAGCAAGAGAAGCGAAGCGATGAGCGCGCGCCGTATCACTGTTTGTCCCCTCCCTGTTTTGTCTTGGTGGAGCGCAGCCCGGCATCCGGGATCGGCAGGCGCCAGTGGAAAATCCGCTCGCGCATGGCCGGTGGCCGGATCAGCATTTCCAGGGAACCGGCCCGTGCGCCGGCGCCTTGATCAATGTCGGGAAAGGTTAGGACCCCTTGCCTGTGATGCAGTTGGCCGTCTTCATAGAGGACCTGCCAGTTCGCGGCTTTTGCCTCTTCGCCGCCATCGATCCGGATGGCGGTGTATTTGGCCAGATCCCAGGGCGGCAGGATGCCGGTATGGGTGTTGACATAGACGATGAACAAGGCCTCGTCACTGTCCACAGGCTTGCTCTTGAAGGCCAGGTACGGCATCAGGTGCCGGTAACCGCGCGGTAGATAGATGATATCGAAGTAAAGGTCGCTTTCGCCGAAATCCAACCGCCATAAACGCTTCTTCAGAAAGCGCATGGTCGCCTCCGGCAGGATTGTCGGCACGTTTGATAGATGGTTCCGCTGCAGGTATTCGATAATCGTCTTGGCCTCGGTCCTGCCGATGCTGGCCTTTTCCTGCTTGCCCATGCGGGTGACGATCTGCTCCCACTCAAGAGCAGTACGCGGCGTCAGCTCGATGACATCCTTGCCGTGGCATTGTCTGGTACAGGTGGATAGATAGAGCTGTCGGGTTTGGGCCGGGTCGAGGTGGTCGACCAGATCGTATTTGTGTGCCAACAGCGCGGCTTTGGTTGTCAGATATTGCACCCGGCCGCCGGGACCGGGCTCGATCAAGTAGACAAACGCCAGAAACGAGACCATTGCCAGAATCAGCGTGAAGAGGGTGAGGCTCAGCATGAAATGCCTCACTCTAGACGGCAGCTCGGGTGAAGGCTTGTCTAACGCCAAAATAGATACCGCCTATTAGAACCAAAGCCCAGAGCCCGACACCAGACCACAATAATATCCAATCCATGGTGCCAAAACCTCTGGTGTATTGGTAGACCTTGCCGTTGATCTTTTGCATCGTGGTCAGCCGCGCCTCTTCGCCGTACGAGGCGATGAAGTAGTCCATGATCTGCTGCTTGGTTTTCCCATTCTTGATCATTTCGCCAATTTCCGCCTTCCAGTCGAGACCGCAGGTCATATTGCAATCTTCCAGGATAAGCGGGCATTCACAAGGACAGGCCAGATCCCTGGCCACCTCGCCGACCGTCAGGGCCAGGGCGGCTTTCGGCAAAATCAGCAGAACCGCGAACAGCAACACCCTGAACAGGCCGCACCGTTGTCCGGTCGAGCTGATTGCGCCGGCCATCATGGCGATGCCCGCCGCCGTCTTGTCCGGACGATCCAGAACAGCGCGGCTACCACCAAAACCATGCCGGTGCCGAAGACGGCATAGACAATGGTGCGAACGTTGCGCTGGGTCTGATAGGGCGAGCCCCAGACCCGTCGTCCGGTCATGGAGGCGTATTTTACATCCACCGACGGTTCCCTGGTTTCTTTCGTGTAGGCAATCTTGAATACCCGATCCTCGCCTTTGGCGATGTCTTCCAGGACATAGTTGAAATGATTGAAGTCTTTATCAGTGCTTGCCTTGCCCCCCGGTGGAGAAATGGCGAACGATGTCGTGCGCAAGGGCTGCTGAATATCCACTTCCATGTTGTCGATCGGATGATTGGCCTTGATGGCGTATTCAATTTGCCTATTCGCGCTATCAAGGTCGATCGGGGCAAGATGAAAGCTGACATAGAAATTCGAGAACGGCAGCGAGAGGCGGACCCGATTGTAGTGTTCCCCCTCGCTGATATCGTATAACTGGCAGAAATGCTGTCCGCCCGGCGACAGGCTGCAGATGTCATTGATAATGGCATCCTTGGGGATGAGGAAATCCGTGACGGTGGGGAATTTCGAGTCATCGGCAAAACGGCCGTCGTAGACCACCAGGATTGAAGGATCGTCATATTCGGGCCATATCATGACCCGCATCCGGCCAATTGTCAGCTCATCATCGGCCCGCGTTTCCGCCGCCAGGAATGGGGACAGCAGCAGGACCAAAGACAGCCAGGGTATCAGGATCCTTGATCGCATCACATTTATCCGCCGTGGTTCAAGGCTGGACTAGTCCTCCTTGAACTCGCACTTGCAAATTTCCTTCCTGAGGTAGGCAATAATGTTGCGGATTTCCTTGTCGCTAAGTTGCTCTGCGAACGGTGTCATGTTCTCGGTCAGGCCGACGGAGGCGCCGCCATCCTTGATGACCTTGAAAAGATATTTGTCCGATTTCGAAGAAAGGAACTTGGGGCTCGAAAGGTTCCTTGGCTTGACATCAAGGTCTTCCGACAGCATGCCGTCGCCCTTGCCGGTGTCGCCATGGCACGGCATGCAATAGCTCAGAAAATTGCCGCCCCCGTCTTCATTTCCCGCCTTCCAAGCGGACGCGGCTGTCGGGTCGGATTGCTGTCCGCCAACGGCCTGGCCGGCGGCGAAAAATCCGGCTCCCAACAGGGCGCCAACAAGCAATAAGGAGCTGATTTTTTTCATCCTTTTTTCCTACGCCTTCAAGCTTCACAACAGCCCCGAACCCTACCTTGGATCAAGGCCATGGCGTTTGATACAGGTCAAGGACCGTGGGGATATAGACTGTCAGTCTAGAATGCCTAAATTATTGAAAATGTTAGCTTTTGCGCTTTCGCGAACCGCCCGGAAAGAAACAGAAAAATGCGGCGAAGGGCATCGATCAAGGATGAGGCCAAGGCGGTATATTTGATGCGGAAGTGGCGGCGAAATTCGGGGCGAATTCGATTTTTAGGTGTCGTCCTGCTCCTGTTCATCCCATTTTTTCTGCAGGGCTGCCAGGACGAGGACGGCGGCGCCACGGCGGGAAGAAGCCTGGCGCCCGATTTCACGATAACGCGGTTTGACGGCGGCGGCGAATTTCGCCTGGGCGATCATAGGGGTGGTCCCGTGGTGATCAATTTCTTCGCCTCGTGGTGCACTACCTGCGGCATCGAGGCCAATGGTCTTGAAAAGGTTTACCAGGAATACGTCGCGAAGGGAGCGATGTTCGTCGGCGTCGGCATCGACGACACCGAAATCATGGCGCGACAGTTCCTGGCGAAGAACAGCATTACTTATCCTTCCGGCCTAGATCTGACCGGTAGCATAAAACGGGATTACGGCCTGCATGGCTTGCCCTATACATTCTTCGTCGACCGCGAAGGCTACATCACCTACGTCCACTCCGGCGCCGTTACCGAGACGTTGTTGAAGTACGAACTGGAGAAACTACTATGACCCAGGCGGCGGAAAAACAAGGGATCTCTCAATGAGCAAAATGGCCATGGCCATCCTGGCGATCGTCTTCGGCACCGGCCTTGCCGGCGGCGCGGTGGGCTATTTGCTGTATTCCGACCCGGTGGCGGAGAAGATCGATCCCATAACCATGAATCCGCCCAGCGGTCCGTTCACCTTGGCCGATCATACGGGGCGGCAGGTCACGGACGAGACTTACCGGGGCAAACTCATGCTGATCGCCTTTGGTTATACTTATTGTCCCGATGTCTGTCCGACCGGTTTGCAGGCCATGAGCACATCCATGGACATGCTGGGCGAGCAGGCAGATTGGGTACAGCCGATTTTCATCACAATTGATCCTGCGCGCGATGATGCCGACGTGATGAAGGACTATGTGGAAGCGTTCCATCCCAGGCTCGTTGGCCTGACTGGCACGGCGAAGCAAATCGCCAAGGCGGCAAAAGGCTACCGCGTTTATTACAACAAGACCGTGCTGCCCAAGGACGACGGCGAGGATAAAAGCGCCGATGCCGAGGAAGACTATTCCATGGGCCACACGACCTCGATCTATCTGGTCGGTGTCGATGGCCGGGGGCTGGCTGTTTTCAACTTCGGCATGGCGACGACCTCGGCCGAGGTCATGGTCGACCGCATGCGCCATTTCATTAACATTCAAGAAGCCTTGGACAGGGCCAAAAAATAGCCGAAATGCCCATGCAACCTTAGTCAGCAAGCCCTTTTGCCATGATGCGGGCGCGCTGCGCCTGTTCCTGGGCGATCTGGCTGCTTAGGCCGGTGTATCTGGTTGGGTCCAGCATGCGCACCATCTGTTCTGGCGACAAATATTGGTTGAAGCGCGGGTCGGCGCCTAGCAGTTCGCTAAAGCTGCTTTCGCCGACCGCAACCGCTTGGGCCGCGTCGTAAACGATATCATGCGCCTCCTGCCGGCCCACGAACTCGCCCAGGGCCAGCATGATCGGCTCCGCCATGATCAAGCCCTTGGTCAGGTCGAGGTTGGCGCGCATGCGCTCCGGCTTCAGCACAATGCCCTCGGCCAGGATCCGCACCCGCTCCAGCGTATCCCCCATGAGAACGCAGACCTGATTTTGCGCCTGTCGCATCATCAACGAGGTCTGCCGGTTTGCCTCATGCTCGGTCATCACCGCTTCCAGGGCCAGGGGCACCATGGTACGGATTTGCGCCGCATAGGCCATGATGTCTTGCGAGGTAAACGGATTGCGCTTTTGCGGCATGGTGGAACTGCCGACGGTGCCGGCGGAAATCGGCTCCTCGACCTCGCCAAACTCCTGCTTCATGCCGGTATAGATCTCGTTGGCGAATTTGCCGCAACTGGCCGCCAACAAGGCCAACGCCATGATGTGTTCGGCCAAATGATCCATGATGGTGCGGGCTGGCACCGGCATTGGCGGCATATCCAGATGGGCGGCCAGCCGTGCCTGTACTTCCAGGCCCTGAGCGCCGAAGGAGGCGGCGGTTCCCGCCGCCCCGCCTAGCATGGTCTGAAAGACCCGCGGCCCGCACTGTTCAAGGCGCTCCACATGGCGGGCGAACTCGTCGATCCAGACCGCGACCTTGAGGCCGTAGGTTGCGGGTACCGCGTGTTGCCCATGAGTGCGGCCTGGCAGCGCCATGTCCTTCGACCGTTCAGCCAGATCGGCCAGGGCGGCAAGGATCGCGCCCAGCTGGCGCAGGAAGACCCGATGCACCTTGCGCAACTGCAATAGATCGCCGGTCTGGGTGATGTTCTGTGTCGTCGCACCCCAATGCACGTAGTTGCCGGCATCGCCATCACATAGTCGCGACAACTCCCAGATCAGTGGCACCAGGCTGTGCCCGGTGCGCTGAAAGCCTTCCGTAAGGCGCGCGCGGTCAAACAACGCAAGGTCGCATTTTCGGGTGATTTCGGTTGCCGCCGCCGCCGGTATCATGTCCAACTCGGCCTCTGCCCTGGCCAGCGCCGCCTCCACATCCAACCAGGCCTGCCAACGCGCGTCCTGCGCCAACAGGTCCGCGACACCTGGATCAGGAACACGTAGTGATGTGGGATTGTCCTGCTGCATGACGTTGTCTCCCTGTATGCAAGTTCTTCGCGCGTTTGTTGCTTCGATTGTGCACCTTCGCGCACAATGGCGATAGCTAGTCTGGAAATTTAGTGCCTTAATCTAGCTATTTAGTTCCGTAATCAGTGCTTGGGAGGTCAGCGAAATGAAGGGTGTCGTATTTATTGGCGAAAGCAGGACCGAGTTGCGCGAATTTCCCGATCCGCAACCGGGTCCGCGGGATGTGATCCTGGAGATCAAGGCCTCCGGAATGTGTGGCACCGACCTCAAGGGCTACCGCGAACCCTTCATTCCCGGCGTGGTGCGCGGCGGCATCAAGCGCTCGATGGAACCGGTGATCGCCGGGCACGAACCCTGTGGCATCGTGGTCGAGCTTGGTTCGGCGGTGACCGGGCGCGAGGCCCGGATCGGCCAGCGAGTGATTGACTTTCACTATGATGGCTGCGGCGTCTGCCGCCACTGCATGGCGGGCTGGCGGCAAATGTGTGCGGATGGAGCGGTGGTCTTCGGCTCGGTCGCCCATGGCGCCCATGCCCCTTATATGAAGGTGCCAGTCGAAAGCCTGGTGACGTTGCCTGATGAACTATCGTTCGAGACCGGGGCGGCCATCGCCTGCGGCACCGGAACGGCCTTTGGCGCCCTGCAACGGTTGTCCCTACATGGCGACGAGACCATTGCCGTCTTTGGCCAAGGACCGGTCGGCCTGTCTGTCACCCAGCTTGCTCATGCCATGGGTGCCCGCGTGATTGCCCTGGATATCTCGCCCGAGCGCCGTCAGCTTGCCGCTGAATTGGGTGCGGATGTCGTCCTTGACCCCATGGCCGATGACCCGGTACAGGCGATCCGGGATCTGACCCACGGCGAGGGCGCCGAGAAAACCCTGGACGCCTCATCCTCGGCCCAGGCGCGGGCCCAGGCGGTGCGCGCGACGCGGGCCTGGGGCGCGTGCTGCTATGTGGGCGAGGGCGGCGAGGTGACTTTGGAGGTCAGCCCAGATCTGCTGCGCCGGCAAGTCACCTTGATCGGGTCGTGGACTTTTTCCAATGTCGGTTTGGCCGATTGTGCCCGCTTTGTCGCCGACCGTGGCGTCGATGTGGACCGCCTGTTCACCCACCGCTGGAAGTTGGACCAGGCGGAAGAGGCCTACCAACTGTTCGATCAGCAGAAAACCGGCAAGGGCGTATTCCTGCCTGCGAGCTAGGCCTTTTAGCGCATGCGGTGGGGTTCATGGGAGATACCGTTCGCCACTTGCAGCTCGTGGACATAGCCGATGAAGGCCTTGGTATCCGTTGCGCTGACTTGGGGCTGGGGCAGCATGCTGCCGAAACGCCAATGATGCTAGCCGACGCCTTTTTTCAAGGCAAACGAAAAGGCGCCGTCGGCGTGATGTCCGGGTTGATAGATCTTGTGTGCCAGCGGCGGCCCGCCCGGTCCGCCGCCGGCATTCTCGCCTTGCAGCCCCATCGCCGATAGTTTCGGCACCTTTACATCGACGGTCACCGAACTGCTTTGCTGTATCGATTGATTGATCATCACCCAGGCGCCGCCCGCCACGACGGCCAATACCGCCAGTGCCGGCAGCTTTGCCTTCAGGCGCACCATCAGGTTGGTATTTTCCGAGGTTTTTTTGTTCATGATATGCCGTGCTCGTTTTCACAAAAGTAATGCGCCGACTGATCGGCGCTTCGTAAAATCACTGCAGCTTCGGCGCCTTGCCGAAAACTTCGTGCTGTTCGCCTGACAGACCATCCATGATGGGGCAGTCGGGACGGTGATCGCCGGCGCAGTGCTCGATCAGGTGTGACAATGTTTCCTGCAGATCCTGCAATTCGCTGATCTTGCCTTCGATGTCTTCGAGGTGCTTTTGCGCGATGTTCTTAACCTCGGCGCTGGCCCGGTGCTTGTCTTCATAAAGCGACAGAAGCGCCCGGCAATCATCGATGGAGAAGCCCAGACCGCGCGCCCTTTGCACGAAGCGCAGCTTGTGGACATGGGCCTCCGTATAGCTGCGGTAACCGTTCTCCATGCGGGCGGCGGCGATCAGATCAATGCTTTCGTAATAGCGAATGGTCTTCGAGGATAGGCCGGTGGCCTTGGCGGCATCGCCGATATTCATGACTTGATCTCCAAGTGTATGGTGCGCAGGCGCAGCGCGTTCGTGATCACCGAAACGGAGCTCAAACTCATGGCGGCGGCGGCGATCATGGGGCTGAGCAACAGGCCAAAGAACGGATACAACACGCCCGCCGCCAGGGGTACGCCAAGGGCGTTGTAGAAAAAGGCAAAAAATAGATTTTGCCGGATATTACGCATGGTCGCCCGGCTGATCCGCCGGGCCCGCACGATGCCATAAAGATCGCCCTTGACCAGGGTAACGCCGGCGCTTTCGATCGCAACGTCGGTGCCGGTTCCCATGGCGATGCCGATGTTGGCCTGGGCCAGGGCGGGGGCATCGTTGACGCCGTCGCCGGCCATGGCCACCACATGGCCCTGATCCTGCAGCCGGCGCACCGCCGCGCTCTTCTCGTCGGGCAGGACATCGGCGATGATCTCATCGATATTCAGCCGCGCCGCCACCGCCTCCGCCGTTGCGCGGTTGTCGCCGGTCAGCATCACGATGCGCAAACCTTCCCCATGTAGGGCCTGGATGGCGCTGGGCGTGGTCTCCTTGATCGGGTCGGCGACGGCGATCAGACCAGCGGCCTTGCCGTCGATCGCCGCGAACATGGCGGTGGCACCCTGATTGCGCAAATCGTCCGCCTCTAGACCGGATATATCCGCGCCCCGCGCGGCCATCATGGCGGCGTTGCCGAAAGCCACCGCGCGGCCATCGACCTCTCCTGCAACACCTTTGCCAATGGTTGCCTGAAATCCGGTTGGCTCGACCAACGTCAGCTCCCGCGCCTGGGCGCCAGCAACGACAGCAGCGGCCAGGGGATGTTCGCTGGCCCGCTCCAGGCTCGCCACTAGGGCCAAAACCTCGTTCTCCTGGAAACCGGGCGCGGCGATGACTTTTTGCAAGGCCGGTTTGCCCATGGTTAGGGTACCGGTCTTATCGACGACCAGCATATCGACTTTTTCGAAACGCTCCAACGCCTCGGCGCTCTTGATCAAGACGCCGGCCTGGGCACCGCGCCCGGTGCCCACCATGATCGCCATGGGCGTGGCCAGGCCCAGGGCGCAGGGACAGGCAATG
Organism: Rhodospirillaceae bacterium; assembly: GCA_002731375.1. GTDB lineage: Bacteria > Pseudomonadota > Alphaproteobacteria. The sequence continues at coordinate 27,323 of PCBT01000057.1, read as the reverse complement.
ATCAACACGGACACGGCGGCCAGCAATGCATATGCCAGGGCGGGGCTGGGCCCCCAAATGGCCCAGGCGGCGAAAGCAGCAATGGCGCAGGCGACAACGATGGGGACGAAATAGCCGGCCACCGTATCGGCGATGCGCTGGATCGGCGCCCGGCTGCGCTGTGCCTCCGCTACCATCTGGACAATTCGGGCCAGCATGGTCTCCGCGCCCACCTTGTCGGCCCGTATGACCAGGGCACCGGTGCCATTAAGCGTGCCGCCGATGACGCCGTCGCTGGTGATTTTCTCTACCGGCAGGGGCTCGCCCGTAATCATCGCTTCATCGACCGCGCTGTGGCCGTTCACGATCTCGCCATCTACCGGAATGCCTTCGCCGGGCCTGATCCGCAACCGATCGCCCACCCGCACTTCGGTCAGGCTGACTTCTTCCTCCCCGCCATCGTCGTTCAGACGCCAGGCGGTCTTGGGCGCCAGATCCAGCAAGGTCCGCAAGGCACCCGAGGTGTGCTCACGGGCGCGCAGCTCCATCACCTGCCCCAGCAACACCAGGGTAATGATGGCCGCGGCGGACTCCAGATAGATGGCAACCCGCCCATCCGCGCCGTGGAAACCTTCGGGAAAGACGCCGGGCAGCAAAACGGCGATAGCGCTGTAGCCGTAGGCCGCACCGGTACCGATGGCGATCAGGGTGAACATGTTCAGCTTCATGGTTGCCAGGGATTTCCAACCCCGTTGGAAGAATGGCCAGCCCGCCCACAGCACCACGGGGCTGCTCAGGGCCAGCTGCGCCCATGGGTTCCACGCACCGCCGACAAGGCTGGCAAGGCCCGGTATCATCTCCCCCATGGCCAGGATCAATACAGGCAGGGCAAGGGCGCCGCCGATCCAAAAGCGCCGTGTCATATCGATCAGTTCGGCATTGGGCCCGGCCTCCATCGATACCGTGGCCGCTTCCAGCGCCATGCCGCATTCGGGGCAAGCCGCCGGCGTGGCGCTCCAGGCGTCGGGGCACATGGGACAGATATAGCCGCCTCGGCTGTCGCCGCCCTCTTCTTGCGCGGCCAAGGCTTTCGCGGCCTCCTTGGCAACCTGGGCCGCCGCCTGGGCGGTGCCGTCAAGATAGCCTTGGGGATTACCTTCGAACTTGCCGGCACAACCGGCACAGCAGAAATAATAGACCTCGCCCGCATGTTCGAAGGAGGGTTTTTCGGTGGGTAACGAGACCGTCATGCCGCAGACCGGGTCGATCGCATGTTCGCCGTGCTGTTCCGCCGCTTCCGCCATTCTATACTCCCAACATCCAGCCGTACCGCCCATTCATATTTGTTCATATAAAGATTCTAGTTACTGGAAGGTCAAGGACTGGATCATCATAAACTATTTCCTTTGACGGCATCTCTTAAGGCATCGTTGACTGGTATGGCTGCTTTGAGCCCAATGAAGGAGTAAGACGATGCCGCGACTGCCGATCCCCTCCGACACGGAGACGTTTACCGGAGAAACCCGCGCCGCCGTGCGCCACATTTTCGAAACACGTGGAAGCATGCCACCGCCGAGCAGCTATCTTACCTACGCCGGGCAGGCGGGGGCGCGGCTGTCGGATCTGGTCGAACATCTGCGCTACCATACATCGTTGAGCGATGCGGAGTCCGAGCTGGCCATCTGCACCGCCGCGCGGGCGGCCAACGCGGATTTCATCTGGGGCGCACACGTCAGGCTGGGCCTGCAGGCCGGCACGCGGGAAGAGGCAATCCATGCCGTCGATACCTACGCGCCGCTGGACGGTTTAACGGCGGACGAGGCGCTGATAATCGGTTTCGGGCGAGAACTTCTGGAGGCGCCACGGGTCAGTGACGATACGTTCGATGCCGTGCGGGCGCGCTATGGCGAGCAAGGCCTGTTGGAGCTAACGGCGGTGATAAGCGTGTACATAATGAACGCAAGCATCTTGCGGGTGATGGATCACGAAGCGGCGGCGGACGCGCGGCATCTAACGCCACGCTAGGATTATTCCGCCGGTCGATGGGCGCGGAGGAAGCTGCGCGCGTGGCGCACGGCAAAAGGTACCCGCTCCTTGGGCTCTTTCCACGGAAACATGCTGATCTGGGCATTAGGTGCGAGAAGTGCCGATTCCATGGCCACGGCGTAGGGATGTGGCGGAATATCGTCCGGCATCACCAGTATGGGTGTATCACAGGAGCGTACGAAATCACGGCTCACGGTAAAGACAAAATCTCCCTTGTCCCGGTACATTTTGGTCAGGAAGGCGTCGATCATCTCCATGGTGATCTCGGGCTGGCGTTCGCACAGTGGCGGACCCCAGGCTTCAATGTTGTTCTGGTAGAAAATGTCCGGCGCCTCCGGATTAAAGCCGCTGGGCTGGGCCAGTACCGCGGCGGCTATGCGCGCCGGCGCCCGTTGCAACAGGTTCCAGATGAAGGGGCCGCCGATGCAAAAGCCCAGCACCAGAAACCTGTCGACGCCCAAATGATCCATTAGACCAAGCTGGTCATCGGCGTAGGCGTCCCAGGGCCGTTCGATCTCCAGCGGGCCGGAGGACTGGCCGCCGTTAGCATTGCGCAGGTCCATGGTTATGCAGCGGAACTCGCCCTTGAACTCCGCCATCGGATCAAAGGGCGCATTACCGGTGAAGTTGGCGATCGTCGCATTCAATCCCCCGCCGGGAATAAGCAGCAGCGGAAAGCCGGCGCCGGCCTCTTCGTAATGAATGCTGACAGGTCCATTTTCGTAGAACGGCATGGCGTAATTCCTCTTTTTGTGTTCCCTAAACCCAGGGCGGCACGATAACAAAACGCTAGACATGACCCCGGACCCTGACCACCATAGCCGAGCCGTGAGAATGATGGCAGCCAACGAAGAAGCAATGGAACCGGAGGAGCAGACGTGACCACGACCCAGCGCGCCCATCTTATCACCGGGGGGTTCCCGCCTGGCTCCGCCGCGGGCCACGATATGGATTATGCCCGCCTGCAGTTGTTGCAACAGCTGCAAGCCAGGGAGCATCTTGCGGTCACCGTTGCAAATGATTTCCAGGACATCGAACGTTGGCTGCCGGGAACGGACTTTCTCATAACCTATGTGGCCGGGCCGTATCCGGTGGGCACGGGCAATGCGGCGCTGTTGGACTGGTTGGCGAAGGGCGGCCGTTGGTTCGCCCTGCACGGGACGTCTGGCGGCAAGGCAGTCAAAGGGGAACGTGATGGCCTGACCGTCAAGAAGATGGTCAAGGCCGAGCATCACCGGATCTTGGGCTGCTTTTTCCTCAACCACCCACCGCTGTGTGAGTTTCAAGTCTCCGTCACCGCCGATCATCCCGTTACTCGGGGGCTGCCCAAAACATTCTTGGCCCAAGATGAACTCTACCTGATCGAATTACAGGACACAGGTGCCAGCCGTGTTCTTTTGACGACCGAGTTGGCGGAAGATCCCTCGCCGCCCGGTTTCGGCTTTGTCTATGACGAGGATACCTCCGTGCAAGCGGACGGGAAAACACGGGTGCTCGGCTACGCCCGCGATGTGGGGCGGGGAGAGGTCGTATATGTCGGTTTGGGCCATTGCCATACGGGCCGGACCAATACTCAGTCGAAAGTGGATGCCAGCATTGATCCGATGGGTGCCGTGCCGTCCGAATTCCATGGTGTCTGGGAGACGGACACATTCGGGCACTTGTTGCGAAACGCTATCGCCTGGGGAACGGATAGGCCTTAGACGGAATGTAGGAGCGTAAGGTGATTGTAGGTATCGAGGTCGGCGGAACCTTCACGGATCTGATCGCGGTCCTAGACGATGGCCGCGCGGTGATACACAAGACGCCCTCGACGCCGGATGACCCGAGCCGGGCCGCGATTTCTGGCCTTAAGGAATTATTGCAACGCCTCGGCGCCAAGGGTGGCGATGTAACCGAATTGCTGCACGGCTCAACCATTGTCGCCAATTCCCTGATCCAGCGCCGGGGCGCCAAGGTGGCCCTGCTGACCACGGCCGGTTTTCGCGATGTGCTGTTCATTCAGCGCCAAGACAAGTCGGTCGTCTATGACATGTTCTACCAGAAGCCGACGCCGCTGATTTCCCGCGACATGGTTTTCGATGTGCCCGAGCGCATGGCCGCGAACGGCGATATTGTCAGCCCGCTGGACGAGGCTGTGGTGATCGAACATGTCGATCGCTTGGTGGCTGAAAAAGGCGTCGATTCCATCGCCGTCTGTCTGCTGCATGCCTATGCCAATCCGGCCCATGAACGCGCCATCGGCGATCTGATCGCGGTCCGGCATCCAGATATCCATGTCTCGCTATCGTCCGAGGTGGCGCCGGAACACCGCGAGTACGAACGCGCCAGCACCGTGGTTATCTCTGCCTTTATGCGCCCGGTGGTGGAACGCTATCTGTCGAAATTCGAGGCTGACGTGCGCGGTGTCGGCTTCCTTGGCACGCCTTTGATCATGCTTTCCAATGGCGGTGTCGCGCCGGTGGCGGCGGCCCGGCGGCTGGTGGCACAGATGTTTCATTCCGGTCCCGCCGCCGCCGTCACGGGCGCGGCGGAAACGGCAGTGCTGGCTGGTACTCCGGATATCATCACCATCGATGTCGGCGGCACCAGTTCCGACGTCTGTCTGATCACCAACGGCAGTCCCGAAACCACGGTCAAGGGGACGTCAGAGTTCAATATCGAGGGCCTGCCCCTCAACATCGCCATGACCGACATCATCTCCATTGGCGCCGGCGGCGGCAGCATGGCGACGATTGATGCCGGCGGCATGCTGCAGGTCGGGCCGCAGTCGTCCGGCGCGGTGCCGGGGCCGGCCTGTTACAACCGTGGCGGCGAACGGTTTTGTTTGACTGATGCCATGCTGCTGCTTGGTTTGCTGGATCCAGCCACCGAGCTGCCCGGCGGCATCGTTCTCGACCCAGGGTTAAGCCGCGCCGTGGCGGCACCGTTGTGTGAAAGTCTTGGCCTGTCCGAGATTGAGCTGTCGGAACGCGTCTATCGAATCGCCGCCGCGAACATGGCCCAGGCGCTGCGCCGGGTTTCGGTCAAGCGCGGCCTGGACCCGCGCCGTTACGCACTTTTTGCCTGTGGCGGAGCTGGGCCCCTGATCGCAGCGGCGGTGGCTGACGAGGTCGATATCGCCGAGGTCTTGATCCCGCCCAATCCGGGCGTCTTTTCCGCCGTCGGGCTTTCGCTCTCCAATGTCAAGATGGATTATGTCCTGGCCGAGGGCGCCCAGGCCGTCGCCGCTATGACGCCCGAAATACTGCAGACGAAACTCGGCCAGTTGCGGGCGGAGGCGGCCCGGTCATTCGCCGATGTCGGTTATGACGTCTCGGAGCTGAAGCATGCCTTTGCCGTCGATGCCCGCTACCGGGGCCAAGGCTATGAACTCAGAGTGCCTTTGATGGAGGAAAAACTGTTGAGCGGCGGTGCCGCATATTTGGCCGAATGCTTCCATTCTGAACACGCGCGGCAATACGGCCATGCTTTTCGGGAGCGTCAGGTCGAGGCGGTCTCGTTTCGATTGAGCGCCTCCCACGGGCGCGGCGGAACCGTTGCCGGGATTTCGCACGCGCCTGAAGCCGGGCAAGGGATCAGCCGCGATGTAACCATTGGCAGCAAAAGTTTCAGCTGCCCAATGATGCGGCGCGAGGGCCTGGCGCCGGGTTTCGAGGCCGACGGGCCGCTCATCGTCGTCGAGGCTTCGACCTCTACCGTGGTGCCGCCGAACTGGCGCCTCGGCTGTGAACCCTCCGGTGTCTTGCGGCTGCGTCGAAATATCCAGGATGACGGATCATGAATAAAGCAGCCGTAAGCGCCCCAAAAACCACTATGGACCCAGCCGATTTCAATGTGCTCTCGGGCTGTTTTCGCTCCATTGCCGAGGAAATGAGCGAGATCATGCTGCGCGCCGCCTATTCCACCATTGTGCGCGAAGCCAAGGATTGCTCAACCTGCCTGATGGACGCCGACGCCCGCACCGTGGCCCAGGCCGAGGCCATCGCGGTACACATGAATTCTTTGGCCGCCGCCGTGCCCTATTTTCGCCAACGTTATGACATCTCCCAAACCAAGCCCGACGAGATGTACATCACCAACAACCCCTATGAAAACGGCCAGCACTTGAACGATATCATCGTGCTGATGCCGGTCTTTCATGAGGAGCAGCTGGTGGCCTTCACGGGGAGCATTTGCCATCATCTGGAGCTTGGCGGTGCGGTTGCCGGCTCCAACGCTAATGCCACAGAAATTTTTCATGAAGGCATCATCATTCCCTCCATGAAGATCAATGAACGTGATCTTTATGATGGTCCGGTCGAGGCCATGCTGCGCGCCAACTGCCGGTTGCCCGATATTGTTCTGGGCGACTTCCATGCCCAGCTGTCAGCGGCCATGCGCGGACGCGCTATGGTTCAGGAATTAATACAAAAACACGGTGTCGAGTTGGTCAGCACCTGCATGGCCGAGCTGCAGGATTATTCCGAGCGTATGCTGCGCGCCACCATCGCCAATCTGCCGGACGGCGATTACCATGGCGAGGATGCCTTGGATGGGCAAACCTTGGATGGCCCGCAGCCCATGGTCCGTGCCCGCGTGACCATTAAGGGTGATGAGGCCGTGGTTGATCTGTCTGAAAGCGATGACCAGGTTTCCTGGCCGGTCAATTGCCCGGTCGCATCAACACATTCGGCGGCGATGACCGTGTTCGGCCAGATTGCCGGCAGCAATGTGCCGACTAACGATGGCACTTACCGCCCGATTGAGATACGGACGCGCAAGGGCTCGATCCTTGATCCATTGCATCCCGCGCCGGTGCGCGGACGCATGGCGTCGGCCTACCGCACGGCATCGGCCGTGAAGCGCGCGCTGGGGGCGGTTATTCCGGAACGCCTGTCGGCGGCGGGTAGCGATTGCACGAACATCGTCACTATGAGCCGGAAACAGGGTGCGGGATACGAAATGTTCGCCGAATCCATCTCGGGCGGTAACGGCGCCGGGCGAACCATTGATGGCGCTGATGTGGTCGCGCAAATGCTCTCAAACACGGCCAATACGCCCATCGAGGCCCTGGAAATGGACCATGATTTCGTTCGTATCCGGAGCTATGAGCTGATCCGGGACTCTGGTGGCGCTGGTGCCTTTCGGGGCGGTCTCGGGGTACGGCGGACCTATGATGTTTTGGCGGATGGTATTTTGCTCTCGACTAATGGCGACCGCCATATGACCGGGCCTTGGGCCTTGGCGGGCGCCGAGGAAGGCAGCCGTGCCATGTTCGCCCTGGTGCGTGACGGCCAGACGACGCCGTTTCCCGCCGCCACCAACATGGCATTGCGGGCCGGTGATCAGGTCGTGATAGAGATATCGGGCGGCGGCGGCTATGGCGATCCCAAAAGCCGTGATCGCGATTTGGTGCGCCGCGACCTGCATGAAGACCGGATTAGCGCGGGCGCGGCAAGCCGCGTCTATGGACTATTGGAGGGTTAAGGCATGGCAGACTATCGCCGTATCAATGTTGACTCGGGACGGCCTCTGGAGCCTTTGGCAAACTATTCCCGTGCCATGCGTGTCGGCGACATGGTCTTGCAGTCGGGCACGACGGCAATCGATAAGTTGGGCAATGTCATTGGCGAAGGCGATATCGCCAAGCAGGTTGATGCCATCATGGCAATCGCGGAAGGTACCATGGGGCAGGCCGGCGGCATGCTGGACGATGTGGTCCGGACCCGGGTTTATGTCACCGATATCGCCCTAGCGGATCAGGCGGGCCGGGCCATGGCGAAGTATTTCAAGGACGTGCGCCCGGCGGCGACGCTGGTTCAGGTCAGCCGCCTGGCGCGGCCAACGCAACTGATCGAGATAGAGCTGGACGCCGTTGACGGCGCCAAACAATCGGCGCAACGGATTTCGTCGGGCAGCCCGACGGAAGAGCTTTACGCCTATTCCCGCGCCGTGCGGGTTGATGACCGAGTCTTCATCTCAGGCACGGCCAGCTTTGGTGATCCCGGTTTTGACGATGCGGGTGATCTCCGGCGTCAGGCTCGGCAGATTTATGACACGATTCTGGAGGCATTGGATCAAGCCGGTGGCAGGCCCGGCGATCTGGTCTATACCAAATCCTTCGTGACCGATATGGCGCAGGCGGCCGGGCAGACCCAGGCCAGGCTGGATGCCTTGGGCGAGGTGCGTCCGACCGGGACGCTGCTGGGAATTCCGGCGCTGATTGAGCCGGAGATGCTGGTGGAAATTGAAGCCGAGGCAATCATCGGCGCGACGTCAAGCCGCCAGGATTTTTATACCGGCGATGGAGACGAGAAATCGCGTGGTTTTGCCAGGGCCGTGGCCGTGGGCGACGTGGTTCATGTCAGCGGCTGCACTTCGCTGGATGGCAATGGCAATGTGCAAGCGCCGGGCGACTGGGCGGCGCAATTCGACATTTGCCACGAAGCGGTCGCCGCCGCCTTGACGCAGGCCGGTGCCACGCTTGATGATGTGGTGCGCCGGCGCTCTTTCACCGTGGCGGGGGCGGAGCAGAACCGTCCCTACGGTGAAGGGCCGGCCTGGTTTGCCGACAGCCGTCCGGTCTCCATGGGCTGCCGGATCTCCGGCCTTCGGTTGTCCGAGATGCTGGTCGAAATAGACGCCTGGGCCATCAAGGGTGCACACAAGGATATCGAATGGCTGGGACCGGATAGCGCCGAATAGAGACGCCGCCGCCAAGATTGGCTCGATCAGGTAGCCAATGCTTCGGCATGCCGAACGCCACGCAAACACTGACCGCCATCAGGTTGCGCTCGCCATGACGATAATTCCGCCCGATTACGTCGCCCAGTATCACGAACAGTGTCCGCAGCGAATACGGCAACCTTTTATTCAATCTACCCTTCGCCATGTTCCCTCTACTCCACGGCATCAGCAGATACGGCAACAATTTTAATAAATTGCTAACCAAGGGCGCGGACCGTACAAAGCGCTTGGCATTGCCGAACCTAAAAAGTAGGCACGGCGGTTTGCCGTAAGGGAGCATCGGATTTCACGATGAACTATCAAAGCATCGGCCGCAGCGGCCTGAAAATTTCGCCATTATGCCTCGGCACCATGATGTTCGGCGGCCGCACGGAGGCCGATGTGGCCGGGCGGATCATCGACCATGGGCGGGAGATGGGGGTGAATTTCATCGATACGGCGGACGTCTATACCGCTGGCCGTTCGGAGCAGATCGTCGGCGCGGCGGTCGCGGGCGCGCGGGACTATTGGGTCTTGGCGACCAAGGTTGCGGGCGCCAAGGGGGATGGTCCGAACCAGCGCGGCCTGTCGCGAAAATGGCTGCTGCAGGCCTGCGAGGATAGCCTGGGGCGACTAGGTACCGACTATATCGATATCTATTATCTGCATAAGGAAGACCCCAACACGCGGTTGGCGGAAACCGTGGGCGCCATGGCCGACCTGGTTCGGCAGGGCAAGGTGCGCTACTTCGGGCTGTCCAATTACCGCTCCTGGCGGGTGGCTGAGATCTGCCGGATTTGTGACGGCCTGGGCCTTGACCGGCCCATTGTCAGTCAACCCTACTACAACGCCATGAACCGCATGCCCGAGGTCGAGCATCTGCCGGCCTGCGGATATTTTGGCCTGGGCGTGGTGCCCTACAGTCCCCTGGCCCGTGGCGTCTTGACGGGCAAATACCCTCCAGGTGCTACGCCCCCCGAAGACAGCCGCGCCGGGCGTGCCGATCCTCGTATGATGCAGTCGGAATGGCGGCCGGAATCCCTGAAAATCGCACAAACGCTGCGCCAGCATGCCGAAGCCCGCGGCATCACCGCCGGGCAATTCGCCCTGGCCTGGGTCTTAAACAACGAATTGGTGCATGGCGCCGTGGCTGGGCCCAGAACCTTCGAACAGTGGGCGGAGAATATCAGCGCCCTGGGGTATCGCTTCACAGTGGAGGATGAGGCCCTGGTCGACAGCCTGGTGCCCTTGGGCCATCCCTCGACGCCCGGCTACAGTGACCCGGCCTACCCGATTGAGGGGCGCATCCCGCGTTCTTGAACTGGTCATGCCCCGATACAGACTGAATATCGAATATGACGGCAGCGGCTTTGTCGGTTGGCAGCGCCAGGCGAACGGAGTTTCCGTACAACAAACCCTGGAGGATGCCGTTCAGGCGTTTTCCGGCAAAGCCGTCACCTTGTTTGGCGCCGGGCGGACGGATTCAGGTGTCCATGCCCTAGGTCAGGTGGCACATTTTGACCTAAGCCGGGGCTTTTCCCCAGACAAGGTGCGCGATGCGCTGAATTTTCATGTCAGGCCGCATGCGGTGGTGGTGACGGCGGCGGCGCTGGCCAGTGAAGACTTCGATGCCCGCTTTTCGGCCACCGCGCGCCATTATCTCTATCGTATCTACGATCAGCGTCCACCCCTGGCCCTGCGCCGTGGCCGGGTCTGGCATGCGCGCGGACCACTGGACGCGGGCGCCATGCATGCGGCGGCGCAATGCCTGCTGGGCAAGCATGATTTCACCACTTTTCGGGCTGCCCACTGCCAGGCTGAAACGCCCGTCCGCACCATGGATGTCCTACAGGTGGCGCGCGCGGGCAATGATGAAATTCACCTGCGGGCGACGGCCCGCTCATTCCTGCACCATCAGGTTCGCTCCATCGTCGGCAGTCTGCACATGGTGGGCGTAGGAAAATGGAACGCTGCCGATCTGGCCGATGCCTTGGCCGCCTGCGACCGCACCCGCTGCGGGCAGGTGGCACCGGCGGAAGGGCTGTACCTGACGGGTGTGGACTATCCGATTAGCCGCGACATGCTTTAAGCGGGGTCTTTGATCGCCTCGGCTGCTGTTCGGGCACTGTCGTCTTCGTAGCTGCCGATCTCGGCTGTCGACCAGCTGGGTCTAGCCCTCAATGCATCCCACCAGCGGGCGGTCAAAGGGCGCAGCCGGCCCGGCCGTTCTTCCTCGAACCGGATGACATAAGGCGCTGCATGCAGATCGGCCAGGGTCAAGCGATGGCCGAACAGCCAGGGCCCGCTGCTGTTTTCCAGATAGGCTTCGATCCGCAGCGTCATGTCCTCAAGGATATCCAGCGCGGCATCGATTTCAGCTTCTGAGAAAGGATTCCGCGCCATGCGCCGCCACAAATCGCGCCGCTCCTGTGTTGGGATCGCGGCCAGACGCTGTTCCAGCTCCGCATCCGACCACAGCTTGGCGATGGGATACATGCTCCGGGTCCAGTTAGGCTTTTGCACCGCCGGCAGGCAGACGTCGTCGACATATTTCGACCATCGCCGCACTTCGTACCGGGCAGCCGGATCGTCGGGCATCAGAGCCGGTTCGGGGAAGGCTTCGTCCAGATATTCGTCGATCAGATTGCTTTCGACCAGCGCAAGGCCGTCCACCAGTAAACAGGGGACAATGCCGCTAGGATTCAGTGCCTTGTACCAGGCGCTATGATGTTGAAAACGGCCCAAGTCAAGCGCTTTGCCTACGTAGGTCAGGCCTTTCTCGGCCAGGCAGAGCCGCACCTTACGCGAGGCTGACGAACTCCAGGCATGATAGAAGGTCAGGGAAGTCTGCCGCGATCCGGTCATCACAGCAGGCGGCTGGCGAGGCCGTTGAACAGCAGGGTCATGAGAAAATCCAGGGCGACGATGCCGACGGCGGTGACCGGCTTGCAGAGCAAACCGGTACGGGCCACCATGTAACCGTAGAAAAGCATGGTGATTTGTGCCGCCATGGGGATCATCGCGCCCAATTGGCCCGACAGGACGCCGGATAGAAACAACAGCACCGCCGGCAGGACCACGGCCATGGCCAGCACATTCGACCAGTTCCAGACGATGATATATTGGACATAGGTGGCGGACAGGTCCAGCAGACGAGATATGGGCACCATGATGAGGGGAAACAGCAGCCAGGTCGTGGAGAAAGTCGCCATTTTTAAGACGACATACCATTCCAGGGCGGGCACGGGTCCAGACGCCAGCCCCGGCCCCGGGCTTTTGCCATGGCCGGCGATCAGGAATGCGAGATAGAGCGGCAGTACGATTCCAAGCGCCACGAACGAACGCCAAAAGCCATTAATCGTCAGATTAAAATAGAGCAGCGCATCCCTATCCAGCAGGGCAATGCGCCAGGCACCGTGGATTGAACGGGTCGCCTCAAGCAGCATCACCAATACCACTTGGGGAGAAATACAGCTCCAGAATCCGGGCATAGATCCCGGCCAGGTTCTCGATGTCACTTACCGAGGCCTGCTCGTCCACCTTGTGCATGCTTTCCGATATTAGGCCGAATTCAGCTACCGGGCAATGATGATGGATAAAGCGTGCATCCGAGGTGCCCCCGGTGGTGGTCAGGGCGGGGCGCTGCCCGGTGATATCCGTGACCGCCCTTGCGATCAGCTCGGTGAACGGCCCCGGTTCGGTCAGAAACGGCTGGGCGGAGAGATGAAAGTCCAGCTCGTATTCGCCGCCCACCGCCGCGCATTGCCGGTGCAGCCATTCCTGCAGGCCGTCGGACGTTTGCTCCGTGTTGAAGCGGATGTTGAAGACTGCCTTGGCCTGGGACGGTATGACATTGGCGGCGCTGTTGCCCACGTCGATGGTCGCTAGTTCCAGATTTGTTGGCGAAAAATGCTCGGTACCTTCATCGAAGGTATGCTGGCAGATGCGGTCCAGCATCCGTACCAGGCGGGGCAGGGGATTGTCCGCCAGATGCGGGTAGGCCACATGGCCTTGTACACCGTGTACCGCCAGGGTGCCGGTGATAGAGCCTCGCCGCCCGATCTTGACCATGTCGCCTAGGGCATCGGGGTTTGTCGGCTCTCCCACTAGGCAATGATCCAGGCGCTCGCCCCTTTTATCAAGCCAGTCCAGAACCTTGCGGGTGCCGTTGATGGAGGGGCCTTCCTCGTCCCCGGTGATCAGTAGCGAGATCGAGCCTTCAAAGCTGCCGCCGCACTTGGCCAGGAATATATCGACGGCGGCGATAAAGGCGGCGACAGCGCCTTTCATGTCCGTCGCGCCCCGGCCATAGAGGATGCCGTCGCGGATATCGGCCGCGAATGGCTCCAGGCTCCAGGCGTCGGCATCGCCCACGGGCACCACGTCGGTGTGTCCGGCAAAGCAGAAATTGGGGCCGCTATCGCCCAGGCGGGCATAAAGATTGTCCACATCCGGCGTATCGGGCGCGGAAAACGTCATATGGTTACAGGTAAAGCCCAAGTGCTCCAACGCCGCGCCGGTAACGCCAAGGGCACCGCCGTCGTTGGGCGTGACGGAGGCGCAACGGATCAGGGCGCGGGTCAGTTGGACTGCATCAGTGGGCTTGTTATCCGCCATTTTTTTGGCTTGTTTCCCAGCCTCAGTCGCGCAGCAGTTCGTTGATCGAGGTCTTGGCACGGGTGCCGGCATCGACCTGTTTGACGATCACCGCGCAATACAGGCTGACGTTGCCGCTCTCGGAAGGGATCGAACCTGGCACGACCACGGAATAGGCCGGGATCCGGCCGTAGGTCACTTCGCCCGTGGCACGGTTGACGATCTTGGTGGAGGCGCCAATGTAAACTCCCATGGAAAGAACCGAGCCTTCCTCGACGATCACCCCTTCGGCTACTTCCGAACGGGCGCCGATGAAGCAATTATCCTCGATGATCACTGGTTCGGCCTGTAATGGCTCCAGCACGCCAGCGATCCCGGCGCCGCCCGAGATATGGCAATCCTTGCCGATCTGGGCGCAGCTGCCCACCGTGGCCCAGGTATCGATCATGGTGCCGCTGTCCACATACGCGCCCAAATTGACGAAACTGGGCATCAGGACCACGTTGGGCGCAATGTAAGCGGAGCGGCGGACGATGCAATTGGGCACGGCGCGAAAGCCGGCGGCGCGGAATTGATTATCGCCCCAGCCTTCGAATTTTGATACGACCTTGTCATACCATGTCCCGGCCTGGCCCGGCCCGCCCGGGATCGCGGTCATGTCGTTCAGGCGGAAAGACAGCAGAACCGCGCGCTTCAGCCATTGATTGACATGCCACCCTTCTGGGCGTTTTTCAGCGACCCGCTGTTCGCCCTTGTCCATGGCCTCCAATGCGGCATTGACCGCATCCCTTGCCTCGCCCTTGGTGTTGACGTTGATGCTATCGCGCTGTTCCCAGGCGTTGTCGATACTGGTCTCTAGGCTGCTGGTATTCATAATCTCTCTCCCCGCTACAAACGCTGGGCAAACTACCCCGGTCCACCATTCTGTCAACCGAATAGCGACGTTTGCGCGTTATCTTGTCAAATCCAGCAACCAATCGGGTAGATCATCGGTGATATAGTGCACATGGGCTGTATGCTCTGCCGCCAGCTCCATATTGCGACCGCCCCGGACCCAGACCGTGGCCATGCCGAGGCCGGAGGCGGGCACCAGGTTCTGTGCGATGTCCTCCACCATGACCGCCTTGGCCGGATCAATGCCGTAACGCGTCACCATGACATCATAGGGGCGTTGATTGGGCTTGGGCAGGAACTCGCCGTCAATGATATCGAAGGAGCCCTTAAAATGATGCTCTATGCCCAGATGACCAAGGATGCGGTCGGCATGCTTGGTCGTGGCATTGGTATAGATCAACTTGCGTCCCGGCAAGGCTTCCAGGGCCTGGCCCAGGCGGCTGTCCAGGGGAATGCCTGATAGATCCAGGTCGTGGACATAGTCCAGATATTCATCCGGCTGCAGATCATGCTCCATCATCATGCCGCGCAAGGTAGTGCCGTGGTCGTGGAAGTATTTTTTTTGTACCTTGCGCGCCTCGTCCAGGGGCAGGCCGAGGTACCGCGCCACGAATTCCCCCATGCGCAGGCCCAACTGGCTGCCCAGGTCGGAGGCGGCGGGATAGAGGGTATTGTCCAGATCGAAGATCCAGTCGGCGATGTCTTCGGGGTTCAGTTGTGCTGTTTCGGGCATCCGCTTACGCTACCACTGAATGACACCGCCATCATAGTTGCGGAAGGCGCCGTTGTCGGCGGTGGATAATTCCGCAATCACCTGGCGGATGCCGCCGGCGCTTTCCTCAACTGAGATATCAGCGGCGGAGCCCCCCATGTCCGTACGTACCCAACCTGGGTGGAAGGAGGTCACGATGACGCCCTGGGCGCCTAGATCATTGGCGACGATCTTCATCACCATGTTCACTGCCGCCTTGGAGGAGCGGTAGACAATGGAATTCGTGGCCGCGGCTTCACCGATGGAGCCCATGCGTGACGATATGGTAATCAGCTTTTTCTGCGCGGAGGCCACGACGTTATCGGCGAAGGCCTCGACCATACGCATGGGACCCATGACGTTGGTCACCATTGCACCCTGCCAAGCATTATAGTCGATATCGCCACGGGCGGCGTTGCGCTGCCCCATGACACCGGCATTGTTCAAAAGAACATCCAGGGGTTGGTCGCCGATTTCCGCTTTCAGGGTGAGGACGGATTCGGTTTGGTCTACATCCAATTGATGAACGGAAACACGTCCGGCGGAGGCTGCGGCGATGTCGTTGAGTTCGGCTGCTTGCCCAGGCGTGCGGCAACAGGCGAAGATGCGCCAGCCATCGGCATCGTACTGGCGAACGAATTCCAGCCCAATGCCCCTTGAGGCGCCTGTGACCAATATGTTTTGCACGCCGCAGCTTAGATTATTGCCGCGGCCTCCGCTAGAGAAACCGGCGGTAGATCCGGGTGGCGATCACGGGCAGCATGTACATGGGCAGCTGTGCCAGGGCGAAGAAGATAATCACTTCCATCTCCGCCCGGTTGGCCAGGACAGCCAGGATCAGGGCCATGTTGCAATTCCCCGCCATGTGCCCGGCGGTGAAGGCAAGCTTGCGCCCGGCGGGCAGGAACGCCACGGCGCCGATTACCTGTAGCACCGCGTTGGCGATAAAGGCGGCGGCGATGGTCAGTACGACGAAACCAGGCCTGTCAAAGAAGAAATCCGTTACCTCGTCCATGATGGCGATAGCGACAACCATCAGGCCGACCACCAGCAAGCCGTCAATATGACGGGCGTGATGCCGCAACCGTGCCGGCGGGAGGAGCCAGCGCTTGACGACAACGGCCAGGGTAAAGCTTCCGCCGATCATGAAGGCCAGCCGGCCCATGAATTCCACCAGGCTGATTTGTAACTCCAGGTCCAGCAGCCACAAGGCCATGGCTGGCAGGGTGAAGGGCAATAGCAGGTGGGTCAGGATCGTCACAGCGATAGCGAAGGCGGCATCAAGGCCAAGGATCAAGGCAAATGTAGCGGCCGTCGTAATCGGCGCCGATGCCGCCATCAGGATCAAACCGGTCGCCAGGCCCGCAGGCAGGCCGATGGTCCAGGCCATGCCAGCCATCAATACCGGCGAAACGAATAGGGCGAAGCCGGTAAAGAGGAGCAACAGAACGGGTCGGCGCAGGAAGCCGGCGAAATCGCCAAAATCCAATCGGACCAGGGCCAGCATCAGATTGACAAAGATCGCCGGCACCAGGGCCGGCCGCATAAATTCCGCCAGGGGCGGCAGAAACAACCCGGTCAGAACGCCAATGGCCAAAAACTTGGTGGCGTGACGGGCCAGAAAGCCGAGAAAAATAGAGGGTAAGTTCATTTGTTCATCCCGCTCTATCGGCCGAGCGCGATGACGATGACCCCGGGAACGACCAGTAGCACCGCCAACAGGCTATGGCGGGTAATTGTCTCGCGCCGAACCACGAATACGCTCAACAGAAGGGTTAGCAGAGGCGAGGCCGAAACCAGTGGGATCACGATGATAATGTCGCCCAGCTGCAAGGCGCTGTTCATGCAGTAAACCGCCACGGCATTGATGACGCCTGCCGCCACGAACCAGCCGTTGCCGTGGCCCCGGCCCATCTGCGGGAGGCGGCGGCGCCTGGCGGTATAAAATGTCAGGGCGATGACAGTTGACACGGAGAAACTGACCAGTCCGGCGAAATAAGGGCTGGGTAGTTCGAGCATGCCGAACTTGGTGAAGCTATCGGCGGCGGCGCGAATGAATGCGGCAGCCAATGGCAACAACAGCGCCCAAAGGGGCCATGCGGCCCGGCGTGCGGCGGCGCCCTGTCCTCGGCCCTGTTGCGCCAGCAGGATCGAACCGCCCATGATTGCGGCGGTGCCCAGGATGATCGGCATGGTCAGATGTTCGTCGAGAAAGAACACACCGAAGACAGCGGCGAACAGGGGTGAAGTCGCGGCCAGGGTGGCGGTTGGTGTCGGCCCCAGATAATGTACGCTTAACAACGCGGCATTGGCAGATAGGAACGGCTTGATCAGGCCAACGGCGGCAAAGATCACCGCCGCCGTGGTCAGCCACATCCAGCTGTCCACCAGCCAGGGCGCGAACAGCCAATAGCATAGAGCCGTGGCGCTGATCTGTATCAGGGAGCCGGATTCTGAATCCGCATGGCGCAAGCCTTGATGTAGAACCAGAATGGAAACCGAAAACAGGCCAGCCGATATCAAGGACAGCAGAATGGGCGCCAGTTGCTGCAAAAAACTGCTTTCTGATAGGCGCTACAGCGAGGCCGCGGCGCGGGCGGCCTGATCGTACAGGCCCGAGAGGACGCGGAGCATGCGCGCTGCTTCGCCGATTTCGGGGTTATCATGGCCCAGGGCGGCATGACTGGCAATCAGGCAGTCTTCGCGGATATCCCGGTAGCGCCGGCAGGCGGCCTGGCCTTCGTCCGTCGTGGCGTAAAAGGTCTCCTTGCCCCGGCGCTCGGCGGCGACCAGATCCTGCTTGGTCAGTTTTTTCAGGGCGTAATTAACCACATGGCTGTCCTCTATATTCAGCAGAAAACACAGATCGGACAGGCGCTTCTCCCGCTCCCGGTGGTTGACCAAATGCAGAACCAGGACGTCCAGGGCACTCAACCCGTCCTGCCCGGCAGCGGCCATGCAGCGCACGATCCAGCGGTGATAAGCGTTGACCGCCATGTTTAAACCAAATTCAAACTCGCTGAGTTCCGCCGCCTGTTCCGAGACCAGATGGGAGGAAGAAACTATGCGTTTGCTGCTCATGACCCGGCTTCCCCGTAGGCACCGCCCGTGGGTGTCTGAATAACAAAGACATCTTCCGGGGTCATCTCCGCGCTGTCGCAGCCCGACAACTCCTCCTGACCACCGTCGGCTCTTTCGACCCAGCAGCGACCAGGCTCGCCGTCCCCGCCACCGGCTATGCCGTGGGGTGGGACAATGCGGCGGCAGGACAGGATCGAGGCGGTCATGGGCGCGAGGAACCTAACCCGGCGCAGAATGCCCGAGCCGCCGTTGAATGCGCCCTTGCCCCCCGAATTGGACCGGATGCCGAAACTGTCCAGCATGACGGGGAAGCGCCACTCCAATACTTCCGGGTCGGTCAGCCGCGAGTTGGTCATGTGGGCATGCACGGCGTCGGTGCCGTGAAAACCAGGGCCCGCCGGCGTGCCGGAGCAGATGGTTTCGTAATACTGCAGCTCGTTATCGCCAAAGGTGAAGTTATTCATGGTGCCCTGACAGGCGGCCAGGCGGCCCAGGGCGCCGTACAGGCAATCGACGATGTTCTGGGAGGTCTCCACATTGCCCGCGACAACAGCCGCCGGATACTTCGGGTTCAGCATGCAGTCATCGGGGATGATGATCTGAATGGGTTTCAGACAGCCCGCGTTCAAGGGAATGTTGCCGTCCACCAGGGTGCGGAAAACGTACAGCACGGCGGATCGACAAACGGCGGTGGGCGCATTGAAATTCGTATCTAGCTGCGCCGAGGTGCCGGTGAAGTCGATTTTAGCCGCCCGCGCCCCATGATCGATGGAAACGTCCACATGTATCTTTGAGCCATTATCCAACGGCACTTCAAAGCTGCCAGTTTGCAGCACGTCGATGACCCGGCGGACGGATTCCTCTGCATTGTCCTGGACATGGCCCATATAGGCATAGACCACGTCGAGGCCGAAATGCTCCACCACGCGGCGCAGCTCCTGCACGCCCTTTTCACAGGCCGCGATCTGTGCCTTTAGATCGGCGATGTTGCTGTCGGGATTGCGCGAGGGATAGGGGCCGGAGGCCAACAGATACCGCATTTCCGTTTCCAGGAAACGGCCCTGATCGACCAGTTTGATGTTGTCGATCAGAATGCCCTCTTCCTCGACGGTGCGGCTGTTCGGCGGCATGGAACCGGGCGAGATGCCGCCGATTTCTGCGTGGTGGCCACGCGATGCCAGATAGAACAATACCGTGGCCGCCTCGCCGGCATCGTCGTTATTGAACACCGGGGTGATGACGGTGACGTCGGGCAGATGGGTGCCGCCATTGTAAGGCGCGTTCAGCACGAAGACATCGCCGGGCCGCATGACGGCACCGTGGACGCGGATCACCGCCTTGATGGATTCATCCATGGATCCTAGATGCACCGGAATATGCGGTGCGTTGGCGATCAGTTCGCCATCCCGGTCGAACACGGCGCAGGAGAAATCAAGCCGTTCCTTGATGTTGACCGAATTGGTGGTCTTTTGCAGCACCAGGCCCATCTGCTCGGCCGTGGACATGAACAGATTATTGAAAATCTCCAACATCACAGGGTCCACGTCCGTGCCCACCGCTACCCGTTTTGGTAACGGCTGGATGCGGGTCAGGACCAGATGGCCAACATCGGTCATGGCGGCCTGCCAACCGGGTTCAATCACCGTGGTGGCAGTATCCTCGCGCAAAATCGCCGGTCCGCTGACCTTGTCGCCGGGACGCATGTGGTTGCGGTCGATGACCGGTGCGTCATGGTAGACTCCCGCCATATAGGTCTGCACGCTGGCAAGGGGGGGAATGCTGTCGACGCGACCACCGCCCGCGGTATCCAAGGGCGTATCCACCGCCGGTTCGCCGGCGCCCACGGCCTCGATCGAGACCGCCTCGACTACATGCGCCTTGCTTTGATCAATGAAGCCGAACTGCTGGCGATGCGCCTCCTCGAAGGTGGCGATAATGCCCGCGAGGTCGGTGAAATTGACCACCAGGGCGGTATCGGTGCCTTGATAGCGCAGATGCACCTTGCGCAGCACGCTAATCCTGGCAGGGTCGATATCCTGGCCCAGCAGCTCCTCCAGGCCTTCCGCCGCCAGCTCATCCAGGGACGATGCCAGGGCGGACATTTGACCCTGATCCAGGATGGCTTCAACCGCCCGCTCCCGCATGGCGCGGACATCGGCCAGGCCCATACCATAGGCCGACAGCACGCCCGCAAGGGGATGGATAAAGACCTTCTTCATACCCAGGGCATCGGCCACCAGGCAGGCGTGCTGCCCGCCGGCGCCGCCGAAGCAGCTCAACACATATTCCGAGACGTCATAGCCGCGCTGGATCGAGATCTTTTTGATCGCATTGGCCATGTTTTCAACGGCGATGGTCAGATAGCCTTCGGCGATGGCCTCCACCGTCATGGGCTCCCGGCCCGAGGCTTCTATCTCGGCTGCCAGGGCGGCGAATTTTTCGGCCACCGCATCGCGGCTCAAAGGCTCGTCACCGTTGGGGCCGAACACCTTGGGGAAATAGTCCGGGTTCAACTTGCCCAGCATGACGTTGCAATCGGTCACCGCCAGGGGACCGCCGCGTCGGTAGCAGGCCGGGCCCGGGTTGGCGCCGGCGGAATCCGGACCAACGGTAAAGCGGCTGCCGTCGTAGTGCAGGATCGACCCGCCGCCGGCGGCCACGGTGTGGATATGCATCATCGGCGCCCGCATGCGGATGCCCGCGACCTCGCTCTCGAAGGCCCGTTCGAAATCGCCTGCATAATGCGATACGTCCGTCGACGTCCCGCCCATGTCAAAGCCGATAATCTTTTCGAAGCCGGCCATGGCGGTGGTGCGCACGGCGCCGACTACGCCGCCCGCTGGCCCGGACAGAATGCAGTCCTTGCCCTGAAACAGGCTGGCGTCGGTCAAACCGCCGTTGGATTGCATGAACATCAGGCGGGTATCGCCAAGTTCGGCGGCGACCTGGTCCACATAGCGGCGCAGGATCGGTGACAGATAGGCGTCCACGACTGTGGTGTCGCCCCGGCCCACCAGCTTCATCAGGGGGCTGACTTGGTGCGAGGTGGAAATCTGTGTGAAGCCGATTTCCCTGGCGGCTTCCGCCACCGCTTTTTCGTGCGCGGGAAAGCGATAGCCATGCATGAAAACGATGGCGCAAGCGCGGATGCCGGCATCGAAGGCCGCCTGCAAACCGGCGCGGGCGCTGTCCAGATCCAGCGGCGCGCGTTCTTCGCCGTGCGCCGTGTACCGCCCCGTGACCTCCAAGACCCGCTCGTACAACATTTCGGGCAACTGGATATTCAGCTCGAACAAATGCGGGCGGGTCTGATAACCGATTCGCAAGGCGTCATGAAAGCCGTCATTGATGACCAACAGGGTACGGTCGCCCTTGCGTTCCAACAAAGCGTTGGTGCCCACCGTGGTGCCCATCTTGACCGCGGCAATGCGTTCGGTGGGGATGGGATCGGCCTTGGCCACGCCTAAAAGGTCGCGGATACCTTGCAGGGCGGCATCTGGGTATTGCTCAGGATTCTCCGACAACAGCTTGTGACTGAGATAGCCGCCTTCGGGCCGCCTAGCTACCACATCCGTGAAAGTGCCGCCACGGTCGATCCAAAAATCCCATTTTTCAGGCATATTGCCGATCCCAATAATGATAATTTATCGATAAAATACATGTAAATTATCGTTATGACAACCGCCACTTGCCAATTCCAGACCAGCAGCCTAAGGATGAACGACCGCATTTGAGGGACGATCGGCGGCATGAGTATATGGAATAGAATTGTTCGTGGTGTTGGTGGCGCCCTCGATGGCCCGCTGGGCGCTCTGCTCGGCGGCATGGCGGAGCAAGCCACGGACAAGTTGCGCAATATCGCGGGCGAATTCTCCGGTGAAAGCGGTGATGGTACCCGGCAGATCGCCTTTACCATCGGCGTCATCGCCCTGGGCGCGAAAATGGCCAAGGCCGACGGCCAGGTGACCCGGGACGAAGTAGAGGCCTTCAAACAGGTCTTTAAGATTTCGCCCGAGGATATGAAAAGCGTCTCCCGCGTCTTTAACCTGGCGCGCAAGGATGTCGCCGGGTTCGAGGCCTATGCTGGACAGATCGCCGATCTGTTCGAGCCGGCCTCCCAGGTGCTGGAAGATCTGCTGCACGGCCTGTTTCAGATCGCCAAGGCGGATCAGGTGGTGCATCTGGTGGAGTTGGAATACCTGGGCAAGGTGGCGGAAATATTCGGCTTTGACGAATCCGGCTTTTCCCGCATCCGGGCCTATCATCTGGGTCCCGACCTGGGCGATCCCTACACCATTCTGGGCATTGAGGCGGATGTGGACGATGAAGAAGTAAAACGGACCTGGAGGGCCCTAATCCAGGAGAACCACCCCGACCGCGCCATCGCGGGCGGCTTGCCCCAGGAATTCGTTGACCTGGCGACGGAAAAGCTGGCCACAATCAACGACGCCTACGACCGAATCTGCCGCCAGCGCGGAATATATTAGATTGGGAGAGAGCGATGAAGATCGATATCGAATACTGCCAAATGTGAAACTATGAACCCACAGCCCTCCGTGCGAGGGACCGGATTCTGGGCAAATTCGGCGCCGACGTCAGCCTGATCGCATCCAGCGGTGGCAAGTTCGAGATTACAGTGGATGGTCGGTTGGCCTATTCCAAAAAGGCCGAGGGCCGCTTCCCTACGGATGAGGAACTAGACGCGATTGCTTAGGAAACGACCTTGCGCAGGGCGTCGGCGGCTTCGTCCAACTGTCCGGCGTCAATGTTCAGGTGTGTTACCGCCCGCATACGATATGGTCCCATAGCGCCGATGCGGACGTTGTGGGCTAGTAGTTTTTTGGCCACCGTGGCGGCGTCCATGCCGGTCTCCTCCACATCGAAGAACACCAGATTTGTTTCGCAACGGTCAAAAATCAACTTGATGCCGGGAATTTGCGCGATGGCGCGGCTGAAGTTGCGGGCATTCTCGTGATCCTCGGCCAGGCGCTCCACATGATGTTCAAGGGCGTAGACNCCGGCGGCGGCGATAATGCCGGCCTGCCGCATGGCCCCGCCCAGCAATTGTTTGTGGCGCCAAGCCTGATCAATGAATTCGGCGCTACCCGCCAGAACGCCGCCGATNGGGCAGCCCAGGCCCTTGGATAAATCAATCCAAAGGGAATCGAAATAGCTGCCATATTCCTTGGCCGAGGTACCGCTTTCCACCACCGCGTTCATCAGGCGCGCGCCATCCATGTGGGTTACCATGTCATTTTCCCTTGCCGTGGCGGTGACGGCAGCGATGTCCTCAATGGGCCAGACGCTGCCGCCGCCGGCATTGGTGGTGTTCTCCACCGCCAGTACGCGGCTGCGCGGCGTATTGCGGTTAACTCGGCGAAACGCACCGCGCACCTGCTCGGCGGTGAAGATGCCATGTTCGGTATGCAGGGTCCGGGTCTGGGCCTGGGCCAGGGCGGATGGTCCGCCGCTCTCGGCGTTAATGGGATGGGCGAAATAATCCAGGATGATCTCGTCGCCAGGCTGGCAATGCACCCGAAAGGCGATCTGGTTGCACATGGTGCCCGAGGGTAAAAAGACCGCCGCTTCCTGACCCAGCAATTCCGCCACCATGGCGCAGAGCTTGTTGACCGTGGGGTCCTCGAAATTCTGCTCGTCGCCCACTTCGGCTTCGGCCATGGCCTGTCGCATGGCCTGGGTCGGCAGGGTGTGTGTATCGCTGTAAAGATCAATACGCGGTGCGCTCATGGTTTTCGCTTTCAATTATGCCGCTTCGGTTATTCCGTATTTCGGCGGTACACCATCCATTTCGTCGTCAGCGTCGTCGTCAACTCGCCATGCTGGTTGCGGATTTCGTTGTTGAATTCCACATAGCCAAGGTTTGGCCGGCTTTTCAGGGGCCGCAACACGGCCACTTCCGACTGCACGCTCAGGATATGGCCGACCACAACAGGTTTTAGCCACCTGATGTTGTCCCAGCCCGGCGAGACAAAGGCGTCGGCGGCAATGAAGGCATCCTTCGACATCCGGCGCCAGGCGGCGCAGACCTGCGNCCCCGAGGCGATCAGATCCGGCCAGCCCAGATTCTTGGCGGCGTCGGCATCCAGATGGAACGGCTCCGGATCGAACTGCTCGGCGAAGGCGATCATTTCCGCCAGCTTCATCTCGTAGGCGCCATAGACATATCGTTCGCCCATGACGAAATCCTCGAAATGGACAAGATCCATGAATGGTGGATTTTCCCGCATGGCCCTTCGCCGCGCCCCGGCTAAACGATCCGGTGCACGAAGTCGCCGCCGTCAAGGACGCAGCGGCTGTTTTGCACGGCAATTTCGATACTGCGGTCAAAGGTCTGCGGTGTCAGCCAGGCGACGTGTGGCATTATCGCCACATTATCCAGGCGCAACAATGGTTCGTCATCGGCGATGGGCTCCTCGGCGAAGACATCCAGGCCGGCCGCCAAAAGCGTACCTTCGGTCAGCGCATGATAAAGCGCACCCTGGTCCACTAGGCCGCCGCGCGCGGTGTTGACCAGCACGGCGCCGGGCTTCATGGCGGCAAAGGCGGCGGCGTCCAGCATGTTCTCGGTCTCCGCCGTTACCGGCATGTGCAGCGAAATTACATCTGCTTCTGCCAGCAAATCCGCTAATTCGCGCCATTCGCCCAAGGCCTCCCTCTTGGGGGCGGAGGCGGTATAGATGATCCTGGCGCCNAGGACCTGTAGCACCGGGGCGACCCGGCGGGCCACCTCGCCATAGCCGACTAGNCCCACCGTGCGCCCGGAAACTTCGCCTACTTTGTCGAAAATGGCCGGATCAAGCCGCCAGCCATCGCCNCGGCGCGCGGCATCATGGAATGTCGCGGCCCGGCGCAGGGCGGAAAGCATCAATAGCACCGTAGCCTCCGCCACCGCCTGGCTGTTGGTGCCGGGCATGTTGCAGACAGGAATATTTCGGGCCTGGGCCGTATCAAGGTCGATGGTGTTGACGCCGACGCCGATTTTCTGGATCAGACGCAAGTTGGGCGCCGCNGCGATAACTTCCGCCGTGGCCGGTTTGAGCACGTGCCACAGCAGATCCGCCTCCGCCATCAATTCAAACAGCCGGGCCTCGTCCTCCTCGTCACAGGTTTCAATGGACAGCCAATCGCTCTCGGCTGCCGCCAGGCGTGCCGCGATACCGGCGCTTGCCGCATAGTGAAAAACCGCCTTCAACTTACTCATTCACGGCTTCCTCGAATTGTGGCTCAAAAGGGGAAATGGAGCGGGCGAAGAGAATCGAACCCTCATCTTAAGCTTGGGAAGCTCCTGCTCTACCATTGAGCTACGCCCGAACACCATAAAAATGCTTTAAAAACAAGCCTTTAATAATTTTATCATAAACCGTCATCGTTTAAGATTCAAGCTTTTCACAGTGTCATTGTGACACCATTGTGACGCGACTTTTAGCCTTTAAGGGAGGGGGATAGGGACCATGGGCCTTCGCACCCATGATTATAATTGAGATATATAAGGGTTTCTTAATGATTTAGTGTACACTAGTTTGCCAATCGAGAAGACGNCACATGGCCTCAAATNTTAGTGGATTTTTTCCAGCGTTTTATCGACTATCACTGGCACGGCAACGCAGCTAGATGCGTTCGATGACAGCCCCCGCGGTGGCACAGGCGCAACTGGATCGTGGCTGCGGCAAGTCCGTGGCGGTCTCCATGGACGTGGTGGATAAGGGCCAAGCGCACCTCGATGCGCTACATGAGTTGTTGGATCGGCGGGAGCGGATAAGCAAAAAAAGACCAGCTAGACCGCAGGAAGAAGACGGCTCTAGCTGGTCTCTGGGAGGAGCCTTCAGGAACGCCAGCTTCGAGAAAGCCGACNCGGCTCGCGCTACTCGATCGTCTAGGTGGCCATTGTCGCAACATCGGCAGAAATAAAAAATTAAAAATATTTGTCCTATTTTTTACATAGTATTAGTAGAAAACTGCAATTTCATCTTCTGTAGCGACATTGATTTGGCGGGAAAAGGCGTAAATATTTTGTACAACCTCTCGCGCATATGCGAGGGCGGTCTCATCAAAATCAAAATCCCGCCGCCACCGAGTTTCGATGGTCGTGGCTGCAAGGCGATCGGTGTCGTAGGCCAGACCATAATCCAGTAACATCTTAGTCAGGCAGGATCTGAAAAAGGCATGCATGTACCGCTGCGTCGGGAAAACGAATTTCCGGCGATGATCCGATGGATCCGNCACCAGTCGGACCAGTTCGGTGGTTTCTAGTAGTTTTAGTTCTCGCCGCACCGTCGGCGCTGTAACGTTCGTGTTTCCATTCACACAATCCGCCGGCGTCATGTGGCAGCCGATGTCGTTGGCCATACAGGCAGAAAAGCGGGCGTCCAAAATGGCGAGCCGGAGGGCGCGATCATAACGCGATGTCGGTGCTGCCCGCGGCAGAAGCTCACCCGCGAGATCGATGCGGCACATTCGCTGCCCATTGACAAGAAGCGAAAGAAATTGCTTCGCCCGCATTCTTTCTTGTGTCCGCTCGAACTGGCGGATCGGATCTGGTTGTTCACGCNGGNNCGGGTCAATTGCTTCTATCTGTGCGCCGATCATGTCGGCCAGAGACGCAATCGATGGCTCGTTTTCAGACGTTGTTAATCTTAGCATGCTGATACTTTTNAGTGCTCAAGAATAATCCATACGGCTTGACCAGCTTGATTTCTATTAGAACCGTAGTTTTTATCCGGCCAACTTGATTTAGGTCAATACGGTATTTTGGACGCCCCTCTCACACCATGCCCTATGACCCCCAGGCCAGGGCCAGTCGGGGTGCCTGGGTATTCCTATGGTGCGACCTTGGGGGAATTTCAGGTTTGGTCAGAAACCACGTTGAGGGCTGAATTCAGAGGCATCCGATTGTGTTCTGTGGATGTGGTTTATAAATACGAAAACATAATAAATACAATAGCTTAACGTAATTCCAAGGAAACCACCTGAAATTACGATAGTAATTCCCTCTCTCTCCCGAGGCCAAAAATATGGAAAAGGGTGACGGGTGACACAAGGTGACACTGAAAATAAGGAGGGTAAATTTTGGGGAATTTCAGGTTTGGTAAGAAACCACATTCAGGTCCGAATTCAGAGGTATCCGATAGTGTTCTATTCGATGTGGTTTATAAATACGAAAACATAATAAATACAATAGCTTAACGTAATTCCGATGGATCAACCTGAAATTACGATAGTAATTCCCTCTCTCTCCCGAAGCCAAAAA
>PCBT01000056.1 GCA_002731375.1 Rhodospirillaceae bacterium | reverse complement strand
GCATCTATTGAATCTTCAATTGTAGATTTTGCAAGTCGTGCTAGAGATAATAAGATCTCCATTGATGAAATGCAGGGTGGAACATTTACTATTTCCAATGGCGGCGTCTACGGCTCGTTGCTCTCCATGCCGATCCTAAACCCGCCGCAATCCGCCATTCTGGGCATGCACAAGATCCAGGACCGGGCCATGGTAATCAATGGCGAGGTGGTGGCTCGGCCGATGATGTATCTGGCCTTAAGCTATGACCACAGGATCATTGATGGACGCGAGGCGGTCACCTTCCTGGTCCGGGTCAAGGAACGTATTGAGGAACCCGAACGCCTGTTGTTCGAAATTTAATGAGATCTGATCATGAGTGATGACACTTTCGATGTGGTCTTTATCGGCGGCGGGCCAGGGGGCTATGTGGGCGCTATCAAGGCGGCGCAGCTGGGCCTGCGCACGGCCTGTGTGGAGATGCGCGGCACCCTGGGCGGCACCTGCCTTAACGTGGGCTGCATCCCCTCCAAGGCCCTGTTGCAATCCTCTCACCTGTATCACAAGGCAGAGGCGGAATTCGCCCAACATGGCATCAAGACCACCGGATTGAGCCTTGATCTAAAAGCCATGATGGCACGCAAGGCGCAGGTCGTTGGCGACCTGACCACCGGCATCGAAGGCCTGTTCAAGAAGAACGAGGTCGAATACATCCTCGGGCGCGGCACCATCACCTCGCCCGGCACGGTGCAGGTGGCCCTAAAGGCGGGCGGCGAACGCAATCTGACTGCGGAGAGTATTGTCATTGCTACCGGATCCGATGTCATGAGCCTGCCCGGTGTTGAGTTCGACGAGAAGACCATCGTTTCGTCCACCGGCGCGCTGTCGCTTTCCAAGGTGCCTAAACATCTGGTGATCATCGGCGGCGGCTATATCGGCCTGGAAATGGGCTCTGTCTGGGGCCGTCTGGGCGCCAAGATCACGGTGGTGGAGTTCCTCGACCGGATCACGCCGGGCATGGATGGTGAGTTATCCCGCAATCTGCAACGCAGTCTGGCCAATCAGGGCATGGAATTCCGTCTGAGTACCAAGGTCACCGGCGTCAAGAAAGCCCGTGACGGTGTAGAGCTGACGCTTGAGCCGGCAAAAGGCGGCGACAGCGAAACCCTAAAAGCCAACGTGGTCCTAGTCTCCATCGGCCGCAAGCCTTTTACCGACGGCATGGGCCTGGCCGAGGTTGGCGTCGCCATGGACGAGCGCGGCTTCATCCCCGTAGACGAGGATTATCAGACGAACGTAGCCGGTATCTTCGCCATTGGCGATGTCCTGCCCGACCGCCCCATGCTGGCCCACAAGGCGGAAGACGAAGGTGTTGTCGTGGCCGAGAAAATTGCCGGCCATGCGGGCGCGGTGAATTACGATGCCATTCCCGGCGTTTGTTATACCTGGCCCGAGGTCGCCACCGTGGGCAAATCCGAGGAAGAACTGAAGGAGGCCGGCATCGCCTACAACAAGGGCCGTTTCAACTTTGCCGCCAACAGCCGCACACGCAGCAGCGGCGATCAGTCAGGCGGCTTTGTCAAATTGCTGGCGGACAAGGAAACCGACCGGCTACTGGGTGCGCATATTATCGGCGCCGATGCGGGTACCATGATTGCCGAACTGGTCCTGGCCCTGGAAATGGGCGCCTCATCGGAAGATATCGCGCTAACGTGCCACGCCCATCCAACCCTGAACGAAGCCGTCAAGGAAGCCGCCCTGGCGGTCACGGGCAAGCCGCTTAATAGCTAAAATAAGTCACGGTTATTCCAACAGATCGATAACCTGCCGACAAAGGGTCAGCACCCGTGGGGCGACGTCGTCCAGGCGTTCGGCGGCCTGACGCAGGCTCAATGACGAGGAGCGGATCAAGGTTTGGTTCAATCGGCTTTGCCCGGCCGCCTTCAATCCTTCCTACGCCTGATCGGCAATCATTTCCGCCTCTATCAAGCGCTCCTCGAGCAGGTGTACCAGTATGTCACGAATACCGCTAAAAGCGCGCCGCATGTTCCGCTTCGCTGCCTCGTCGATATGGGCGCATCACCGACCCAGTCGATCACGACTTTCATCGCGCGTTTTATTTCGCTATTGCCCGCCATGAAGTCCGCTCAGGTGTAGCCCTTGGTTGATGCAAAGTTACCAGTGCGCCGCCAATGTTCCGAGGGAAAATTGCCCATCGCCGCAACTTGTTGCATTGTTTGACGGCAAATCACCACAAGGCTAAAGCCCCATTCTCTTGGCGATGACATTTCGCAGGATTTCAGAGGTACCGCCACCAATGGGCCCCAACCGTGCCTCGCGGAACAGCCGCTGCATCTCTCCCGCCATATAGCCCGCCCCGCCCATGATCTGCATGCCCAAATCAGCAACCTTGAAGTTGTTTTCCGTTGCCACCACCTTCGCCGTGGTGGTCTCCATCACCGCGTCTTCCCCCGCATCCAGCATCCGCGCCGCATGAAAGGTCGCCAGGCGGGCCCCTTCCGTCAGCATGTACATATCGGCCAGCTTGTGGGAAACCGCCTGATACTCGGTGATGGTCCTACCAAACGCCTTGCGGCTGGTGGCGAAATCCTTGGCCAGTTCCAGTATCCGCATACAGGCGCCGGCGGAGGTCGCCGCCAGCAACAGCCGCTCCTGATTTAGGCCCCGCATCAACATGGGCCAAGCTCCGCCTTCGCTACCCAGAAGATTTTCGGCGGGTATGCGGACATCATCAAAGAAAACCTCGTTCGGCAACGAAGTGCGCGAGCCCAAGGGATCCATCGGCTGGATGGTCAGCCCCGGCGTTTTGCTATCGACGAGAAACAGGCTCAAACCCTTGTGCCTAGCATCGGGATCGGTCTTGGCAGAGACCACCATCCAATCACTAACATGGGCGTTGGTAATATAAATTTTCTGCCCGTTGATGACATAGCCGTCGCCATTCCGCAGCGCGCGGGTGCGAATGCCGGCGGCGTCCGAACCGCTTTCAGGCTCTGAATAGGCAATGCACATCTTAAGCTGCCCCTTGATCAAGCGCGGCAGCATCTCCCGCCGTTGCACTTCGGAGGCATGATACTGCAGATGCGAGGCACCATAGATCGACGTGGTCATATAGGCAGAGCGGATNCCGTAATGATAATAGCCCAAGGCTTCAATAAAGACCGCCATGTCCATGTTGGATGCACCGGCACCGCCATAAGCCTCGACGATTGGCAGGCCCAGCCAGCCATCTGCGGCGACAGCCTGAAAGGCCTCCTCAGGGAAACTCGAGTTCTTGTCGAATTCCAGCATCTTTTCCGCCGGCAAGGCGCGGCCCAAGAGGCCCAGAATGCTGTCACGCATTAAGATTTGCTCTTCCGAGAACCCAAATGTCTCGTACGCCATTACCTTGACGGCCTCCTACTCACAAACGCTCTTATTCAGGTGATGGATCCAAGAGGGCGTCAATCAACGGTCAATCAACACCGAGGGATTTTGCCTTCACCGTCTCGTCATAGGTCGCCACGGCTTCCCGGCCGCTATCGGTCAAGCGGCAAACCAGCCAATCGGGTTTCAAGGGATTGGCGAACCAGGGTTCCGCCCAACCCGCCTTGATACAGGCACGGATGGTACGGATATCGATTTCCTGACCCTGATCATCGAACAAGGGCAATTTTCCGCCCGGCTGGGGCAGGCCCCGGGTCAAATAGCTGACTTGGTTCTTGCTGGGCTTTGCCATGGCGATAAGGTTACTCCATTCCGCGCCACGAGCAAAGCGGCGCGCTGATCATGGCATCCGTGCGTGCCGATTCGAAAAAAGTTACAAGTCTTGATTCATTAATGATATTCAGTACTTGACAATATGGTGCGCCGCAACATATTATCTACATGTTCGAGAGTCATATACCCTTTTAAATAATCTTGTGAGAGCGGACTATGCTTGAAATCAGGCCCCGCCGGGGGTGCCTTTGGCCCATGTGGCCCCATGGCGACCTTCCGACCCATGACTACTGTGGCGATCATCGTGCAGATGGTAGCTCCTATTGCGAAGAACATAAGGCGAAGTCGATCCGCGATCTAGAGGTCGAACCGCGCCAGCCGTTTATCCCGCGACGGAAAGCGGCCTAGGGCGAAGGCCCCGCATTTGGGCGCCTCCGGCTCCATATGAGAGCACCGGCGGCCCCCGACACTTAACACATTACAGCTTAAGACGACGCAGCCATGATTTCATGGCCACGTCGTCTTGGCGGCTGTGTTGCAGCCACCCCGTCTTGATGCCGCGACATGCTCTAGTTGTTTATTCTAATCGCGTTGTTCAGATAGAGGGCTTTAACCTACTGACTGGCGGTTGATTTTTAAGACTAGCATGAGGCCTGTGGAAATTATAGCCGCGGAGCCGGTTTTGGAGATTAGCGTTGCGCCGGTTTGAAGACTGATAGGACAAGGCATAGGCTCACTTTCTGAGCATGGTCTAGATGAAGCGTTCCACCTTGCCGTTTGTTCTCGGCGTATATGGTTTGGTGCGGACGTGGCGTGCCTTAATCCTTCAACAGGCCTCTGCGAAGGTGGCGGCTTTGTAACAGCTGCCATTGTTGGTCATAACCCTTTTGATGCCGATGCCGTGCTTGCTGAACCAGCGGACGGCGCGCTCGCTGACCCCTAATTCGGCCGCTACCGACTTCACCGAACGGCCTTCTTCGTTAACACGGCGGACCATCAGTGCTCGAATATGGAGCGTGGTTCTGGCATTCTTATGGGCATTCATTCGGGTTGCTCCTCAAACTATTTGCTTCTCAACAACCAGTCTGAAGGTTCCCAGCCCGAATAAACAATCCGCTTAGAAATTACAGCTATCGCAGGCCGCGAATATGCGCGAGCATGGCTGCTAGAGTTTGTTCATATTGTTCCCTGCGAGGGGTATGGCCACAGTCTTCCAAAAACAGCGTCTTGGCATCCGGGCCGACGCCGCGTTCAATGGCCTGACATTGGGCGATGGTACCGTACGCGTCACCGGCACCTTGGATTACCAATGTCGGCACGGACCTCTCCGCACAGATTCGCGGCAGATACTCTTCCAGGTTCCAGCTCTTGAAGCCTTCGCCCAGCCACGGCTCGGACCAGCCGCGAAAGGCACAATCNACATTGCCGCCATGATACTTNGCCAAGCGCTGGCGCAGATCGCCAGTGTCGTATGCTTGGCACGCCTCGGCAATAGCGGCGACATTGATCTCTTCCATAAAAACATGCGGCGCCTCCAGGATCAGACCCGCTAATTCCCTGGCCGGGGTCCCGCCAGCATAAATCAACGAGATCGACGCGCCATCGGAATGACCCACCAGAATGGCCCGCTTGATCCCGGCCGCCTGCAATAGGTTGGGCAGGACCTCCAACCCCTCGTCATGCATATAGGTTATGGGTCGCGGCAGATCGCAGGGATCGGAACCGCCATAGCCCCGGCGGCTGTAGACAAAGCCGCCAAGGCCCGTTGCCTCGACCATGCGTTCGGGGAAATCCCGCCACAACGCGACACAGCCCAAACCTTCATGCAAAAAGACCAAGGTCGGCGGACCGTCCGGATCAGGTGACGGTGCGGGGCCCAGCCAGGCACATTCCAGGCGCTGGCCAGCAACCTCTATACTATCGTAGCCCTCGTCCATCAGGTGCGCAGCTTAAATCTCTGGATCTTGCCGGTCGCTGTTTTGGGCAATTCATCGACGAATTCTACCCAACGGGGATATTTGTAGGGCGCCAGCATATCCTTGACGAACTGCTGCAATTCAACGCCTTTTTCCCCATCGCCCTCGCCCCTGGTCAGAACCACGAAGGCCTTCGGCTTGATCAAGTCCGCCTCATCGGCGTGGCCGACCACGGCGGCTTCGAGCACGTCCTTATGGCTCATCAGAGCCGATTCAACCTCGAACGGCGAAACCCAGATTCCGCCGACCTTCAACATATCGTCTGAGCGGCCCGCATAAACAAAATAGCCGTCCTCGTCACACATGTATTTATCGCCGGTACGGGTCCAGGCACCTTCAAATGTGGCGATGCTTTTTTCCCGGTTGTTCCAATAATAGGGCGACGACGACGGCCCACTAACCAGAAGATCGCCGATCTCTCCCGGTGCTACATCGGCACCGGCATCGTCCGTGAGGCGGCACAGATAGCCCGGCACCGGCATCCCGGTTGAACCATAACGCGCCTGCCCAGGCCGGTTGGAAACAAAGATGTGCAGCAGTTCGGTCGAACCAATACCATCCAGAATATCGACGCCAAACCGTTCCGCCCAACGCCTGGCAACATCCTCGGGCAGAGCCTCGCCTGCGGACACACAATGGCGCAGACGCGGCGATGATGACGCGCGGCCAATACCGTCGTCCGCCAGGATGCCTGCATACAAAGTAGGCACGCCATAGAAGATCGTCGCATCGTTATCCTTGATCCGAGCCATGACATCGCCCGGCAAGGGCCGTCCGGCCATCAGCACCGCCGTCGCGCCCACCGCCATGGGAAAGGTCAGGGCATTACCCAGGCCATAAGCGAAAAATAGCTTGGCGGCAGAATAAACCACGTCGTCCTCGCGGATGCCCAAAACCGCCATGCCGTACAGGACGGCGGTATTGATCATATCGCTTTGCAGATGCGGTGCACCCTTGGGCCGGCCCGTGGAGCCGGAGGAATAGAGCCAGAAGGCCACATCATCAGCCGAGGTTGCCGCCGGGGTTAGGTTCACCGCGCCTCTGGCCAAGGCCGACGCCATGGTTTGATAGCCACCGGCATCACCACCGCCGGAAACAATGACATGGCGCAGTTCGGGCAGATGATCCAAAACCGGGGCCACGACCGGCAAAAGTTCGGCGCTAACGACCAGGGCACGGGCACGTGAATCCTGCAACATGTAGTGATAATCGTCGGTGGTCAGCATAGTATTGACCGGCACAGCGACCATACCCGCCTTGATGGCGCCAAAGAATGCGATGGGGAAATCGATACTATCAAGCTGTAGCAGCATGACCCGCTGTTCCGTCTGCAAGCCAAGATCCACCAAGGCATTGCCAAAGCGGTTGACCCCGTCCTGCAAGGCACCATAGGTGTGGCCGCCGTTGTCGTCGATGAAGGCAACCTTGTCGCCTAAGCCTTCGTCAACCCGGCGGTCGACGAAATCCACGGCGACGTTGTAGTCCCACGGCACGGTGACCAGAGGGGGGTCCTGGGATAGATTATAGGTGCTGTAGTTGCTCATGCTGCTTCCCAATCGTTTACTTCCCAATTGACTGCTTCCCATTGACGCCAAATAAAATCGCTATTTGGTCAATATCTTGACCCATTCCCTAGCCCAGGCGACGCCCGCTTCTTCCGGCAGTTCATCGCTTGAGGCATTATGGGCCATGACCTCGCCGACCCTTTCGGCGCCCAACTCGCGCAACAGGGTGTCAAACCTCGCGCCACCTTGATTGTAGGTGTCGGCGTAGGTGCTGTCACCCAAGCCAATGACGCCAAAGCGCAGACCGGAAAGATCCGGCTGCATCACATCCAATTGCTCAAAAAAATCCACGGCGTTATCAGGCACGTCGCCCTGACCATATGTGGAGGTACAAATCAGCACCAATTCATTATCCAGCAGGACATCCTGGGTCAAACCGTCCATGTCCAGAATTTCAACCTCATAACCCGCCGCCGCCAGAACCGGTTTCACATCGTCCGCCACCAGTTCAGCGGTCCCCGTAATCGTGCCGACCAGTATGGTAATAGCCTTTGCCATACATTTCCCCAATACCCACAACGCCAAATTCATAATAGTGATTTATACTGCATTTTTTGTTCCATAAACAAATAAAAAGAATTATAATGCATATACATGTGATGCAAAAAGCACTTGCGAGTTGGTGGAACCATGCGGCGCGGAACCTTGCAGGACCAAGCGGACAGAGAGCGCGATGATGAGCGTTATTTGGCGCTGTTGGGCGACCGGGTGCGGAGTGCGAGGTCACGGTGCGGCATGACGCGGAAGATCTTGTCGGCCCAATCCAGCGTATCGGAGCGTTATCTGGCACAACTGGAAAGCGGCCGGGGTAATGTTTCGATCATCCTACTGCGCCAGATCGCGGCAGCGATGAACCTGGCCCTATCCGAACTGGTCCACGATGGCCCGGACCGGCCAGTGGAACTGTCTCTGATCCTGGAGCAGTTGGCTGATCTTGGCAGCGATGATCTGGCTGAGTTGCACCGGGACCTACGGCAACGCTACACGCCTGAGACCGAGAACAGCGACCGCGTCGCCCTGATCGGCCTGCGCGGCGCGGGCAAGAGCACCCTGGGCCGGGCTCTGGCCAAACGCCTGGATTTGCCCTTCGTGCAGTTGAACAAGGAGATCGAAGAAGCCGCCGGCATGGGTCAGGACGAAATTTTTGACCTCCTTGGCCAAACCGCTTTCCGCAGGCTGGAACGGCAATGCCTGGAACAGGTGATCGAGACCCACCCAAGAGCGGTAATTGAAACCGGCGGCGGTCTGGTAGCCGAGGCAGGCACATACGAGCGTCTGCTCTCGTCTTGTCATACGATCTGGCTTCAGGCCTCGCCGGAAGAACATATGGCCCGTGTCGCGGCCCAAGGCGATCAACGGCCCATGGCCGGCAACCGCGAAGCCATGGATGATTTACGCCGCATCCTGATTGGCCGGGAAAACCTCTACCGCAAGGCGGACGCCACCCTGGACACCACGGATCGAACAATCGACGCCTGCCTGGAAGACTTGATCGCCATGGTGCCGGACGGAAACGGCAACGCCGCTTGATGTATGTGCTCTGGGCCTGATTGGTCTATTGCTACTTCAGCCAGTTCACAAATAACTTCACCGCCGTCCGCATAACTCCAGGGCGGGTCTGAATAAAATAGGTACCGAACGCCGGATCCACAAACAACTCCGTAAGTTGACCTGACCGGATCTCTGCCTCGACCCAGGAGCGCGCGGTGTAGATGATGCCATCATCCCGCTTAACCGCTTCCATGATCAGATTCCCCGACATATGCGTGACCGATATCGCGGTGCTTGCCTCCACTCTTGATGATCCCGGCTTCGCCAAGCCCACTAGCAATGTGTATTTGGACCATCAATTGCCTTGGGTCCTGCTGGACGATGAACTGAGGCGCTACCAGAAATTCCCTGAATAAAGTGTTCTTTTCACGGGCAATCGGGAGCAAGAAATGACTGCGACATATTCCTACGCCTGCTAGGACTAACCAGAAATGGATGCTTGCCCGGGCTACGTCGTCGCCGAAACTGAAGCCGAAGTCTGGAGGCTGATGGAACTATACGCCGCCCACGCCCATGACGAGGACCCTGGCGCCTGGAGCGCGGAAGACAGGGCCTACCTCAAGACCCTAATAAAGACGACCTAGACCGCGTCCGCTAAATATTGACCGGACGAACCTCAACGAAGTTCGTGTTGTAGGTCGTGGCCCCGCATGGGGCCGAGACATCCGCCGTGACCGCATTGGCGCAGCCTTCGGTATCGACGCCATCTTCATTCGGGGTAAACCAGGCGCCTTCGTTCATGGAGGTGACGCCAGGCGCCATGTCTTCGGTTACCTTGGCGGGCAAAATGGTCGCGCCATGTGCCGAGACGACCTTGACCATCTGGCCATCATGAATGCCCCTGACATCCGCATCCCTTGGATGCATCCAGACATAATCGGGATCGACCTTGCTCAGCTTTTCCTGGTTGGCGTGCACTGAATGGGTGCGGGAGCGGGACTTGGCGCTGCACATTTGCAGGGGATACGCCGCGTCCGCATCCAAGTGCGGCACCCATGTGGGGATTGGCGCCATGGCGCCCAGACCGTAGGGGTCGGGATTGTCGGCCAGGGTGGTGCAATAAACCTCAATCTTACCGGATGGGGTCGAGAACTTATGATTGTCCGGATCGTTGATCTGCTGGCTGAAAGCGACGGCATCCTCCGGCGCCGGAAAACGGGCGACGCCCAGGGCCTTGAAGGTATCGAAGTCATCCACCGCCGGCGCCGACAGCTCACGCAACAGGGTATCCTCGTCCTTATCGTTGTAGCCTTCGATGCCGACGCGTTCCGCCAAATCCGCGAATATATCCAGGTCATTGCGGCATTCGTGCACGGGTTCGATGGCCCGGTTCATGAATATGGCGTAGTGGCCCGCGCCGGCCCAGGGGGTGTGGACGTCATTTCTCTCCCAAAATGTTGTCGCGGGCAGCACAATATCGGCATGGCGCGTGGTCGGGGTGAGAAAATGATCCTGGCCCACGATAAATTCCACGCCATCCAGATTATCTGCCACCTTGGCCGCGTTGGGGCACTGGTTAAAGAGGTTGCCACCGGCGGAATAGATTAGTTTGATATCCGCCGGATAACCGCCGCTTTTACCCTTTTCCAGCAAATCCGCCAGCAGCGGTGCCGAAACCACCGCATCGATTGGATTTTTCCCGGCCAAAAAACCACCCATGGCACCGCGGCCTGTGGCCCCGTTGCTAACGCCGGAGTTACCGCCGATCACACCCGTATTCCCCGTAATCGCCGCCAGCGCGTAGGCGGCCCGGTGAAACTGCTCGCCAAAGGCAGTGCGGCCAGGCGCATAGCCGGTCTGTAGCGCGGCGGGCTTGGTGCTGCCGAACTCAATGGCCAAACGCCGGATGGCGGCCGCCGAAATGCCGGTAATCGCCGCCGCCCATTCCGGCGTTTTGGCGATGCCATCGCTCTCGCCCAGCAAATAGGATTTGTAGGATGCGCCCGCCGGCGCGCCCTCGGGCAGTCCCGCCTCGTCAAAGCCGAGGACGAAGCGGTCGCAAAAAGTCTGATCGTGCAACCCCTCCGTGACGATCACATGGGTTATGGCGATCAGCGCGGCGGCATCTGTCGAGGGACGGATAAAGATATGCTCATCCGCCAGCTGACGCGACGTGCGGTTGCGGCGGGGGTCAATACAAACGATGCGGACACCTTGTTCCTTGGCCTGCTTTAAATAGGCTGTCGTGGTGGTGCCGAAGTGACCGTCGCCGGGGCTCCAACCCCACATCCAGATCAGCTTGGAATTGACATAGTCGGTGGGTTCCCGGCCCGCCTCCTTGTAAATGCGGTCGGGACCAAACGTCATGCGCACAGCGAAAACCTCCGCCTCCGCCGACATGTTCGACCACAAATTGGTATAGCCGCCAAACATGCCAAGGAAACGCTTCGCCGGCCCCCGGTTATGCAACATGGATGTGCTGCCCGATCGAGACCCATCCAGGATCGCGGCATTGCCATATGTCTCGCGCACCCGCAGCAACTGCGATGCGATTTCATCCAAGGCCTCGTCCCAGGAAATCCGCACGTATTGGCCCGAACCCCTCGGGCCGGTGCGACGCATGGGGTATTTCAGACGGTCGGGATGATATGTGTACTCAATCTGGCCAACGCCTCTGGCACAGGCCGGCAGGGGCGGATGCTCTGCGTTCCAACGCCGTGTATCGGTTGATATGCGGGCAATGCGGCCGTCGCGCACATGGGCATTGACCACACAGCGGCCGCCACAATTGTGACCACAGGTCGAGGTCACGACGGTTTCTCCCGGCTTCGCTGCCGGACGCGGCGCTTCGTATATTGTTTGCACGGACATCAGCTATATCCCCATCATTCAAGCTGCAGCTGACTATAGACGGTGAAACGGCGCTGGAAAATCAATGATTTCCCCCGCACGGCGGGCTACCATGCCACAGCGGTTTGGAACAAGCGATTGGGCAGTGGCATGACGGGTAAATTGGCGGGCAAGCGGGTCTTAGTAACCCAGGCGGGCGATTACATGGGGCCGCAAAGCGTGGCGACTTTTCGCGAGGCGGGCGCCGAGGTCATCGCGGACGTTAGCGACCTGACCGAGGACGGAGCCGCCGCCCGTATCGTAGCCGAAGTCGGCACCGTGGATATTCTGCTGGCCAATCTGGCCGCGCCCAATCATCACGGCACCGCCGTGGCAGATGTGGATGACGAGATCTGGGCCAACGCCTTCGACGTCATGGTACATCCCCTGCATCGGCTGGTACGCGAGGTGGCACCGCAAATGATCGAGCGTGGGGCGGGCAAGATTATCGTCTATGGCAGTGCGACGCCTTTGCGGGGGATCGCTCGGCTGGCCGCCTATACCGCCGCGCGTGGGGCCCAGGCGGGATATGTGCGCTCGGTGGGCACTGAACTGGCCCGCGACAACATCCAGATGAACCTGATCGCACAAAACTGGGTGGAGAGCGACGTCTATTATCCCGAAAGCCTGCAGGAAAACCCCAAGTTTCAGGCCAATCTGAAACGGGAAGTCCCCTTGGGCCGCCTGGCCCGGGCCGAGGAAGATTGTGCACTGGCGCTGTTCCTGGCCGGTAATGACAGTGATTTCTTCGTCGGCCAGGTGATCCCTTTCGCCGGCGGCTGGGTCGGTTGAGGCTGCATCCATGGGCGCAGCGAAGTTTTGACCTGGGCGCCGCAGCCGGGAACAATGGCGAATGCTTGCATGGATCGCTCATTTTATGCGGATATGCCCTTTTCTGGGAGCCTTGACGGCCTTGACCGTGGCTGCCCACGGCAATTCGGCCACGGCTGCCGGTTTCATTTCGCTGTCGGGCATTACCTTTTCCGAGGCAACGGACAATTTCCGCCTGTTGGCGGCATCAGGCACAGGCAGCCTAGATGATCCCTTCATCTTGGTGGAGGAAGTCTTTGGTGATGGCGAAGTCGTGGTTGGCATCAATATCCAGTCGGAGGATTTCGGCAGCCGCATCAAAACCATGCACGCCGTGGGCTTCGCCTTGCAAAAAGTAGTGATTAACCGGACGGAACAAGCCTGGAATTACTATGCCCTGGAGCTGGAGTTCAAGAGCGGCCAGGGCAGCGACTATTACGATGGTTTATCATTTGCGCAGAAGTCGCAGGCGAACCGGCCTTTCCGCTCCGACAGTTTTGCCATGGTCGAGGATTTGACGGAACCGCGCGATGTGATCCGCTTCACCAGAGGGCGCGTCACGCCAGGCCAGAAGGCCCGCTTCGTTGTCGCCATCACGCATACCGGAAATCAGCCTAATTTTTTCCTTGTTCAACACGTCCGCCCGCCGTATGCCGAACTGCAAAGATCAGTACAATTGGCGGAATGCGCCGTATTCATGGGTCCGAAAGGAAAAACCCAATGTCGCAGATAGAGACGCCACCTACCCAGTTGCCGATCCCGGCTGAAGCAGCGGACGAAGCAGCGGCGTGGCTGCGAAGTGCGCACATCTACTTCGAGGGCGCCTCCACCGCGTTGAGCGAGGCTTCTGATCGGGGGGCAACACAAATCCTAGGCGCCGACATCGCCTTTCGCCAGGAGATCCAGAATGTCGCCGCCGCTGGTGTGCGGGGGGCGGGACGCCTGCGCGCCGCCGGCTCGAGCATGGCTGAACAGGGCAACGATTTACGCGACGGATCAAAGCGGCTATCGCAACAGATTGCGGCTTTCAGCAAGGATTTGCGTCAAGCCCTTGATGATCTGTCCGGTCAATCCAAGGGCAGCGAGGCGCGTCTGTTGCGCCTGGGCGAGCAATTGAGCCGTAATGCGAGCGAGTTGGAACAGCTGACCGAGCGCACCAGCCAAGCCGCCGATGCAGTCGGTGAAAGCTATCGCCGTCAGGCAGAGGAATTGCGCCAGGTCAGTGAACAAGCCCATGCCGATGCCGCGAACATTGAAGAGAGCAGCTCCCTAAACCGGCGCAAGGCATTGATGCACAACATGACCTTCGTCACCGAGCGAATGAATTCGCTGGCGATTGATCTGGAGTGGGCCATGGAAAAGAATGTGCCCGAGGATGCCAGGGAACGCTATCTGGACGGCGACCGGGGCATTTTCGCCCGCCGTATCGTACGCAACCTAGACCGCTTTTCGCTTGATGCCATTCGCGCCAATTACGAAGCCGACGACAGCTTCCGCCAGCATTTGGATCACAATTTGTCGCAATTCCAGGAGGCCCTGGATCAGGCCGAGGAAAATGATCCTGATGACATCCTGGCAACGGTGTTACTGTCCTCGGACGTGAGCAAACTGGACGTGCTGATGGCTAAGGCCCTGGGACGTTTGAATTAGGTGACGCCGCCAAAGTCAGTAGCCGTCGGTCAGAATCAGCTCGCCGGCATTCTATTGGCGCTATCAGCGATCATGCTGTTCTCGATGATGGATCTGCAGGCCAAGTATCTGGGCCAGACCATGCCGGTAGCGCAGATCGTGTGGGCCAGATACTTTGGCAATTTCGCCGTCATGATGGTGTTCTTTTGGCCAAGACGCGGCTTTGATCTATTGAGGACGAAGCGACCTGGGCTACAGCTGTTTCGCTCATTACTGTTGGTACTCTGTACGGTGATTTTCTTTACCGCAATTCAGTACATGCCCCTGGCGGACGCAGTCTCCATCAGCTTTGTCTCGCCCCTTCTGGTCACCGCGTTGAGCGTGCCGTTCCTGGGCGAAGTGGTGGGCCGGCGCCGTTGGAGCGCCGTCGCCATCGGCTTCATCGGCGCCATGATCATCGTCCGCCCCGGCATGGGCGTAATGCATTGGGCCGCCTGGCTGTTGTTGGGCATGGCCTTCGCCTATGCTCTGTACCAGACCACCACGCGGATGCTGTCGCGCACAGACGACCCCATTACGACATTGTTTTTCTCCGCCATAGTGGGCACCGTGCTGGTCAGCCTTGTGGTGCCGTTTTATTGGCAGACACCAGTGGGGCTGAAACAGTGGCTGATGATGGCCAACATGGGCGTGATCGGTGGCATTGCCCATTACATCTTGATCAGATCCTTTGAATTTGCCCCCGTGGCGGTGCTGGCGCCACTGTCCTATACCGCGTTGCTGTGGAACACCTTGAACGGCTACTTCGTCTTCGGCGATCTGCCCGACCGGTGGACCGTTGGCGGCGCAGCCATTCTGATCGCCACGGGTATCTATATCCTCTACCGCGAAGGGGTCCGCAATAAAGAGGCGGCGCGGACGGGCCGATGACCACAGTCAAATCAGCCGCCACGGGGCGCAACCAACTGGTCGGCATCCTGCTGGCGCTGGCGGCCATGCTGCTGTTGTCCCTGATGGATCTGCTGGCCAAATATTTGGGCCAGAGCCAACCGGTGGCGCAAATCACTTGGGCCCGGTATTTCTTTCAATTCGTCATCATGGCGGCAATATTCTGGCCTCGGCGCGGTCTTGGCCTGCTACGCACCTCGCGGCCATGGCTGCAGATTTTTCGTTCCCTGTTGCTGGTGCTGTGTACAGTGATCTTTTTTACCGCCATCAGGTACATGTCCCTGGCGGACGCTGTCGCCATTACCTTTGTCTCGCCCCTGATGGTCACGGCGCTGAGCGTTCCCTTGTTGGGCGAGGTGGTCGGCCGGCGCCGTTGGGCCGCCGTGGCCATCGGCTTTATCGGCGCCATGATCATCGTTCGCCCCGGCATGGGCGTGGTGCATTGGGCCGCCTGGATGTTGCTGGGTCTGGCCCTGGCCTTTGCCCTGTATCAGATCACCACGCGTATGCTGTCCGATACCGATGACCCCATGGCGACCCTTTTTATCTCCGCCCTGGTTGGCGCCGTGCTGGCCAGCCTGGCGGTGCCTTTTTATTGGGAAGCACCGAACGGGATCGTCGTATGGCTGCTTTTGGCGCTCCTGGGGATCATGGGAGGCTTGGGTCATTACATCCTGATCCGTTCCTTCGAATATGCCCCCGTGGCCGTGCTGGCGCCTCTGTCCTATACGGCGCTGCTATGGAACACCCTGTTCGGTTATCTGGTTTTTGGCAACCTGCCCGATCGTTGGACCCTGATCGGCGCCGCCATATTGATCGCCACGGGCATCTATGTCCTCTATCGCGAAGGAGTGCATGATGCAGGTGCAGCAAAGAAACATGAGACATAATTCTTGATCTTGATAAATTCTGCATTATAATGCCTATTGCTGTTTAAGGATATCCATTAAGGACGCATTCAATAAGACCTGGGGCATTGGGGACCAGATCAGATGATTGATTTTCGCACCGAGCCGGCATCGTACCGGCATTGGCAGCTATCCATTGATGGCAGGGTCGCGACCCTGGCCATGGCCGTCGACGAAGGCGGCGGCCTCCGCGACGGTTATGAGCTAAAACTGAATTCCTATGACCTTGGCGTCGATATCGAACTTTATGACACGGTGCAGCGCCTACGCTTCGAGCATCCGGAAGTGGCCGCCGTGATCGTGACCTCGGCCAAGGATCGGATTTTTTGCGCCGGCGCCAACATCCGGATGCTGGCGACCTCGTCCCACGACCACAAGGTCAATTTCTGCAAATTCACCAATGAGACCCGGAACAGCATCGAAGATGCCTCGGAACATTCCGGCCAAACCTATATCGCCGCCGTCAACGGCCCCTGCGCCGGCGGCGGTTACGAGCTGGCCCTGGCCT
Source organism: Rhodospirillaceae bacterium (assembly GCA_002731375.1). Classification (GTDB taxonomy): domain Bacteria; phylum Pseudomonadota; class Alphaproteobacteria. The sequence continues at coordinate 7,572 of PCBT01000056.1, read as the reverse complement.
GCGACCAGATCGTCATGATCGACGATGGCTCCACCACGGTCTCCCTGCCCGAAGTACCCCTCTTGGCGGTGCTGCCGGGCACCGGTGGCCTGACCCGTCTGGCGGATAAACGGAAAATTCGCCGCGACCGGGCCGATTTCTTCTGCACCCTGGAAGAGGGTATGCGCGGCCAGCGCGCCGTGGATTGGCGCCTGATCGATGAAATCGCCCCACGCTCCAAATACGAAGGCGCCGTCGAGGCCCGCGCGGCGGCGGCGGTAGCGGCATCAAGCCGTCCGCCCGAGGGCCAAGGCATTACACTCAGCCCCCTACAGCGGTCAATCGACGGCGACAGCATCACTTATTCCGCGGTTAGCATGGAAATCGACCGCAGCGCCCGCACCGCCACCATTCACGTGCAGGCGCCCACTGACATGCCTCCCTCGGATGGCGACGGCATCCAGGCGCTGGGCGCTGATTTTTGGTCCCTGCGCCTGGCGCGGGAACTGGACGATGCCATCCTGCATCTACGCACCAACGAAAACGAGATCGGCACCTGGCTTTTCCAAACCAGTGGCGACGGCGATCTGGTCGCGGCCCATGATGCCGCTCTGGCCGCCAACCAGGACCATTGGCTGGTGCGTGAGATAACGCTGTATCTCAAGCGCACTCTGAAGCGTATCGACGTGACCTCGCGTAGCATCTTCGCCATGATCGAGCCGGCGTCCTGCTTCACCGGCACTTTGTTGGAGCTAGCCCTGGCCGCCGACCGTGGCTATATGCTGGATGGCCAGTTCGAAGGCGACAACCGGCCCCCGGCCACCGTGTCCCTGACTGCCATGAACTTTGGTCCCTACCAGATGGTCAACGGCCTGACCCGGCTGCAATCGCGCTTCCTTGATGACGAGGCGACGGTAACGGAGCTGGCACAACGCCAGGGCGAGGCTATGGAAGCCCTGGATGCGGAAAAGGCCGGTCTGGTTACTTTCGCTCCCGATGACATCGATTGGCAGGACGAGGTCCGCATTGCCATCGAGGAAAGGGCTGCGTTTTCCCCAGACGCCCTGACCGGCATGGAAGCAAATCTGCGTTTCGGTGGACCGGAAACCATGGAAAGCAAAATCTTCTCGCGCCTCTCCGCCTGGCAGAACTGGATCTTCCAGCGCCCCAACGCGGTTGGCGAAATGGGCGCGTTGCCACTTTACGGCAGCGGCCAACGCAGCGAATTCGACAAAAGGAGGGTCTGAACCATGGCCATTGATTATCAAGAACGCATTCCCAACAATGTGGACCTGTCCGAGGATCGGCGCCTGCAACGTGCCCTGGAGGCCTGGCAGCCGAACTATCTGCAATGGTGGCAGGAAATGGGTCCCACGGAATTCCAGGCCCATAACGTGTATTTGCGCACGGCGGTGAGTGTGGATTCCAAGGGCTGGGCGAATTTTGGCCATGTGAAAATGCCTGACTACCGTTGGGGCATCTTCCTGGCGGAGCCCGAGCAGGACCGCAAGGTTAATTTCGGCGAACATAAGGGCGAGGCCGCCTGGCAGGACGTACCCGGCGAATACCGCGGCATGCTGCGCCGCCTGATCGTGACCCAAGGCGATACCGAGCCAGCCTCGGTGGAGCAACAACGGCAGCTGGGCCTAACCGCGCCGTCACTGTATGATCTGCGCAACCTGTTCCAGGTCAATGTGGAAGAAGGCCGCCACCTTTGGGCCATGGTCTATCTGCTACACGGCTATTTTGGTCGCGATGGCCGGGAAGAGGCCGACGCTATGCTGCAGCGCCATTCCGGCGATGTGGACAAGCCCCGCATCCTGGGCGCCTTCAACGAGAAGACGCCGGATTGGCTGTCGTTCTATATGTTCACCTACTTCACGGACAGGGATGGCAAATATCAGTTGGCCTCGTTGGCGGAAAGCGGTTTCGATCCGCTGTCACGCACCTGCCGTTTCATGCTGACCGAGGAAGCCCATCATATGTTCGTGGGCGAGACCGGTGTTGGCCGAGTTATTCAGCGGGCCTGCGAGTTGACGAACGAACATGGCGAGGACGCCGTGCGCAAGATGGGTGGTATCGATCTGCCGACCGTCCAGAAATATCTGAACTTCCACTTCTCCGTTTCCCTGGATCTGTTCGGCTCCGAACGTTCCACCAACGCGGCGAATTTCTTTTCCATGGGACTGAAGGGCCGTTTTGAGGAAACCAAGATCGACGACGATCATAAACTGGGCAACGATATTTATCCGATCCTGGAATTGGACGGCGAGAAATTCGTCACCCGCGAGGACAACGCCCTGACCGTGATCAACGAACGTCTGCGGGATGAATATGCCATCGACTGCGGCCGGGGCGTGCGCCGCTGGAACCAGATCATTAAACGCCACGGCATCAATTTCGAACTGAAATTGCCTCACCGCGCCTTCAACCGGCAGATCGGCAGCTTCAATCAAGCCAATACCGGCGGCCTACAGGTCAGCCCCGATGGCGAGGTGATCGCCGAGGCGGCCTGGACCGAAAACCATGGCAACTGGCTACCCACCGAAGCCGACCGCGCCTTTGTCATCGGCCTGATGCAACCGATCACGGAGCCAGGCAAGTACGCCGCCTGGATCGCCCCACCGGCTCGGGGCATCAACAACCAGCCGATAGATTTCGAGTATGTGCGCCTGAATTAGGACGTGCCTCGGGCCTAATAACCCATGGTGTGAAACGCTAGCCCGACGCCCACACCCAGGGCCAAGACCAGGGTGGCCTGGGCCAGGGCGCGCATGGTCGCCAAACTGCGTCCAAGGCTTAGGCAAAATCCCAGCCACGAACCGGGATAGGTGGGGTTAAGGAAAATGACAAAGGCGGCAAAGGCGGGGATCGAGGCGATGGCGAAACCGATCTCGTAGGAGCCCGTGGCGGCCAGGATCAGGCCATAGACCGCCGGGTAAATCATCATGGAGAGCGAGGTGAAGGAAAGCACCCCACCGGTGACTCCGCCGACCTGTCCCTCGGGTGCCAGGCGCGCCGTCTCCGCCAACAGAATGCCGTGCCAGCTGAGTCCCGTGATATTAAACAGGATAGCCACCGCAATAATGCCGTTCAGGCTCCAGGTAAAATCGAGTTGCGTCATCAGCAAGGCCGCCACGCCACCGAAAAAACCGATGCCGGCGAAAATCCAGCGCGGCGGCACGAAACCACTCATGGTACCCCACAATATACGGGCCCAGATGGCGGTAAAGGATGAAATGGCAAAGGCGGAGCCCGCCTCGATCTCGGAATAGTCCATGCCGTCGAGCAGATAGAGAATGAAAAAGCCGGAGAAGATCGACTGCAAACCGCCAAAAGCAAATGCGGCAAAGGCAATGTCACGCAAATTCGGGTTCTGCAACACCATTCTCAGGGTGGCGGGCAGATCGCCAAAACTGATCTTCTGGGTAGGGTCCTTGACGCTATCGAAATAGGCCCGAAGCGGTTGCAGGGACAACGCCACCAGCAGAATGATCAGAGCCGTCGCCAGGGCGGTGCCAAAGGGGCCAAGGCGGACAGTGGTGCTCAGGGTGGCGCTGTAGAAGACCAGGCCGAGTAGAAACGGCAGCAATAGACCGGCGATCAGACTGCCCACCGGCACGCCCGTTTGCTTGATCGAAAAAATCACCGCCACAAGACGCGGCGGGCAGACGCGGGCCAGGATGGTGGAACTGGCCGGCGTCGAGGTAGAACCCGCGCCCAGCAGTATGGCCCCCAGGGGATAGAGCCATAGCTGTCCCGATGCGACGATCAACATGCTGCCACACATGAAAATGAGCGCCGCCTGGCTGACCCGGAGCGGGCCGTAACGCAGAATGAAGCTGCCGCAGCCAATGGCGGCGATAATCGACATGACGTTCTGCAGGAACAGATACAGGCCCAGCCAGGCCGGCGAGACATCAAATTGCTCCGCCAGGCGGTCGGCCAGGATGGGCATGACGATCTGGCAGACATAGGAAAACGCCTGCTGGGCCAGCATGGAAAAAGTCGCAACGGCAAGAATGGTCGTGGGGCCGAAGCGGGATAAATCCATCGCCTCTGCTCCGCCCGTGCCCTAGCGAACCGCGATATTGACGCTGGCACGCATGCCGGGGCGAACGGCCTTTTCCATTTTCGGCAGGTCGATCAATACGGGGATACGTTGGGCCAGGCGGGGATCAACCGACTTGCCACTACCGTTGGCGCCGCCACTGCCCATGGACCCCAGGGTAGCGTTGCCGACGGCCCGGACCGTGCCCTCGAAATATTCGAATGGATAGGCGTCGAACTCGATGCTCACTGTCTGTCCGCGCACCACCTGGCGAATATCGCTTTCGTCTACCTCCGCCTCCAGCCAGAGGGCGGCGGGATCATGCAGCAAAAAGGCACGGTCGCCGTCCTCCACATACACCCCGGCGGTGACATAAATCTCGTCGACAATGCTGTTGATGGGCGCGCGGATATGCATATCCGTGAGGCGCTGCTTGGCTTGGCGCAACTGTACGCCAATCTTGTCAATGGCGCGCTCGATAGCGCCGATCCGGCTGCGGTAGACGGCTTCCTTTTTCAGGGAACTTTCCAGTTCCCTGATCTTTTTCTGGCTGGTCTGAATATCGGTCTCGAGCGAGCGTAATTTCGAAGTAATATCAAGCAAGCGGTCCCTCGCGTCATCCATTTGACGGGCCGTGATGGCGCGCCGGGACGCCAATTTCTTGTTTCTATCCACATTGGCCCGGGCAATGGTCAATCGGTTCTTCCAGGTCTCATGTTCCCGCTGTTGCAACGCCACCGCCACCGTGGCGGTAGAAATCTTGTCATTCATTTCTCGCTGATACTGCACCAGTTCCGCCTCAACCTGGTTCCGGTTAGCCTTTTCCTTGGCGATTTCGGCCTCCAGCGTATCAACATCGAGCCCCACGACCGCCGTATCCATGGAGGCAAGCAAGGCACCCTTTTCCACCCGGTCGCCGCGTTTGACATGCACGGTCTTGATGGTGGCATTGACATTGGGGGATAACAGCGTGAAGTCGACCCTGACCCGGGCATTGGGTTCGTCCACATGACGCCACCAATGCAGCCCCTCGACCGCAGCAATAGCGATCACGATCACCCCAGCGGCAAAGAACAATAGCTTGACCCAGCGGCTTCGCGATTTTGAAGTGAATTCCGAGATAACCAGGGCCTTTCGTTACGGCTCCCCAATTTGGGAGTAACGCATGAGACATAACCCCGCCTGAAGCGCCATATAGGGCGCGCACCGCCGGGGGAAAAGCGAATTTAGATTATAGTCAGTTGCTGGCCCTTACTCTAGCAACCAGCCGACAATCTAGAAAATGTAATAATTGAACAGGTTTCGAACTTCCCGCCAACCGCGCCATCAGTCGAAGCGGCGGACAATTCCGGGCGGCGATGTCAGAAAATAGAAGAACCTGGCGGGTACATCGCCTGTATTCTTGACCTTATACTTCCAACCGGTGGTGTAATGGGTGCAATCGCCCTCGTTCAGCACGAAAGATTGATCCAGCGCGTCGGCGTCGGTTCCCCAAAAAACGGTAAATTCGCCCTCCAAGATATAATAGAACTCGTCGCAGGGCCCGTATTGATGGCGTGCTGTTCCGTCATCTTCCGCCTCAATCGCGAAGACACAGGTTTCATCACCGGGTTCCATATGGCAAACGCCCACGTTGCCCACGCCCTCGAGGCTGTAATACTGCTTAATGGGCACGGAGATGTAATGGGATTCGTCATGGCCGGGCCCGAACACGGGCACATCCTTTTCGCGCAGCACCCGCGGCGGCTTGCTTTCCTGAGACATCCAATTCCTCCCTTTGGCCGTTGGTACCGATAAAAATACCAGAACAATCACGCGCACGGAAAGCCATTCCAATGACGTTGCGTTTTGGCTACCATCATAAATATGCCGTCCCTTGGATAATGCTCGATCAAAACCAGCGGTATTATCCCGCCCTCCACATGGCGCCCCCCTGGGCCATGCGCCTGCATACGACAGGACCACATATGCCAAGCATCCTGGATGGGATCACCATTCTCGACCTAAGCACGGGCCCGGCGGCGGCACTTGCAACCATGCTGTTGAGCGATCAGGGTGCACGGGTCATTCGCGTGAGTGGACCAGATGCGCCGCTATTTCGCGACGGCGGTTTCATAATTTGGGACCGGGGCAAGGAATGCGTGGCGCTCGATCTTGATCAGGCGACTGGTGAAACACCTCAGGCCGCCAAGTTCCATGAACTGGCGGCGGGCGCGGATATCTTGGTCGAGGACTTCGCGCCAAGTTCGGCGCACCAGGAACTGGTCGCCGCCGAACGCCTGTCCGGGATAAATCCCCGCCTTATCAGCTGCTCCGTCACCGCCTACGGCAATCGCGGTGCACTGAAAGACGAGCCAGCGATCGAGGATCTGGTCTTGGCCCGCATGGGTGTCCTCGGCGGCCTGCCGGGATTTCGCCCGGCGCCGGTGCATCTGGTCCATCCCCTGCCTACCGTCGGCGCATCGATCCTGGCCTGTCTGGGCATCGCCGCGGCCCTGCTGGCGCGCGAGACATCAGGGCGCGGACGCACCGTGAAAACATCGTTGATGGCGGGTGCGCTGCTGTATCATCCGAAAGTTATTGGCGAACATCTGGACCGTCATGTCTTTCAAACCCACCCTTCGGGCAGCGCACCTTTTTACAGCGTCTATGAATGCGCCGACGGAAATTGGGTGCAATTGGGCTGTGTGCACGTCGGCTTTATCGCCATTGCCGCCAAGTTGATGGGCATTGGCGATCTAGTGGCGGAGCCGCGCTTCAACGGCGGCGGCGCGCCGGCCACGCCGGAGGATGACGCCGAACTGCGCGCCGTCCTGACGAATGTGATCGCGGGCAAACCGCTGGCGGAATGGGTTGAAGCCTTCGAGGCCGCGGACGTACCCTTCGCGCCCGCGCGTCAGACCGAGGCCGGCATGTCCGACCCCCAGGTCATCCACAACGAGATGGTGGCAACCCTGGACGACCCCAAAGTTGGCCCGGTGGTACAAATGGGCGTGCCGCTAACGTTTAGCGAAACGCCCGGCCAGGTGAAGGGACCCAGGGCACAGGCAGCCGATGGCGGCGCGGCGCTCGATGCCATCAAGCCATCTTCACCAGCCCAGGGCGCGCCGGATCCGCTGCCTTTGGACGGCATTCGCATTCTGGAGATTACCAATCTCATCGCGGGGCCCACGGGTGGACGCCTGTTGGCTGATCTGGGCGCCGACGTCATCAAGTTCGAGCCTCTTGGCGGCGATCTGTCCAGGCCCATTGGTCGGACATACTTTTACAATTTGAACTTCAACAAACGCTCCGTCTCGGTAAATACAAGCACCGACGATGGCAAGGAGATCGTCCAGCGCATCGCCGCCTCCTCGGATGCTTTGCTGGCCAACCTGCGCCCCGGCGCGACCGAGCGCATGGGTATTAGCCCGGCCAATAACCCGCAATTGATCGAGACCCATTTGACCGGTTATGGGCGTACCGGGCCATACGCGCACCGGCCCGGCATCGATCCCCTGGCCCAGGCCATGATGGGCATGTCGTGGGCCCAGGGCGGACCG
>PCBT01000055.1 GCA_002731375.1 Rhodospirillaceae bacterium | reverse complement strand
GGCGGACGCGAGGTGGTCAAGGGTAAGGCACAATGGTTGGAAGCCATCAAGGGTACCATTCAAGGCCTGGACGCGACCCAGCATCTGACCGCCAACCATGTCCATACCGTGGATGGTGAAAGCGCGACGTTGGTGGCCTATCTACAGGCATTACATCGCCTGGATACTGCGCGCAGCGATCCCGAATATACCGTCGGCGGCTATTATACCTGCGACATGCTGCGCGGCGATGATGGCCAGTGGCGCATGTGCCGCTATGCACTGGCCGTGACCTGGCATCGGGGTAACCGGGATATTCTGCGACAAGCCCAGCGCCGCCTATCAAAGTAAGAAAGTCCAGTTACATGAAAGCAATGATTGTTCCGGTCACGCCGTTCCAACAGAACTGCACGGTGATGTGGTGTGAAGAGACCATGCAGGGCGCTGTCTCCGACCCCGGCGGCGATATTGAGCAGATCGAACAGGCCNTCGCCGATAACGGCGTCACGGTGGAAAAAATACTGNTTACCCACGGTCATATGGATCATGCGGGCGGTGTCGCCGAATTGGCCGAACGCCTGGACGTGCCCATCGAAGGTCCGCACGAGGCGGACAAGTTCCTGATTGACGGACTGGCGGAATCTGGCGCCAAATATGGCCTGACCTACGCTCGGCCCTTCACGCCGGACCGATGGCTGAACGATGGCGACACCGTAGGCTTTGGCAATGAGATCATGTCCGTGCGTCATTGCCCGGGCCACACGCCGGGGCATGTGATCTTTCACGGCGCCGAGGCCAAGGTGGCCATCGTAGGCGATGTATTGTTCCAGGGTTCCATCGGGCGTTCGGACCTGCCGGGGGGCGATCACGACACGCTCATTAACTCCATCCGCACACAGCTTTGGCCTCTAGGCGACGAAACGACGTTTGTTTCAGGCCACGGCGAATTGTCCACCTTCGGGCAAGAGCGCCAAACCAACCCGTTTGTGGCGGATCAGCTGTTCACGGACTAGAGCAACCTGCGTTCATTCGAACGCAGATAAGTTGCACTAACTTATTGGATTAGATCAAATTATCAGCATCAAATTGATTCCGATTTTATGCTGTTTGATCTAAGGCCGGCCAAACGCCCTTTCTCGAAGCGGCAACTATTTACGCTTTTTCTCCTCCGTCGGGCCGCCGGCTTCCCGCCATGCCGGAAGCCCGCCGAATAACTGCGCCACGTTCTTGATACCCATGTCCTGAAGGGATTTGGCACAGAGGGCCGAGCGCCATTCGGCATTGCAGAACAAGACGTAAGTTTTCTCCCCATCGCCATAGATATCGCGATGATAGGGGCTTTCGGGGTCGAACCAGAATTCGATCATGCCCCGTGGTGCCATCTGCGCTCCCTTGATGGTGCCGGTTTTCTCAACCTCGCGAATATCCCGCACATCAACAAAGACCAGATCGCCGTCACCGTATTTCGGCAATACTTCATCCACCATCATTGCCCTGATTTCGGTTTGCGCTTGTTCGGCAAGTTCCCTAATTCCCATGTATCTGCTCCGTTTTAATAATCGCTTCGTCAATCATGCCCGTTTGCGCTCGCCTCAATTCCGTTTGGAATAATCCACGGTCAACCAGCGTTCCGGGCGGATAAAGACCTTGATGGCGTTGCCCTTGGCGTAACTTTCGACCGAGCCGGCGGCATAGTCCTTGCCTTGTTGTTCACCCAGATAGCGCTGCGCCATAGGTTGCAGGTCCGCCAGCAAATCCGAAGGCTGAATGGAGGACACCGGACCTTCGATGGAGACATATTTGTAAGGCGCGGNGGAGGTCTGCACCAATAGGCTGACCCGGCTGCCCTCNGCCACCAATTGGCCCTTGCGCGCCGTGCTTTGGGTCAGGAACCAGACATCGCTGCCCGCTTCGTAGTCATACCAGACGGGGCTGCTCAATGGCCCTTTGTCAATCTCTGGAATAGAGAGCACGCCGATGTGCGCTTGGCCCAGAAATGCCTCGCGCTCCGCTTTTGTCATATTAAACGCCATAGCCGTCTCCCGAAATTGCTCAACTTTATTTGCACCATCATGATAGCCCGGAACCGTGCTAGCCGGCTATGCCGGGAAGACGCTCCCGGTCATGGGGGCTGTCGAAATCCAGCGCGGGACCAAGGGGCACAATGCCGAAAGGGTTTACCGCATCGTGGCTGCCGTAATAATGCTCTTTCGTGCGCGGGACATCGACGGTAGCGGCGATGCCGGGCCATTGGTACAGTTCCCGCAGATAGTTCGACAGATTCGGAAAATCGGCAATGCGTTGGCGGTTGCACTTGAAGTGGCCCACATAGACCGCATCGAAACGAACCAACGTGGCGAACAGGCGCCAATCGGCTTCGGTGATACGCGGGCCGGTCAGATAGCGCCGGCTGTCCAGGCGTGCCTCCATTCTGTCCAAGGCATCGAAGACGTTCTTGAAGGAGGCTTCGTAAGCCGCTTGCGTGGTGGCGAAACCGGTACGGTAGACGCCGTTGTTAATGTTTTCATAGACCAGTTCGTTCACCGTATCGATCTCGGCTCGCAGGTCCTNGGGATACATGTTGGGCAGGGATTTCGTCGCCAGACCATCGAAGGCACTGTTGAGCATGCGGATGATGTCCGAGGATTCATTGTTGACGATGGTGCGGGCCTCCTTGTCCCACAACACGGGCACGCTGCAACGCCCGGAATAATCAGGTACCGCCTGGGCGTAAATCTGGTGGGTGTATTTGGCGCCAGTGATCGGATCGCCCCCATCCATCAGGACCCAGCCGTTCTCCAGCATCAATGGCTCCACATAGGCCACTGAAATGACATCCTCCAATCCCTTCAGGGCGCGAAAGATCAGCGTCCGGTGGGCCCAGGGGCAGGCGTGAGCGACCACCAGGTGATAGCGACCGGCCATCGCGGGAAAATCTGCTTCGCCAATGAAGTTGCGAAAGGCCGTGGTCGGGCGGACGTAACTGCCTTTCTCATTACGCTTGGCGAAATCCTGTTGGGTCCACTTCCCCTCCACCATGATCCCCATGATTGTGTTCCCCTCTCTATCGGTTCATAAGCCCATGCGCTGGGCAATAACGTTACGCTGAATTTCGCTGGTGCCGCCCCCGATGGGGCCAACGCGGGCATCGCGGAACATCATCTGCATATCCTGGTCAAGGATATAGCCGGCGCCGGCCAGGATCTGCATGGCCATGTCCGCGACCTTCCAATTGACCTCGGTCGTATAGGCCTTGGCGACGGCGTTTTCCATGATCGGATCGACGCCCGCATCAAGCATCTGGGCCACGCGGAATGTCAGGGCACGTGCGGTCTGGTACATGATCTGCATCTCGGCGAATTTATGACTGACCGCCTGGAATTTGCCGATGGGGCGACCGAACTGCTCGCGCTCCTTAGCGTAGGTCAGGGCGTGCTCCATGATCTTTAGGGTATTGCCAACGCCATTGGCGGCCAGGTTCAAACGTTCCACGTTGAGGCATTTCATCAGGCCCTGCCAACCATCGTTCTCGATGCCGATCAGGCGGTCCGCTGGCAGTCGCACGTCTTCAAAAAAACAGTGATTGGCTTCCGTGGTGAAGCGCCCCAAGGCATCAAGGCGCTGGATCGTGACGCCTGGCAGCGTGGTGTCGACCACGAACATGGAAATACTGTCATAGCCCCGGCCCGGTTTGGTTTTGCAAACTACGACCAGGTTGTGGGCCACATGGGCGGCGGAGTTGTAGATCTTCTGGCCGTTCAGGATGTAGTCATCGCCATCACGTTTGGCAAACGTCTCGATGGAGGCGACGTCGGAGCCGTGATCCGGCTCGCTAAGGCAGAGCGCCAGGCGCATATCACCGGAAATGATCTTGGGCAAAATTTCGCGTTTTATCGCATCGCTGCCATGCAGGGCGATATGCATGCCGGCATAGATACAGGTAATACCCCAGGCCTGGGCGATGCCGCCGTAGTGATAGCCCAATGCCTCGCCTAACACGGCCAGATCCATGAAGGAACCGTTCTGACCGCCATATTCTTCCGGGTAGACAATGCCGTTGATGCCGGCCTCGGCCAGGGCGGCGCAGGCTTCATAAGGATATTCGCCGGCTTTATCGAGCTTGCGAATTTTCTCCGCCGGCAGGACCCGCTGCAAGGTGCCGAGCACGCTATCGCGCAGCAGTTTCTGCTCTTCCGAGAAACCGAAAGTCAAATTTGCATCATCCATGAAAAAACTCCTTACCTCTACATCAAATCCTGCAACAGAGGCCGCACTTCATTGCCAAAGCGTTCCAACTGTTCATGGCGCCGTTCATATGGCCCGGCAAAATCTAGCGAAATATGGCGTACGCCGGCATCATGATAGGCCCGGATGGTGGCGGCCACACCCTTCGGCGCGCCCAGGGCGCCATAGCGTTTGGTCGCCTTGCGCATGTCTATGCCGTATCGAATGGAAAGATGCTCGGCCGCCTCGTCCAAGGCCTGTCCAGCGTTTTCNGAGACACGGGCAAACAGCAGATGNGCCGTGCCAAANGTCTCNAAATCACGGCCCGCCGCATGCGCCGCCGTGCTGATCACGGCTAGGCCGTCGCGATACATCTGGGGCGTGATAGCATAGGAAAACCAGCCATCACCGATCTGCCCGGCGCGCCGCAATGCAGCCGAGGCGCGGCCACCGCACCAGATCGGTGGGCCGCCCGCCTGCGCCGGTGGCGGGGTTATGCGCACATCCTGAAACGGATAGAATTTGCCGTCATTGCTGACACTCTCGCCGCTCCAGAATTTGCGCAGCACGCCAATGCNCTCGGACAGGCGCGCGCCGCGTTCGTGGAGTGGCACGCCGCAGGCTTCGTATTCCTTGGGAAACTCGCCGCCGACGCCGACGCCAAAGATAAACCGGCCCTCGGTCAGCAGATCGATGGTCGCGACCTGCTTGGCAATGGGTGTCGGATGCCGCAGAGGCAGCAGGTAGACGGAGGTGCCGAACAGAAGGCGCCGGCTCGCCACCGCCGCTTGGGCGATCTGCAACAAAGGATCCATGAAGGGGATCTCCATGGAAATATGATCGCCGCACCAGAAGGAGTCATAGCCCAGCCGGTCAACCTGTTCGACCATGCCTACCAGCTCGTCGATCTTCGGCAGCCATTGTCCGACGCCGGGTTCGGTACGCCGGTGCATGGTATTCACGCCGATCTTGAGCGTCTTGTTCAGGGGTAGGTACATCAAGCCTCACTTGCCATGTCGTCAAACCTAACGCCGATAGGCGCCCCGGACTAGTACCAGATAAAGCGCAATATTGTTCGCACCAGGAAACAAAGCTGCTATTTATCGACTACTGTTTCCCAGACTAATGCCGGAACTGGAAATCATGGACAATCTGAGCGAAATGGCGGTATTCGCCAAAATCGTGCAGCAACGCAGCTTTACTGCTGCCGCGCGGGATCTGGGCCTGTCCAAGTCGGCGGTGTCGAAACAGGTTGGCCGCCTGGAAGACCGTTTGGGCGCGCGGCTGTTGAACCGGACCACGCGAAAGCTGTCCCTGACCGAAGTCGGCGCGGTGTTCTATGAACNCTGTGCCCGTATCGTGGAGGAGGCGCGGGCNGCGGCGGACGAAGTGGGCAGCATGGCCGCGACCCCACGTGGTCGCTTGCGGGTCAACGCGCCCATGACTTTTGGTACCCTGCATTTGGGCCCCGTGATCGCCGATTTTCTGGAGAAGCATGAAGAGATAGAGGTGGATCTGGTGCTCGACGACCGCTTCAGTGACCTGATCGAGGACGGCTTCGACGTGGCGGTCCGCATCGCCGCGCTTGTGGATAGTTCGTTGATCGTGCGCCGTCTGGCGCCCTCGCGTTCCGTACTGTGCGCCGCGCCGGACTATTTGCGCCGCCATGGCCGTCCGGAAAAGCCCGAGGACCTGCGCGGGCACAATTGTTTTGGCTATCTCTACCGGGATTCTGGCACGGACTGGACCCTGAATGGCGCCAAGGGACCGGTTTCGATCCCCCTGCAAGGAAATTTGCGTGCCAACAACGGCGAGGTCTTGCGCCACGTAGCCCTGGCCGGCATAGGTATCGTGGCCTTGCCCAGCTTTATCGTGGGGGGTGATCTGCGCACCGGTAAATTGGTGGAATTCCTGCCCGAATGTGTGCCGCAAACCCACAGTATTCACGCTGTCTACCCTCACCGCCGCCACCTGATGCCGAAAGTGCGCGCCTTTGTTGATTTTCTGGCCACGCGTTTCAGGCCGGAGCCCTATTGGGATATTCCCTGAACCGGCCATGACAGCAGAAATTATCAATATTTCGCTGATCGCACTGATCGCGTTTTGCGCCGCCCTGGCACAGGGGGCAACCGGCTTTGGTTTCGCCATTATCGCCCTGCCGTTTCTGCTGCTGGTGCTGGGCAGCCTGGATGCGATTGGCTTGACGATTATCCTCAATCTGCTGGTCTCGTTGGTGCTGGCGCCTGGATTGTGGCGGCAGGCGCCGCGCGGCCCATTACTGCGCCTGTCCCTGGGCAGCGCGGTGGGCTTTCCCATCGGCCTGGCGATTTTTTTGCACGCGAGCCTCGATTGGGTGCGCCTGGCGATTGGCTTGATCATATTGCTGTTCGCCGCCGCCCTGGCTTGGCGGCAATATAAGGTCCCGACACACGGTGAACTGGCGCCCCGGCCCTGGCAGGAAACATTGGTTGGCGTTCTATCGGGCGCCATGGCGACGGCTCTGGCCATGCCAGGGCCGGCGGCCATGCTGTATCTATCGGCCCGAGGCATGGCCAAGGATGCATTACGCGCCTGCACGCTTTGCCTCTTTGCGCTTTCATACGGCGCGGCCCTTGTCCTACAAGCCGGCGCGGGCGCCGTGGCCAGCCAGGCTTGGCTGGCGGCGGCCTTCGCTGCCCTGCCCACCGTTTTGGGCGCGATTGCCGGTAACCGTCTATCCAGTAGACTTGACGAAGGCCGCTATCGAACCATTATCCTGAGCATCCTACTGGCCACGGGAGCCTATACTACGGGTGCCGCCATGCTGAGTTGGTAGGCGAAAGCGTCAGCACAAGAGGTTGCAATTCAAGTTTTCTATCATATTAATAAGCTCTTATCTTCTGTTTTTAATGAGCAGCTTAGGGCCAAGGGATACGATGACGGTTGAGGTGGTCACACCACCGGAATCCTAGGCCGGCGGGATAATCGCCCGGTTTGCCCGGATGGTCTGAATGATCACGATGATATAGCCGGCGGCTATGTAATGGTGCAGCGGCGTGCCGGTGACGATTCGAAAGGTCGCCGCCGAAACGCCAAACGCGACGTCGATGGCAACTGCGATGCGCAGGCCCCAGATCCCGATGGTGCCGCCCGAAACCTAGTCGGCCTTGATGGCGGCGGCGAATAGATAAACCCAGAAAAAGTCGTGCCGGCGCACGTTTTCAACGATGGAACCGGCTGCGCTGGCGCCATGAATAAAGACCAGGTCCGTCAACTGCTTGACCATCAATTTGCCCAACGGGAACAGGGCCTGTTCCAGACTGACCAGGAAGAACGTTAGGCCGATCAGGTCGAACAGCAGGCCGACCACGATGCCGCCAAGATTGGCGGTCGTCTGTTGCAGCACGACGAGTTGGAAAAAGGCGACGACGGCGACGATGGGCGCGAGGTCACGAACGGAATCGACCACCAGAAACAGGAGGCGAAGCAGCCCTTGTTGTGTTTTTGAGCGCGTCAGGCCCGCCGCCTTTCAAAACCCATTCCGTGCCATAGCCTCGCGGAAGGGATAAATTCGCATTCAAATCTAAAATTACACTCAAAGATGCAATTCCATAAGAAGACTCTCGGTTTAAGGCCGTCATTCTTCCTCGCAAGCTTATCACGGCGATCTATAACCAATGTCTATTAATCAATAATCACATGGTATTTCACTTCTATCGGGAACAGTTCCTCGCTGCCTCCTCATCGAAATTGGAGGCGGGCATGGCTAATTTGCTTATTCACATTAGATGAAATCGGCAAAGGGTGCATCAAAACGGCGCGCTGGTTTTGACAGTGGCCCATTTTGCGGGCATGCAAGTGGTTCGGCATTGAGGGAGTGGCTAAATGAACGAGCAGATCGGGCAATCCGAGGAATTGAAATCAGTGGTGTGCAGCAGTTGTGATGGCTTCTGTCCCCTGGCCGCGAAGGTGCNGGATGGCCGGGTGGTCAAGGTAACAACGCGNGAGCACCCCTTCTTCAAGGACGNCATNTGTATGAAGGGCGCCTATGCGCCTAAATCCTTCGCCCACCCCGACCGCTTGATGCATCCCCTGAAACGCATGGGCGAACGAGGGGGCGGCAAATGGCTGCAGGTCAGCTGGGACGAGGCCATGGATGACATTGCCGCCCGCCTGCAAAAGGTTGTAGATCAATACGGTCCGGAGGCACTGGCCGTCTCCGCCTCCAACGCCAATCTGGGCCTGGACAATGGTCTTTCCCGCCGTTTCATGAACCTGCTGGGCACACCCAACTACATCTCCGGCGTGGCCTATTGCATGGGTAACACCGCCGCTGTCAATCGCATGGTCTATGGCTGGTATCCGCGCGGTGATATCCTCAATTCGAAATGCATCGTGCTGTTCGGCCACGATCCCCGCCGCCATAGCTGGACCCTGGAATACAAATCCATCCGTATGGCACAAGCGAATGGCGCTAAGCTGATCGTGCTGGATCCGCGTAAAAGCGGCAATGCCGAGGCCGCCGATATCTGGCTGCCGCTGCGTGCCGGTACGGATGCGGCCATGACCCTGGGCTGGCTGAATGTGATTTTNGAAGAGGAATTATACGACAAGGAATTCGTCNGCGACTGGACTGTTGGCTTCGACGAATTTGCCGTCCGGGTGCGGGAATATCCCATCGACCGCGTCGCCAAGATCACCGCTGTCGAGCCGGCGCTGATCCGGGAAGCGGCACGGATGTATGCCCAGTCCGGCCCCGCCGTGATCCCCTGGTCGCCCATCACCGATCAACAGNCCTCGTCCACCTCCGCCATNCGCCTGCAATGCGCCCTACGCGCCCTGACCGGCAACCTGGACNTCAAGGGTGGTGAGATGTTCACCGGCTTCAATCCGGGTATACGCGCCGAGTCCGAGATTGAGATGCACGAGGCCCTGTCCGAGACACAGAAGGCCAAGCAGCTGGGCGCCGAGGAATTTCCCGTCTTCACCCATCGCGGCATGGCACCCCTGGCCGAAGCCACCGAGCGGGTCTGGGGCCATCGTTACGCCAACCTGATTTCGGGTTGCTACATGGCGCATCCCCTATCGGTGTTCCGCGCCATGGCGGATGGCGACCCCTATCCCGTCAAGGCCTTCTTCGCCCTGGCCAACAACACCCATATGTCGTTTGCCAATACCCAGCGCATTCACGCCGGCTTGATGAACCAGGACCTGATCGTTGCCTACGAACATGCCCTGACGCCGACGGCACAACTGGCCGATTACGTCCTGCCCGGCGATGCCTGGCTGGAGCGTCCCTCCATCATGGCCGGGATTTCGGAACAGGCCATGCAGCCGCCTGGCGAATGTAAAAGCTTCGTCTATTTCTGGCACGCGCTGGCCAAGCGCATGGGCCTGGGCCATCACTTCCCTTGGGAAACGGCGGAGGAAATTTTTGACTATCGTTTGGAGCCGGGCAATACTTCCTGGGCCGAGATCGTGTCCTCGGGCCGGCTGCCCAAGATGCAGAATGACGAGCGGAAGTATCTTGAAACCGGTTTCGCGACGCCTTCGGGCAAGGTGGAGTTGTCGTCATTCGTGCTTGATGATCTGGGCTTTGATCCCCTCCCCTACTACCGTGAGGCCGCCACGCCGGACGGGGATTATCCCATGGCCATGTTCATCGGCCTGCCNGATGACGAGTACTACCGTACGGGCCACCGCCATGTGCCGGAGCTGCGCCGCCGGGCCCAGGACCCAACTCTGTTCATCAGCCCCGGTGATGCCAAGGAGCTGGCTCTGGGCAAGGGCGAATGGGCCCGCGTGGAGACGCGGACCGGCGCCATGCTGGGACGGGTTTTCGTGCGAACGTCCATGCCCAAGGGTCTGGTGCGGGTGCCGCACGGTTGGTGGAAACCGGAATCTAGGCCGGGACTGGAAAATATGTCCGGCATGTGGTCCTTCGCCGATGCCTTGATAACGGAGGACGAAGCCCCGGACCTGATCGATCGGGAACAGGGCGTGCCCCATATGAAGGGCGCGCCGTGCAAGTTGACGAAGCTGAACCAGGCGGAGGTCGCCAGGCTGGAAGCCGAATACGGCCCCACCGATGACCTGCCCCGTGGTCCCGAAGGCAAAATGCTGCGTGCCAACAACGCCACNGCCGCCTTCATGGAAGACGAAGATTTCAGCGGTGAGGTGGAGTTCGAGGCGGTGGAACTATCCCTATACGGACGGAAGTCTTAATCCGTATTGTTCTTTGGCGACAGACCTGAAAGGGCGTGGGCGTGAAAACATCATTTGAAGAAGTCATGGATATTCGAGGCGAGGGCCTGCCCCCCAAAACGCCTGGAGATGGAGAGGTTACGATCACGGGTGCGGACCCGGTGTTTTCCAGCCGTTTCAAAATATCTGAGACCTGCGCCTCGGTGCTGGCCGGGATCGGCGTCGCGGTGTCCGATATCTGGGAGATGAAAACAGGGCGGCGACAGAATGTAGAGATTGACGTCCGGCGGGCGGCGGCGACCCTGCGCAGTTCCCTCTATATGGAAAAGCCCGATGCCGCCGGCAATTACCAGCTGGTCGTCAACAAGATGCATGAAAAGATGCTCGAAATCACCCAGCCGTGGCCCACCAAGGACGGGCGCTGGGTACTGCCCCATTTCGGCCTACCGCATTTGCAGAAACGGAATTTAGCGCTGCTTGGCTGTGAACCCACCGCGGCTTCCGTCTCGACGGCAGTGGCCAAATGGGACGCGCTGGATTTGGAGGCGGCGATCGACGAGGCGCGGACCTGCGGCGGGATGGTGCGCTCCAACGAGGAATGGCTGGCGACCCCCCATGGCCAGGTTCTCTCGGGGAAGCCTATCGTGGAGATCTTCAAAATTGGCGACAGCGACCCCGAACCTTTCCCCGAAGGCGACCGCCCCCTCAGCGGCATTCGCGCCCTTGATCTGACCCGCATTCTGGCCGGCCCAATCGCGGCGCGGACCCTAGCCGAGAACGGCGC
Source organism: Rhodospirillaceae bacterium (assembly GCA_002731375.1). Taxonomy (GTDB): domain Bacteria; phylum Pseudomonadota; class Alphaproteobacteria. The sequence continues at coordinate 26,103 of PCBT01000055.1, read as the reverse complement.
CGATGTCCTGATGGTAACAGCGGAGCATCTGCCCCAGATCAAGGAACATGTCATGGACACCAACCATGGCAAGCGCAGCTGTTTCCTGAACCTGAAGGAAACGGATGACGCGGCGCGGCTAAAGGCGCTGGTCAAGGAGGCGGATGTCTTCTCCCAAGGCTACCGCCCCGGCATGTTGCAGGGCTTGGGCTTCAGCCCGGAAGAGCTGGCAGAAACCCGTCCCGGTATCGTCTATCTCTCGATCAGCTGCTATGGCGCCGACGGCCCGTTCAGCCACCGTGCCGGTTGGGAGCAGGTGGCCCAGACCATGACCGGCATCTGCCATGACGGCGGCACCGAAGGTTTGGACCGGCCATCCCTGTTGCCGGCGGCGGCCTGCGATTATACCACCGGCTATCTGGGCGCCTACGGCGTACTGCTGGTCCTGGCCCAGCGGGCGCGGAAAGGCGGCAGTTATCACGTCCGGGTCTCGCTTTGCCGCTCCGGCATGTTCATCTATCAACAGGGCAAGACCGGCGCGGTTGAACCGGGTAAGGATCTGTCGGCGGCGGAACTGGCGGCGATACATATGAACTCGCAGACCGCCGATGGACCCTTGCGCCACGTGGGCCCGGTGCTGAAACTGTCAGAGACCGCGCCCCATTGGACCCGGCCCACGCCGGTGCTGGGCGGCGACAGGCCCGAGTGGCTGGATACAAACGCGGCGGCGGATGCGGCGGAGTAGCTACTTCGCTACCTCCGCCAAGAGCAGCCGGGTCATCTCATCTGGGTGGCTCAACATAGGGTAATGGCCTGCGTCCAGTTCGATCCAATCGGCATTCAGCTTATCAGCGGTGCGGTGCTGGTGCGCCTTGGATGGATTGACGCTGCCGGTGCAATAGACCACCGTCGCCGGCCAGGGCTGAGCCCAGAACTTGTCCAGATCGGCGGCGTTGCCGGCCTTTGGATGCAGGGTGGCCCGGTCCAGGGCCCATTCCTTTAGCGCCGGTTCCAGATCGGCGAATAAGCGGTCAGCCATGCCCTGGCGGTTTGGTCCGGCGGCGAATTCGGTTTCGTCGTTGGGCGGCTGGTTCGGCGCCACGATGACGATGTCCTTGACGGTTTCGCCCGGTTGCGGTGCCAAGGCATCGATATAGACCAGGCGTTTGATTTTATCGGGCTCCATCTCGGCCACCTTGGACATGACAATGCCGCCCGACGACGTTGCCGCCAGAATGACGTCGTCCAGATCTTCGTAGAACAACAGATAGGCGATCTCCCGGGCCATGGTCGCCGCCGTGATGCCACCATGCAGGCCATGGCGCCGCTCGGCACAGCCATCCATGGTCGGCGCATGCACGGTATGGCCTGCATGGCGCAGTAGTTTGGTGGTGGGCTGCCAAACCCAGCTGCCCTGAAACGAGCCATGAATAAGAACAAAATTCGCCATTTAACCCTCGGCTGTGTGAACGCCGCGATTGCGTCAGTTGCCGCGAAGACTGGCACACATGGGCGGGGGACACAAAATGGTCTAATCAAAATCCCCGGCCAGGGCCTCGCGGGTGGCTTCGGGCAGCGCGGCCATGTAGTCATAGGCAGGGTGCTCGATAGCGGCGATGATGCGGGCGTTGGGTTGGCGAAAGGCGGCGATTTGCCCGGCCTGGAACGGGAAGTGCAAGAAATGTACCGACGATGTTTTGCCGTCGGCGCGTGTGCGTTCGATGCCGTCCTCGACGTCCGCTACCGCCCTGATTTTCTGGCCGGCGACTTCCAGGCTGACCATACCTTCGATGCTGGCCAGGGTGGACAGGATAGCATCGCGGCGGGTCTCGTCGGCGATTTCGAACATTAATGTAGCGACCAGTTCCTCGCCCTGGGGGATAAGCGGGTTGTACGCTGCCAGTTCATCGGCCAGCTGTTCTTCACCACCCTTTTCGATCCACAGCATCTCCTGAATTTGCGACAACATGGTGGTGTAGTTCTCGAAATAGAACGCCGCGAAGGGGCCAATCTCCAGGCGCCGGGGGCGCTTGTAAGCGATGACGGCGCGGCGCCGCTCCGGGCGCTCGGGGCCGTAGACCTCCAACGGAATGATGTCGTCGCGGCTTATGCTGTGTTTGGCGCTCATGATGGGGTGCTTTCGTCCGCCGCCAAGTCGTAGGCCTGGGCCAGCAATAGGATGGGATGGGGCACGGTGCGCGGTACTTCATCCGCCAGTTGCTCCATGCCTTGGCGTAGGTGCGTCGCCGCCAGTGGGCATTCCGAGACAACCCAGTCCGCCTTGGCAGCGGCCGCCTTCAACGCCTGCCGCGCGGTGGGCTTGCCGACCTTGAGCGCCACCCCGAAATTATCCTTCATGATACCCCAGGCACCGCCGTGGCCGGAACAGCGCTCCACCACCGTGACCTGCGTCTCCGGGATCAGGCGCAGCATCTCAGCGCCCTTCTGGCCCATGTTTTGCGCGCGGGCATGACAGGCCATGTGCAGGGTGATATTGCCGCCCAAGGGCGCCAGGCCATCCGCCAGGCCGTCTTCCTTTGCCAGGGCGACTATGTATTCGGTGATGTCATAGGTGTTCGCGGCCAGGCGTTGTACGGCTTCGTCGTTGGGCAGCAACAAGGGCCATTCGGTCTTCAGCATCAAGGCGCAGGACGGTACCAGGGCGATGATGTCATGCCCCCCGTCGATCCAGCCTGCCATTTCGCCGGCTACCTTGCGGGCGTTCTCCGCCACCGCTTGCAGATCGCCCTGTTCCCACAGCGGCATGCCGCAACAGGATGGATAGACCACTTCGGTGGCAACGCCATTGTGGGCCAACACCGAGCGGGCCGCCACGCCCATGGCGGGTTCGTTGTAGTTGGCGAAACAGGTGGCATAAATCACCGCCTTGCGGCCATGGCCGGGGACGGATGTGTTCAGGCTGGGAACTTCACCGGCCCGGTCCGCGAAGGTCTTGCCGTGATATTTCGGCAGGGCGGCCTCGGGGTGAATGCCGGCCAGATCGCCCAGCATGTTGCGCATACCGTGATTGCCCTCCGCCGTGGCCCAGTTGGCCAGGCCGGAAACCTTGGCGGCCCATTTGCCGTTGCGGTCGGTTCGGGCCAACTGCTTGCGCTGAAAGCCAACCTGGCCCTTGGCATGTTCGGCGGCCCGGTGGCGCAGCATCAAATGGGGAAAATCCAGGTCGAATTCGTGCGGCGGCACATAGGGGCATTTGGTCATGTAGCACATGTCGCAAAATGTGCAGGCATCCAGCACGGGCTGGAAATCGCTGGAGTGCATTGTGTCTAGTTCGCCAGACGGGCTATCGTCGATCAGATCAAACAGGCGGGGAAAGGAATCGCACAGATTGAAGCAGCGCCGGCAGCCGTGGCAGATATCAAAGACCCGGCGCAGTTCCGCGTCGATCTTACCGTCGTCGAGGAAATCCGAATCCGTCCAGGGAATGGGATGACGGGTCGGGGCCTCCAGACCGCCTTCCTTACTCATAACCAGTACCTCTCGACCGCTTAGTTTGGAATAATTCTAATAAATATCCGAACCCAAAAGAAAGGGGGAACCTGTTCGGCGCCCCCTTTCTGGTAGCATTTTGAAGCTCTAGTCGTCGAGCGTATCAAGCGCTTTTTGAAAGCGGCCGGCGTGGCTTTTTTCTGCCTTGGCCAGGGTCTCGAACCAATCTGCGATCTCGTCGAAGCCTTCTTCCCGCGCGGTCCGGGTCATGCCAGGGTACATATCGGTGTACTCGTGGGTCTCGCCGGCCACGGCAGCCTTCAGGTTCAGCGCGGTGGTGCCAATGGGCTCCCCCGTCGCCGGATCGCCGGTCTCTTCCAGGAACTCAAGATGGCCATGGGCATGGCCGGTCTCGCCTTCCGCGGTGGAGCGGAACACAGTGGCGACATCGTTGTAACCCTCGACATCGGCCTTTTGCGCGAAATACAGATAACGCCGGTTAGCTTGGCTTTCGCCGGCGAAGGCGTCCTTTAAATTCTGTTCGGTCTTGGTTCCCTTAAGCGACATTTTCATTCCTCTTCAGTGTCGTTTTCAATTTGTCATTCACGACCCATGTCGGCACCTATTCCGATACTCAAGAAACAATATCAGATAATTCAGTGCCTCAGCACTAATCGCAATTTTCGTATTAGAAACAAGTATGTCCCTCACGATGAATTTCCGCCCTGGCTCCGCCGCAATCAACGCAGCTGGACAATTCACGCTCCAACTATCAATAGGGAAAGAACGGGGTCTGCGTCAAGCGTTTTTAGAATGATCCTAAATTAGGCAGCGCCGCGTAGCCGCACGACAATGTCGATACGGGAAAGCTTCGTGCCAGGGGGCAGGTCGCCCGGTGCCATGGATCTGATAAGTTCGTCGGGAATATCGGCAAGTTGGCCGGTCTCCTCGAAAAAGAAATGATGATGCTCGTCAACATTGGTGTCGAAATAACAGCGCGAGGGATCCACGATCACCTGACGCAACAGGCCCGCTGCAGTGAATTGGTGCAGGGTGTTGTAGACTGTCGCTAAGCTGACCTTGATGTCGGCATCCTGAGCGCTGTCATAAAGAGTTTCCGCCGTGACATGCATGTTGCCATGGTCGAACAACAGGCGTGCCAAGGCCATGCGTTGCCGTGTCGGGCGCAATCCCAACGCGCGCAAACGCTTCATGGCATCGGCGTTCGGTCGCAATTCAGCCATGGTCTGTTATCCTGCGGTTAGGTCTCATCCAAATTAACATCGAATTGCCATAATCCACGATATATTCCATCCACCAATAAATGCAATGAAATATTAGCGAAACATTAACCAGCACGCGATTTCATCATGATCTCAATACGCCATATCATAATGTAATCGTGATAAATGACAAGGGCGGCCAATAAACGGTCATTTTTGTCTTGATCGGGTAATATTTGCCGTGTCCGTTATTTATCCGGTTGTTTAGGTTTGTGGCGGGGCTGATTTCAGGTAGACTGCCCAGATCGGAAAACGTTTCAGATGGCCATTTTCACGGCTGGATGTTTAGACGGGTTTTATGGATGGGTTTTATAAAGGGCGAATGGTACTAGCGCGTGACTGATAATTTCACCTTTGAGCCGAAATCCAGCTATGACCTGGACGATTTGTTGGAATGCGGCCATGGCCGTCTGTTCGGGCCGGGCAATGCACGGCTGCCCCTACCGCCGATGCTGATGTTTGACCGCATCACGTCGATCACTAAGGACGGCGGCAGTTTTGACAAGGGCCAGGCCACGGCGGAGCTAGATATCAGGCCGGACCTATGGTTTTTCGACTGTCATTTCGAATCCGATCCGGTTATGCCCGGCTGTCTTGGACTGGATGCCATGTGGCAGTTAACGGGCTTTTTTGTGGGCTGGAGCGGCCTGCCTGGCAAGGGCCGGGCGTTGAGCTGCGGCAAAGTCAAGTTCACTGACATGGTGTTGCCAACGGTCAAGCTGGTGTCGTTCGAGATCAACATAAAACGGCTGGTCAACCGCCGTCTGGTACTGGCCACGGCGGATGCGGTCACCAGGGCGGACGGCGAAGTGATCTATGAGGCCGAAGATTTACGGGTGGCTTTGTTTACCTAGGGCCTGTTTGATTATTTATCGAAATTCCGCCGCCAAGCCGGCGCAAAACGTCACGGAACGTAGTTATAGGGGTTGCCATGCGTAGAGTCGTTGTCACCGGATTGGGGATCATCTCCTCGATTGGCAATAACAAGGAAGAAGTATCGGCGGCGCTGCACGCCGGCCGCTCCGGTATTGTGGCGGCGCCGGAATATGCGGAATATAAGTTCCGCAGCCAGGTGGCGGGTACGCTGAAAATCGATCTGGCCGAACATATCGACCGCAAGGCGCTGCGCTTTATGGGCGACGGCACGGCCTTCAACTATCTGGCCATGGAACAGGCGATCGCTGATTCGGGGCTGGAACAGTCCGATATCTCGAACGAGCGCACGGGCATTATCGTCGGCTCCGGCGGGGCATCGACCTCGAACCTGGTCTGGGCCGCGGACACGGCGCGGGAAAAAGGCGCCAAGCGGGTCGGACCCTACATGGTCACCCGCTGCATGTCGTCCACCACCTCGGCCGTGCTGGCGACCCAGTTCAAGATCAAGGGCCTGAACTATTCCATTGCCTCGGCCTGTTCCACCTCTGCGCACTGTATTGGCAACGCGGCGGAACAGATCCAGTTCGGAAAACAGGACATCGTCTTCGCCGGTGGTGGCGAGGAATTGCATTGGACATTATCGGTGCTGTTCGACGGCATGGGGGCGATGTCCTCGAACTTCAACGATACACCCGAGCGCGCCTCGCGGCCTTATGACGTGGACCGGGACGGCTTTGTTATTTCCGGTGGCGGCGGCCTGCTGGTGATGGAGGAATTGGAGCATGCCAAGGCCAGGGGGGCGAAAATCTATGCTGAGTTGTCCGGCTATGGCGCCACCTCCGATGGTCACGACATGGTGCAGCCGTCGGGTGACGGCGCAGTTCGCAGCATGCGCCAGGCCCTGGCAACGGCCAAGAAGCCGATCGGCTATATCAATGCCCACGGCACCGGCACCCCGGTGGGCGATCCGCCAGAAATGCGGGCCGTGCTCGAGGTTTTCGGCGACGAGGTGCCACCCATCGCATCAACCAAATCACTGACTGGCCACGCGCAAGGCGCCGCCGGGGTCAACGAGGCGGTCTATTCCCTGTTGATGATGGAGGGAGATTTTATCTCCGCCTCGGCCAATATCGATAATCTCGATCCGGCTTTTGAGGACGTGCCCGTGGTCCGCGAGCGCATGGAAAACGCCGGCCTGCAATCGGTGATGTCGAACAGCTTTGGCTTCGGCGGCACCAACGCTACCCTAGTCTTTGACCGGTTCGAGGGCTAGCGGCCAGATTAATTCACGGTAGGAAAAACCACCAGGAAAAGCGCGATTGTGAGGGGGAGGACATGACGGAAGTCGTCAACAATACGCTGATGGCCGGCAAGCGCGGCCTGGTACTTGGCATCGCCAACGATCATTCTATTGCCTACGGTATCGCCAGAGCCCTGCATGGCGCCGGCGCCGAACTGGCCCTGACCTATCAGGCCAAAAGCTTCCTGAAGCGGGTCGGACCCATTGCGGAATCCCTGGACTGCGACCTTGTGATGCCTTGTGACGTCACCGATGCCGGCAGTCTGGATGCACTATTCGCCGCGATTGAGGAACGCTGGGGCGGCCTGGATTTTCTGGTTCATGCCATCGCCTATTCGGACCGCGCCGAACTAAGCGGTCGCTATGTGGACACTACACGGGATAATTTCGTTCAGACCTTGTCGATTTCATGTTTCTCCTTCACCGATCTGGTGCGCCGGGCCTCGGTCTTGATGCCCAATGGCGGCTCCATGGTCACGCTTAGTTTTCTTGGCGCCCATCGGGTCATGCCGTCATACAACGTCATGGGCGTGGCCAAGGCGGCGCTGGAAACCTCCGTGCGTTATTTGGCCGAGGATCTGGGCAAGGACAATATCCGGATCAATGCCATTTCCGCCGGGCCCATGCGCACCCTGGCCGGAGCGGTGATCGCTGATGGCCGTCATGTACACAAATACGTCTCAGAACATGCGCCTTTGCGCGATGGCCTTGACCTAGAAGCGGTCGGCAATTCCGGCCTGTATCTGCTGTCCGATCTGTCCAGCGCCGTCACCGGCGAAGTGATGAACGTGGATAACGGCTTTTCCCTGATGGGCATTCCACGACCCATTGCCAGCGATTAGCGGCCGCTACCGGCCAATGCCGTACCGCCGCCTCTGCCTGCTTCTGCTGCTCTGTCCGCTTTCGGTGCAGGCGCAGAGCACGGCTATTCTCTCCAACAAAGACCGGTATCATCCGGTCCATGCCGCCAATGGCATGGTGGCCAGCCAGGAAGCCCGCGCCACCAGGGTCGGCGTGGATATCTTGCGCCGGGGCGGCAATGCCATCGATGCCGCCGTGGCCGTGGGCTTTACCCTGGCCGTAACACTGCCCCGCGCCGGCAATCTGGGCGGCGGCGGTTTCATGCTGCTGCATCATGGGGCCAGCGGCGAGACCCTGGCCCTGGACTACCGCGAGATGGCGCCCGCGAAGGCGCACCGTGATTTGTACCTGGACCAGGCCGGCAATGTGGACAAAGCCAAGGCGCGCTTTTCTCATCAGTCTGTGGGCGTGCCGGGCACGGTCGCCGGCCTAATCGAGGCCCATCGCCGCTTCGGCGGCCTGCCGCTGGCAGCTGTCATGGAACCGGCTATTACCCTGGCGGAACAAGGCCTGACGGTAACCCCCAGCCTGGCCCGGAATCTGGCCAAGCGGCAAAAGCGGCTATCGAAATGGCCGGCCAGCGCGACGATCTTCTACAAGCCTGGCGGCGGCCTCCATCAGGCCGGCGAGACCCTGGTGCAACAGGACTTGGCGGATAGCCTACGCCGGATCGCGGCCACCGCTGGCCGGGACTTCTATACGGGCGACACCGCCAAGGCCATCACAGCGGAAATGACCCACCAGGGCGGCCTTGTCACAATGAAGGACCTGGCGGCATATCGTCCTATTTGGCGTCAAGCGGTTCGCGGTAGCTATCGCGGATATCAGATAGCCTCCATGCCGCCACCGTCATCGGGCGGCGTGCATCTGATCCAGATGCTGAACATGCTGGAGCTGTTCCCTCTTGCGAAATTAGGCCACAACGGCGCCGACGGTCTGCACCTCATGGCAGAGGCCATGAAACTGGTCTATGCCGACCGGGCTCGACATCTAGGTGATCCGGATTTCTGGGCCGTGCCAATTAAGGGTCTGACGTCCAAGGCCTATGCGAAATCTTTAGCCGCCGGCATCGATCCGCGACGGGCCCGGCCCTCGGTGCAGATCAGCCATGGCGATCCGGCGCCATACGAAAGCAACGAGACCACACATTTTTCCGTGATGGATGGTGCTGGCAACGTGGTCAGCAATACCTACACCCTAAATTTCAGCTTCGGCACCGGCATTGTCGCGCCTGGCACCGGTATCTTGCTAAACAATGAAATGGATGATTTCTCGGCCAAACCCGGCGTGCCCAACGCCTTTGGCCTGGTGGGCGGCGAGGCCAATGCCATTCAGGGCGGTAAACGACCGCTTAGTTCCATGACGCCAACCATTGTCTTCAAGGATGGCCAGCCGCTGCTTGCCACGGGTAGTCCGGGCGGCTCCCGCATTATCACCATGGTGCTGCAAATTCTGCTCAACGTGATCGACCATGATCTCAACATCGCCGAGGCTACTGCGGCCCCGCGCATCCATCACCAGTGGCTGCCTGACAAACTGTGGGTGGAGCGGGGCCTTGGTCCCGATACCTTGGCGATTCTTCGCCAGCGCAGCCACCAGGCGACACCGTCGCGGGCGGCGGGCAGCGTGCAATCTGTCATGCGCCTTGCCAACGGCACTGGTTTTCTCGGCGCCTCCGATCCACGCAGCCCAGGTGCCCTGACGGCAGGCTACTAGACGCTTGCAATTCGCGGCCTAAAACCCGACCCTTATATATAGGATGAAAGCGTACAGGGAACAGCAAGAGAGTGGCCGCGTCACGGCTGTTCTGGGACCGACCAACACCGGCAAAACCCATTTGGCGGTGGAGCGGATGCTGGGTCACCGCACCGGCGTGATCGGCCTGCCTCTGCGTCTGCTGGCGCGGGAAATCTATGACCGCGTGGTGGCGCAAAAAGGCGCCGCCGCAGTCGCCCTGGTGACGGGCGAAGAAAAAATCATACCCACCAGACCCAGTTATTTCGTCTGCACAGTCGAGGCAATGCCCCTGACTTGGCAGGCAGATTTCCTGGCGGTGGACGAAATACAGCTCTGCGCCGATCCTGAACGGGGCCACGTCTTCACCGACCGGTTGCTGCATGCCCGTGGTAGGCAGGAGACCATGTTCCTCGGCTCTAACACCATGAAGCCGATTATCCGCCGCCTACTGCCCGAAGCTGAATTCATCGAACGGCCGCGTTTTTCCATCCTGTCGTATGGCGGTGAAAAGAAACTCTCGCGTCTGCCCCGCCGCAGCGCCATCGTCGCCTTCTCTGCCGCTGATGTGTACGCCCTGGCCGAACTGATGCGCCGTCAGCGCGGCGGCGCGGCTGTGATAATGGGTGCGCTCAGCCCGCGCACCCGCAATGCCCAGGCGGCTTTGTATCAGGCTGGCGAGGTCGACTATTTGATCGCCACCGATGCCATCGGCATGGGCCTGAACATGGATGTTGACCATGTCGCCTTTGCCGCTCAGCGCAAGTTCGACGGCCTGGGCCATCGGGAATTGCGTCCGGCGGAAGTCGGGCAGATTGCGGGCCGGGCGGGCCGGCACATGAATGCCGGCACCTTTGGCACCACGGCGGCTGCCGTCCCCATGAGCGATGAAATGGTGGAGCTGGTGGAGAACCACCGTTTCCCCGCCGAGCGCCGTTTGCATTGGCGTAATTCCTGGCTGGAATTCCAATCCCCCGCCGCCCTGCTGGCTAGCCTGCGCCAAGCCCCGCCGCGTGATGATCTGGCCCTGGTGGTGGAGGCCGATGACAGTCTGGCCCTGGCTGCCTTGATGAGNGATGGCACCATCCGCGATGCGGTNCGCAGNCCGGCCATGGTGCGTCAATTGTGGGATGTCTGCCGCATTCCCGATTTCGCCAAGACCATGCCGGAAGCCCATCATCGCATGTTGAACCGGGTTTTCCGTTTCGTCTCGGCGGCGGGTGGCATGGGCGAGGGTAAAATCCCGGCCGATTGGATCGACCGCCACATGCGCCGTNTNGACCGGANCGANGGTGATATCGACACCCTGGCCGGGCGNATTGCCCATGTCCGGACCTGGACCTATATCTCGCACCAGGCGGAATGGCTGGATGATGCCGNCNACTGGCAGGAACGCACGCGCNGTGTCGANGATGCCTTATCGGACGCGCTGCACGNCGCCCTTACCCAACGCTTCGTGGACCGGCGCACGACCGCGTTGGTTCGGGGTNTGAAGGAACGCCGCGATCTGTTGGCCGCCGTCACTGGTGANGGCGAGGTNTTGGTCGAGGGGCAGTATGTGGGCCGTCTGCGGGGCTTGAAGTATGAACCCGATGCCGCCGCCGACGTGACCGAAGGCCGCGCCCTGCGCACCGCTGCCAACCGTGTCTTGAGCCGCGAGATTTCTCGCCGGGCCGCCAAGCTGGCGATGGCGGAGCGTAACGCCGTCAGCTGGCAGGATGACGCGATGCTGTGGTGGGAGGGCGCGCCGGTGGCAATGGTCGGCGCCGGCGGCCAATGCCTGGAGCCAGCGGTGGAACTGTTGCCTTTTGACCATCTGGACGGACCCTTGCGCGAACGGGCCCGGCATCATTTGCAAACATGGCTGCGGGCGCATGTCGCTACCTCCCTGGCGCCATTGCAAAAATTGTCCGCCACTGCCTTCGAAGGCCCGGCCCGTGGTCTGAGTTATCAATTGGTCGAGGCCCTGGGTATTCTGCCCCGGGCCGTGGTGGCCGATCTGGTCGTTGATATGTCACAGGGCGACCGGGCCAAGTTACAGCGCCTGGGTGTGCGCCTGGGTTATCGGGATGTCTTTCTGCCCGCCCTGCTGCGCCCGGCCCGCTTGTTGACCCGGGCCCGTCTGTGGCGTCTGGATAATGCCGTCCTGGTGCATCCCGCCTTGCCTGATCCGGGCCGGGTCGCGGTGGCGCTTACGGACGATGCGCAGCGGCGGAACTATCTGGCCGCCACCGGTTTTCGGCCGGTCCGCGATATCGCGGTGCGGGTGGATATTTTTGACCGCTTGGCGCGGCTGGCCCATGTCGCCGGCAAGGCCGGGACATTTCAGGCCAGTCACGAGATGCTGTCCCTTTTGGGTCAGGGCCGGGAAGGCCTGGATCTGGTGCTACGGGAGCTTGGCTATGGCGGCAAGGGCCCTATCGAGACGCGGTGCTATCGCTTCCGCCATGGCAAAAACAAAAAGCAGCTGCAACAACAAAACCGGCCCGCCAAGCGGCGGGGCACGCAGCAAGGCGCGGCGCCGGAAGTCACCAAGGTTACCGCCCTTGCAGATCTGCGCCAGCTATTCCGGCGGTCATAGGCCATGACCGATGTGCAACGTCTGGACAAATGGCTTTGGTTCTCGCGGTTTTTCAAAAGCCGTACATTGGCCGGCAAGGCGTGCAGTAACCGCAAGGTTCGCATCAACGGCCAAATCGCCTCCAAGGCCTCGGTAACGGTCAAGGTTGACGACGTGTTGACCTTTCCCCGCGGCCATCACATCCGGGTCGTCAGAATACTNGATATAGGCAACCGCCGGGGCCCCGCGCCCGAAGCCCAGGCCTTGTACGAAGACCTGGCGCCGCCGGAAGAGGCNGAGGCCGGCCGGCGCAAGGCCATGGCCGAGGCCCGTGAGCGGGCCGCGGGTGTGCGCGACGCTGGCGCAGGCCGCCCGACTAAACGCGAACGTCGCGCCGTGGATAGGCTACAGGACCGGTGACCGGCGCCTACGGCACCCGCAGGGCATAGACNGTGCAGCCAAGTTTGGCGATCAGAGCTGGCATGACGGTATCGGCCAAGGCGATGTCATCGGCCTTGCTGGCACGCAAATCGATGCGGGCCCGCCAAAGCCGATTGCGCGGGGCATCCTCGATGGCGACTGATAACTGACGGCCGCTGCTGCTGTCTCCGCGCAGTTCAAGACGAGAGCGGCCGCTACTTCGCTGACTTTGCCCGGAGAATTGAAAGTTCAGGACGTAGTCCTTGCCGAGATCGCTGCTGCCGCCGACCTGATAGCCGGCGCTCTCCAATGTGTCACGCCGAGCTAGTGAAAAAATGCCGGTGTACTGTTTCTTGTTCATGGCGAAATGGTAAACTGAGCCGGCCTGGGCGGCAAAGCATAAGGGCGACGAATTGTCTCGTTGATGCGGCTTGAAAGTAGTCATGGCGGCGTGTTAGGCAGCGGTATGATAAATCGAATCAAGGCGCTATTTTCAGGCAAGCCCGCCACTGACAAAGCCGAGGCGGGCCGGCATAGTCATGACGAACTGCAATTGGCGGCAGCCGCCCTGCTGGTTGAGGCGGCCAGCCTGGACGGTCACTATGTCGATGCCGAACAGGCCGCCATCGATACAATTCTGCGGCAGCGTTTTGGCCTGAATGACGTGGAAGCGCAAAATTTGCACGATTTGGCGGTGGCCGAGCAAGGGGAAGCCAACCAACTGCTTGGTTTTACCCGTGTGATCAAGGACCGCTATTTGCCGGAAGAGCGCATTGAATTGATTGAAATGGCATGGGAAGTGGCCTATGCGGACGGTGAATTACACGATCATGAAGCAAATCTGTTGCGTCGCCTGGGCGGCTTGCTTTATGTCTCTGATAGGGAACGGGGCGAGGCTCGGAAACGGGTCCTTGCGCGGCTGGAACAATCTTGAATTGTTCTATCCTAAAAGAGTCTGGGCATTAAGAATTAATATGCTTTAGGCTCGACCGGACCATAGTATTGAAATGCCTTCTTGGTGAACCAGCCGGCCCTGCCGGACGACTATTCTATGTTGGGAGATTAAGGAATGACGTACGTCGTCGTCGACGCCTGTATTAAGTGTAAGTATATGGATTGCATCGAAGTCTGTCCGGTGGACTGCTTCTATGAGGGCGAGAACATGTTGGTGATCCACCCTGATGAATGCATCGATTGCGGTGTCTGCGAGCCGGAGTGCCCGGTCGAGGCGATTTTGCCTGATACCGAGGACGATACCGAGAAGTGGGTGGAAATTAACCGTGAGTATTCGGAGAAATGGCCGAATATCACGCAGAAGGGCGAGCCACCCGCGGACGGCGAAGAATACAAGGACACCCCGGACAAGTTCGACAAATTCTTCAGCGCGGAGCCCGGCCAAGGGTCCTGAGCGAATTTTGGGCCGGTCCTCGAGCAGGCTCCGATTGCCAGCGATATCCGTCGGTGCGCCACGGTTTCTTGACCGGGTGCGCCGACGCTGTTGGTGTGCTTGATTGCAGCCGGATTGCCTTCATTTTTAGCGGTTGTTGTGCTATGCCTTGAAAATCCGACGGATTTTCCGGCGCGGCTTTCAAAGCGGCTGAAAAGGCCATGCCACCTGAATTTAATTAGATACTGGAACGAGACGGCAATATGGCGACCAAGACGAAAAAGAAAGCCACCAAGGCGAAGCGCACCAATGGCTTTGCCATAGACGAATTTGTTGTCTATCCAACCCATGGTGTTGGCCAGATCACGGGTATCGAGGAACAGGAAGTCGCGGGCACGCTGCTAAAACTNTTNGTCGTCAATTTNGACANGGAAAAGATGACCCTGCGGGTGCCNATCAACAAGGCCGAAGCCAGCGGCATGCGCGCCTTGGCCAGTGCCGATAAAATGAAAACGGCAATGACCACCCTGAAGGGGAGAGCCCGGGTCAAACGCACCATGTGGAGCCGGCGGGCACAAGAGTATGAGGCCAAGATTAATTCTGGCGACCCCGTATCGATTGCCGAGGTCATTCGTGATTTATATCGCGGTGAAGGACAGCCTGAACAATCCTATAGCGAACGGCAAATTTATGAGGCGGCCATGGAGCGTCTGGTCCGCGAGTTGGCTGCCGTCGAAGGCTTGGACGAAGAAAAGGCTACGGAACGCCTGGATGGGGTTCTGAATCCCGCTGAATAGACCGGCTTTTTCTCCATAACGTCCATATATTTTGGGGTCTGGTGTCATTTGACGCTAGGCTTTTTTCGTAATGGACACGCTAACCCATTGCATTCATTAGTATATTATATTGATAATTTCAATATTACAATAATACTAATTCTTATTACCATTGCAAGTAAACTATGATATAAATAAGTTATAAAGTAGAGAAATTTGTGAAGTTTTGACTATATAAATGCGCATTTGAGCCGGCGTAAACCGTTTGGAAAAGGTTTTGAGATGCCGCATGTTGATACGGTTCAGGCACAAAAGGCGGGCGGCAATTCATAAATCAGGCGATGAAGGTACCTTTGTTGGAGCGTGAGGAAGCGCGCGCTCTGGCCTATCGCTGGCGTGACCTCTGCTCATGGGAGACCTGGTACAGGAGGGCTCGATAGGCCTGATGCAGGCCGCCGAGCGCTTTGATCCCGATCGGGAGGTGCGCTTTTCGGCCTATGCCAGTTGGTGGATCCGGGCCGCCATTCAGGATTAATTTCTGCGCAATTGGTCGATTGTGTGGACCGGCACCACGGCGGCGCAGAAATCCCTGTTTTTCAATATCCGCGGTTTGCGGGCGCAATTGGGCGATCGTCCAGACGGCCCTTTAACCAACAAGGGCTATCGGAAAATCGCCAAGGCCCTAAAAGGGCCCGTTGCAGATGTTCTCGCCATGGAAAGCTGTATATCGGGTGCCAACAGGCCCTTGAACGCCGAAGTCTCCGGCGAGGGGGAGAGCAAATGGCAGGACCTGTTGGTGGACGATCATCCTGGCCCCGAGAAGGCCGTACATGGCAGCTTCGATGCGCAAATCCGTGTCCAATGGCTAAATGATGTTTTGTCCCAACTGATTGATCGGGAACAGATCATTATCCGCCAGCACCGTTTGCGTAAAGACGGCATGACCTTGGAACCACTTGCCGCGAGCTTGGTATTTCCAAGGAACGGGTGCGCCAGATCAAATGCCAGGCCCTGGGCAAAATACGCGCATCACTGTAGGAGCGGGGCGGTGACCCGCTTGACTGCGGACTGCTGGGGTAGCGCGCAAGATTGCCCAGGCACACAAGGACGGCTATATAGAAATCGGGCGCGCCGTGCATATTGCCGTGCGCCTGATGCCGTTTTTCAGTATGTGGGTGCAATGCCGAGACAAGGCTTTCCCAATCCTGCCCATATCACCGCCACCGCGTTTGACGAGAACCGGGCGGCGGCGGTCTTGGCGGACTTGCAACAAGTGGCGGCGGCATTGGATGACCACGCGGCGCAAGAGGTATTGGCCGTGCTTTGGCAGGACCAGGCCACGGTGGCCTTGCTGTCGGCGCTCTTTGGCAACAGCCCGTTTCTAAGCCGGGTGGCGTTGTCCGACATTACTTATCTGCCGCAGCTTTTTACCGACGATCATAAGCATGCTTTTGCCGGCTTGCTGGCGGATTTAGCGCAAGGACTGGAAGCTGACGAGGTCATGGAGGCAGCCATGGCGCGGTTGCGTCTGGCCCGCCGCCGGGCGGCAATTCTGATTGCCTTGGCTGATGTGGGCGGGGTCTGGGATTTGCAACAGATCACCTCCGCCCTATCCGAATTCGCCGATGCCGCGATTGGCGGCGCGGTGCGCTGGCTGTTGCGCGATGCCGCCCGGCGCGGTGAATTGAATCTGGAAATAGGCCCCGATATCGAACACGGTAGCGGTCTGGTGATCTTGGGCATGGGTAAGCTGGGCGCGAATGAGCTGAATTATTCCTCGGATGTGGACCTGATCGCCCTCTTCGATTCAGAGGCGGCGCCCTATATCGGCAAACGGTCGGCCCAGGACTGCTTTATCCGGCTGGTTCAGGCCCTGGTGAAAATGTTGCAGGAGCCGACCGGCGACGGCTATGTCTTACGCACGGATCTGCGCCTGCGCCCTGATCCCGGCGTGACGCCAGTTGTCGTCTCCATGCGCGCGGCGGAACAGTATTACGAAAGCCTTGGCCAGAATTGGGAACGGGCCGCGATGATCAAGGCCCGCGCCGTGGCCGGCGACCTGGCCGCGGGCGCGGCGTTTCTGCAGCGCCTGCAGCCCTTCATATGGCGCCGCAATCTGGATTATGCCGCTATCGCCGATGTCCATTCCATAATGCAGAAAATTCATAGTCACGCGGGTGAAGNCGAAGGCGTGGCCACGAATGTCGAGGGCCATAACATCAAAACAGGCCGCGGCGGCATCCGCGATATTGAATTCTTTGCGCAAACTCAGCAGTTGATCGCCGGTGGCCGGGAGCCCGCCCTGCGGCGGCCAGCTACCAAGGACGCATTGGAAGCCTTGGCCCAGGGCGGCTGGATCGACGGCGCGGTGTCCGATGAATTGTCTGAGGCCTACGACTATCTCCGCCGACTGGAACACCGCCTGCAAATGATCGCGGACGAACAAACCCAGAGCATGCCGCGCACCACCGAAGGCGTGGCCCATCTGGCGTGCTTCATGGGGCACCCCCAGGGCAAGGCCGGCACGGCGGTCTTTCGGACCGAATTGCTGCACTATTTGGCGCGTGTGCACCACCACCACGGCATCTTGTTCAAGGCGCCGCCGGATCCAGCGCGGATGGATAATTTGATATTTTCCGGAACCGACGATGAGTCCGAGACCTTGGAAAAGCTGACCGCCATGGGTTTCGAGGGCGCTCGGGGCGCCTCCGCCACGGTGCGTGGCTGGTTTCATGGCCGTTATCGGGCCCTGCGGTCGACCCGGGCGCAAGAATTGCTGGCGACCCTGATGCCGGACCTGTTACAGGCGATCGCTGGTACCGCAAATCCAAACGCCGCCCTCGGCCGGTTTGACCGCTTCTTGTCCAATTTGCCCACCGGCGTGCAATTGTTCTCGATGTTGCTGGCGCGGCCGCAATTGCTCGAACTAATGGCAGAAATCATGGGCAGTGCCCCGCGTTTGGCGAATTACCTGGCTGAGAACACCAGCGTTGTTGATGCCATGACCTCCGCCGAATTCCTTGCCGCCCCCCCGGCCTTGACGGCCCTGCGCCAGGAGTTCGCCGAGGAAATGCGTGCTGCGTTGGATTTGCAGGACGTTCTAGATTTGACCCGGCTCCGGGTGAAGGAGCATAAATTCCAGATCGGCGTACAGATCCTCGGCGCAACCATTGACGCGGACCGTTCAGGGGCCGGCTATGCGGATTTGGCTGAGGCGGCCCTGGTTTCTCTGCTGCCCGCTGTATGGGACGCCTTTGCGGATGCTGAACGCCATGGCGTGATAGATGGCGGCGCCATGGTAATCCTGGCCATGGGCAAATTCGGCAGCCGCGAGATGACCGGGGAATCCGATCTGGACCTGATCTTTGTCTACGACTATCCCGACGACGACAGTGTTTCTGATGGCGCCAGATCCCTGCCCGCGCAGCAATATTTCACCCGCCTCAGCCAACGTCTGATCAACGCCCTGACCGTGCCGACGGCGGAAGGTAAATTGTACGAAGTGGACATGCGTCTGCGCCCCTCGGGCAACTCGGGGCCGGTGGCCACGCGGTTCAATGGCTTTGCCGATTATCAACGCAACGATGCCTGGACCTGGGAGCATATGGCCCTGACCCGGGCACGGGTCGTCGCGGGCGAGGNNGAACTGGCCGCGCGGGTCCGGGAAACCATGNCCGAGGTGCTTTGCCGNCCCCGTGGCCGCGAGCGCACGGNGGAGGATGTGGCGGCCATGCGGCAGCGNCTGATCCGGCAGCGCGGCAGTGANAATCCATGGGAAATGAAGATGGTCCGGGGCGGCCTGCTGGACATTGAATTCATTGCCCAGTTCCTGCAGTTGTCCCATGCTGCGGATACGCCGAAGGTTCTGAATCCGAACATGTGCGCGGCCTTGTCAAACTTGGCCCGGGCCGGGCATCTATCCCAGCCCGATGTCGACAGCCTTATCACGGCATCTGGGCTTTACCGCGACTTGATGGCTCTGTTCCGGGTTTCGGTCGAGGGTGAGTTCGATCCAGGAGAGGCCCCACGGGGGATGGTGAACGCGGTGTTGCGAATTTCTGAGGCGACCGATCTGGAACAGCTGCAAAGGCGGCTGGTGGAAACCCAGGCTGAAGTCCTGGCAATCTTTGAACGGATCGTCACTGCTGCCGCCGATACCGTTCAACAATAGCATTATCTGGGCTTCGTCTTCGGTTCGGTATACAAACGAACGAAATCATGACAATTGGAGGGGACGCCGCATGACGCGCGCGCTTGAAGGAATAAAGGTGCTCGACATGGCCCGCTATGTTGCCGGGCCTTATTGCGCTCAGATATTGGGCGATTTCGGCGCTGATGTGGTCAAAATCGAAAAACCCGAGGTCGGCGATGTCATGCGTGGCCCGGGCGCGGCCACCGGCGATGACCGGCTGTATATGCTGATGTACAACCGCAACAAACGTTCCATCACCCTCGATCTGCGCAGCGACAAGGGCAAGGAGATTCTGGCCGCGCTGATCCCTCAGGCGGATGTCCTGGTGGAAAATTTCCGCCCGGGCACCATGGAGGCCATGGGTTTTGGCTGGGAGCAGGCTTCTGCCCTAAACCCGCGCCTGGTGATGGCCCGCATCTCCGGCTTCGGTCAGGACGGCCCCTGGGCCAAGCGCCCGGCCTTTGACGCCATCGCCCAGGCGGAAGGCGGCCTGATGCATCTGACTGGCGCCAAGGATGGCGAAGAGACCATGTTCGGTTCCATCGTCATCGACTATTCCACCGGTGCCAATGCCGCCATGGGGGTGATGGCCGCGCTGCATGCGCGCGAACGCACGGGACGCGGCCAGGTCGTCGATGTGCCGCTGCTGGATACCGCCATGTCCTTTCTGATGACGGCGGTGGCCGAACATCACCGCGACGGCAGCGTGATGGGCCGCATGGGCAACCGCGACCGCTATAGCGCGCCGGCCAATACATTTCGCACCCGNGATGGCCAGCGCATCCATCTAATGTCGGCGGGGGTGAAGCATTTCAANGCCCTGGTCAAGNTNCTGGGTGAGGAGNAGATNCTGGAAGATCNGCGTTTCGCGACGCCANCCGACCGNCTGGCNAATGCTGATCTGGTGGATGAGACCGTNGCCGGCTGGTTCCTGCGCCACGACCGGGACTGGCTTTTGGAGCGGTTGGTGGCGGCGGAAATTCCCTGTGCCCGCATGGCCACTGTGGCGGATGTGATGGATAACCCGCAGGTCAAACACCGAGGCCAGATCATCGACATCGAACACCCCACCCTGGGCACGGTCAAAACCCAAGGCAACCCGATCCACCTGACGGATACCCCGGTCGAAACCTACCGGGATGTGCCAACGCTGGGCCAGCATACTGGCGAAATCCTGGGTGGCTGGCTGGATATGGATGAAAGCGAAATCACCGCCCTGTACGAGGATGGCGTGATCTAATATATCCCGTACATGACAACGGTCCTCATGGCACTCGCCACGCAATTGCGGCATTCGCTCGTGCCGGGTATCGGCGCGGCGCTTGCTTCCTTGATGACATGGTAAACAGCCGTGGCCGAGGTATCGGACTTTCGCCTGTCACAGCCTGTGGATTGCGAGATCGGCGCCGTCTGCACCATCCAAAACTAGGTTGACCATGTCCCGGCGTCCATGAGCTGGCGCGGGTCAAGCGCCGCGAGTGCGGTAAGGGCGTCCTCATAGACCACGGCGGCGGCTGGCAGACCCAGTATTGCCATCTGCGCCAAGGCAGCCTCCGGGTGCAAAAAGATGAGAAGGTAAAGCGCGGACAAGCGTTGGGCACAATTGGGCTTTCCGGCAAAGCCGAATTTCCGCATCTGCATTTAAGCGTTAGGTGTCGCGGCGCGGTGGTCGATCCGTTTCTTGGTGCCAGGGTCAAAGCCGGCTGCGGCGTCACGGGCAGGCCGCTGTGGCAGCCGGCGCTTCTGGCGGAACTTGCCTATCGTCCTAGCGGCGTTCTTGCCTCCGGCTTCGGGGACCAGGTGCCCAGCCTCAAGCAGGTTATTGCGGGCCGTCATCGCCATGACCGGCTGGACCGCACGCCCGCAACCTGGTGTTCTGGGTGATGATTTTTGGTCTGCAGCCGGGAGACGAGGAAGTGTTGCAGATCATTGCCCCGAATGGGGAGGTCCTGGCGACAAGCAAGGGAAAGCCGGCAACGAAGCACAAAGTCCGCTGGTTCGCCTACAGCGGCAAGCGCGCCCGGCGCCCATAGGCGCCCGGTACCTACAGGGGCGAATACCAAAGTTGCGGACGAATGGGCGGCAAAAACAGGTCGTCTTGAAAACAACGGCAAGGGCGCGGGTGGAATAGGGATCAGGACACTAGGACCTAGCCGCGGGTCTTGGGCAGTTTAAAATCTGCGGCGCGCTCCACCACCTGGACAATGTCGCTCAAGTCACCGTCATGCAGGCCCATGGCCAGGGCCTGACGCAGGGTCTGATAGGTGGCGGCGGCAACGTTTTGTGGAACGTCCAGGCGCTCGGCCTCCATGCGCCACAGCATTGCATCCTTTTCAATGATGTGCATGGGCGCTTCCATGTTGGCGTCGTGCTTCAGGATGAAATTGGGCATGGTCAATAGGGTGGCCCTGTTCTGGCCGGAGCCCGCATTGAAAACAGCCAGGGCCTTTTCCGAATCAACGCCGCCTTTCGCCGCCATCACCATGGCCTCGGACGCGATCACCAGATTGGTGAACGACATAATATTGTTGGCGATCTTGACCAGCTGCGCCTGACCGATCTTCCCGCCCACGTAATGGATGTCGCGGGCAAAAGATTGCAGCAACGGCTCAACCCGGTCAAAGACCTCTTGTGGGCCAGAGGAAACAACCGTGATATCGCCAGCCTTGGCCCGCTGCACACCGCCGGTGATCGGCGAGTCCAGCATATCGATGCCCTTGGCCGACAATGCCGCCTCGATCTCGCCCACCGCCTCCGTGCCCATGGTCCCCAAATTGACAAATGTGGCCATTTTATCACCCGCCAGCACGCCATCGGCGCCGGAAACTACGGCACGAAAACTTTCGATGCTGGGCATGCAGGCGAAAACCACTTCGGCCTGATCGGCAACCTGCGCCGGAGATTGGGCGACGCTGGCCTGCTTTTCGGCCAAGCCCCTGGTTGCCTCTGGGTTGACGTCAAAGACAACCAGTGATTTTTCCTGATCCAGAATGTTGCCGGCCAGGGGCGCGCCGATACTGCCCGTGCCGATAAACCCCGCTTTCATGCCATGCCTCCCATAAAATCTCTCGCTGAATGCGTCCACGAGTGTACCATGGCTGCAGGATCCATGGTGCAGAATGGAGGACGGAATGCGCATCGGCATGTTTACTGCATCGCAATGGCAGGCGGATGAAAACCCCAAGGTGGTCCTGGCGCATCTGCGTCAGCAGGTCCGGGCGGCNCAAAAGAACGGCTTCTCTTCNCTACTGCTGGGTCAGCATGTGGTTAGTGGGCCCATGGGCATGTTCCAGACCAACCCGCTGCTGGGCCACCTGGCCGAGGACGCCGCCGGCATGCAGATCGGCCCGGGCGTCTTGCTGTTGTCCATGATGAACCCGGTGCTGGCGGCCGAGGAAGGCGCCACCATCGACTGGCTATGTGACGGCAACTATGTCCTGGCGGTGGGACTGGGCTATCGCGGGGAAGAGTTCCAGGCCATGGGAGTGGATATCAAGAACCGCGTCGGCCGCCTGACGGAAGGCTTGGAAGTGATCAAGCGGCTTTGGACCGAGGACTGCGTCAACCACGATGGCCGCTATTACCAGCTGACCGATGCCCGCCCCGGCGTACGCCCGCAACAACAGCCGCGCCCACCGATCTGGTTGGGTGGCGATGTCGACGGTGCGGTCCGGCGCGCGGCCCGCCTGGCCGATGCCTGGCTGGTGGCGCCAACCATGTCATTTGGGCGACTGAACGAATGCATAGACATGTTCCGCAAGGAACGGCGCCAGGCCGGCCTGGACGACGGCGTCAAATGCCCCATCGTGCGCGAATGCTTCATTGGCCGCAACGGCGCCCATGCGCGAGAAATATCGCGCGGGCCATTGTTGGCGAAATATTCCGCCTATGCCGCCTGGGGCCAGGAAGGCGCCTCCGCCGGCGATTTTGAAACCGCATTTGATGACTTCGCCGCTGCGCATTTTCTGGTCGGTGACGCGACGGAGGTCCGCGATCAACTGCAGCAATGCGCCGAGGAAACCGGCAGCGATCATTTCCTCATGCGCATGCAATGGCCCGGACTGGATCAGGGCGAGGTACTGGCCAATATCGAACGCGTAGGAAAGCTAATCTCATGAGTGCGACAATGCAATTCGGCGTCATGCAGCGCGGGGTTTTTGAATGGGGCGATGATATGTCGGCGCATTTCGACGAGCTCATGGAACAGGCCCGCGTGTTGGACAAGCTGGGATACGACTCGATTACCACGGGATCTCATTTTTCCACCTTTCCCCACCGCGAATTCATGCAGGTGCCCTACCTGTGCCGGGTTATGGCCGAGGCACCCAACGTGCGCCTAAACGCCGGCATCGTCCTGTTGTCTCTGCACAATCCGCTGGAGGTCGCGGAAAATTTCGCAGCCATGGACGTTATGTCGGGGGGTAGGGTGATCTTCGGCTGCGCCCTCGGTTACCGGGACGTGGAATACAAGGGTTTCGGCATCAAGAAGGGCGAGGGCGTGGCCCGCTTCGAAGAAAATCTGGAGGCGATAAAGCGGCTCTGGGCGGAGGAAAAGGTTTCCATGAAAGGCTCCCGTTTCGAGCTTGATGAAGCCGTGGTCTCCCTGCCCCTGGTGCAAAGACCTCATCCGCCGATCTGGATCGGCGCCAATGCGGACAACGCGGTCCGGCGCGCGGCCCGCCTGGGCGATTGTTGGTACCTCAATCCACATCAAAATCTGCCGACCTTATCTCGGCAAATGGATCTGTACCGGGTCGAGTTGGACAAGCTGGGCCGGCCTTTCCCGGCTGAACTGCCGATCCGCCGCGAAGTGTTCTGCGCGCCTAGCCATGACCAGGCGATCAAGATCGCTGCGCCATATATCAAGGCGCAGTATGATCTGTACAAGACCTGGGGTCAGGACAAGGCGATGGCGAAAGGCGACCAGGACCTCAGCATGGATTACGAGGATC
The DNA here is from genome assembly GCA_002731375.1 of Rhodospirillaceae bacterium. GTDB lineage: Bacteria > Pseudomonadota > Alphaproteobacteria. Next base: position 2,333 of record PCBT01000055.1, on the reverse strand, counting down.
TGGCCCGGGACCGCTTCATCGTCGGCGACCCCGACGAAGTAGCCGAGGAGATGCTGCACTACCACCGGGTTCTGGGCGTCAACCATATTATCATGAGCGTGCAGGGTGTCGGCATGCCCCAGGCCCAGGTGCTGGATACCTTTCAGCTGATGGCGGAAGAGGTCTTCGCGAAAGTCCGCCGGGCGCTGTAGCGCGGTTCCCGCAATGTGAGTTGGAGTGGCAGCCAAGGCAAAACGAAAGAGGTGAGGTTATGACGGAACAGGAAACATTCGCCCTATTGGAAGAAATCGGCGGCGCCTTTGCCCGCCACGATGTCAGCGCCATGGTCGGTTATTTCGCCAAGGAGGGCGCCTTCGTGGATGCCGTTGGGCCCGATCCGTTCGGCACCTGCTATCAGGGGCATGACGAGATCAGATGCTATTTTGATAATCTCTTCGACATCACCGAAGAGGTGCAATGGGAAAAGCTTGATGCCCGTGTCGCTGGCGACAAGGCCTATACGGAATGGCACCGCCAGGCCACCTTGAAAAGCGGCGAGAAATAGGACTGGTTGGGGGTGGATGTCTACACCTTCGGCGAGGGCGAGATCCTGAAAAAAGATACACATATCAAGGTTGTCGGCTGAACTCTGCGCACATCTGGTCAAATCTGCTAAGATCGTATTAAATTAACATGATTTTAACCTAAATAGGCTCGGATCCTTAAAAATAAGGCAATTGTACTAATTACTTGAATCACCCAAATAAGTCGTTGTGGTGACATTGATTAATTGATAGTTGCCCTGGTCAGATTAGAGGACGCACATCATGGTCATCACGATTGTACAAATTCCCCGCAGCACAGCCAAGCCGGACAAGGCTGCCTCGATTGCCGGCGCTTCTAGGAGCGCACCGCAATACCGGCATGTAAAGGGCTTGCTGCGCAAGGATTTTCTCAATGGCGAGGACGGCGGTGGCGGGATTTACCTGTGGGTATCGCGGGAAGCGGCGGAAGCCTGGTTCAACGACGATTGGTGGGGCTGGATTGAGGAGCGCTTCGGCGCCCGGCCGACCCTAACCTATTTCGATCACTATCTGACGGTCGATAATATGCTCGGCGAAATCCGCGTTGATGGCCAGCGGGTCGAGATCGCCGAAGAAGCCGCCGAATAGTGGCGAAAGACGGATCGGACGAATACCGGCCTCTATTGCTGTCGAGCGGATAAATGGCGGGCAACGGCCTTGATTGACAAGCGCGTTGACGACCTGGATGCGGCCCTGGCGGGCATAGCGGTAGGCGCTACGATCATGATCAGCGGTTTTGGTAATGCGGGAATTCCAGCCAATTTACTGCGCGGCCTTGGTGCCATGGGGCTAAGCGGTCTGACCGTGATTCTGAACGCCGTCCGCCGCCTGGAGGAAAGCGACCCGGTCTTTTTCGCCGATGAGCAGGTCGATCATGTCATCACCACCGCCTTTCGCGGCCCGGGTCAGGAGACGGCAGCCTTCGAGCAGCAATGGCGAGACGGCAAGTTAACCTTTGAAATTGTACCCCAGGGTACGTTCGCCGAGCGAATCCGCGCCGGCGGCGCCGGGGTGCCTGCCTTTTATACCCCCACCGCCGCCGGGACTCCCTTGGCCGAGGGGCGGGAGCAACGCGACTTCAACGGCCAAGCCCGTGTCCTGGAGACGGCCCTGACCGCCGACGTTGCCCTGTTGCGGGCACAGAAGGCGGACCGCTATGGCAATCTGTTTTTTCACGGCACACAGTCGAATTTTGGCACGGCGATGGCCACGGCGGCGCGCCTGACCATTGCCGAAGTGGAGGAAATATCGGCCAAGACCCTGCCGCCCGAACAGGTGCATTTGCCAGGCGTCTATGTCCAGCGCATCTTGCAGGCGGCCCGGGAAGACTGATGGCGGCACCTTTGACACGTGATCAAATGGCCTGGCGCGCGGCCCAGGACTTGCCCGACGGGGCATATGTCAATCTTGGACTAGGTATGCCGGTATTGGCGGCCAGTCATGCGCCCAGGGACCGGGAGATTTTCTATCATTCCGAAAACGGCATCCTTGGCGTCGGCCCGGTAGCCCAGGGGCTTGAGATCGACCCAGAACTGGTCGACGCGGGCAGCCAGCGGGTAACCTTGCGGGACGGCGCATCCGTGTTTGATTCAGCCGCCTCTTTCGCCATGATCCGGGGTGGGCACATCGACATCACGATCCTGGGCGGCTTTCAGGTCGCGGGCAATGGCGATCTGGCCAACTGGGACGCAAAGGTACCCAACAAGGGCCCGTTGATCGGCGGCGCCATGGACCTGGCGGCGGGCGCCAAGGCGGTGCATGTGATCATGC
>PCBT01000054.1 GCA_002731375.1 Rhodospirillaceae bacterium | reverse complement strand
AAGGGGCACGGGGAGACGCTGTGGACAAGGGTCCGGTTCTTCTCCCTCCGGACCTTTGTTCTATAGCCAAGGGAAGGTTTGGCACTCCGCCAACGCGACCCGATCTATCCGTTGGGGTGAGGCAAAATACCCTATCCTCGGCGGTTCTTGTCTTGCCTAGACTGCCGGACGTAACTCATAGTGACTTCCCAACTAACCAGTTAGCGTGGCGGCCTCCTCCGTTCTGACCTAGCTGGTCTTTTTTACCGCAGACCCTCCCACAAGATGGAAAGCAGCATGACCGACAGCCAGACGATCATTCAAGAGACGGATCTATTCAAGGAAATGCACGGCCATTTCATCGAGGATCTGGAAATCGGCATGTCGGATTTCTATTCCCGCACGGTGACGGAAGCTGACATCGTGCTGTTCGCGGGCATAACCGGTGACCTGAACCCGGTGCACCTGAACCACGAATTCGCCAAACAGACCCAATTTAGCGGCACCATTGCCCATGGCATGTTGACGGCCAGTCTGATCTCGACCGTTGTGGGCACCAAGTTGCCGGGGCCCGGCGCCATCTATATGGCGCAGAATACCCGCTTCACGGCGCCCGTGCGGGCCGGCGATACAATCACGGCGGTGGCCACAGTCACGGATGTCAATGTGGAAAAGCGCCGCTGCGCCCTAGACACCATATGCGTGCGTGGCGACGAGGTCGTGGTCAAGGGTGATGCCCTGTTGTTGGTCCCGACCCGCAAGGCATTCGCGGGCTGAACTCACAACCTAATCACACATGGAGAACCCCTAATGGACCTGTACACACAGGAAGATATGCGTCGTGATAAACGTATAGCCATCCCCAAACACACTGCCGTCACCATAGTGGTTATCGCGGGCCTCCTCGCATTAGCATCAATTCATGTCCCAGTTTTTACCTGGTGATAATTCCCACAGTCTAACCACTCCACCGCGCCAGCGCAGCCTGAGCTGACGCCTACCCCGCGATGACTTTCAACCGTTGATCTTTTCTGATCGGCTGCTTCGGCGCCAAGTCGTTCAATACCCGGAACCAGCTTTCATTATATTGACCGTAAGGCAGTGTGCGGGCCAGACCGGCGATATTGTCGTCGGGCCTGGCGGGCACAACCAACAGGCGCTGGGCCCGTACATTGGCCGCCGCCCGCTCGCCGATACGGCGAAATGACAGCCCCGATTGCCGGAATGGCCGAGCCCAGCGCCCGGCCTGATTAAGCGGCGAAACATACATGAAGCGATAGAACCGGCCACGGTCCTGGCGGATTGCCAGGGCCCGCATATGGACTGGGCCATTTTGTCCCCGCCCCTCGGCCCAGCCCGTGGCCGCCTGAAGCCCATCGACGACTATATTTTCCAAATCGTGCAGTTGGGTCTTGGCGGCCCACACATGACGCAGATAAGCCGCCGCCGTGGAGGCCCCTTTCGAAGGCGCCATATCAAAAATCATCGCCGCGCCGGAGATATGGCGTGCCTCGACCCGCGCCGGGCTATTGCGCAGATGAAAGCCCGCAGGCGCCTGAAATTCAAAACGCAGGTCGGGATGGATGAACTTTTGCCCCCGAATGACACCTTGTTTTGGATCATCACCGAACAACATGCCATCCAGATGGTTCAAATATTCATCCCGCCGCCAGCGCCCACTGCCGCCACCGCTTGCTGCCGCCTGGGCCTGGATTTGGGCCTGCTTGACCCGCTCTACCGTGCGTGGATGGGTCGACATGATGTTGAATTCATCCACCTTGCCCCGCGGCAAGCCCAACACCTGCGCCTCGACCATCGAATGCTCCCGCAGACTGCCCAGGAACGAGACCATGGCGTCCACGTTGTAGCCGGCCCGGCTCATATAGCGAACCCCAAGGGTATCAGCCTCGAATTCATGCTCCCTGGAATAGCCCTTGATGGCGGCCATGGCGGCAGTCTGGCCAATCTGCATCAGGTCCGAGGGCAAACCAGCGGCCTGCAAGCCCACCGCGCCCAACAACAGGCCCAATTGCGCGATTTGCTGGGCGCCACGGCGTTCGGCACCATGGCGGGCGGTGACGTGAGCCAATTCATGGCTCAACACGCCGGCCAACTCCGCCTCAGATGACGCCAGGGCGAGCAAGCCACGGGTGATATAGACAAAGCCGCCGGGCAGGGCGAAGGCATTGACGATCTGCGTATTCAGGATAGTGAAACGATAGGGGTATTGCTGGTATTCTGTCCCTTTCGCCAGGTTCAAGCCAATATTCTGTACATATCCTGCCAGGCGTCGGTCTTCGTAGGCGCCGCCGAAGGATTTAAGAATTTTCGGATGGTTGGCCCGGCCCTCGGCGATGTCGTCCTTTATGGACTGAAGTCCGGTAAAGCTATCCCGGCCCGAAGCCGCATTGGTCGCGACGCAGCCCGCCGTTCCCGCCAACGCGCTCGCGCTGGCCAGGCCCGCCAGCAGCTGGCGCCGATTAAGCTGATTGTGGCCAATATGGCCGCATGGGAGATCAAGGCACATCAGGAGCCTACAGTGTTACTATTTCTGTCGGTTCGGCTTGGGGTGCGTCATCACCCTCCCGCCACAGCCAATAGGTTAATTGCTCCTCGGCATTGACCGCAACCACTCTATGATCGCCATTGCGGTCGATAGCATGCAGGGTAATACGTTGGATCAAACCGCCTTTTAGCTGGCGTAGGTCGTCAATGGCTTCATCCACGGCAGCCTGCAATGACAGGCCCATCTTCATGTACAGCACGATGGCCCGCGAGGTGCCGGCCCTGATGGCCATCTCGCCGGTGCCCGTACAGGCCGCCGCCCCGAAACGGGTATCGGCATAACAGCCGGCGCCGATGATCGGACTATCGCCCAGACGGCCTGGATATTTCCAGGCCCAGCCGGAGGTAGACACCCCGGCCATGATTTCCTGCCGGCCATCCAATGACAGAAAGACCGTCGTATCCATGCCCTTTTCCGGGTCAATGGCTTGCTGGCAAAGCCCTGCCAGGGGCACGTCGGGCCAGTTTTCGCGCGCGGCGGCGGGCACCTTGTCTTCGAACCATTCGCGCCAGACCCGTTCGGAGTCCGGAATTAGATTGTTGGTGGTTTCAGCACCGATTTCATGGGCGAAACGCGCCGCGCCCTCACCCACCAGCATTTCATGGGGCAGTTGCTCCATCACCGCGCGGGCAATCGAGATTGGATGCAGGTAGCCTTTCAGGGCACCGACCGCGCCGCCGCGGAATGTGTTACCGTCGATCATAGCGGCATCCAGTTCAACCTCCCCCAGCAGGTTCGGCCAGCCGCCCCGGCCCACGGTGCGGATCGTGGTATCTGCCTCAACCTCGCGGATGCCCGCCTCGATCGCATCCAGACCACCCGCGCCCTGAGCCAACATCTGGGCCGTCCGCCCGACCCCGGGCCTACCCTCGGAATTAGTCACAAGTATCCGCGCCATATCCATCCTCAAATAAACGACACAACTATTTGCCGGCCCAGGCTTGACCCCCGCCCCGCGCTCAGGCCACATATAGTATCTATGGTCTCCAATGGGGCCGCGAAAGGTTTGGGGATCAAATATGGGCAAGACAAGACCATTGCCGGGGATATTGCGGCGTAATTTTTGGTTTTTGGTCATGATCGGCGGCTTGATCTCTCTTTTGGGATTCGGCATTAGGGCCAATTTTGGGCTTTTCCTAGCACCCATGTCGGCCGATCTGGGCTGGGGCCGGGAAGTGTTCGCACTGGCCATCGCCATTCAAAACCTAATGTGGGGCCTGGGCCAGCCAGTAGCCGGCATGATCGCCGATCGCTTTGGCACAGGCCGGGTATTGGCCATCGGCGGTGCACTGTATGCGGCGGGCATCTACGGCATGGCGCATGCCACCAGTCCGGGCATGTTTCATATTACGGGCGGTTTCGTGGTTGGTCTTGGCATGTCCGGCGCTTCCTTTCCACTGGTTCTGGCAGCCCTAGGCCGGTTGGTGCCCGAAACACGGCGCAATCTGGCTTTTGGCATTTGCACCGCCGCCGGCTCCATGGGGCAATTCCTGCTGGTGCCCTTGGGGCAGGCTTTTCTGGCGGCCTATGGTTGGCCTTTCGCGCTGACCCTGCTGGCACTGATGATCGCGCTGGTAATCCCNTTGAGTACGGTCATGCGNGGACGCGCCGCCGAAGCGCCGGAAAGCGAAAAACAATCCATGGGCCAGGCCATGACNGAGGCCCGGCGGCATTNGGGATATCTTTACCTGACCGCCGGTTTCTTTGTCTGTGGTTTTCACATCGCCTTTATCGGCANCCATTTGCCGGCCTATATCACCGATCGGGGCCTGTCNGCGGAGTTGGGCGCCCAATCCCTNGCTCTGGTGGGTTTGTTCAATATCTTTGGCGCCATTGGCGCCGGCGTTCTGGGCAACCGTTTTCAAAAGAAGAATTTGCTGAGTTTTCTCTACCTGCTCCGGGCCGTGGCCATTGCATTGTTCATTCTGCTACCCATCGGTCCGACAACCGTATTGCTGTTTTCCGCCGCCATCGGACTGACTTGGCTATCCACGGTACCACTGACGTCCGGCATCGTTGCCCAGATCTTCGGGCCGCGTTATATGGCGACTTTATTCGGCTTCGTCTTCTTGTCGCACCAAATGGGTTCATTCTTGGGCGTCTGGCTGGGCGGCAAGTTGTTTGACGAGACCGGCACCTACAATGTGGTTTGGTGGCTTGGCGTTGCCTTGGGGCTGTTCGCCGCCCTGGTGCATTTACCGATTGATGAGCGCCCGGCAACCCGCCTGGCCGCCGCCTAGCAGGCCCTGGCCATGACCCTGGCACGGGACGTCGCCGAAGTGGCGACGCCAATGCTGCATTACTCCCCCGTCTTCACGGACCAGGAATTGATCGAGATCGCGCGTAGCCAACCGGAAGCCTGGCAGCAGGCGGTCGCACGGTGCGAAACAGTCTTGGCGCCGGTCTCGGACGCCCTGGTCGAAGCCGGCAATGAAAACGTCGTTGTCACCCTGGTGCGCAACCATGGCGCGGAGATATCCGATGACACCTCGAACACGGTAATCGACCGTTTCTCAGACAGCGTGGCAGTCATTACCAGCCTGGTCCGCCGGCCCTCGTTCCCGGCCAACTTGGCTGAGCGTCTCATTACCGTGGTCCCAGAATCCCTACCTCTGCGTCTTGGCGCCATGATCGGGCTATCACTGGAGATTACCGACCAGTTAATCGCCCGCGGCCAGGAAAACATCACCCTGGATATCGCGGATCCGGAAGACGCCAAATCTACCTGGAACAATTGGTACGTCAATTGTATGCCAAGGGCCGCCTCACTCCGACCTTGATCCTGCGTTCCTTGTGCACGGTTAAACTGGGATTTTTCGAAACAGCAGCGGCGCAGCGCGCCGGCGTGGAACAGGCCAATATCCACGCTCTGATTGCCAATGGCGACAAAAAAGGCGCGGAGGCTCTATGCAAGGCGGCCAAGCTGCCCCGTTCGGTCGCCGAGGTGGTGGCGGTGCCCAGCAAGCTGCATGCGTGTATCGACGATCCCGATAGTCTCAAGGGCCGGGAAGCGTTTCAGGCCCAGCTGATTGAAAGCTGCCGGGCACGCTATCCCGATCTGATCGCCGGCATGCCAGAGTCCCTGATCGCCAAATTGGCGCCGTTCCCAAGTGACGCCTCCTAACTCGGCTCGGGGCAATGCCTCACAATAAAATGATAGGGTGGCATTGCTAACCACTAGCGTGTCCGGGCCGGGCTATCTATCATTGATCCATGAGTAAGATCGCAGGTTACCCTACCTCCATTCTGGCGGTTATCCTAGCCATTGCGCTTGGCTGGACGGCGGTGGTGCGGGCGGACCAGAACGACCCGCGGTTGGATCAGCTGTTTTTCCAATTGCAGGATGTTGACGACCCACGCCAAGCCCGTCTGATTGAACAGATGATCTGGGGTGTCTGGCTGGAAAGCAAAAGCCCCACCTTGGAATTGCTCATGGGTCGCGTGATCAAGACCATGGAACGAAAAAAGTATGCCGAAGCGCTGGAACTTCTGCACAGCATCGTCGCCATCGCGCCAAACTATGCGGAGGGGTGGAACAAGCGGGCCACGGTCTACTTCCTGATGGGCCGGTACGGCGATTCCGAAGCAGATGTGGAACGCGCCCTGGACCTGGAGCCGAGACATTTTGGTGCCTTGAGTGGCCTGGGCCTTATCTACATGCGCCTCAAGGAAGACGCCGTCGCTCTTGATGCGTTTGAGCGCGCCCTGATCGTCAATCCTCACCTGGGGCGGGCCAAGGCCGCGGTAAAACGCCTACGCCCGGCAGTCAAAGGCAAGAGCATCTAGTTTTGTTCCGAGATTTTTCAATGCAAAACTAGATGTCTTCGCGCACGCTAATGCGCCGCCCCTCGTGGAACTGCGCGCACAGCGCAAGGCGTGAACGAAAAGAGTCCTAGGCCGATAGGCCTAGGGCACCCAGGCTATGCGCAGGCTGTTGGTGGCGCCTGGCGTGCCAAAGGGAACACCGGCGGTAATCACCAGGTGGTCGCCGCTGGTGGCGATACCGCGGTCGGCGGCGGCCCGGCAGGCCCGGTCAACCATATCGGTGAAACCGGACGCATCCGCGCTATGCACGCAGCTAAGCCCCCAGGCCACGGCTAGGCGGCGGGCGGTAATCAGGCTTGGCGTCAGCACCAGGGTTGGCACCGGCGGCCGTTCTCGCGCCGCGCGCAAGGCGGTGGAGCCGGACGTGGTATAGGTGACAATAGCGGTGGCGGAGATGGTTTCCGCGACCTGGCGGGCCGCTGCCGTGATCGCGTCGGCGGAGGTTGCCTCCGGGTCCGCGTGCTCTGCATCCATGATGGCGCGGTAGCCGGGATCGCCCTCGACCTTGGCAGCGACCCGGTCCATGACCTCCACCGCCTCCAGTGGGAATTCCCCCGACGCCGTTTCGCCCGACAGCATGACGGCATCGGCGCCATCGTACACGGCGGTCGCGACATCAGACACCTCGGCCCGTGTCGGCACCGGCGCCGCGATCATGCTTTCCAGCATCTGGGTCGCCACCACCACCGGTTTGCCGGCGTGCCGGGCCCGGCGAATCAGATCCTTTTGCAGCGCTGGGACTTCCTCCACCGGCAGTTCCACGCCAAGGTCGCCGCGGGCCACCATGATCGCGTCGGCCAATTCGATGATCTCGTCGATCTGATGCAAGGCAGCGGGCTTCTCGATCTTTGCCATCACCGCCGCGCGGCCAGCAACCAGGCGCCGGGCCTCGGCGATATCGTCGGGCCGTTGGACAAATGACAGTGCCACCCAATCGACGCCAGCCTCCAGCGCGAAACGCAAATCCGCCTGATCCTTGGCCGTCATCGCATCCATGGGGAGCGACGCCTGCGGCAAGTTGACGCCCTTGCGGTCGGTCAGGCGGCCCCCTGTGACGACTTCGCAAGCAGCGAAATCTTTGCCAAGCTGCTTAACCAGCAGACGTAACCGGCCATCATCAATTAAGAGGTCCATGCCCTCTTCCAGGGCGGCGAACACTTCGGGATGGGGCAGCGGCGCCCGTTTTTCGTCTCCAGGCTGGTCGGTCAGATCAAACCGATAAGTAGCACCAACGGCGAGATCAGTGCCATCGCCCTGTATGGTGCCGATACGAATTTTCGGCCCCTGCAGATCAGCCATGACACCAATCGGCCTGCCCGCAGCCTGCTCTACGGCGCGAATGGCGTTCAGTCTGGCGAGATGAACGGCGCGCTCGCCATGGCTAAAATTAAGCCGGAACAGATCCGCACCAGCCGCATGCAGACCGGCGATGGTGTCCTGATCGCTACTGGCCGGGCCCAGAGTGGCAATTATTTTGGTCGAACGGTTTCGTTGCATCGACCCAGCTTACACGGGATCAACTAAAATTGCGCGGAAGTCGTTCACATTCGTCAAGGTCGGGCCGCAAATCACCAGATCGTCCAACGCACTAAACAGAGCATGGGCGTCGTTGTTGGCCAGCAAGGTACCGGGGTCCAGACCGGCGGCGGCGGCACGGGTCAAGGTATCAGGCATGACAATGGCACCGGCGTTGTCCTCCGTGCCGTCAATGCCATCGGTGTCGCAGGCGATCGCACAAATTCCCTGATTGCCACCTGGATGGCCGCCAAGAGCCAGGGCCAGACCCGCCAGATATTCAAGGTTGCGTCCGCCACGGCCCTGGCCGCGCACCGTGACCGTCGTCTCGCCACCGGACAGCAACGCCACCCGCTGCCCAGCCGCCAGACGTCTCAGGGCCAACTCGCCATGCTGAGCGCCCAGTTCGCGCGCTTCGCCCTCCAGAGCATCACCCAGCAGTTCCACGTCATAGCCGGCCGCCGCCGCGACCTCGCCCGCCGCGTCGAGGGACTGCGCCGGCGTGGCGACAAGCACCGTCTCGCAGCGGGCAAAACAGCTATCGCCCGGCTTTGGCGTTTCCACCTCGGCCGCCGCCAGATGCTTGGCCACGGATTCGGGCGGTGTGATGTCATAACGCGCCAAGATCTCGCGCGCCTGGGCAAAGGTTGAAGGATCGGCCACCGTCGGACCGGATGCTATGATCGCCGGATCATCGCCCGGCACATCAGATATCAACAAACTGACAACACGGGCCGGCACCGCCGCCGCGGCCAGTCTGCCCCCCTTGATGGCCGAGAGATGCTTGCGCACCACATTCATCTGGTCGATGGGTGCGCCACTGCGCAGCAAGGCCTGATTGACCGCCTGTTTATCAGCCAGGCTAAGACCAGGGCCAGGAAGGCTCAACAGCGAGGAACCTCCGCCTGATATCAGCACCAGCAGCAAATCGTCCAAGCCCAGAGCCGATGCCAGAGACAGAATGCGCCCCGCCGCGGCCTCGCCCGCCGCGTCGGGTACCGGATGGGCCGCCTGAACGACCTCGATCTGCTGCGTCGGGACGGCATGTCCATAGCGGGTCACCACGAGGCCGCCAATGCCACCCTTCCAGCTCTCCTCCACCGATCTGGCCATGCCGGCGGCGGCCTTGCCCGCGCCCAGCACCAAGGTGCGCCCACCAGAAAGTTTTGGCGCCTCGGGCAGATGGGGGGGCAGACAAACCGCCGGATCGGCGGCGGCGACAGCCGCCTGAAACAGCCGCCCCAACAAGTTGCGCCGGTCAATGCTCACACGCGCAGCACCCATGCGCATTTTCGCATCTGCAAAGCTCTCCGAATATTTGTCGTCATATTGGCATCGCGGTCCGTTCGATGGTCAAGGCGATAGCTTTAGCCGCAAACAGAATAGGAGCCATGAAAGGCAACGACAAGGCCACGGCGGAATGACTGCTGGCGGACGCTGGGCGAATTTTGCTAAATTCCGTCGTTGGCGTAATGCCATATCAAGGTAGGCAACGTTTTGAAAATAGATGAGTTTAGGCAACGACCGAGCATGAAACAAGATTCCGTCACCGAAACCCGCGGCTTTGCGAACCTTCCCTTCACGATCGTTAATGACGACGGTGCCGCACCGGCCCTGATAATCTGCGATCATGCCAGCCGTCATATACCGGAGGAGCTTGAGGATCTTGGCTTGTCCGAAGAGCAGCTTTCGCGGCACATCGCTTGGGATATTGGCGCAGGGGAGGTGGCGGGCCGGCTGGCCACGCTGCTGGCTGCCCCGGCGGTGTTGTGTGGCACTTCGCGTTTGGTGGTTGATTGTAACCGCCCCTTCGGCGAGGCCAGTTCGATCCCGGAAAGCAGCGACGGCGTGGCCGTTCCCGGCAACGCCAAGCTTGCTCTGAGCGAGCGTCAACGGCGCATGGATCGATACTTCCATCCTTACCACGACGAAATTGACCGCCGTATCCACGGCCATGATCAACAGAGCCAAGCCCCAGCGCTGATATCAGTGCATTCGTTCACACCAGAGATGGATGGCTTCCAAAGACCCTGGCACGTAGGCGTACTGTGGGACCAGGATCAACGCATGGCCACCCCGGTGATCCGCGAGCTGCGCCGGAACCCCGATCTGCTGGTGGGTGAGAACGAGCCCTATAACGGCACCAATCCACCAGGCTATGCCCTGCACATACACGCCGCCGATAATAATTTGCCCATCGCCGTCTTTGAAATTCGCCAGGATCTGATCGATACCGCAGAGGGCGCCGAGCGCTGGGCCCATATTCTAGCCCAGGCACTTACCCCGGCCTTGAAGCGCCATCTGACGAGAGTGAGCGCATGACGATTTCCAAACCAAGTTTTACCATGGGGATCGAGGAGGAATACCTACTCGTTGACCGGGAAAGTCGCGATCTAGCCACCAACCCGCCGCCTGATTTGCTGCGCGATTGCGAAGCCCGCCTGGGCACAAGGGTGACGGCGGAGTTCATGCGCTCGCAGATCGAGGTCGGCACCAAGGTCTGTGGCCATATTGGCGAGGCGCGGGGCGAGTTGCAGGAATTACGCGGCACCGTCGCCGAGGTTGCCAGGCAATATGGACTGGCTCCCATCGCCGCCTCGACCCATCCGTTCGCCCATTGGAGCCAGCAGAGCCATACGGACAAGGAGCGCTATGACGATCTGGCGAATGCACTGCAGGCCACGGCACGGCGGCTGTTAATCTCGGGCATGCATGTCCACGTCGCCGTGGAAGACAAAGATATGCGCATCGACCTGATGAATCAGGCAACCTATTTTCTGCCGCTTCTGCTGGCTTTAAGCACATCGTCGCCGTTTTGGGGCGGCGAGAACACCGGCCTGATGTCCTATCGCCTGACCGTGTTCGATGCCCTACCCCGCACCGGCGTGCCAGAACGCTTCGACAGCTATGGTGAGTACGAACGTCTGGTCCGCCGCCTGGTCAAGGCCGGCGTGATCGAGGACGGCACCAAGATCTGGTGGGACATGCGCCCCTCGGCCCGCTTTCCAACCCTGGAAATGCGCATGACCGACATCTGCACCACCCTGGAAGATACCCTGACCGTCGCCGCGCTGTATCAATGCGTCCTGGCCATGCTGTACCGTCTGCGTACATCCAACCAGCGCTGGCGCATCTATCCCTTGATCTGCGTGGAAGAGAACCGCTGGCGGGCGCAACGCTATGGCATCACCAACACCATGGTTGATTTCGGCCTGGGCGAACAGGTGTCCTATGACGAACTATTGACGGAGGTCATGGAGATGGTCGCCCTGGATGCGGAAGCCCTGGGCTGTGCCGATGAGGTTCGTCATGCCCGCGAGATCCTAAGCCGGGGTACTTCGGCGCAAACACAGGTCCGCATCCATGACGACGCCATTGCCGCCGGCGCCACGAAGGACGACGCCCTGCGCCAAGTGGTGGATTGGTTGATCGCGGAAACCGTTCGGGACCTATAGCCGAAACCGGGCACAAGACTATATATTAACAAACTAGGGAAAATGGGGAACAGACAATGACCGAGCAGAATATCGATCCACAGACACAACTTGAGTTGGAGGCCGCCGCCTATCGCCGCATGCGCGATCACCTACAGGCGCGCACGGATGTGCAGAACATCGACATGATGAACCTGGCCGGCTTTTGCCGCAACTGTCTTTCACGCTGGTACATGGAAGCGGCTAATGAGAAAGGTCTGGAACTGGACAAATCTGGCGCCCGGGAAATCGTTTACGGCATGCCCTACGACGAATGGACCGGCAAATACCAGACCGAAGCCAGCGACGAGAAAAAGGCCAAGTTCGACGCAGTCATGGCCAGCGATCAGCACGGTTAGAGAACGCCTGGCTCTTGCCTGATTGGCATTTACCCGCATAGGGTGGAGTGGCAACCGGGGAGGTAGAGCCAGATGAACGACAACCCAGAAACGCAGTACGACTACATTATCGTTGGGGCCGGTTCGGCCGGGGCCGCCCTGGCTTATCGGCTGAGCGAGAATACCGCCAACCAGGTACTGCTGTTGGAGGCTGGCAGGGCCAGCCATCCCTATTCCCGCCTGCCCGTCAGTTTCGGTTTGTTGATTGACCACCCGGTTGCCAACTGGCGCTTCACCTCTGAACCCGAGGCTGGCACCGCCAAGCGCGCCATTCCGGTGCCGCGCGGCAAGCTGCTCGGCGGTTCATCCTCGATCAACGGTCTGGTTTATGTGCGTGGGCAAACCCTAGATTACGATACCTGGGCCCAGTTCGGCAATCGGGGCTGGAGCTGGCAAGACGTGGAGCCGCTGTTCATGCGCATGGAGAATTACGAAAAGGGCAGTAATGGCGGTACACGCGCCGATGGACGTGGTCGGGGCGGACCATTGAGCGTGACGGAAGTGCCGGACGAAAATCCTTTGTACGACGCCATGTTCGAGGCGGCAGTCGCGGCGGGCTATCGCCGCAACCCCGATTACAATGGCCCGGACCAGGAAGGGATCGTCAAGACCCAGGCGACCATATCGGGCGGGCGGCGCATGAGCACGGCGCATTGCTATCTGCGTCCGGCGATGCGGCGGGGCAATCTTCATGTCGTGACTGAGGCCCTGACCCATGGCCTGATCCTGGAGGGCAAGCGCTGCCTGGGCGTGCGCTATTCGCAGGGCGGCGTGACCACCGAGGCACGGGCCGGCGAAACGATCCTGTCGGCGGGTGCCATTGGTTCGCCTCAGATCCTGGAACTGTCAGGCATCGGCAGACCAGAGGTTTTGCAAGCGCATGGTATTACGGTGCGACACGAACTGGCGGCGGTGGGCGAGAATTTCCGCGACCATATCAATGCCCGTATTCAATGGAAGGTAACGGCGCCGGGTGTTTCTTATAACGAGCGCGCCCGGGGTATAAATCTGGTTGGCCAGGCCTTGAAATACCTGGCCACGGGTGGTGGTTTTATCAGCCTGCCCTCGGCGCCTTTGTTGGCATTCCTGAAGACCCGGCCGGATCTGGAGACGCCGGATGTGCAGATGCATCTTGTGCCTTATGCCGTGAAGGATCCGAAACGACGCAAGCTACACCCCTTCCCCGGCATGACCGTGGCCTGTTATCAACTGCGCCCGGAAAGCTTGGGATCCATCCATATTCGATCCGCCGAACCACAGGCCCAACCCGCGATCCAGTTCAATTTTCTGGGTGATCAGATCGACCGAGATACCATGGTCGAAGGCTTCAAGATGATGCGCCGTATCGTAGGTGCGGCGCCCATGGATCCGTTCCGAGGTGAGGAATATTCGCCGGGCATGGCCATTGACAACGACGAGGCGATCGAACAATGGATCAGAGATAATTCCGAGACCGCCTATCACCCCATCGGCACCTGCCGCATGGGACAGGGGCCCAACACCGTGGTCGATGACCAATTGAAGGTCCATGGCCTGGAGGGGCTACGGATCGCCGACGCATCGATTTTTCCCACCATGCCGTCGGGCAATACCAATGCACCCTCCATCATGGTGGGTGAAAAATGCGCCGATTTGATCATGGCCAGCGCTTAATCACCATAACTGGGCCGGCGCGAAATTACCACGTCGCGGTGGACATAAACGCTTAGCACGAGGCCAAAGCCAATCAACAGGGACATCATCGAGGTACCGCCATAGGAAACCAGCGGCAGTGGCACGCCAACCACCGGGATCAGCCCCATCACCATGGCCATGTTGATAAAGACATACAGGAAAAAGGTGCTGATCACTCCGGCGGCCAATAGGCGCCCGAACTGGCTGCTCGAGCGGACGGCGATGGCGTAGCCATAGGCGATAACCAGCACATATAGTCCCAACAGACAAAGACAGCCGACCAGGCCGAATTCCTCGGCCAGCATGGTGAAAATAAAATCGGTCTGGCGTTCGGGCAGAAAAGCCAGATGGCTTTGCGTGCCTTGCATGAAGCCCTTGCCAAACAGTCCGCCGGAGCCCAGGGCTATCTTTGACTGCATTATGTGATAGCCGGCGCCCAGGGGATCACGTTCCGGATTCAGATAGGTCAGCACCCGGTCTTTTTGATAGCCATGCAGCATGAAGCGCCAGGCCAGTGGTATAGCCGCCAGCACGGCGCCGCCCGCCACCGCGAATTTCCACAGACGCACCCCGGCCAGCAATAGCATCGCCGTCGCCGTCGCCAGCAGTAGGACCGCCGTGCCCAGGTCGGGCTGACGCATGACCAATGCCACCGGCACTAGAATCAGCACCGCGGGTACAATCAGCCAGCGGATCCGACCCATTTCCTCAAGTGGCAGGCTGTGGTAGAACCGCGCTAGAGCCAGCACCATGGCGATCTTCATCACTTCCGACGGCTGCAACTGAAACAGGCCCAGATCAACCCAGCGCCGCGCGCCCATACCGACCACACCCATTACCTCCACCGCCCCCAACAGCAACAGGGCGGCGGCATAAATCAGATAGGCATGGCGCAACCAGGCACGGATATCGATCAGGCCGATCAACAGCATCAAGCCGAGCCCGGCGCCAAAGCGGACCATCTGACGTGAGGCCCAAGGGTCGATACTGCCATTAGCGGCGGAATACAGCATGGCAAAGCCGACCCCGGCAATAAGCGAGATCAGAACGATCAACAGCCAATTAATCTGTACCAGTTTTTGCAGCAAGGTCAGATCAACCTGCCGCCCCATGGGTCCGCCCAGAGACATGGCCTAGGTCTTGCGCTCCTTATTGCCTCGGTTGTCCGTACCGCCGGCACCATTCCTTCCGTCAATGCCACCGAGGCCATTCTGGCCCACGGCGGCGCGCGCCAAGGGATCGCCGCGCAGCACTTCGGTCATGATATCTTTGGTCAGTTTCGCCGCATAAGTGCCCGAACCGCCATGCTCAACCACCACGGCAGTGGCAAAGCGAGGTGCACCAACCGGTGCAAAGGCAGTGAAGAGGGCATGATCACGCTCTTTCCACGGCGTCTCCTTGGCCAGCTTGCCGCCCGCCTTGCGTTCCACCTTGGAAATGCGGCGGACCTGGGCGGTGCCAGTCTTGCCGGCCATCAACTGTTCCAGCTTTGGATCCAGTTTATATTTCCGCGCCGTACCCCGCTTGCCATTGACTGCCTCCGACATGGCATCGGTGATGACTTTCAAATTTGCCGCCGAGACGCCCATGGGTAGGGCCTGTTGCCCAGCCAGATGATCTTCACCATCGCTGCCCTGGCCGGTTTTCCCCGCCGCCCCGGTCCCGCCATCATCGGACAATGGCGCCCGGGTCCGTGACAATCTGGGCCTGACGGCCATGCCGCCATTGGCCAGACGGGACGCCATGACGGCAAGTTGCAGCGGCGTCGACAGTAAATAGGCCTGGCCGATACCGGTGATCAGGGTTTCGCCCAACTGCCATGGCACGCCCGTTACCGCCAGCTTCCAATCCTTGCTGGGCACCAAACCGTTGCGTTCGCCTAGCAGCTCAATATTCAACGCTTCGCCCAGGCCAAAACGCCGGGCCATGGCGCCAATGCGGTCCACGCCCAAACGGCGGGCAATATCATAAAAATAGATGTCACACGATTGCGCGATTGACTGTTTCATATCGACCCAGCCATGACCGCCGTAGCGGTGGCGCCAGCAATGGAACTTGGTATTTCCCAGTTTCGTGACGCCATTGCAAAAGACCTTATGGCCGGGTCCGACGACGCCGGCTTCCAGTGCCGCCAAGGCAACAACCATCTTGAAGGTGGAGCCGGGCGGATATTGTCCCGCGATGGCCTTGTTGATCAGCGGCTTGCGCGGATGCTGCACCAGGGCCTGCCAGGCCTTGTTCGACATGCCCAGATTAAAGGCGTTTGGGTCATAGCTAGGCGCCGATACCATGGCCAGGATATCGCCCTGGTGGATATCCATGACCACGGCGGCGGCACTTTCATTGGCCAGGAGCCGGGTGATTTTTTTCTGCAACCCGGCATCGATGGTCAGCACAACATCGTCACCGGGCTGGCCGTCCTGGCGCGCCAGTTCCCTGATCTCCCGGCCATAAGCATTGACCTCGACCCGGGAATTGCCGGCCTTGCCGCGCAGGCTTTCGTCAAAGACTTTTTCGATACCGTTTTTGCCGATACGAAAACCAGGCAATTCCAACAGCGGATCGCCGGTCAGATCAGCTTCGGACACGGAAGAGACATAACCCACGACATGCGCAGTTTCCGCACCGACCGGATAATGCCGGCCCTCGCCGACATCAGGCTGTACGCCCGGCAAGTCGGGCAGCAGCACATTGATGCGGGCGAATTGCTCCCAGGTCAGATTTTCCGCTACCTTGATGGGCACGAAGGGGCGCTTACGCTTGATCTCACGCAACACCCTGCGCCTTTGGTGGGGACGGATGGGAATTACCCTGGCCAGACGGTCCAGGGTTTTAGTGACGCCGTTGGTCTGCTCCGCGATCAGGACAACCCGGTAGTTTTGCCGGTTCGAGGCCAGCTCCCGGCCAAACCGGTCCAGCACCAAGCCCCGCGGCGGTGGCAGCAGGCGCATAGAAATCCGGTTTTCCTCGGCCAGCATCTGATATTGATCGGATTCAAGCACTTGCAGATAGTACATCCGCCCCATCAAAAGCGAGGCCAGGGCCAGCTGTCCGCCGCCCAGCAAGGCCAGTCGGCGGGTAAATGCCTTGTGCCGGTTACCGTCGCCTCGTTCCATCTATATCAGCCCCCCGTCCTAGCTCGGCCGGATCAAATTCTGCATGCGCGAGAGAAAAATGGCGACCAAGGGATAAGCAGCGGTGCCAATGGCATGGCTGACAATCAAGGGCACCGACTCGATCGCCGTGGCGTGGAACAATGAGGCGAAGAACCAGCTAACAACGGCGGCACCGGCGGCAATCAACAGATAGCCCAGCCAGCCGACAGCAAAAGATTTACCCGCCAGGGCGCGGCGCTGGCCGGAAGCAGCCCAATGCACCAGTATCAGGACCAGGGCGTTCAAACCAGGTGGTCCGCCGCTTAACACGTCAACCATCAGGCCAAGCAGGAAGGCCGCGCCCGCCGGCATCAATTCCGGCCGAAAGACGCTCCAGTAATAGACGGAAATCAGGGCCAGGACCGGAGCCGCCAGCGACGATTTGGGCAGGCCGTAGGGCAGCATCGCAGCCAGCACGAGAAGCAGCGAGACAAAGAAGGGTATTCCAGATCTGGCGAAATTTACAAGTCTGCCGGCCAGCGACGTATCCATCTACCGGCCCCCGGCTGCATTAGGCGTCGATTTAGGGGCTGTATTAGAGGCCGCAGTGGCGGCACCCATGCCGTCATCACGGCGGATAACATCGCCCGCCGGCAGGGCGCGGTAACGCAGCACGGTGACATATTCCATACGGGCCCAGTCCACGAACGGCTGTATCCGCGCCTCGCCTTCGGTCACCGAAGACACAATGCCGACCGGCAAGCCAGGGGGGAAAACGCCGGCATGGCCGGAGGTGACAACACGGTCGCCGGAATTGATCTTGGCATTGGCCGGCAGGAAGGTCAGCCGCGGGCGGGCCGAATTATCGCCGGCCAAGACGGCGCGATGGCGTGAATGTTCCACTATCACCGGCACCCGGCTGTTCAAATCGGTCAACAGCAACAGGCGGGATGATCGGTTGCCAACCTCGACCACACGGCCCGCCAGGCCCAGGCCCGTGATAACCGCCTGCCCCGCGCCCACGCCGTCCCGGCGGCCGGCATTCAACAACACTGATTGAACGAACAAGCCGCCGGTATCACCAATTACCCGGGCCGAGACAAATATGGGTGCGGCATCATGGGTCGGGCGCAACAGGGCCCGCAGGTTGGCGTTCTCCTGCTCCAGATTGCGCGCGATTGTTTGCCATTTCGACAACCGGGCCACTTGTTCGCGCAGGGCGCCGTTGTCGCGGTAGGTGTTCCAAAGATGTTCGATTTCGTTGATGGCGTGGCGGGCCGATATCACCGGCGCGCTCAGAACTTCCAGGATTGGCGCGGCCACCTCGACCGCCATGACGCGCAGGTGTCGAATGGCATCACCGTGGGTCTTGCCCAGGATCAACAGTGCCACCGCCGTCGCCATCAATAGCAGCAGACCAAAGCGTTGCGCCATCCCGCGCGCCGGTGCGGCGACCTTCGACAACGTGCTTAATCTTGGCCCTTTCGCCACTGCCCTTACTGCCCATCTTGCGCTCCGCCCTCAAGATGTCCGCCATCCCGAGGGTCGGAAGGCTCCACTAATAAGTCGTATCGAAGATTTCCTTGTCCTTGAAATTCTTCATATCCTCCAACACCCGGCCCGTGCCCAACGCCACACAGGACAGCGGTTCGTCCGCGATCGATACCGGCAGGCCGGTGGAATGGCGCAGCACGAAATCCAGATTACCCAAAAGCGCCCCACCGCCGGTCAGGACAATGCCCTTATCGACGATATCAGCGGCCAGTTCCGGCGCCGTATGTTCCAGGGCCACCTTCACAGCCTCGACAATCGCGCCGACTGGTTCGGCCATACTTTCGGCGATCTGACGCTGGCTGACGATGATTTCCTTGGGCACGCCGTTCATCAGATCGCGGCCCTTGATGGTCATCTCCACGCCTTCGCCGTTCTCTGGCGCACAGGCGGAGCCAATGTCCTTTTTTACCCTCTCGGCGGTGGCTTCACCGATGAGCAGGTTATGGGTGCGGCGGATGTAGTTGATGATGGCTTCGTCCATCTTGTCGCCGCCAACCCGGACCGAGCGGGAATAAACAATGCCGCCCAGGGACAATACCGCGACCTCCGTCGTGCCGCCGCCGATATCAACCACCATGGAGCCGGTAGGCTCGGTCACCGGCAGGCCGGCGCCGATGGCGGCGGCCATGGGTTCCTCGACCAGATAGACCCGGCGGGCGCCCGCGCTTTCGGCGGATTCCTGAATGGCCCGGCGCTCCACCGCCGTCGAGCCCGAAGGTACGCAGACCACGACCTGGGGGGAGGCAAAACTGCGGCGGTTATGAACCTTGCGGATGAAATGCTTGATCATTTCCTCCGCCACCTCGAAATCGGCGATAACGCCATCGCGCAAAGGGCGAATAGCTTCGATATTGCCGGGCGTCCGTCCCAACATCATCTTGGCCTCATCGCCCACGGCCTGCACCCTTTTTTTACCCCTGCGGGTAGTAATGGCCACAACCGAGGGTTCGTTCAGAACAATGCCCCGGCCCTTGACATAAACCAGCGTATTGGCGGTGCCCAGATCAATGGCCATGTCCGCGGATAGCAACCCGAATAGCTTGGAAAACACCTAATGCCGCCCCCGGCCCAAAGGCCTTAATTCATCAATTGTCATACCCTGATAGCTCTTAATCTAATTCGGTTAACCAAGTCCTAATGGATAACCGAATACTACTGGTCAAAAAGCCACCAGCACAGCGCAGACAAAACACCCTTCCGCAGCGTTTTGCGTCGATGATCGCCGTCACAACGTTATCCCTGCTCATAACCACCAAATTTGGCGGCAATAAGGCAGCCGACACCGATCAACACCAAAGCCGCCATACGGACTCCATAAACCGGTCATTATGATCCGATTCCAAATATTTATTACGACTAATTCGACCAGCGCCGCAAGTGGAAATATGGTGAATCCGGCCGTCACCCCAACATATATAGGGCTTGGGAAACCGTTGGCCGCGTTTGCCGGCGAAACCATTCCATCGGGGCGGCAAATGGCAAACGGCGAACCAAGCAGCAAACCAAACATCAATGGGGCAAGGTTGCGCTTTTGGGGTTAATTCGCCGAAACTAGCAATAATGACCGCTTCAGCCATTCCCGGCAGACAAAATGGGAGGAGATATAAAGATGACATTTTCACTTATGGGCCGCTGTGAACGAACCGGCATGATCGGCTTTGCCGGCGCGACGAGCGAGCTGGCAGCGGGCGGGCGTTTTCCGCACGCAAAGGCGCAGATCGGCGCGGTGATCACCCAGGCCCTGACCAATCCGTATCTGGGCCACCTCGGCATCAAGCTGTTGGAGATCGGCTATGCGCCGCACAAGGTGCTGGACGAAATCGTTGCCTCCGACACCCATGTTGAATTTCGCCAGCTTGGCGTGATGGACCGCTTTGGGCGGACGGCGGCGCGCACCGGCGCGAATAATGCGGACGTGGCCGAACACATCGCCGAGAGCAATCTGATCGCCCTGGGCAACCGAGTCAACGAAGGTGTCGTCGCCGCCATCGCAGACGGTTTCCGCGCCGCCGTCGACGAGGATCTGGAGGAACGCCTGATGCGGGCGCTGGAGGCCGGGCGGGAGGCCGGTGGCCAGCGCGGCGTGGGCCAACATATTTCCGTACTGAAAGTCTTTGACCGCGATGATCTGGCGCGTGTGGACCTGCGTGTCGATTGGCACAAGGTCGATGCCATCGCCAAGCTGCGCAGCCATATGAACAGATATATTCCCCTGATCCCCTATTATGCGGAACGGCCCCTGAACCCGACCGTGGGCTATCGCGAGTGGTTGGAAGCCCGGGGCGTTGACCACGACGAATGGCTTGCCGGATAACAGCGATTAGTCTGGTTAGTTCTGGGGACGGATCTTGGCCGCCTATCTGGTAAAACGCCTATTGCTGATGCTTCTGACCTTGGCCGGAACGTCAGTGCTGATCTTTGTGCTGTTGTGGCTGATGCCGGGCAACATCGCCATCATCATGTTCGATTCCGCCGGCTTCATCGATCCAGGCGAATTGGCCGGAATCGAGAAAGAGCTCGGCCTCGATCTGGCCATACCGCTGCAGTATTTCCGTTGGATCGGCGGCCTGCTGACCTGGGATCTGGGAATATCCTTCGTCTCGGAAATGCCGGTGGTGGATGAATTGGCGCCACGCATCCCCATCACCGCCAAACTGGCGGCGTTGGCGCTGGCTTTCTCGATCCTGTTCGGGCTGCCCCTGGGCGTGATCAGCGCCGTCAAGCAGGACAGCGCGCTCGATTACACGTTGCGGGTGATTTCACTCAGCGGGCTGTCGATGCCGTCGTTCTGGCTGGCGCTGTTGATCCTGATGTTTTTCGTCCATACCCTCGGCATCCTCCCGGTCTATCTGGATCCGCCGGAAAGCCTATGGCGGGAACTGCTGCTTTATTCCGTACCCGCCGCCGTTGTCGGTTTTCGCGCCTCCGCTTTGATCATGCGCCTGACCCGCTCGACAATGCTGGAGGTGATGGGCCAGGACTATATCCGCACGGCGCGGGCCAAGGGCGTCTCGAACCGGGCGGTTAACTACCACCACGCGCTAAAGAACGCGATGCTGCCGGTAAGCACCATCATCGGCATCGAGGCGGCCTTCATGATGGGCGGCCTAGTGGTCGTAGAAATCGTCTTCAACATCCCCGGCATGGCGTACTTCCTGGTCGAGGCGATCCAGGTACGCGACTACCCCATCGTACAAAGCCTGGTGATGCTGATGGCGGTCGTCACCGTCGTTATCAATTTCATCGTCGACATGATCTACGCCCTGCTAGACCCAAGAATTCGATATGCCGAATAGGGTGGGAATGGTGCGGGCAAGACGCCGATGACAAGAAACCTCGCGAAAAATTACGAATTGTACAAATAAAGCGAAATATCCGTTGCCTAAACCTATGCTACTTGGAAATGTTTCAAATTTTTTATTTCTGTAACAGCCCATCAGGTGCGCCTATTATCACCATTTATTTTTTCTACTTCTATAAGATAAGATTATCTGTGCATCACATAATCTATAATTTCAACTAAAATTACTGATATACAGTAATTTTTCTTTAATATTTTTTCTCATACATCATAGATAATTTGATCAATTTATTTTCTAGTTACTTTACATCGCTTTCTATTATCATCAATGTATTGATATTTATCAACCTCATCCATCAATACATCCATTACCTTCATTCTATGTGAAGTTGATAAATCAAAATTTTCGTCAAACTTCTCAACATCAGATGCATTTGAACACGTCATCCAAAAACCTTTTCTAAGCCTTTGCAATTGTGATGCCTGTCTTCGGTTCATCCCATCAGGCGTGCGACGATCTTCATTATGATCACTTTCCACAAGGGCTGGGCGCTCATTTGCCTGAAGCCATCGCACGCCAAAACAAAAACGGCGCCGCCTGGCGCCATCGAAAAGGTCGCGTGCCCATTAAGGGCCTGAGCACATTTTCTTCAAATGCGCTTAAGGTTGCGGGCGGGTGAAAACCCAGGCGCCGTCTTGGGAAAGGGCGTCGCGGTATTGATAGCCGCCTAGATCGAAATTTCTTAGCTCATCCAGGCCGGAGATCCGGTTTTGCACCAGATACCGCGCCATCATACCGCGCGCCTGTTTGGCGAAAAAGCCGATCATGCGAGTTTCGCCATCACGTTCCTCCTTGAACGCCGGCGTGATAACGCGCCCATTCAGCTTGGCGGGACGTACGGCTTTGAAATATTCGTTGGAGGCTAGGTTAATAATGGTTTTTTCCGCGTGATGGCTCAGCACATCATTCAGCGCTTCAGTGATCTGATCACTCCAAAAGTCATAAAGGTCCTTGCGCCGTGGCGGGGTAAAGCGCGCGCCCATTTCCAGGCGATAGGGCTGCATCAAATCCAGCGGGCGCAACAAACCATAAAGACCCGACAATATACGCAAGTGATCCTGGGCGTAATCCAGATCATCGTCGTCCCACGACGGCGCATCGAGGCCGATATAGGTATCACCATTGAAGGCAAGGGCGGCCTGCTTGGTATGTTCACGGGGCGGGCTGTCCGAATAGGCCTGAAAGCGCTGATAATTCAGATCCGCCAACGACGGGCTCAACTTCATGGTCGCGGCCAGCTTTGCACGGGACAACCGGCGCACGGATTTCGCAAGCTTCCCCGCTTGCGGCAAAAATTTCGGCTGGCTATGACGCGTCACGGATGTCAGGTCAAAATTCAGCTTCTTGGCGGGCGAGATCACTACAAGCATCGGGCGTTTCCAAACCGGCATACCTAAGAATCGTTCCAAGTTATGGATATAGCATGTTGCAGGCATCAGGCGATAGCTCAACCTTTTTCGATATTCATCGAGTCCGATCTAGCTTTCTTCGCTCACGCTTGTGCGCAAGAGCGCACCGCTCCGCGCGGGCGGCGCATAAACGCCGGGCCGCCGTCGCGACCTTGACCAACCGTTTTAATCCCGAAAATGGTCTAGGTATAATTGGCTGGCAGAAACAAAAACGGCCCCACCCTGGTAACCAGGGCAGGGCCGCATTTCACCATGCGCCCAAGACGCTAGTTCTTGGCTTTGTCGACCAGGCGGCCCTCGGCGATCCAGGGCATCATGGCGCGCAGCTTTTCGCCGATCTCTTCCGAGAGATGTTCGGACGAACGCCGGCGCATGGCCTTAAAGGAGGCCTGATTGACTTTGTTCTCCAGCATCCAGGTGGCAGCGAAATCGCCAGACTGGATACGCTCCAAAGCCTCGCGCATGCGGTCCTTGACGCTGTCGTCGATGATCTTGGGACCGGTCATGTATTCGCCATATTCGGCGGTGTTGGAGATGGAGTAGTTCATGTTGGCGATGCCGCCTTCATAAATCAGATCGACGATCAGCTTCATCTCGTGCATGCATTCGAAATAGGCCATCTCGGGGGCATAGCCCGCCTCGACCAAAATCTCAAAGCCGGCCCGCATCAACTCGCAGACACCGCCACAGAGCACGGTTTGCTCACCAAACAGATCGGTCTCACACTCCTCGCGGAACGTGGTCTCAATGGTGCCGGCCCGGCCGCCGCCGATGGCGGATGAATAACTCAGGCCAATCTCCAGCGCATTGCCGGACGCGTCCTGATCCACCGCCACCAGGCAGGGTACGCCGGCGCCGCGCACGTACTCGGAACGTACCGTGTGGCCGGGGCCTTTCGGGGCGATCATGAAGACGTCCATGTCCTCGCGCGCCTCGATCAGATTGAAGTGGATGGAAAGGCCATGGGCGAAGGCAACCGCCGTGCCCGGGCGCATGTTGTCGCGCAGGTCGCTTTCCCACAGATCTGCCTGGCCTTCGTCGGGCGTCAACACCATGGCCAGATCGGCCCAGGCCGCCGCCTCGTCCGGGGTCATCACCTGAAAGCCCGCCGCCTCGGCCTTGGCGATGGAGCCACTGCCGGCGCGCAAGGCGACGACGACGTTCTCACAGCCGGAATCCTTCAGGTTGTTGGCGTGGGCGTGGCCCTGAGAGCCATAGCCGAATACGGCGACCTTTTTGCTTTTTATCAGGTTCACGTCCGCATCGCGATCATAATAGACGCGCATGATTGGTATCCTCTTCGTTGCTGTTGACGCCGCCCAGATATGTCTAATTGCGGGCGGATTTTTTTGAAACATTTGTTGGGGCGATTTATTGGGCCCTATCTACATGGCGTCCACGCCGCGCGCAATGGCCACGACGCCGGTGCGTGAGATTTCGGTCAAACCAAGGGGCTCCATCAGGTCGATGAAGGCGTTTACCTTGCCGCTGTCACCAGTGACTTCAAAGACGAAGCTGCCAAGGGTGGAATCCACCGCCCGGGCCCGGAAGATGTCCGCCACGCGCAGGGCCTCAATACGGTTTTCGCCTCTCGCCACCACCTTGATCAGGGCCAGTTCTCGCTCGATCGAAGGTCCGTCCTCGGTCAGGTCGACGACGTTGAAGACCGGGACCAAGCGTTCCAGCTGGGCCCGGATCTGATCAATGATCTTCTCGTTGCCGGAGGTGACGATATTGATGCGAGATCGGTCCCGCCGCGCATCCACCTCGGCCACGGTCAGGCTGTCGATGTTATAGCCCCGGCCCGAAAACAGCCCCACTACGCGGGCAAGGACGCCCGGCTCGTTATCAACCAATACAGCGATGGTATGTTTCGGCGCGGCTTCGGATCTACCATTCATCACGTAACCTCCGTCGTAAGTTCTGTTCTTTCGTCATACCCGGACTTGATCCGGGTATCCATAGCCTCGCCACTGATGACGAGTTCCTCGTCTCACATGGTTTGCCGGGTCAAGCCCGGCAAAGACATTTGCCTTTCATCAACGCCCTCAAACCAGCGCCATGCCATCGTCGGTGACCTTGGGGCTTTCCGCCCCCTTGCCGCCGCCCATGATCATTTCGTTGTGGGCCGCACCCGATAGCACCATGGGGAAGCAATTTTCCTCTTGAGCCACGTGCACGTCGGCGATCACCAGGCCGTTCATATCCAGCATTTTTTGAATATCGTCATCCAGGCTCGCAGGGTCCTGCATCACCATGCCGGTGGCACCGAAACATTCCGCCAGCTTGACGAAATCCGGCAGCGTCTCGGAATAGGTTTCAGCATAGCGGCTGCCGTGCAACAGCTCCTGCCACTGGCGCACCATGCCCATCCAACGGTTGTTCAGGATGAAGACCTTCAGGGGTAGACGGTACTGCACCGCCGTTGCAATTTCTTGCAGGTTCATCATGAAGGATGCCTCGCCCGAGATATCCACCACCAGACTTTCAGGATGCGCCACCTGCACGCCCACCGCCGCCGGTAAGCCATAGCCCATGGTGCCCAGGCCGCCGGAGGTCATCCAGCGGTTCGGCTCCTCGAACTTATAGAACTGCGCCGCCCACATCTGATGCTGGCCCACTTCGGTTGTGATATAGGTGTCGCGCTCCTTGGTCAGCTCGTACAGGCGCTGGATCGCATGTTGCGGCATGATCACGTCCTTGCCCTGATCAAAGGCCAGGCAGTCGCGGGAGCGCCATTTCTGGATCGTCGTCCACCAGTCCTTGGACGCCGCTGCATCCGGTTGGTGGCCGGCCTGCTTCCAGACCGCCAGCATCTGTTCGATCACCTGGCCCACATCACCGATGATGCCCAGATCGACCGAGATATTCTTGTTGATCGAGGACGGATCCACGTCCACATGGATTTTTCTCGAGCCCGGCGAAAACGCATCCAGTCGGCCGGTGATCCGGTCATCAAAACGGGCGCCCAGGCAGATCATCACGTCACAGTCGTGCATGGCGTTGTTGGCCTCGTAAGTGCCATGCATACCCAACATGCCGAGGAACTGATCGTCCGAGGCGGGAAAAGCGCCCAGGCCCATCAAGGTCGAGGTGATGGGATAGCCGGTCAGCTTGACCAGCTCGCGCAGTTTCTCGCAAGCCTCCGGCCCGGAATTGATCAGGCCGCCACCGGTATAAAAGATCGGCCGTTTCGCTCCCGCCATCCACTTTACCGCTTCCGCGACCTGGTCCGCCTTACCGGCAGTGGGCGGGCGATAGGTCTTATGGTGCAGATTATCCAGGTCGGGCATCTCATAGACGCCCTGGTTGACGCAGATATCCTTGGGCAGGTCGATAACCACGGGGCCCGGGCGGCCCTGGGTGGCCACGTAAAACGCCTCGTGCACGATGCGGCCCATCTCATCCGTGTCCTTGACCAAATAGTTGTGCTTGGTACAGGGCCGGGTGATGCCAATGGTGTCGGCCTCCTGAAAGGCGTCGTTGCCGATCAGGTGGGATGCGACCTGGCCGGTCAGGCAGACGATGGGAATGGAATCCATCATGGCATCGGTCAGGCCGGTTACCGCGTTGGTCGCGCCGGGGCCGGAGGTGACCAGGACCACGCCTGGCTTGCCGGTGGAGCGCGCGTAGCCTTCCGCAGCATGCACAGCGCCACCCTCCTGGCGCACCAGGATGTGCCGGATGTTGTTCTGCGCGAACAGGGCATCGTAAATCGGCAGTACCGCGCCGCCGGGATAGCCGAAAATGACTTCCACGCCCTGATCGGTCAGCGCGCGGATCAGGATTTCCGCGCCGCTCAAGGTTTCAGCAACCTCGTTCTGGTCACTTGCCCACCCCAAATTCTGCTCCGTACCCGACATGATCTGCTCCTAACGCGGGGTGTCGATGAATGCAATAAAGCCCCTCGACAGAGAGGCTTATAAGCGTTTTGCCGTGCTCGATATCCGTAAAGTGGAGCGGCACAGGCGGGCGCAACATAGTGCCTCATGGAGGGCCAGTCAATAGATTTTACGTTATAAATGGAATGATTTTTTCGAATAATCTTTCCGAATCTTGCGCGTTAAGCCTGTTCCACGCATAAATCTTGCTTCTGAACCATGTCATCTGCCTCTTCGCATAGCGCCGGGTGGCCTGTTGCGCCGCCGCCAGAGCCGCATCCCGGCTAATCTCGCCCCTGCTCAGGCGGATCAGGTCGGGCACACCCAGGGCCTTCATGGCGGGCAGGGCCGGGTCCAAGTTCATCGATGCCAGTCTAGCCACCTCGTCCAGGGCGCCGTGTTTCAACATGCCAGCCAAGCGTTCATCGCAGCGGCGGTACAGGTCCACCCGGGGCCAGTCCAGGACAAAGCCAAGCCAAGGGCCGGGCAAGATCGGCGTGGTGGCGGGGCATTGCTGCCATTCGGCCAGGGAAACACCCGTGCCAAGCATCACCTCATAGGCGCGGACCAGACGTTGGGAATCGGTCGGTTTCAGGCGTTCGGCCATGATCGGGTCCCGCTCACCAAGTAAGGCATGCAAACCGGCGGCGCCCAGTTCCTCCAGCATAGACCGCGCCTCGGCGCGGGCTTGCTCGGAAATATCCGGAATTTCGGCCATGCCTTCGGTCAACGCCTGGAAATAGAGCCCGGTGCCGCCGACGATGATCGGCACCTGGCCCGACTCCCGGGCCGCGACGGCCTCAGCCAGGGCCAGCTCCAGCCAGCGCCCGGCCGAGAACGGCGCGGCGGCGGAGGTGATGCCGTACAATCGATGCGGCGCGGCGGCCTCCTCATCCGCATCAGGGCGCGCGGTCAAAACCCGCAATTCGGCATAAACCTGCATGCTATCGGCATTGATGATGACGCCATTCAAGGCCCGCGCTAGATCGATCGCCAAACGGGACTTGCCGCTGGCCGTCGGTCCGGCTATCAGAATGGCATTATCCATTGAGGATTTTCTTTCGCGGTTCGTCATGTCTCAGGTTCTGACCCTTATAGCGAAGCCATTGACGGACGGCCATGTCCGTCTCGCCCTCGCCACGTTGCCTGCCGGCGCGGAAGCTGACTGGCTGGCGCCGGGGCAGGCCTGTGATCTGCGCTTCACCGGCTCCATGCAGGGCGTGGAAGAAACGGTGCGGCAGGCGCTTGCAGGCGCCGAGGTGGATTTGTTCTGTCAGGCGGACGGGCCATCACGGCGGCGGCAATTGCTGGTGGCGGATATGGACTCGACCATCATCAGCGGCGAATGCATCGATGAGATGGCGGCGGTGATCGGGCGAAAAGCCGAAGTGGCGGCGATAACCGAGCGCGCCATGTCGGGCGAGATCAGTTTCGGCCAAGCCTTGCGCGAACGGGCAAGAATGCTGACCGGCCTGGCCGAGGCCGACCTACAGGCGGTTTATGATCAGCGCATCCACCTGAACCCCGGTGCACGGGAATTGGTCGGCACCATGCGGGCCCATGGTGCCCTGACGGCGCTGGTATCTGGCGGTTTCACCTTTTTTACCGAGCGCGTGGCCGCCGCCGCCGGCTTTGATCATCAGCAAGCCAACCAGTTGCATTTCGTCAACGGCCGTCTGGATGGCGGCGTGGCGCAACCTATTTTGGGGCCGGAGGAGAAGCTGTCGGCGTTGCACGCGTTCACGGAACAGCTAAATCTGAAACCGACGCAAACCCTGGCAGTTGGCGACGGCGCCAACGACCTAGCCATGGTCAAGGCCGCCGGACTGGGCGTTGCCTATCACGCCAAGCCGGTGCTGGCGCGGGCCGCCAAGGCGCGGATCGAATATGGCGACCTGACAGCCCTGCTATATCTGCAGGGCTATCGGGCCAGCCAATTTCAAAGCTAACAAATCCGGCATTGATGGAATTTAGACGGCTACTCCTTGGATTTTTCCGGGACCTTTTTCCCAGATTTGCCCACCGTATCCAACTGCACAGCCACGAAGCGCTTGTTGCGGGCACGCTCCACCAATAACAATACGGTTTTAACCTTCTTGGTCTTGCGCACCTTGTTGCTTTCCCGGATCTGGTCAATCTGCTTGGCCACATCGGCTGGTGTGGTGACTGGTTTTTGCTGCACCTCGACAATCAGGTCGCCGGGCTGCAAACCGCGCTTGGCGGCCGAGCTATCGCCCGCAACCTCCAATACCAATACACCCTCGGATTCCTCATCTACCTTAAAGGTCTCCCGCGCCTCCGCCGTCAGGGCCGAAAGACGCATGCCAAGCAAGGTGACATCCTTGGCCGGTTCGGGCTTGCTGTCTTCGTCCACGCTGGCCAGCTTGGTGTTGCTCTCTTCCATTTCGGCGATGGTCACTTCCAGGGTCGTCGGCCTGCCCTTGCGCCAGACTTCGACCTTCACCGTCTTGCCGATCGCAGTGTTGGCGACGATCCGGGGCAAGGCTCGCATTTCATCAACATCCTGCCCGTCGAAGCGCAAGATCACGTCACCCTGTTCGATACCCGCCTTGCCCGCGGGTCCATCATCGCCCACGCCAGCCACCAGTGCGCCGCCGGCTTTTTCCATGCCCAAGCCATCGGCGATTTCCTCGGTCACGGTCTGGATACGCACACCCAGCCAACCGCGCCGGGTGCGGCCAAATTCCGCCAGTTGCTTGATAACCCGGTTCGCAAGGGTGGAGGGAATGGCAAAACCGATGCCGACGCTGCCTCCCGTCGGCGAATAGATCGCCGTGTTGATGCCAATCACTTCGCCCTTCATGTTGAACAAAGGGCCGCCCGAATTACCCCGGTTGATGGCGGCATCGGTTTGAAAGAAATCATCATAGGGCCCCGAATTGATATCCCGGCCACGGGCGGAAATGATGCCAGCGGTGACCGAACCGCCCAAACCAAACGGGTTACCGATGGCCAGCACCCAATCGCCGACACGGGAATCGCCCGAATTGCCCCATTTCAACGCCGGCAGTTTGCCCTTGGGCTCCACCTTCAACAAGGCCAGGTCTGTCTTGGCGTCACGGCCAACCAGTACGGCCTTCAGCCGGGAGCCGTCCGAAAGACGAACGCTGATTTCGTCGGCTTCTGCGATAACGTGGTTATTGGTCACCCCCAAGCCGTTGGCATCGATGATAAAGCCCGAACCCAGTGACGTCGCGCGCCTTGGCCCGCGGTTCTTGGGACGGTTGCGCTCGAGAAATTCCTTGAAGAACTCCTCGAACGGAGAACCGGGCGGCACCATGAATTCCGGTTGGTTCTGTTTTTTACCCTTGACAACCTGGGTTGTCGAGATGTTGACCACCGCCGGCATTAGCTTGGCGGTTAGGTCGGCGAAGCTGTCGGGCGCGCCACGGGACTGGCCGGCCACAGGCATCAACAGCAAGCTGATCGTGGCGGCGGCCAACGATGCGACAGCGGGGCGAGAGGTGAGACCAAAGGCGGCTGGGGTTTTCGGCGGCCTGGATATCAATGTGCCAATCACGAATAATCTCCTTAGTACGAGGCGGCGGAACCGGATCAACCGCCCGCGCCTGGTTCGTTTGCCTTAGTAAGTATTGCCTAAACTGGCGTCTTTCAAGTCAACCGCCATTCGGCCTACTGAGTGGTGATATCGGAAATAAATGTGACAGAACCATGGCAGCGTCGAAATTTCTTCAAAATATCTGATAAAACATGCTTCACTTCGGCGTGAGACAGCACGGGCCCCAAGACGGTCGGGACTATAGAAATGTTTTTACCAGCCAGATGATGCCGACGCCAAAAGTCGCCGCGCCCAGTCCGCTGAGACGCAAGGCCTCATCGGGCTGCTTGATCATGATAGCCATCATGCGTTTCATCCCGGCGGGAAAGGCTGCATATAAACCGCCCTCCAGGGCCAGGATCAGGCCCACGACCACCAGGATATCAACCACGGACCTTACCTCCGAAAATTGCTCCGGCTATTTCTTGATTGCACCCCGGCTGTTACCGAAATAGCTGAAGAAATCACTATTCGGCGACAACACCATGGTGGTATCGCCCGATTGCAGTGCCGTCCGGTAGGCCTGTAGCGAGCGGTAGAAGGTAAAGAATTCCGGGTCTTCCTTGTAGGCATCGGCGAAGATCTTGTTGCGCAGGGCATCACCCTCACCGCGGATAATCTGCGATGATTTCTGCGCCTCCGCCAACAGGATCGTGCGCTCCCGATCCGCGTTCGCGGTGATCTTCTGGCTACGCTCGGCGCCCTCAGCCCGGATCTCGGTGGCGATCCGTTTCCGCTCCGCCCGCATCAGATCATAGACCGCTTGAGAGTTGGCGGCCGGCAGATCGGCGCGTTTGATCCGCACATCGACGATTTCAATGCCCAGCTTCAACGCCTCGGTGTTCACCAGGCCGCGAATTTCGTGCATCAACTTGCCGCGTTCGCCCGACAGCATTTGTTCCAGCTTAACCCGGCCAATGGCGTTTCGCAGGCTAGAATTAACAATAGGTGCCAAGCGGTTGCGGGCCGTAACCTCGTTGTTGACGGTCTGATAGAATTTCAACGGATCGGCAATGCGGAAACGGGCATAGGCATCCACCACGATACGCTTTTTATCCGCCGCCACGGCTTCCACGGGGGGCGCATCGAAATCAAGAATGCGCTTTTCCATGAACTGCACATTTTGCACGAACGGCACCTTGAAGTTCAGACCAGATGCCTGCACGGTCTTCACGGGATTACCGAATTGCAGGACCAGGGCTTGCCGGGTTTCATGCACGGAAAAGAAGCTGCCGTATCCGATCAGGCCCAGGACGATCAGAATGATCGCCAGAATTGTTGCTAGTTTCCGGTTCATCAGTTTGTCCCCGCCTTGCTAGTGGATTGTTTCTGCAATTCCGGCAAGGGCAGATAAGGCAGGACACCCTGGCTGCCGCCTTCATTGTCGATGACAATTTTGTTGGTGCCCTGCAAAACCTCTTCCATGGTTTCCAGATACAGCCGTTTACGGGTGACGTTCGGAGCCAGATGGTATTCCTTTTGAATAGCCAGATAGCGGGAAACTTCACCCTCGGCCTGGGCCACGGTCTGCTTCTGATAACCTTCGGCTTCCTGGCGGATCCTTTCCGCCTCGCCTCTGGCACGCGGCAGGATATCGTTGGAATAGGCCTGCGCCTCGTTGACCAGGCGTTCCTCGTCGGCGCGGGCCGCCTGCACGTCGCGGAAAGCGTCGATGACGGCGGAGGGTGGATCGGCCTTGGCCAGCTTGACCTGTGTCACCACGATACCGGCCTTGTATTCGTCCAAGGTACTTTGCATCAGGTCCAACGTCTGGCGCTCAACTTCATTTCGGCCTTCGGTCAAGACATCAACGATTTTCGACCGCCCCACGACCTCGCGCATGACGCTCTCAGCCACCGCCTTGACGGTATTTTCCGGGCGCTGGATGTTGAACAGAAAATGTCCGGCATTGCTGATTTGCCACAGCACCGTAAAGTTAATGTCGACGATGTTCTCATCGCCGGTCAGCATTAGGCTTTCCTCTGGCAGATTACGCAGGGCCGAGGAACGGCCGAAATCGCCGGAGCTTTGAAAGCCAACCTCGACCCGGTTGACGCGAGTTACCTTCGGCGTCAGCGCGGCTTCGATGGGGCTAGGCAGATGATAGCGCAGACCGGGCGAGGTCGAGCCGGTGAACTTGCCAAAGCGCAGGACCACGCCCTGCTCGTCGGGGCCGACCCGGTAAAAACCCGATGCGAACCAAGCCGCGATCAGAACCAGGAAAATCAGGAAAACGCCCCTGCCGCCCCAACGGCCGCCTGGCAGGGCGCCCTTGAAGCGGTCCTGTCCCTTGCGCAGCAGTTCTTCCAGATTAGGTGGCTGTCCGCCGCCACCGCCGCCCTGTCCCCAGGGGCCACGGCCGCCGCCTTGCCAGTCGCCGCCACCACCGCCATCATTACCACCACCGCCTTGATTGCTCCACGGCATGAAATTTCCAATCCCCGAAATATTAAAAAGATTCATAAAACGTGGGCCAGGGCACTTTGCCGCAGCCACTTATGACGCTATATGACACCTTGCGGCGTCAGGTGCAACGGTGCCCGCAAGAGCAATTTTCAATTAAGCGGGCTCGCTTTCGCGGCGTAGGTTAATTGGTTCAATTGCTCGACACTTAAGGGTCCTGAGCATGTTTAAGAGAAACACGCTGCAGGGACGAATAATTGGAGAGTTGAGGCAATGGCGCGGGTGAGCGAAGACGAAGTTCTAGAGGCATTGCGGCAGGTCGGCGACCCGGCCCAGACTGGTAACGTGGTCGACCTTGACATGATCAGCGGTCTAGCCGTGCGCGACGGCAACGTCGCCTTTTCGATCGAGATCGAGCCCGAGCGTGCGCCGGAAATGGAAAGCCTGCGCCAAGCCTGCGAACAAGTGGTCGCGGGCCTGCCCGGCACCCTGTCGGTCACGGCGATTTTGACCGCCGAACGGGCCGCTCCAGCGCAAACGCAACAGCCGCAGCAAACCCAACAGGCACCGCACATAGGCCGTCACGGCAGTGGCGGTATGCAAAAAATGGACCTGCCCGGCATCAAGGCGGTGGTCGCCGTTGCCTCGGGCAAGGGCGGCGTGGGCAAATCCACCGTCACTGCTAATTTGGCGGTGGCCCTAAGCCGCCTCGGTCTATCGGTGGGCATTCTGGATGCGGACATCTATGGCCCATCCATGCCCCGAATGCTTGGAATTTCGGGCCAACCACGCTCGAACGGCGATAAGCTGGAGACCATGCAAGGTCACGGCATCAGCTGTATGTCGATCGGTTTTCTGGTCGACCCCGACCAGCCGACGATCTGGCGCGGTCCCATGGTGATGGGGGCACTTGAACAATTACTGGGCGATGTGAATTGGGGCGAGTTGGATTTGCTGCTGGTGGATATGCCCCCCGGCACCGGCGACGCCCAATTGACCATGGCGCAAAGAGTGCCCCTAAAGGGCGCGATCATTGTCTCCACCCCCCAAGATGTCGCCTTGATCGATGCCCGCAAAGGCCTGAACATGTTCCGCCATACCGAGGTACCGGTAATGGGGATGGTCGAGAATATGAGCTATTTTCATTGCCCCAGCTGTGGCGAGCGGGCGGATGTTTTTGGCCATGGCGGCGCGCGGGATACGGCGGAGGAGCTTGGCTGCGACTTCCTGGGTGAAATTCCCTTGCATATCAGCCTTCGGGAGACGTCCGATAGCGGCACGCCAATTGTTGCGACGATGCCGGAGTCGGACGAGGCTCAAGCCTTCATAGCCATTGCCGAACAGGTCAAAGCGCGGCTGTAGGTATAGCCGCGACATGCGCTAACGGGTTGGAAGGCGGTTAGGCGGCGAGGGTCTTGTCGATCTCATCGACCAGGTCGCGTAGATGAAATGGCTTCGAGAGGGCCTTGGCATCGCACTGCGAGGACTGGCGGTTACGCAGGGCAACGGCGGCAAAGCCGGTAATGAACATGATGCGGATGGCCGGGTCCACCGCCACCGCCCGCCGGGCCAGCTCGATGCCATCCATTTCGAGCATCACGATATCCGCCAACGGCAGATCAAAGTGCCCTTCCGCCAGTACCGGCAGGGCTTCGTCATCCTGGCCCACGGAAAATACCTCATGCCCAGCGCGCTCCAGGGGCCGCCCCATAAAATGCCGCATGGAATCATCGTCTCCCGCCAAAAGGGTCTTCGCCATGGTTGTCCTCTATAACCGCGAAACAGCAGCTCCCAAAATGCCCGACAAGAGCCCCTGAGGGTCACTTCGCTATCTCCATCCGTACTCATGATAGTCCGACATGCCTGCAAAAGAGTAAAGATCCCCCCAGCAAAGTATTAAATTATTCCGATCTCGCGGCGAATTTCCCTCTCCCGGCCCTATGGACCGTCCTCCCTGGCGTGCTAGCATTCTTGCGTGGACACCGAAATGGGGGCGCGGGATGACATTATCGAAAGCGGGGGAAGAGGCCGCCAAGCCCATGGGGGCGGCACCGGCGGCATTTGATGTTCTCCACCCTGACAAACAGTCGGTGCCGCTGGTCTTTACCTCGCCCCATAGCGGCCAGCATTATCCGGACGAATTGATAACGGCGAGCGAATTACCGGAATTATTGCTGCGCCGCTCAGCCGATAATTTCGTCGATGGATTATTCGCCGCCGCGCCGGAGCATGGCGCACCACTGCTGCGGGCGGGCTATGCCCGCGCCTATCTGGATTTGAACAGGGAACCGTGGGAGTTAGACCCAACGATGTTCGCCGAGGAACTGCCCAGCCATGTCAACGCCACTTCTCTGCGTGTGGCGGGTGGTCTGGGCACCATTCCGCGCCTGGCCGCCGATGGGCGGGATATTTATCGTGGCAAGCTGGATTTCGCCGAGGTCGGACAGCGGCTGAATAAAGTCTATTTCCCCTATCATCATTGCCTGGCCCGGATGCTTGAAGATTGTCAGCGGGCGTTTGGCCACTGCCTGTTGATCGATTGCCATTCCATGCCTTCCAGCAACAGTCCCGTTGGCAATGGCGGGGACGCTGGTAAAGGCCCGACCCCTGTTGCCGCCCCCGGCACTATTGGCCGGGCCGACTTTGTTTTGGGTGACCGCTTTGGCACCGCCTGCTCACCTGAACTGATCGATTGCGTCCATGATGTGCTATCCGGCCTCGGCTTTGCCGTGCGGCGCAACAACCCCTATGCGGGCGGCTTCACCACGTACCACTATGGCCGGCCCGGGGCCGGGGTGCATGCCTTGCAGATCGAAATCAACCGCCGTTTGTTCATGGACGAGGAACAGGTTGCCGCCACGCCCGGCATGGCCCGGATGGAGGCCGCCATGACGGCGGTGATTGAAGCTCTGTGCCGCCTGCCCGACGCCTATTTCACGCCGCAACGCGCAGCCGCTGAATAAAGTACAATCCAGATCACCGTAACTGGCATGGTTCTTGCGCTGACTATTAGCAGATACAACTTACCGGAGCACGGAAGATCGTGGCGCCCAGCCGCCTCAAAATGTTGGTATTGATATTGGTATTAACCCTTTGCAGCGTTGGGTTCGGATCGTCCACCGTGGCGCGAAACCAACCTGAAACAGCCAAAAATCAGAACAAGGGCGGCGCCGTCTAGGCTTTGGATAGCCGCCGCATGGTCGGAGCAGCGGAGCGCCAATACCTCCTCCCGGACAATTTCTGGCTGCCTTGACATTGACCGAATTGGGTCATTGGGACGCCAAACAGAGGCCATTTGTTGCCTTGCCCTGGACAGTTTATGACCAAGGCAAGGGGTGGCATTTTGCCGACCGGGCCTCGGCAGTGGCCGCCGTGCGGACATTATCCAAGCAGGGCGTACGCAATATTGACGTGGGCTTCATGCAGGGAAACCTGCACCACCACCCCGATGTCTTCGCGGATCTGGATGAAGCTCTGACCCCCGCCACCAACATCGATTATGCGGCCCGGCTGTTGCGGCGGCTGTACCGCCAGCACCGCTCCTGGACCCAGGCCATGGCCCATTACCATTCTTCCACCAGGGCCCTGAACATGCCTTGCCGGCGCAAGGTGGTGAAGCTGTGGTACAAGGAACGGCACATGGCGATCACGGAACGCACGGCGCCTGGCGCAAGCAGAGCACGACCGCCGGCAAGCGGCGCGTGACCAAGATACGCCAGGCCAAGAAAAATCGGATCAAGAAACGCCGGGTCAGGATCGCCGTCAGGTAATTTCGTCGATCTGCTGGATATTCAGATTACCCGGCACCACGGTGACGGGGACCCGCATATTGGCGGACAGAGGACCGGCCAGGGCGGTTACAAGCGGGCCGGGGCCGTCTTTCTCCGCGGAGGCGCCGAGCACTAGCAGGCGGATTTCCGGCTCCTCCTCCAACAGGGCGAGAACCTCATCCTGTTTGCGGCCTTCGCGGATGGAGAATTCCGGCATGATGCCAGACCATTCATTGACCTCATCCGCCAGGGTTTGCAGGACTTCTTCCGCGGCCTCCCGCGCCTCCTCGCGCATCAGGTTTTCGACCGCCATCCAGTGCTGAAAATCGGCTGGTTCGATCACATACAGCAAAATAACGCCGCCACCCGTGCGCGCCGCCCGGCGAAAGGCAAAGCGCAATGCCAACCGGCATTCGGGAGAATCGTCGACCACGCAAAGAAATTTCCGGCGCGTCAGCGTACCCTGTTGCAGCTCTTCCATCATCTTGCCCTCTTTATCAACAATATGGTGACAGCACCCAGGCTATAGGGCAACTAGAATGCGCAGCCGTTATTTAAGTAGAATATTCGTGATTTCACGCAATTTCGTACGCGCGCGCAGCAAATAGAAGCCCTGGGCAGCCAGATGCGAGGGCATGGCCTGGGCATCCGGGCTGCCGTTGATCACCACCATGGGTGACAGCTCCGCCGTATGGCGCAGGCTTTCCAGCATCTTGGCCCAGGCATTGGCTAGCTCCCGCTCGCCCAGCACATTGGCATAGTCCAGGCCCAGTTCGCGGATGATCAGATAGTAGGCATAGCTTTGCCCCTTGATGCCATAAAAGACATCGTCGGCGCGGGTATCGATCAGATCGCCTGCATGCTCGGCGATATGGCGGTCAAGATTGGCGGACGAGGCCCCCATGTCCAGGGCGAAGCGGTCCAGGGTGGCCAGCAGATTGTCGGCCCGCCTCTCGAACACCGCCTTGCCGTCCGCCAGGCGCTTGTTATAGCTGAGCAGTGACTTTGCGGCCTTGCGGTAGCGGGCCTCGGACGTCGTGGTCGGGGCGAACGAGGTGGAAAGGTCAAATATCCAGACATTGCCGGCATATTGGAGCTGCCCGGCCGCCTCCTGCAAATCCTTGTCGGTTTGCGAGGTGCCCCGGGTGCGGCCGATCTGATCCGTCAATTCGAACGCAAAGCGCGCCAGGGCGGAAATAATGCCCTGTTGATAGTTCGGCATGTTGTCCAGGACGGCGGGGGGCAGGAAGAACGGATCGTTGGCGACCCAGCGGTTTTCATCGATTTCGCGCTGGATCAAGGCGGCGGCAACGGCCACGGCACGGCTGCCGCCCTCGGGTGCCATTGCTGCGGGTGGCTGGAAGGCGACATCGTCATCAATGGAGTGGGTGATCGCCATGCCAATGGGGTAATAAAGCACGGCGGCAACCAGCACGGCGATACCAATGCTGCGTGCCGCTTGTAGGCGGGTGCCGCTCAAATCGGGCAGCAAACGCCGGGCCCGTCCCATGAACCGTTCCGTCACCATTTTTTTCGGTTCCCCGCTTTCATTCGTGTCTTGGCATGAATAGGAATGCAACCGTACCGCCCTCACATAAGGCGCCTTGGGGGCGGGATCAACCAAACAGGCGCACGGATAGTAACACCGGAAATCCGGATACCAATTGAGAGAGCTTGTTCAGATGGCCGACGGCAAGGTGAAGCGGAAGGTGGAGCCCTGCCCCACGGTGCTTTCCACGCTTAGGACGCCACCCTGTAATTCGATCAGTTCCTTGCATAGTTGCAGGCCCTGACCGGTGCCCTTTTCTTCACCCTCGGTGCCAACGATCGAGGCGCCGCTTTCGAAATTAAACAGATGCACCAGGCGTTTAGACGGTATGCCGACACCGTTGTCACGAATGGTAATGACGACCTCACCCTCATCCCGGCGCGCCTCGCTCGAGACGGTGCCGTCTCTTTCGGCGAAACTCACCGCATTACCGATCAGATTACGCAGCACGGTCTCGACCATTTGCGGATCCGCCAGAACCGTAAGCAGAGGGTTTTCCAGGCGCTCGGTCATGATATTTTTCGCCGCCGCGCTGGTGCTGTTGAACGCCAGCGCTTTTTCGATGGCCATTGCCACATCGAAAGGCCTTGGTTCGCTTTGCAAACCACTCATTTGCAGCCGCTACCAATCCAGCAGATTTTCCAACAATGCATTGGCCTGTCCGGCGGATTGATGCATCATTCGGGCGTATTCGCTGACATCCTTGAGGGCAAAGTCCGCCGCGTTCTCGCTGAGAATTCCTGAAAAGCCCAAAAGGCTGTTGAACGGCGTACGCAGATCATGCGCGATAATAGAAAACGGGCGGTTCTTTTGCGCATTCAGGCTTTCCAATTCATCACGCTGATCGGCAGGGGCCTGCTCCGCCTCGAGGCGCTCCGTGATATCACGCGCGATGCCCAAACCCCGACAACCTCGCCATTATCACCAAATATCGGCGACATGCTTAATGAAACTGAAAAGACGTGACCATCCTTATGGGTCCGCTGCGCGACTGACTGTACGATCCGCTCCCCACTCAGAAGCTTTCGCCAAATTGTTTGCTGGCCTCGGCTTGCGCGGTATCGCCAGTCAGCAACCGCGTGCGCTGCCCGATGGATTCCTCGACGCTATAGCCATACAGATTTACCGCGCCGCCGTTCCAAGAGGTTCTGACACCAGCGGGAGAAAGGCTAAGAATGGCTGCTTCCGATGATTCCACGATCGCCGCCAGCTCCCTCGTCACGCTTTTGGCTTGCCGTTGCGCGCTAACATCCCTGGTAATGTAAACATAACCGCCGTCCGGGGTGCGGGAGCCGCGCAGTTCCAATATGCGGCCGTCATTTACCCCATGTTCTCGGCTCAACTCGCCGCCGTCCATTTCCTGGCGCCACTCCTCAATCGATCTGGCGTTCGCCCCGTCGTAGAACCCGATGCTCGCCAGATACGGCATCAGCTCCTTGGGATTCATGCCCTTCCGAAACAAACCAGGCGGCGCCCGGAGAATATCGACTGGCATTTCATTCCAGGTAATAAGGCGGAACTGATCATCATAAATCGCGATGCCAATGGACAGATGACCAAGGCTTTGTTCCAGCGTGGTCAGCCGCTCACTTGACGTTACATCCTGCACGAATGCGCGCATACCACCCGCATTCCCAATTATTTCGTTTACAGAATGATCCATTGTCTGGTCCAAATCCGTTGTAATCATGGCATTGCCCGCCATTCCTTGCCGAAGTTTTAATATATGG
Organism: Rhodospirillaceae bacterium; assembly: GCA_002731375.1. Lineage (GTDB taxonomy): Bacteria > Pseudomonadota > Alphaproteobacteria. The sequence goes on along the minus strand of PCBT01000054.1, from coordinate 220,633 downwards.
AAACAATGCTTAATATTGCGTTACCAGAATTTGAAGCCGATGGGCGGAGATGACAAATCCGCCACCCTGTGAGATCGTATCCGCCGCCGATGGATAAGGAGGGAAAGTCATGATAAAGGTCATAACCTGCATAAAGCGGAAACCCGGCATGTCGGTTGAGGATTTTCAGGCGTATTGGCGGACCGATCATGCCGAGGTCGTCAAGGGCCTGCCCAACCTGCGCCGCTATATTCAATCTCATGCCCTGCCGGGCGGCTACCGCAAGGGCGAACTGCCCTACGACGGTATTGCCGAGATCTGGGTCGATGACGTGGATACCCTGCGCGCCAATGCCGGCGGCGCGGCTTACGAAGCAATACAGCGAGACGAGGAGAACTTTATCGACCGCCCTAACATGGCGACGATCCTGACCCAGGAGCATATTATCAAGGACGGCCCCATTCCCGAAGGCGCGGTCAAGAATATCGAGTTCGTGCCCCGAAAGACCGGCATGGAGGTCGAAGCCTTTCAAATCTATTGGCGCGATGTGCATGGCCCCATCGCGGCCGAGATCGAGGTTATCCGCCGCTATGTGCAAAGCCATACCCTACTGGGCGGCTACCGCGATGGCCGGGTGCCGGCCTGGGACGGCTGCGCCATCACCTGGTTCGACAATGTCGCGGCCATGCGGCAATCAGCCCAGAGCGCGGCCTATGCCAGAACCCGGGAGGACGAGCTGAATTTTCTCGACACCGATAAAGAAATCCCCTTCATCATCACCACCGAACACGTGATTATTTGAAGAGACGCAGCATTTATATTAGGCAAATCTTATGCGCCTGGTTTTTCTTTTGCTTGTATCGTTGGTTGTTACCTCATGTGTAACGCCGAAATCATCTACACCCATCGCCGATGACGCCGCCGCCCGAGCCGAGGCGAGGCTGCAACGTGAGTTCGCGTTGCGCGAATATTACGAGCTGGCGCAGCGTCTCAGCGAAATTTCCGGTCCAATCCAAAGGGCGAATGTGGCCCTGTGCGGTGAGAAAGTCCGGGCATTATTCGGCTTTAACGTGGAAGCCAGTGGTTCACACAAAACGGTGGAGTGGAAAGAGGCGTTTGACGTTGTGACCGGCGGGCCACACACACATCCCATTGTGACCGCCATCTCCGGGTCCATGCCAGCCTCGGAAGTGCTTAAGCTTGGCGATGTCTTGCTGTCTTTTGAAGGAAAAGAAACGACCGGCGTGAAATCGATCTCGGACATAGCGGGAGAAATACAGGCGGGAGAAGACTATGTCCTAAAAATCAGGCGCAAAGGCAAAACACATTCGGTAACAATGTCACCGGCAATTGCCTGCGATTATCCCGCGCAATTACGAGAGGATAGCAGGGTCAACGCCTTTGCCGACGGCAATGCCGTGTACGTAACCAAGGGCATGATGCGGCTCGCCACCAAGGATCAGGAATTGGCGTTGGTGCTAGCGCACGAATTTGCCCACAATATCCGAAAACACATCGAAGCCAAGCAAACCAACGCCATGGGCGGGGCTATCCTGGGGGCCGTCCTGACGGGCGTTACCGGCATCAACGTGATAGGGGTGGGGGCGAATGTTGGCGCCAGCGCCTTCTCGCAGGAATTCGAGAAGGAGGCGGATTACGTTGGCCTCTATCTGGCGGAGCGGTCAGGCTTTGACATGGCCGGTGCTGAATATTTCTTGCGCAGGATGGCGGTCAATCACCCAAGTTCTATTCATCTCGCGGGATCGTCCCACCCGTCAACCGCAAAACGCTTTGTCGCCATCAGGATGGCAGCCAAAGAAATCGCACGGAAGCGCCGGCAAGGGTTGCCCCTGGTGCCGGAGGAAAGCAGCCGAGACGAGGCATCCCTGGTGCCGGAGGAACGCGGAGAAGAACGCTAGCACAGCCATAAAATCACATTGAAAATTGTCGACACCCATTGGCAAATTGATTTCATTGTTGCCATTGAGTATGCCGTGGATAAATGAGGTAACAATGCGTAAGGATGTTGAGGAGATACGGGCGTTACATGCCGGGAATCTGGATGCGGCCCGGCCCGAGGCGGTGGCGAAACGGCGCAAGACCGGTCATTGGACCGCGCGGGAGCAGCTCGACGCCTTCCTTGACCCCGGCAGCTTCGCCGAATACGGCGGGCTGTCACGGCCTGTACGCGATGACATGACTGGCGCGGCGGACGGCCTGATCACCGGCACCGGCGCGGTGGACGGCCAATCCTGTGCCATTCTGGCCTATGACTACACGGTCTATGCCGGCACTCAGAGCCTGATCAATCACAAGAAGCACGACCGCATCTTCGAGGTGGCGGAGCATTTGCGCCTGCCCATGATCTGCTGGCTGGAGGGTGGCGGCGCCAGGCCCCATGACCTGAGTGCGGGCACCGGCCTGGGCCTGGATCTGACCACGTTCATGGCCTTCGCCAATCTGTCCGGCATCGCGCCCTTGGTCGGCATCGTGACGGGGCGCTGTTTCGCGGGCAACGCCAATCTGGCCGGCATGTGCGACGTGTTGATCGCCACGCCCAAGGCCAATATCGGCATGGCCGGCCCACCATTGGTCGAGGCCGCCCTGGGCGAAAGTTTCACCCCGGAACAGATCGGCCCGGTTGATGTGCAGGAGCCCAACGGCGTCATCGATATTCTAGCGTCAGACGAAGGCGAGGCCATTGTGCTGACCAAGAAATATCTGAGCTATTTTCGCGGCCCGTCCGAAAGCTTCGGGTCCCCGGATGCGGAAGCCTTGCGCGAGATGATCCCGGACAACCCACGCCGGGCCTACAACGTACGCAAGGTGATCGAAGGTATAGCAGATATAGATAGCATCCTGGAACTACGCGCCAAGTTCGGCCGCGCCATCGTCACTTCGTTGATCCGCATCGAAGGCCGGGCGGTGGGCGTGATCGCCAACCAGCCGATGTTCCTGGCAGGCGCCATCGACAGCCCGGCCTCGGACAAGGCCTCACGCTTTATCCAGCTGTGCGATGCCCATGATATTCCCATGCTGTTCCTGTGCGATACACCGGGCCTGATGGTTGGGCCGGAAGTCGAGAAGACCGCGTTGGTGCGCCATTCAGGCCGCCTGTTGTTGAACCTATCGCAAGCCACGGTGCCCTTCATGACCGTGGTGCTGCGTAAGGCCTATGGCCTGGGTGGTTATGTCATGGGCGCGCGCGGCTTGGACCCGGCCTTGTGCGTCGGTTGGCCGACGGCGGAGTTCGGTGGCATGGGCCTGGAAGGCGCGGTTAATATCATTCATGGTGCCGAGCTGGCGGCGGCCCCGGACGAGGCCGCCAGGGCCATGATCCACGCCAAGGCCACGGAAGATCTAAAACGTAGGAACACGGGCATCGAAGTCGCAGCGAAGTTCGAGATCGATGACATTATCGATCCAGCGGATACCCGCCATTTCCTCGGTCAGACGTTAAAGGCCATGCCCACGCCAGCCACGCGCAATCACCGCAAGCGGGCCATCGATGCCTGGTGATAAGTCGAGGAATACTCGCCTATTCGGTCTATACTTGCCGTGACGCCTTTTGAGCTAAGGGAATAGACATGGAAAATGCGTCCGATCACGGTCCGGTAGACGTCCTTATCATTGGCGCTGGTGCGTCCGGCAGCGCCGTGGCGTGGAGCTTGAGCGATACACGGATGCGCATCTTGTGCCTGGAACAAGGCGATTGGATGAAATCGTCAAAATATCCAACGACCACCAACAATTGGGAGGCGCAGCAATTCGGCGCCTTTAACATAGACCCGAACGTACGGGGCTTGGATACCGACTATCCCATCAATGGCGATGCCTCGCCCATTGACGTTGTCAATTTCAACGGTGTTGGCGGCAGCACGGTTCTTTATGCGGCTCACTTCCCGCGCCTGCATCCATCCGACTTCAAGGTGAAAACCCTGGACGGCGTAGCCGATGACTGGCCGGTGGATTACGAGCAGTTGGAGCCGTACTTCGTAGAAAATGACCGGATGATGGGGGTTTCCGGCCTGACCGGGGATCCCATGTATCCCCCGAAGAAAATGCCCCTGCCCCCTTTGCCCATAGGGCTTGTCGGGGAAACCATGGCGAAGGGCTATAACAAACTGGGCTGGCATTGGTGGCCGTCCGATGGCGCGGTAATTTCGCAGCCCTATGAGGGCCGGGACAAATGCCTGAACCTTGGCACCTGCATGTCGGGTTGCGCCCAGGGTGGCAAATCCAGCACCGACATCACCTATTGGCCCCAGGCGATTAGAAGCGGTGTGGAGCTGCGCACGCGATGCCGGGTGCGTGATATAACATTGAATAGCGATGGCATGGCCGATGGCGCGATCTATTACGATGCGGACGGGAACGAGCATTTCCAGAAGGCCGAGATCGTGATCATGGCCTGCAATGGCGTGGGCACGCCGCGCATTCTTTTGAATTCGAAGTCGGGGCAGTTTCCCGATGGGCTGGCGAACCGCAGTGGTCTTGTCGGCAAGAACCTGATGTTTCACCCCATTAGCGTCGTGCGCGGTGTGTTCGAGGAACGGCTGGACAGCCATAAGGGCCCGCCAGCCTGCTGCATAATCAGCAAGGAATTCTATGAAACGGACCCCGACCGGGATTTCGTGCGCGGTTATAACATGCAAATCTCCCGCGGGCCGGGGCCCTTGACGATGGCGCTGCGGGGCCATGCGTCAGGCGATATTCCGTGGGGTCCAGGACATCACGAGGCATTTCGCGAACAGTTCGATCATATCGCCTCCATCGTCAATGTCTGCGAGGACCTGCCGGAGGAAAGCAACACGGTTACGCTTGATCCCCAGCTAACGGATTCCAACGGCATTCCGGCGCCGAAAATCACCTATCGGATCAGCGAAAACAGCCGCAGGATGTTGGCTCATGGTTTGGCGCGGGGCCGAGAGGTGATGCAGGCGGCGGGCGCGAAGCAGGTCGACACCGTTGATTTATTACGGCCGGCGGGCTGGCATCTACTGGGCACGGCAAGGATGGGGAATGAACCGGAGACATCGGTGGTCAATTCCTGGGGGCGCAGTCATGACGTGAAAAATTTGTTTGTCGTCGATGGCAGCATCTTCGTGACCAGCGGTGGCGTCAATCCAACCAGCACCATACAGGCGCTGGCGCTGTACATTGCCGACACTATGAAGAAGAACCTTGCCAACCTATTTGATTGATGATCGGGACGGGGTCCATGACAAATGATGTAAATGCGACGGCTCATCCGTTCAGTGGCAGGCGGCAGCGGAGCCTGTCAGCTCTGCTTGATACGGTACTGCCGGCCAGTGAGGACGGCAGCATGCCCAGCGCCAGGGAATTAGATTTCCTTGCTTATGTACGGGAGCAAGCCCAAGAGTTCATGCCCAAGCTGGCAGCGATAGTGGATCACTTCGATGACGAATTTTCCAACCAGCCGTTGTCCACCCGCCTTGCAGCAGTGGAAGACTACAGCAAAACCGAAAAGCAAGCGTTCAACGGCCTGCTATTCCACATCTATGATTGCTACTATCAGAACAGTCGCGTGTGCGAGCTCATTGGCGTACGGCCAGGCGCGCCTTTCCCTCAAGGCTATGCTGTTGAGCCCGGTGACCTGTCCTTGCTAGATACCGTCCTCGCGCATCCTCGGAGTTATCGCAGCTAACGGGTTTCAGGGCCATCCACGAACGCGTCAATTTCTGGACGACAATAGGCGCCGGCTATGCCCTAAAGGGGCCCATTGCCTGGCGAGGCTTGTTGCGATCCAAATATGTCGCTAATCGTACAATCATGGTCTTACCAACGATAGCATGCCAATGTGAAGCTTCCAAAATATGGTCTTGTTCACAATAGGTTGCCCGTTACGAAATTATTGTTAGCGCAGGTCCACTAGTCATTGGGGCCACATTCGCGGCTAAGAGAACTGGTTGAATTGCACTCTTCTTAAGAGCCCGAGCAGGTTGTCAATTTATTTGCTCCGGCATCCTTTGGAGTTGGCTATATGGCGGACGATACGAGCCTGACGGAAGATCAGATTGATCTTGCTGCATTGAATGACGATGATCTCGTCGCGCAGATGCATGATGACATCTACGACGGTTTAGCCGACGAAATCTCGGAAGGTGTACGGATCCTACTGGACCGTGGGTGGGAGGCGCAGAAAGTTCTGAACACCGCCCTGGTCGAGGGGATGCGTATTGTCGGCGTCGATTTCCGCGATGGTATTCTGTTCGTACCGGAAGTTCTAATGTCAGCCAACGCCATGAAGGCGGGGATGGCGGTATTGCAGCCGCTATTGAGCGCCTCGAATGCGCCGCGCATAGGCAAGATTGTCATTGGCACGGTCAAAGGCGATATCCATGATATTGGCAAGAACCTCGTCGCGATGATGATGGAGGGGGCCGGATTTGAAGTCGTCGATCTGGGGATCAATCAGTCCGTGGATGACTACCTGGCCGCCCTGGAGGAACATAAACCCGATATCCTTGGCATGTCGGCACTTTTGACCACCACCATGCCGTATATGAAAGCCGTTATTGATGCCCTGACGGAAAAGGGGTTACGCAGCGACTATATCGTACTCGTGGGAGGGGCGCCCGTGAATCAGGAATTCGCTGATGCCATTGGCGCCGACGGCTATGGCCGGGATGCCGCGACGGCGGTGGAAATTGCGCTGGAACAAATGAGCCACCGGCAAGGCTCGATAATCGCGGCCGATGTTTGAACGCGAGGGAAGCGCCGAATTGTTTCAAAACGTAGTGTTTCGAAATGGGCACCTCCGTTTCGACGGCCATCAATAGGCGGGCCATCGTTTTCGAAATCCAATTTCTTCAATAATGGGAGTTCACGGCCGATGGTGGATACAATATTGAGTTCCCCCGGACAGGAAGTGGTCTTGGGCTTTGATCGGCCCTTTGTGATCATCGGCGAACGCATCAATCCGAGTGGCCGTAAACAGTTAGCCGCCGAAATGAAGGCGGGGGATTATTGCCGGGTGGAAGCAGATGTTCTGGCCCAGGTCGGCGCCGGTGCGCAGATGCTAGATATCAATGCGGGTATCCCCTTGGCGGACGAACCGCGGATCTTGGCAGAGGTTATCACCCTGGTGCAGAAATTGACCCAGGTTCCGCTGTCGATCGATTCATCCATCACAGCCGCCCTGGAGGCCGGATTGGCTGTTTATCAAGGCAAGGCATTGGTCAATTCGGTCACGGGGGAAGACGAGAGGCTGGAAATCATTCTGCCCATGGTAAAGAAACACGGCGCCGCCGTCGTGGCGATTTCGAATGATGAAAGCGGTATCTCCGAAGACCCCGACGTACGCTTCTCCATCGCAAAAAAGATCGTCGAACGGGCCGCCGATCATGGCATCCCACGTGGCGATGTGGTTGTCGATCCCTTGGTCATGCCCGTGGGCGCCATCAATCAGGCCGGATGCCAAGCCTTATCAATCATCCGCCGCCTGCGGGAGGAGTTGGGCGTTAACACCACATGCGGAGCATCGAATTTCAGCTTTGGATTACCGAACCGCAACGGATTGAACTCGTCGTTTCTGGCCATGGCAATCGGCGCCGGCTTGACTTCGGCCATTACCAATCCGCTGCATGACGAGGTTGTGTCGGCTGTCCTGGGGGCCAATGTGGTTATGGGCCTTGACCCAAACTGCGCCGATTGGATCGGGAAGTTCAGGGAACCCGCATCAGATGCCGGCGGTAGGGGACGGCGTGGCCGCCGCCGCGGCCGGCGCCGATGATGGGCAGGCCTGTCCGGCACGCTCCTGGCTAGGTGTTTTATTGAACTGCTCCCTATAGCATTTGGAAAAATGGGAAGCGGACGCAAATCCGCAGCCAAGCCCGATGCGCAACACGGAAAGAGACGTCTGCGTCAACAGCCGGCGGGCTTGGATGAGTCGCAGACGCAAGTAATAGCGCATGGGCGTCGTAGCCAGGTGTTTCGCGAACAAGCGTTCTAGTTGCCGCGACGATAAATCCACCGCCGCCGCCAGGGCACTACAGCTCAAAGGTGTTTCGATATCCGCCTCCATCAGGGCGATAGCGGCAACCAATTTTGGGTGTGATATACCAAGGCGGACCCGCAGGTTCGGACGCTGTGGATCATCGCCGGCGCGGATTTGATGGTGCATCATCATATCGGCAATGCTTGAGGCCAACGACATGCCGTTTTGAGAGGCAACATAATGTAGCATCATATCCAAGGGCGCCGTTCCACCAGCGGAGGTAACCCGGCGGTGGTCAATCTCGAATAATTCAGATGTAACGTCGATGTCCGGAAATTCCTCCCTGAACCCGCGCAGGCTTTCCCAATGGATGGTACAACGACAGCCGTTCAGCAATCTCGCCTTGGCCAGGACATACGTCCCTGTACAGATCGCCCCGATCCTAGTGCCGTGGGTGGCCAAATATCGCAGCCGCGACAATAGGGCACTGGGATGCTCTTGACGCTCCACATTGATGCCCGCGCAGACCACGGCCAGTTCAGTGTTCCGTATATCATCAAGGGTGCCATCAGGCTGTGTGGCAAGGCCGTTGGAGGCCTTTACCGCTTTACCGTCTGGGCTATGGCAGCTCCAGGTATAAAGTTCCCGTTCGCTGATCAGATTGGCCAGGCGTAGTGGTTCCAGGGCCGAGGCAAAGGCGATCAGGGAATAGTTAGGAACCAATATGAAGGCGATGTGATGGGGTTCATTAAATTCAGGTGCCGCCACCATAAGTAACGCTCCAACTCATAGTTGATAGGTTCGCTACCCGTGAATGATAAGGCGACAATATTCCGGGGCACAAGGCAAATATGATGATGATGTGCTCCCCGAATTCTAGCCGATCATAAGCAGAGCCCATGCTCCTTTTCCACCGTTTTGCCCCTATTTGGACGACAAAATGGCGGAAATGGATCATGATCAGGCGCACCTGGATTAGCTCTATGGTTTTGGCGACATAAGATTTTCGTCATGCTCGGTATTTGCTGCATTGGGGAGTGTGAGAATATGGCTGAAAGAATCGCCCGCCGTGGCCGCGCCGCCCGCCGCGAAAGCCGAGCCGCCAAGCCGGTCATGACCGCGCCCTATATCACCCGGACATTGCCCACCATTGAGATCCTGGGCGAAGAGGGGCTGGCCCTGATCGAAGGCAATGCGGATACATTGTTGCAGGAAATAGGCATTGAGTTTCGCGATGATGGAGAAGTCCTGGATCGGTGGCGGGGCGTAGGCGCAGATGTACAGGATCAGCGGGTGCGGTTCCCCAAAGGCCTGTTGCGGCAACTGATCGCCACCGCACCGGCGCGGTTTACCCAACATGCCCGCAATCCCACCCGCAATGTCTTGATCGGCGGCGACAGTACGGTATTCGCCCCGGTTTATGGCTCCCCCTTTGTCCGCGACATGGAAGGTGGCCGACGCTATGGCACGATTGAGGATTTCTGCAATTTTGTAAAGCTGGCCTATCAATCACCCTACATACATCATTCCGGCGGCACCGTATGCGAGCCCGTGGACCTGCCGGTGAACAAGCGGCATTTAGATATGGTCTATAGTCACCTGAAGCTATCGGACAAGCCCTTCATGGGTTCGGTCACGGCGCCGGAACGCGCCCAGGACAGCGTGGATATGGCGAAGCTGGTATTTGGGTCCGAGTTCGTGGACAACAATGTGGTCATGGTCAATCTGATCAACGCCAATTCGCCAATGATGTTCGATGGCACCATGTTGGGGGCATTAAAGGTTTATGCCCGTCATCACCAGGCCTGTATCGTCTCCCCCTTTATTCTGTCCGGCGCCATGAGCCCGGTAACCGTGGCTGGCACCCTAACACAGCTGTTGGCCGAGGCCATGGCGGGGATCGCCCTGACCCAAGTGATCCGCCCGGGCGCACCGGTGATCTTTGGCACCTTCGTCTCCTCCATCTCCATGCAGTCGGGGGCGCCGACCTTTGGCACCCCTGAATCCAATCTGTTGTTGCTGGGTGCGGCGCAACTAGCCCGCCGCTTGAACCTGCCGTACCGCTCCGGTGGCTCTCTATGCGCCTCTAAATTGACCGATGCCCAGGCGGCCTATGAAAGCGCGGCCACACTGCAGACAACCATGAATAGCGGCGCCAATTTCGTCCTGCACGGAGCGGGGTGGCTGGAGGGGGGGCTTTGTTCATCCTACGAAAAATTTGTCATGGATTGCGATCAATTGGGCATGATGGGGGTCTACGCCAACGGCGTCGATCTAAGCGATAATGGCCAAGCCATGGATGCAATTCGTGAGGTCGGGCCAGGGGGGCATTATTTGGGCTGTGACCATACCCAGAGCAATTTCGAACAAGCCTTTTATCGTTCCGGCATTGCTGACAATAATTCCGTCGAACAATGGGAGGACGACGGCGGTCTGGATGCCACTGCCCGTGCCAATACCCTTTGGAAGGAGATGTTGGCGCGCTATCAGCCGCCCACCCTAGACCCGGGCATTGATGACGCATTGAATGACTTCATCGCCAAGCGCAAAGCCGCCATTCCCGACGCGGCCTATTGATGACAAGCTAATGAATCCGAACGAGGCAGGGAGCTCTCCATGAAAACCCAGGCACGCGTGGTTGTCGTTGGCGGCGGTGTTGTCGGTGTCGCGACATTGTATCAATTGGCCAAGCTAGGCTGGGCGGATGCCGTTCTGTTGGAGCGGAACGAATTAACGTCGGGCTCCACCTGGCACGCGGCGGGTTTGTTACCTCTGTTCAATATGAGCTATTCCGTCGGCCAAATACACAAACATTCGGTGAATTTGTACCAGGGTCTAGAAGCGGAAACCGGGCAGGCGGTAGGTTTCAGCCAAGTCAGCAACATTCGCCTGGCCATGAACAAGGACCGGATGGACGAATACTACCAATACGCCTCTGTTGCCGAAACCATCGGCGTCGAAGTCAAATTCCTGAGTCCGGACGAAGTCAAGGAAATCTGGCCGCTGTGCGAGACCGATGGCCTGGTCGGCGCCATCCAGCATCCGGGCGACGGCTATATTCAACCCGCAGACGTTACCCAGGCCATGGCCATCGGCGCACGTAATCTGGGGGCGGAGATCCATCGCCAGACAACGGTTCTGGGATTCGTACAAAAGCCAAATGGCGAGTGGCTGGTCAAGACCGATAAAGGCGATATCACCTGCGAGCATGTGGTCTCGGCCACCGGCAATTTTGCCCGGCGCACCGGCGCCATGGTCGGCCTGGATTTGCCGGTCATTCCCGTGGAGCATCAATATATCGTCACCGAGGCGCATCCGGCGATTCTCGAGCGGCATGCGGTAGGCCTGCCCGAGATGGGCGTGTTGCGGGAATCCGATGGCTCCTGGTACATGCGGGAAGAGGGCGGCGGCCTGCTTTTGGGTCCGTATGAGCAGGGCGCGCCGATTTGCTATCCCGACGGTTCCGCCGACGGCACCGAATACGAATTATTTCCCGAAGACCTGGACCGCCTGGCCCCCCATATCGAAGCGGCGATTGCCCGCGTACCGGCATTTGGCGAAGCCGGCGTCAAGCGGGTCTATAATGGCGCTATTGCCTATACCCCCGACGGCAGCCCGATTATTGGCCCGGCCTGGGGCCTGCGTAATTTTTGGCTTAACGAGGGCCACAGCTTCGGCATCACTGCGGCGGGGGGGGCCGGCTGGCAGTTGGCGCAATGGATCATCGAAGGAGAGCCGAGCATCGACATGCTGGGGGTAGAGCCCCGCCGCTTTGGCGATTACGCCAATGCCGCCTATCTCAAGGCCAAGAACGAAGAAGCTTACGCCAACGTTTTCGTCATACATTACCCGGACGAGGAGCGGCCCGCGGCGCGGCCCCTGCGTCAGGCGCCCTGTTACGACCGGATGAAGGAACTGGGCGCGGTGTTCGGGCAGAAATCTGGCTGGGAGCGGCCAAACTGGTTCGCGCCGCCCGGCACGACCAGGGAGGATGACTGGTCGTTCCGCCGCTCCGCCTGGTTCAAGCATATCGGCAATGAATGCCGCAACGTGGCGCAAAATGTCGGGCTGTTGGACATGACCGCTTTCGCCAAATGCCGCATTTCGGGACCCGGCGCCGCCGCGTTCCTTGATCATCTCGTTGCCAATAAATTGCCGTCGCGGGATGGCCGCATCAACCTATCGCACGCTCTGAATAGCCGCGGCGGCGTGCACAGTGAATTCACCATCCTGCGCCAGGGAGAGAATGATTTCTATCTGGTCTCCGCCGGGGCCTATCAACGTCTAGACCATGACTGGCTTTGGCAGCACATGCCCACGGATGGCAGCGTCCAAATGGATGATTTGAGCAATACCAAGGGGGTACTTGTCTTGGCCGGCCCGAAGTCGCGGGCGCTGTTGCAGGCCGTCTCGGATACGGATTTTGGCAACCAGATGTTTCCCTGGCTCTCCGCACAAAACGTTACCATCGGCGCAGCGCCAGCCACCGCAATCCGAGTCAATTACGTGGGAGAACTGGGCTGGGAATTGCACCATGATCTGGTTTATCAGAACCATATTTTCGATGTTCTGATGGCCGCGGGCGGGGCATTTGGACTGAAGCCCTTTGGCATCCGCGCCATGGACAGCCTGCGCTACGAGAAATCCTACCGCATGGTAGGCACGGAATTATCCATCGAATACGCAGCTTATGAATCAGGTCTGGGCCGGTTCATCCACCCCGACAAGGGCGATTTCATAGGTAGGGATGCCTTGATGGCGTGGCAACAGCGGGGTTTCGCCAATTGTTTCACCACCATTGAAGTTGATGGCGTCACGGATGCCGATGCCCTGGGCAACAATCCGATTTTCCAAGGCGATAAATTGGTCGGCCGGGCAACGGGTGGAAATTACGGCTTTCGGGTGGAGAAATCCCTTGCCCTGGCCATGCTGCAACCCGATGTAGCAACCCCCGGCACGGTATTGCACATGCGCATCCTGGATACTGATCACCCGGTCACCGTAATTCTGGAAAGCCCCTACGACCCTACGAACGAACGATTGAAGGCCTAGCGCTGAGGCAAAGTTGACCAAAGGGGTCTCAGCCTCGGCCAATCACCTCCTTTGAAAGCCGGATATCAAAGGCCGCCCGGATTTTATCGTCTGTCTCAGCCGAGATATGCACCGGGTGATGGTTTGACAATATGCGTTTCGTATAGGCCCTGGCCCGCTCCGCCATGCCTTGGCAGCCATCTTCCTCCCACTCCACTATCGATTGGCGATCGCTCAGAGCCGGATAGCGGTACTCCGATTGTATCAAATCCAGGGTCTGCGCTTCCCCTAAGTAATGGCCGGCACCATCGATGTTGACATCGGCGATGGTCTCGAACGACAGCGCAGATTGGGAGAGATTAATGCCTTCGATGGTGCGCAATACGCTGCCCAGCATATCGTCGTCGATGACGAAACTTTCCAGCGAACAGCCCAAAAGACTGGCGTGCATGCCAGCGGATTCGTGGATCATCGCCGCACCCGCGTGCCCCGCCAAAGTGGTGGTGATGCCCTTTTCGAAACCGGACTGGGCATCAGGCAGTTTCGCATCCGTCATGCCGGCGGCGATACTGGCCGGAATATTGAGGTGGCGGGCAACCTGAGCCGCCGCCGCCATCAGAACGGCCTGTTCGCCCGAGCCACCGGTCATGGCCCCGGTGCGCAGATCGGAGACGAATGGCCAAGCGGCGAAAGTCAGCGGACAACCAGACGATACGGTGTTGGCGTAAACGATCCCGGCCAGAACTTCGGCCGTTGCCTGAACCACGGAGCCGGCAAGCGCCGCCGGAGAGGTGGCGCCCGCTTGCGGGGCCGAGGCAACCATGATCGGAAAACCTTGCCGAATGACTTCTTCCTTGATCAGACACCGTTCACGGGAAAACCGCAGCGGCGGCACGCCAGCGCCCTGAACCATATGCGCGATCGGTGTGCGTTTGAATTGCCCCTCGCCGCCAAGGGCGATATCAAACATCCGCGTTACCGCCCTAACATTCGCTGCCGAACTCAAGGAGAGACCAATTGGCTTGGAGGTACCGCACAGCAATGCATAAGCCGTGTTAATATCCAGCAATTCGGCGGTTTCCATATCGCGCGCAACCGGAGTTCGGTAACACCAATGAATGTTGGGCAGCGTATCTACCAGGCGCGCCATGTCGTAAACATCCAGCAACGTCGTCTCGCGATACCTTCCGCTCTCGCCATCCAGGATCATGACCGCGCCGCCCGCGGTGCCGAAATGCGGGCGGCCCGGAGCGATCTCGATCGAGCGTTCGGGGTCAAGGGCATGCAATATCCACGATGATGGTGTCTTGGCCAAGGCATCCTCTACCATGGCGCGGGGGATCAGGATCCGTTCGTGTTCGCTCAAGCGCGCGCCGTTCTCCAGCATCCACCTGGCGGCGGGGGGCGGCTCGCCGGAAAGGCCCATGCCGATGGTCTCAAGCAGATGATGGGCACCGTCGAGAACTTGTTCCAGTTGGCCTTGCGACAGCGGTTTGTAGGCTCCCGCATCAGGTCCTTGAGGTGAATGCGCGAGCCTCGGGTCCTTGCGTTTTCGAACCCGGGCTTCACGGCCGCCGCGCCGGCCCCCGTGCCGACCCGTTGGGCGTTTGGATGTGTCTCGGTTCCCATCAGTCATGCAAGTGTCCGTACTACTGCGGGTCAGCTGGGTAAAGCTCTCCTTTCGCTCAGAACCGGGGCAGTTAAACGTCCTTGCCCGCCCGAAACGCCGACGGCCCGAATGATCAGGCCAAGAATAGCACCCTCTAATAGATAGATGAAAGCAAAACGCAAATTGCCTATGATGACGGCTTGGGCCTATCGAATAGATTATAGGGGTATGGAGTATGAAGGACATGCGTTTTGGTATTTTTCTGGCGCCGTTTCATACCGTGGATGAAGATCCAACAGCGGCGCTGGACCGGGATATGGGGCTGGTCGAGCATCTGGACCGGCTGGGCTATGACGAGGCCTGGATCGGCGAGCATCATTCGGGCGGCTACGAAATCATCGCCGCGCCGGATCTGTTCATCGCGGCGGCGGCCGAGCGAACCAGGCAGATCCGCCTGGGTACCGGGGTCTCGTCCCTGCCCTATCACCACCCCTTCACCAACACCGGGCGCATGGTTCAGTTGGATCATATGACCAAGGGCCGGGTGATGTTTGGCGTCGGGCCCGGCGCCCTGGTCGGCGATGCCTTTCGCATGGGCATCGATCCGGACAACCAGCGCCGCATGATGAACGAGGCCCTAGACGCCATCGTTCCCATGCTGGACGGCGAAGTAGTCAGCATGAAAACTGATTGGTTCGAATTGCGCGATGCGCAGATGCAACTACCTTGCTATTCCCGGCCACGCATGGAGATGGCCGTGGCCTGTGCCCGCTCTCCCGCCGGCGCGCTTGCGGCGGGCAAGCATGGGCTGGGCATGTTGTCCATTGGCGGCACCAATGACGAGGCCTTGGCGGCCCACGCCGCCAACTGGAAATTATGCGAGGACACCGCCAAGGAGAACGGCAAAACCGTCAATCGGCAAAACTGGCGCGTGGTCACCCTGGCGCATGTGGCGCGCAGCCGGGAGCAGGCGAAAAAAAATGTGGAACACGGCCTGGAACAATGGGCGCAATATTTCCGCGATATCGCCACTTTCCCCATCGTGCCGGCGGACATCGACAACGCCTATGAATATTTGACGGAAAGCGGCATGGCAGTGATCGGCGATCCCGACGATGCGATCCGGCATATTGAAAAACTGGTTGAGGGCTCGGGCGGCTTCGGCGTCTTTTTGGAACTGGCCCATAACTGGGCCGACTACGAGGCCACGTTGGAGCATTTCGAGTTGATGGCCCGCTACGTGGTGCCCCATTTCAACCGCAAGAACGATCAACGCCGGGCCTCTTATAATTACAGCCACAAGAACCGGGAGGTCTTCGTCGGCGCTGCCCAGGCGGCGGTGGAGCACGAGATTGAACGCCATGCTAAAACGCAATCTGGCGACGACTAGGCTGGAGGGCGGCCTGCGCCTGCGGCTCCATTCGCTATGCGCTAAAGGCCAAACCACTGATCGTTCATGCCTGTCATTGCACCGATTGCCAACGCCTGACCGGCGGACCGTTCGTGATCAATGCCTGGATCGAAAAAGCCAAGGTGGAATTGCTCTCGAGCAACCCCGCATCATTCAAGTTCGATACCGGGGGACGTGACAACAGCGTGCATTTCTGCCCGCAATGCGGCACCTATGTCTGGACCGAGTATATGCCGGGCTTTTGCTTTGTACGCGCCTGCACCCTTGATGAGCAAAATGCCCTGATCCCGGACGTGCACATCTTTGCCCGCTCGAAACAGCCCTGGCTGGATTTACCTGGCGATATTCCCGTCCACGAGGTCTATTATGACCGCGACAAGGTGTGGCCGGATGACAGTCTGGCCCGTTTCGCGGCCGTGACCGCGTCCATGAAGTAGTCCCAGGGAGTAGTCATTGTGCGCAACAATATTGGCGCGTATCTGGGCAAACGAGCCCATACGAACCCGGATCTGGAAGCGCTCTACGATCCCGCGACCTCCCGGCGGCTGACTTATGCGCAGAGCGACCGGCGCGCCAACAGAGTGGCGAACGCCATGCTTAGGCTGGGCATCAAGAAAGGCGACCGGGTCGCCATTCTAATGATGAACAGTGTTGAGTTTTTCGAGAGCTTCGCCGGCCTGGCCAAGATCGGCGTTATTATCGTCCCCCTCAACTGGCGCCTTATGGCTGACGAATTGAGTTATATTCTGAAAGATTCTGGCGCCACGGTCCTGATCTACGGCAATGATTTCGCCGAGGTGGCGGCGGCGCTGCATGACCGGGGCCCGGGATCGAATGGCACGGATATCCACCACTGGATAGAGCTGAGCGAAGGTAACGAGCGCAACCCGTTCGCCACCGAGTATGATGATTTTTTGGCCCAGGGCGGTGAAGACACGCCGGACAGCGATGCTGGCGAGGATGATGATCTCTTCATCATGTATACCTCTGGCACCACCGGGCTGCCCAAGGGCGCGTTGCACACACACAACACCATGACCTGGGCTGTCATCACCTTCGCCAACTCCACCGATGTCAGGTTTCGGGACCGCTATTCCATCGCCCTACCCATGTTCCATGTAGGCGCCTTATTGCCGGTCATCTTCACCATCTATACCGGTGGCACCGTGGTGCTGTTGCGCCAGTTCGACCCCAAGGTGATGTGGGAAATTACCGAGCAGGAGAGGATCACCTCGTCCCTGGCGGTGCCGGCCATGTTGAACTTCATGCTGCAGGTGCCCGGGCACGAAGAATACGACACCTCGAACCTGCGCGCCATTATCTCCGGCGCCTCGCCAGTGCCCACCAACCTGATTGAAAGTTACAAGGATATCGGCATAGAAATTCACCAGGCCTATGGCCTGACCGAAGCTGGCGGGCCCGGCACGGTGCTCAGCCCCGAAGATGCCATGGTTAGAATCGGCTCCGCCGGCAAGGCGTTTTTTCATACCACCGTGCGCATCGTCGACGGGGATGGCAATGACACCGCCCCCGGCGTGCCCGGTGAGTTACTGGTCAGCGGCGCTCATGTCATGAAGGGCTATTGGAACAATCCGCAGGCCTCGGCCGAGGCGATCCGCGAAGGCTGGCTTTATACCGGCGACATCGCCTTTCAGGACGAGGACGGCTTCATCACCATTCACGACCGGGTCAAGGACATGATCATTTCGGGCGGCGAGAACGTCTATCCGGCGGAATTGGAGAATGTCGTGATCGGCCATCCGGGCGTGGCGGATGTGGCGGTGATCGGCCAGCCCAGTGAACGTTGGGGGGAATGCGCCTTCGCGGTCGTGGTTCGCAAGGACGAGAGCTTGAGCAAAGCCGATGTGCTGCGATATTGCGACGGCAAGCTGGCCCGCTTCAAGCAGCCCAAGGGCGCGGCGTTTATCGATGAGATTCCCCGCAATCCAACGGGCAAGCCGTTGAAGCGAATCCTGCGGGAACAGTTTCCAGGCCCGGCGCGGGAATAGCGAAAGATCACGTGATGATGTGCGAACCCAGCGAAGCCGACCTGGCGCTCTGCGTCGAACGAGGCATCGCAGCGGCGCGGCAGGCGGGCGAGAGCACACCAGAAGTCATATGGACCTGGGCGCGCCGGGAAGTCCTCGCCGCCTGGCCCCATATAGAAGCCAGCGGCGCCGACGCCGCCATCAGCCGATATCTGGTGGATTAGAGCCTGACGTCTCCTTCATTTTGGCCAGTTCGACCGTCAGTTCAGCATGCAGGCCACCGAATTTATCCAAGGATTCAATTGGTGTATAGCCAGCGATCAGGCCGCCGTCCACGGCGATGTCCTGGGCCGTGATGTAGCGGCTTTCATCACTGGCCAGGAACACCAGCATAGCGGCCACATCTTCCGACTCCCCGGCCCGGCCCAGGGGCACGATCTTAGACAGCTCACGTTCAATAATCGGCATGGAGGCGGCGGATTGCTCCTGGGTCATGGCGGTGCCCAAGGAAAATGCCGGGGTGGCGACACAGGCAGGCGAGATGGAATTGACCCTTATAGAAGTACTGGCATTCTGCATGGCGACAACGCGGGTCAGATGCAGCACGGCGGCCTTGGCGATAGAATAGAGTATCGGGCCATGGCCGGTGCGATGCCCGGCGGTGGAAGCATTGTTTATGATCGAGCCAGCGCCCTGCTCCCGCATGATCGGGATAGCGTGCTTCATGGCGAATAGAACGCCGCCGACCAGGGCGGCCATTTCATAATCAAACTGTTCGGTGGTGATTTTCTCGATCCGGCTGGAGTGGGTTACCGCGCCGGCATTGTTGAACAGGCAATCCAGGCGGCCAAATTCAGAGATTGTGAAATCAACGGTCCCTTTGATCTGCTCCTCATCACTGGCCTCCATCCGGATGAAGCGGACGTTGGCGCCAATCTCCTCCACCAGCGCCTGGCCACGGGCCTCCGAACGCCCGGTCAAGACCACCTGCGCACCTTTGGCCACAAAGCGTTGCGCGGTGACCGCGCCCATGCCGGAGGTGCCACCCGTAATCATGGCAACCTTACCCGCCAAACGTCCCTCCTCTGAACCCGCCATGGTGATCTTCCTTTCCGATAACTAAGTTCGCACCAGCATATCATCTTGAACCTTTGATATACTTGCCACATGGAAAAAGAATTTGCCGCCGATCCGCCCTTGGGCTTTCAACAATCACATACTCGTGGTCCCTATTCGAGCCGCAATGGGCCCTATTTTCACAAGGTGGAGGGGGAGCGGTTCTGGCACGGCCTGCGGGTTCAGTACCGCCATTGCAACGTCCACGGCAGCCTGCACGGCGGCATGATGTCGTCCTTTGCCGACGGCCTGCTGGCGACCTCGGTCTCGCGGGGTACGGGCATGCGCGGGGTCACGGTGCGCATGGTTTGCGATCTGATCGGCAGCGTCGACGCCGGCGCCTGGCTGGAGGGCACGGCCTGGGTCACGGGCCAGGACGAGCATACAGCCTTCGCCGAGGCGGAAGCCTTCGCGGACGGCGCATTAGTATTCACTGCATCTGGTGTGTTTCGAATTTTTCGGCGCGGCAAATAGCTAAAGCTTGCTGATCTCTGCAACAACATAACGGCTGACATCACGCTCCAACGGGTCCAGGGCGCCGACGGTTTCGCGGAACTGGGCGATATGGGCAGTCCGGAAATGAGCGTCCAGATGTGCCTGGGATTGCCATTCCTCAAAAATACGAAACGTGTTCTCATCCTCCACATCGGCGAAAAAGCCATAGGTGATGCAGCCCGCTTCCTTGCGGGTTTCCGCCGCCATGGCCAAAGCGGCGGCCAGCGCGGCGGCGCGGTTTTCCGGCGCAAAGCGGAAACAGCCTGAAATTAAGATCATCTCTAATAGCCTCTTGATTTATCAAACAGATCCGGCACCGGCGCGCCCGCCTCAAAGCGGCGGATATTGGCGGCGACGGACTTGGCACAGGACCGCGGCACCAATTCCCCCGCTACATGGGGCGTTATCCAGACTTTGTCATGCCGCCAATAGGGATGTTCGGGGGGCAAGGGCTCCTGATTATAGACATCGAGGAAAATGCCACCCAAATGGCCGCTGTCCAGGGCCGCCAGCAGGTCCTCGTCGACCTGATGGCCGCCGCGGGCGATGTTGATGATATAGCCGCCCTGGGGCATGGCGGCGATCAGTTCGCTATTGATGATGCCTTGGGTTTCAGACGTCAGGGGTAGGACGCAGACCAAGTAGCGGCATTGCCCGGCCATCTCCAGCAAGCCGTCCGGGCCGTGATGGCAGGTAACGCCGTCCATCTTTTTCGGTCCCCGCGACCAGCCGTGCACCTGAAATCCCAGGGCACCAAGTTTACGGGCACAATCACCACCAATGGCGCCCAGTCCCAGAATGCCTACCGCCGTGTCCGGGGTATAGAGCGGCCAGGCCCGGCTCCACCTAGCCGCCAGCTGTTCCTGGCGGTAGTAGTGCATGTCCCGATGAAAATGCAGCACGCCATAGAGCGCGTATTCGGCCATCATCGCGGCCAAATAATCATCCACCATGCGCACGATGGGCAGATGGGGGGGCAATTGCGGATCGGCCAGAACATGATCACAGCCCGCCGCGATGGAAAACACCGCCCTGACATTCGGCAGGCTGGCGATCAGGCCGTGTGGAGCCCAGTAGACTAGGGCATAGTCGATATCACCCGGATCGCCTACATCGGGATAGGCGCGAAACTCCAGCTCCGGCATCTCTTTTGCCAAACTGTCGCGCCACAAATCCACCGGATCCTGCTGCGATGCCATCAAAATCGTGCTCATCCAAACGCTCCCCCCAAACATTCCTCATTACAGGTCCGCCAGCATAACCAACAGTTTTCAGAATGGTAGCCCTTCACCTCACGCCGTTTTAACGGCAACATAGGCGCCATGAATGCCCAGCGAAAAACCCTGCCCCTGGAACTGCATGATGTCCGGCTCATGGCTGGCGACAAGCCGGTGATCAAGGATTTCAGTTGCCGCTTCGATGCGGGCGCCGGATGCAGCGTGATCATCGGCCCTAATGGCGCCGGCAAAAGTCTGTTGCTGAAACTGTGCCACGGCCTGATCCAGCCTGACCAGGGCCGGCTCAGCTGGGCCGGCGGCACCGACCCCGGTCTGCGCGGCCAGCATCAAGCCATGGTGTTGCAACGGCCCGTGCTGTTGCGCCGCTCCGTCCATGCCAACGTGGCCTACGCCCTTAAAATCAAGGGCGTGACGGCAGAGGAGCAGCGGAGGAGGAGCGATGAGGCCCTGGCACTAGCTGGCTTGAGCCGCTATGCGCAGCGCCCGGCCCGCCTGTTGTCATTTGGCGAACAGCAGCGCCTGGCACTGGCCCGCGCATGGGCGGTGCGCCCGGAATTACTGTTGCTGGACGAACCCAGCGCCAACCTGGACCCTGCCGCCACCCATCTGGTCGAAGACATCATCCGCGAGGCCACAGCCCAGGGCACCAAGGTCATCATGACCACCCATGATCTGCACCAGGCCCGCCGCCTGGCGGATGAAATTTTGTTCCTGCACAGGGGCCGCTTGAAGGAGCAGGGCCCCGCCGCGCAATTCTTTGAGGGCCCTAAAAACGATCTGGCCCAGGCCTTTCTGCGCGGCGAATTGTTGTGGTGGCGGCGGCGTTCGATCTATGCCCCTGACGAGGCGCGAAAGGATGGCTGAAGCCAGCCGAAAGCTAAACAGACGCCGGCCTTGACCCCGTCCTACCTCGCGTCTATAACCGCGCGTCCCAAGTGCTGGGAAAACCGGATATAGAAAAGTTAGACAATCAGATATGGCCCATACGAAACAAGCAAGAAAACGCCTCCGTCAAGCCGAGCGGCGCACCGTGGTCAACCGCGGACGGCGCAGCCGTGTCCGCACCTATGTGCGCCGGGTCGAGGATGCCTTAGCGGCGGGTGATAAGAATGCCGCCGTCGCGGCTCTGAAAGCCGCCGAACCGGTCCTGGCACGCAGCGGCCAACAAGGTATTTTGAAAGCCAACACATCGGCCCGGCGGATTTCCCGTCTGACCCGGCTGGTCAACTCCATGGGCGCCGCCGAATAAGCAATTGCGGCCTCTTGCCGGTCACCCGCAATACGTTTGATACGCTGCCATACCGGGGGGACAACGGCGTGGTGGCCGAAGCCATGACGTGTGCACTGCCGGTGCGATTCGCCAACATAAAACCTCTGACGTAACAAAAATTTGAGCCGCGACAGGCCGCGTCCAAATGGCGCGGTCATAATTTTGCCGCGATGATTTTAGCCATCCAGACAGAAGCCAGACGACGCATCTATATCTGGTAGGCTGCGAGCTATTGACTACACTTCACCGCGAATAAAATTGCACTGTTCTCCATTTCCCCCCATTGCGTTCACGGCCTCGTCAAAGTACCGTACATAGACCTTGTCGAGACGGGATCGGCAAGTTAATATGTAATTGGGGACTTACGATTTTTGCTTTTCGGAAAGTAATTATCCTGTGTTATTTTTACAATACTGAAAAATTAAAATACCTTTTCTGTTTTATTTGATTTTTTAAAGCATTCGTTTCAACCATAAACAAAAACCGGACCACGGCTGGTCCTCGCGCAAAGGGCCTGGGAAAAGGGCGATGCGCAAACAAAGTTGCCGTGGTCAAACCGGGGGGTATGTTGACGCAGAGACATTGTCGTTAGGACATTGTCGGTAAAACGTGGACGGCAAAGCTGCCGTATGGATCTTATGGTGGGTCGGGCCGCAAGCCGGGACACCGGGTGAAAATAGTGTTCGGGTAGGCGCAAAGTTCCACCAGAGTTTAATCCGCAGTGGCTGCTCCGGGAAAGCCTTCATCCACCGCAGTTTTTATCGGCGCACTCTTGTTGGCGCACTTGTACCGGCGCACTTTCGAGACTGTCTCGCAACAGCATCACTTGGACCGGAAGATTTCGGGCCGGGCATTTATTGACCGGGTATTTGTACGCAGACGACGGGTTGCAAAAGGGCGGGTTGATGGACCAAGAGTATCTCGGTCAGTGGCAAAGGGTTTGTGCCCGGTTGCGATCCGAATTCGGCGATGCCGCATATAATTCCTGGCTGCGCCCACTGAAGTTTGAACGCATCAACGGCAACATGGCCCACCTGCAGGCCCCGACCCGGTTCATGCGGAACTGGGTGTTATCCCACTATGGCGAACGCATCCGCACCTTTTGGCAGGCCGAAGACGAAGCCGTGCGTGAAATCGAAATTACCGTGCATCCCGTCGCCGGGCGTGGCGCCGCAAATCCTGGAGCGGTTTCCGGAGCAGGCGCCGATAATGATGCCGGGGCTTCGGGAAACGCGGTCGAGGCCGGCAAGATCATGCCCTTTGATAGTGCCCAGGCGGCAATTCCCGCCGTGGCCTCCGCCGCCGGCGGGCCACGCATGGGTTCAACCCTAGATTCACGGTATCAATTCGAATCATTCGTGGTCGGCAAATCCAACGAACTAGCCTATGCCGCCGCCCGCCGGGTCGCCGACACGGCCCAGGTGAATTTCAACCCACTGTTCCTTTATGGCGGCGTCGGCCTGGGCAAGACCCACTTGATGCACGCCATTGGCTGGCATATTCGCGAGCGCGACCCAAGCCGCGAGGTAATCTATCTCTCGGCCGAACGTTTCATGTACCAGTTCGTCCGCGCCCTGCGCGACCGGGAGACCATGGCATTCAAGCAGGTTTTCCGCTCCGCTGATGTCTTGATGATCGATGATGTGCAGTTTTTCTCGCGCAAGGATTCCACCCAGGAAGAATTCTTCCATACCTTTAACGAGCTGGTAGATCAGAACAAACAGATTGTCATTTCCGCCGACCGTTCACCCTCGGACCTGGAAGATGTGGAAGAACGTATCCGCTCACGCCTGGGCTGGGGCTTGGTGGTGGACATCCATCAAACCGACTTTGAATTACGCCTCGGCATTCTCGAGGCCAAGCTGGCCCGTGCCAACGTGGGCGACTTTCCACCCAAGGTGTTGGAATTCCTGGCTCACCGCATCACCTCCAACATCCGCGAGTTGGAAGGCGCACTGAACCGCCTGATAGCTCATTCCCATCTGGTGGGTCGCCCAATTAATCTGGAGATGGCCCAGGAAGCCTTACAGGATTTGCTGCGCGCCAACGACCGCAAGGTCACGATCGAGGAAATCCAGAAAAAAGTCGCCCAGCATTTCAATATCCGTCTGGCCGATATGCATTCCGCCCGCCGCGCCCGCGCCGTGGCTAGGCCACGCCAGGTGGCGATGTATCTGGCGAAACAGCTGACCACCCGCTCCCTGCCAGAAATCGGTCGCAAGTTCGGCGGTCGGGACCACACAACAGTGATGCACGCAGTCAAGCGGATCGAGGAACTGCGCCAGACCGATGCGGCCCTGGCCGAGGATATCGACCTGCTGCGCCGCATGCTGGAAGGCTAGAGCATTTTTTCGAGATAGCGGCCGAGATAGGCGCGGAGCCAACATGACTTTCCCCCGTGTGATGCTGTTCATCGTGGCAACCGTGGTCGCGGTGGCCCTGGCCCTGGTCGTCAACACCCTGTTTATTGACGAGCGGGGAGAGATGAACACATCCGGCGTGGGCGTGCCGACCATTGGCGGCCCGTTCAAGCTGGTGAACCACAAGGGCAAGACAGTGACCGAGGCCGACTATAGCGGACAATATCTGCTGGTATTTTTCGGCTACACGTATTGCCCCGATGTCTGCCCGACGGAGTTGCAGGTTATCGGCGGCGCCATGGATTTATTGGGTGATGCCGGCGCCAAGGTACGCCCCTTGATGGTGACCATTGATCCGGAGCGCGACACCGTGGCCGCCATGGCTGATTACATGAGCAATTTTCATCCATCCATCACCGGCCTGACCGGCAGCCCGGAACAGGTCAAGGCGACAGCCAAGGCCTACCGCGTCTACTTTGTCAAAAATCCGCCCGACGACGAGGGTGATTATTTCATGGACCATTCCTCGTTCGTATATTTAATGGGCCCGGACGGCAAATATTTGCATCATTTCTCGCCCATGACCAAGCCCGAGGACATGGCGGCGAAGGTCCGCGCGGTGATTTCCGGCGGCTGATACCAAGCCGCGCATGCCGCCTTTCGGCTGCCGACTCTCGTAATTCTTCGATTCAAGAAAATTTTGTGACCGCCTCCGAAGACACCAAATGAATTCCAGACAGTACCCATGAGTTGTTGAAGAGAAAAAATTCAACTTATAGGAGCTCTATTTCTTTATTTTTTATGAATATCTTCATAGTAATCGTAAATTCTAATTAGTTCTTCCATGAGCATGATCGGGTCGCGGTATTACGGGTCGTGAATTGATATTTTGGCGTTTCTTTAATTTCCTGGATTGGTTCATTCCGGAGGAATCGAGAGAAAGCGAAGAGGAGCACCGCTGGCAGCGCGCTTTCGTGATTAGTCACATTTGCGGTCCTAGCTTCGGTGCCGTCCCCATTCCAGCTTGCTGGGAAGGGGGCGGTATCAGATCACATCAGGACTAATTCAGATTATTCACATGAAACCGGGAGCGCCCGTTGGTAAAGAATAAGCACGATTTGGTAGTCCTTGTGGTGGATGGCGTGGTTCAGGCCCGGGATCTCACCCGGGCACTTTTAGCCTACATGGGCGTGGATTGGGTCTTCACGGTAGGCGTTGGTCACGAAGCCCGGAAATTTCTGAACCGTTCCGGCGCCATGATCGATCTTATTGTCTGTGATTGGCGCATTCCCCGTATGTCCGGTCCGGAACTTCTTATAGAGGTCCGCAATGATTATTCCGACATGGAATCGATCAAAACCGCCGCCAGGCACAATAAGACCGCCTATATCCGGAAACCGTTTTCGCCCTGGCAGTTCAAGGATAAATTGATCACGGTGCTCGATAAACTATGACAAAGCCCGCATCAGCCAACGACGACGTAAAATTTACACTGCGCCGCATCAATTTCGGGCTGCTTTTTGTTGCATTGCAGCATATTCGCTGTATAGATAGAATCGTTGGCTCTTCCGTACCAGCCGTAACCACAGGTAATACTGCGTGATCTATCATTTGCACGAGTTTCACAAGTTGGCGCTGGCGCCGCTCCGTTTCGCCGCTGAAGCCAATCAGGCGCTGTTGCGCCATCCAATGAACCTAATGAGCTATACCCCCGCCGCACGGGCGATAGCGGCTTCGCTAGAACTGCTTGAATCCAGCGTCCGGCATTACCAGAAACCGGCCTTTGGTCTGGACAGAACTGAAATCGACGGTGAAATTATTGCGGTGCACGAAGAGATCGTGCACCGCCTACCGTTTGGTCAATTGAAGCGGTTTGTCCGGGCGGGTGACGAGACCGGCGCCCTGGGCCATCCCCGGTTGTTGATCGTGGCTCCCCTCAGTGGCCATTTCGCCACCCTGCTGCGCGACACGGTGCGGGCCATGCTGCCCGACCACGATGTCTACATCACCGATTGGCGTGATGCGGCCAATGTGCCGCTGCAGGAAGGGTCCTTCGACCTGGACGACTATATCGATTATTTGATCGAGTTCCTGGCTCACATCGGGCCGGGCTGCCACACCTTGGCGGTCTGCCAGCCATCGGTGCCGATGTTGGCCGCCGTATCGCTGTTATCAGCCGTCGATGATGCCTTGACGCCGCGTACCATGACCTTGATGGGCGGGCCAATCGATACCCGCATCAATCCCACGACCCCGAACGAATTGGCCCAAAATCATTCCCTGGAATGGTTCGAACAAACCGTGATCCAGCGGGTACCGGCGTCCAATGCGGGTTTCATGCGCCCAGTCTATCCCGGCTTCGTGCAATTGACCGGTTTCATGACCATGAATCTGGACCGCCATGTGGGCGCCCATATGAGGCTATATCATAATCTGTTGCGTGGTGACGGCGACAGCGCCGACCAGCATCGCGCCTTTTATGACGAATATTGCGCGGTGATGGACCTAACGGCGGAATACTATCTGCAAACCATAGAGAAGGTATTTCAGGAACATCAATTGGCCGTGGGCACCTTCCGCCACCGCGGCAAATTGGTTGATCCGGGCGCAATCACCAATTGCGCCCTGATGACGGTCGAGGGCAGCAAGGATGATATCTCCGGCGTCGGCCAGACCAGGGCGGCTCAGGATCTGTGCCACGCCCTGCCCGATGACATGCGCGAACATTGGGAACAGCCAGATGTTGGCCATTACGGTGTCTTTAACGGCCACCGCTGGCGTCAGGAAATCGCACCGCGCATCAAGGCCTTCATCACCCGCCATGCCGGCTGAGGACACAGTTTCGGAACAACCTTTTTGGCGGCGCAAGGTGCTCGACCAGATGTCTCCAGAAGAATGGGAATCACTTTGCGACGGCTGCGCCAAATGCTGCCTGCATAAGCTGGAAGATATCGATACGGGCGAATTAGCCTTTACCAACGTGGCCTGCCGGCTGTTGGATATCGGCGCCTGCGCCTGCGACAATTATGAACGCCGCTCCACCCTGGAGCCCGATTGCGTGGTGCTGAATCCAAGGAATGTCGGCGAACTGGTCTGGATGCCGTCAACCTGCGCCTATCGGATGCTGGCGGAGGGAAAGTCCCTGGCTCATTGGCACCCTCTGGTCACCGGGGACCCGGATAGTGTACACCGGGCGGGTATTTCGGTTCGCGGTCGCTGCATTAGCGAGCGCCATGCCGGACCATTGGAGCATCATGTTCTGGATAGACGACCATAAATAGCGAACTACAATTAGTTGGAGGCACCTATATGAGCGACCCCCTTTCGGGCGTCTGGAGCGCCGCCGTAACGCCGCAGCGTGCCAACCTGTCGGTCGATCTGGACAAAATGGTGGCGCATCACAAATGGCTGCTCGGCAATGGCTGCGACGGTATCTCGGTGCTGGGCACCACGGGCGAGGCGAATTCCTTTTCCGTCGCCGAACGCCTGGATGTAATCGCGGCCGCCGCCAACTCGGGCATCGCCAAGAACAAGCTGATGATCGGCACCGGCTGTTGCGCCCTGCCCGATACCATTGAGTTGACCAAAGCGGCGCTGGATGCGGGCTTTGGCCAGATCCTGATGCTGCCCCCCTTCTATTACAAAGGCATCGGCAATGATGGCCTGTTCGCCTGCTATGATCAGGTGATCCAAAGCCTGGGCGACGACCGTATGCGCATCGTGATCTACGACTTCCCCACCATGACCGGCCTTGAGATCAACACCGAGTTACTGATACGCCTGAACAGAGCCTTTCCCAAGACCGTGGTCGGGGTGAAGGATTCCTCCGGCAATTGGGAAGATATGAAGGCGGTGGCCCGGGCGATTCCCGGCTTCCGCACCTTTGCCGGGACCGAGCTGTATCTACTCGACACCCTGAAGGAAGGCGGCGCGGGCTGTATAACGGCCACGGGCAACGCCACCTCGCATCTTTGTCAGCCGGTTTATGCCGCACATCTGGCGGGTGATGCGGCGGGGGCGGAGGCGGCCCAGGCGACCGCGTCGGCGGCCCGCAAAATGCTGCAGGCATTTGGCTTCGTGCCCGGCATGAAGGAATTGTTGGCGCAAAATACGGGCGACGAGGCCTGGCGCAACATGCGCCCACCCATGCTACCGCTTTCGGCGGAGGCTGTCGCCGCCCTGAACCAGGCTTGTCACGAGCTGGGCTTCACGCTGGCCGAGGCTGCCTAGGATTTCTAAACCATGAGCAGCGAACAGCATCGGCAAGGCAACGGTCCTGCGGCTGGCGATGGCCGGTTATGATCTGTGTCTGGTCGATCGGGACCAGGAAGGCCTGACGAAAGCCGCCGGATCAAACGAGGCAGCGGGCGGCACTGTGATGTATCATGCGGCGGATGTCTTGCGCCGCCCAGATGTCGAAGACTTCACGGATGCGGCCTTGAAGAAATATGGCCGTATAGATGCGCTCGCCAACATCGCCGGCGGCGCCGGTCCAAAAAGCGTGCATCAGATCGATGAAATTTCCGACGATGATTGGAATCTGGTTATCAATCTCAGAAGCACCTATTGGGCCTGCCAGGCCGTGATCGCGGCCATGCGGGAGCAATCACACAGCCGTATCGTCAACATGTCCTCCACCTCGGCCCATGGCCGCATCGGCCCGGTCGGCACCACCGGCGCCCGGCTGGTCTATGCCACGGCAAAGGCAGGCATTCTCGGCTTCACCCATCAATTGGCCAAGGACGTTGCCGAATTCGGCATCATCCCCAACGCGGTCCTGCCAAGGCTGATCCTGAGCGAGCCGGGCTCCCGCATCCGCGCCCGTTTCGAAGCGCAGGAGCCCGCCTATAGAGAGGACGCTTGGTCTCTCGCCCATGCATCGGGCCGGCGAGGCGGACGAAGTCGCCGCCGCCATGGAATTTCTGTTCTCGGAACAGGCCAGCTACATCTCGGGTGTGGCACTGCCCATCGACGGCGCCTTTCTCGCTGGCTGAGCGCCAGGGATGTTTGGGGCCGTTCGGCCACACCAAGCCAGGGTATGCAGGTTGCCGGAAAAGAAGCCGGGCACCTCGGCGTCATAAAACAGTCTCTGCAATGCCGCTAAGCACTCAACCATGGCCTGCCGTGTTCTGTCATGGCGCAGGCCAAAAAGCTCATCACCGGTCTTCCTTTTCCAGCAGCCGATCAGACGCGGATATCATTGCAAATGGCATAGACGGCATCGTTGATGGCATCCCGTGTTTCTCGGGCGGCGGCACGGGCTGCATCGGCATAATCCGTGCCGGACCCCGCATAGATCACCGCGCGCGAGGAATTGATGATCACACCGCCGCCCCTGGCACTTCCGATCAGGGCGGGAATATCGCCGCCCTGGGCGCCGACACCGGGGATCAACAGGGTCATGCCGCCAACGATCTCCCGGATACGGCGCAGCTCGTCAGGATGGGTGGCGCCAGCGACCAGCAGGATATTGCCGTGCATGTTCCACTCACCAGCAGATTTGCGCGCCACCACCTCATAGACCGTTTCGCCGTCCTGGGAGACAATGTTCTGAATTTCCGCGCTGCCGGGGTTCGAGGTGCGGCAGAGAATAATGATGCCCTTGTCCTTGTAATCCAGAAAAGGCTGGATGGAATCCATGCCAAAATAGGGGTTCACGGTTAAAGCATCGGCGCCGTAGACATCAAACGCTTCCTCGGCATACATTTTCGAGGTGGAGGAAATATCCGCCCGTTTGGCATCCAGGATCACGGGGATATCCGTGTTGGCGTGAATGTATTCGATCACACGGCGCAGCTGCTCTTCCGCTCCCTGGGCGGCGAAATAGGCAATCTGCGGTTTGAACGCCAAAACCAGATCATGGGTCGCATCGACGATGCCCTTGCAGAACCGGAATATGCCATCGGGCTCTTGCGCCAGATGCTCCGGCATGCGGCCCGGATCAGGGTCAAGGCCGACGCACAGGAATGATTTGTTCTGCTTTTCGGCAGCGGCAATTTGATCCAGAAAATCAACCATTGCCAAGCCTATTCCGGCACCATGGCCCAGGCGGCTTTAGCCCGGTCACGGCATCTGTCGCCGTAGGTTACCGCCTTGGCATTCGAGGCAATACCATCCAGGCCGCGCTTGTAGACGCCCTGAACAATGGCCGCCAGGCGAAACAATTGGAAAACCTTGTAAAATGTCCAGTCGGGAATCCCGTCCCGGTTGGTCAGCTCGCAATAACGGCCAATAAATTGCTCCTCACTCGGCAAACCCGACAGCCGCTCCAACAGCTCCCCCGTGGCCATGAAGCAGGCAACATAGCAATAGGCCAGATCCGCCAGGGGGTGGCCCAGGGTGGCCAATTCCCAGTCCAGCACGGCGACGATGCGGGGCTCTGTGGGATGGATGATATTGTTGCCCAGGCGGTAGTCGCCATGCACCAGGGTCGTGGTGTCATCCTGGGGAACGTTCTTGGGCAGCCATTCCATCAATTTCATCATGGCCTCAATATCATCCGTCTGCGAGGCCAGATACTGCTTGGTCCAACGGTTGATCTGGCGCTCGTAATAATTGCCGGGACGGCCGAAATCGCCCAGGCCCACCGCCTCATAATCCACTGCGTGGAAGGCCGCCAGAACCTGCAGCAGGTGATCATAGACCGCGCCGCGCTCTTCCGGACTAAAGGCTGGTGCGTACTGATCATCAAGAACCCGGCCATCCACCTTGTCCATGACGAAAAAGGCTGTGCCCAGTACACTTTCGTCCTCACACAACAGATAGGTCTTAGGCACGGGCACATCCGTGTCCCTAAGGGCGGTCATAATCCTGTATTCCCTGTCGACGGCATGGGCCGAGGGCAGCAAGGTCCCCGGCGGCTTCTTGCGCAGAACAAATTCACACCCACCGGTGGAAATCATGTAGGTCGGGTTGGATTGGCCGACGGCGAATTGGCACATGGCAATATCGTCGCCGATACCATCCATGTTGGCGGACAGATAGACCCGCAGCTTTTCTTCATCCAGGCGGTGCGCCTCGCGCACGGGGATGGTTTCGTTCTGATAGTTACTCATCTCGATCATACTCTTTCTGTCACACTCTTTAACCAGTGGGCTCTAACCAGCCAGCTTCTCAACTTGCTTCCAAGCCACCTCGGCCAAAGGACGGGCCCGGCGGCCCTGTTCCACGGCATGTTCCGAGGCCGCCGTACCATCCGCGGCCCGCTTTGCAATGCCCTGCAGAATGGCCGCCAAGCGGAACATATTATAAGCAAAATACCATTCCAGATCGGGAATTCCATCGCGCCCGGTCAATGTGCAGTAGTGCGCAATATGCTGTTCCTCGGTTGGGATGCCCAGACCCTCGATATCCGCGTCGGCGATGCCGCGGAACAGATCCTTGTCCAGGCGCCAGCCCATCATGGTGTAGGTAAAATCCCCCACCGGATGCCCCAGGGTTGCCAATTCCCAATCCAGCAGGGCGACCACCTTGGGCTCAGTGGGATGGAAAACCATGTTGTCCATGCGGAAATCGCCATGAATCAGGGTTGTTTCGTCACCGCTAGGAATATTCTTAGGCAGCCATTCGATCAGCCGGTCCATTGCAGGGATCGTATCCATTTCCGAAATCCGGTAGGTCTTGCTCCAACGGTGGATCTGTCGTTCCCGGTATTCACCGACCTTGCCGAAATCGCCCAGGCCGATGGCTTCATAGTCGACCCTGTGCAGGGCGGCCATGGCCTCGTTCATGGAGCGGTAGATCTGGCCGCGCTCCTCCCGGCTCATTCCGGGTAGGGTGGAATCCCACAGAATACGGCCCTGCACCATCTCCATGATGTAGAAAATAGTGCCGATAACGCTTTCGTCCTCGCACAGGCAATAGGTCCTGGGCGCCGGCACATCCGTGTCCGCCAGGGCGGTGATGACACGGTATTCCCGGTCCACCGCATGGGCCGAGGGCAGCAAAACGCCTGGCGGCTTGCGGCGCAAAACATAGGATTGGCCGTCCGCGTCAATGCGGTAGGTGGGATTGGACTGTCCGCCCTTGAATTGGCTCAACTCAATATTGCCCGAGAAACCCGCCACGTGTTCTTGCATATAGGTTTGCAGCCGATCCACGTCTATGCGGTGCTGTTCCAAGACATCTTGGGTGCCGGCGAATTGTAATTGAAGGTCGCTCATGACATTGGCTCTCCCGGCCCCGTGACTCGTACAATGATGTACTACATAGCACTAGTGTAGAGCATCATTGGGCCGGGTTCACACAGTTTGAGGGGAAAAATTTTGTCCCGTTGGCGGCACGAGGCACGGCGTGCTAGCCTTGATCTCCCATTCAGGGACCAGGTGTGTGCGTATGGCCGTGGCGGAACAGACAGCGCTCGACAACAGCAGCCGGGTCGCCCTGCTGGCGGCCTGTGTGCTGGTTGTTTTCCTACTCGCCATGACCATCACCATCGCCAACGTCTCCCTACCACAGATCCAGGGTTCACTATCGGCGACACGTGATCAGGTCGCCTGGGTGGTGACCTCATATCTGGTAGCCAACGCGGTTGGATTGCCGGCGACCGGCTGGCTGAACGATCGTTTTGGCTCGCGCCGTTTGATCGTGATCTCGACAATTGGTTTTTCCCTTGCCACGCTGGCCTGTGCATTAGCGCCGAACCTTGAATCTCTGGTGCTGTTTCGCGCCATTCAAGGTACGTTTGGGGCACCATTGACGCCCCTGACTATGGCTCTGGTCATGGCCTCGTATCCACGTGAGAGGCACGGCGTAATAACCTCGATCTTCGGCATCGGGGTCACCATTGGACCGATGATTGGACCTTGGCTGGGCGGCATCCTGACCGAAGAATATGGTTGGCGCGCGGTGTTCTATTTCTGCATGCCGTTCGCGATCGTGGCCTGCCTAGGGGTCATTGCCGTGATTCCCCGCGATGAACCAGAAAGTCGCAACCGCCTGGACCTGCGCGGTTTTATCTTTTTGTCCATTGCGATCGCCTGTTTCCAGTTGATGGTTGACCGGGGTGAGCGCAACGATTGGTTCGACTCCACGGAAATTGTTCTGGAATGCCTGGCCGGCCTGTTTTGCCTGTACCTCTTCGTCATCCACAGCCTGACCTGGCGCCAGCCATACATTGATCTCCGTGTTCTGGCCAACCGCGACCTGGTGATCGGCCTGTTGCTGGTCGCAGCCTTCGGTATGTTGAGCTATTCACCATTGGTGCTCCTGCCCAACATGTTGCAGCAACTTCGTGGCTACCCCGAAGACACCATCGGTGTTCTGCTGGCTATCCGCGGCCTGGGCATGATGCTCGGTTTCGTCACCCTGCTCTGGGGGTCACGTTACGATCCGCGAATCTGGCTTACCTTGGGCTTTGGCGCGCAAATCTGGACCGGCTGGGCGATGGCCAGCTTCGATATCAACGTAACCTATTTCCAGCTCGCCTGGACCGGTTTCGTCTCCGGCCTGGGCATCGGCTTTGTCTGGGTGCCTTTGTTGGTGATCAACATGGGCGCGGTGACGCCGGACAAGTTCCCGCTGGTCAGTTCGCTGTTTCATTTGCTGCGCCTGTTCGGCAGCTCGGTACATATCTCGCTGTCCGTAGCAGTGGCGCTCAGAACCTCGAAAATATCCTACGCCGAGATCGCCGAGCGCGTACAACCGGGCCGCCCGGCGCTGTGGGGTCTGGAGACGGCAGCGCCCAGTGTGCAACAAGCCCTGCCCATGGTGCACGAGATCGGCCGCCAGTCCCAGATGATCGGCTATTTGAACGCCTTCATGTTCTTCGCCCTGACGGCATTGGTCGCCATGCCCCTGATCCTCGCCGTCCGCCCACCGAAACCGCAATAGTCGCGGATGCCGGGCGCGGCAGCGTTCCTCCGAAACATTCCTCAAAAAATGGGCGAAAAGGTTAACGTCCGCGTTGCTGCCACTAATCGGCAAGCGTCTGAAGCCGAAGTTCTAGATGTGAGTTCTCACAAGGATGTTCATTCGATCCTTCTTCCGAAAATCTGACGTTTGTGAAGACAGAAGCCTTGAGGAGAGAACCGAATGAACCTGCACCGGAATGCCCGGATGACACCGAAATAGTTCCCACACGCCATCACCTACGGACGGCTTAGTCCAGCCCACGTATTTGCTTGATGCATCCATAACCACAGATAAAGAGCATTTCTGGCCCCATGGGTCTATTGCCAAAACTAGAATTTAGTTGCCATTCCACCACCATTTTCGAATTGGTCAACACATAAGTTGAAGCCCAAGCTAGTTTTGCAAGGTTGATGAAACTGACATGGCTCAGGTGCTTTCCTTGACGAAGAACCCAGCTCTGGTAAATTAGATTTGAATACACAATGCAATAATTGTGCGGGCTGATGGTATCCTTGGCATTGCCCTTGGCGTTGCCGGCCCCGTGAAGGGAAGAGCGAATGGTAGGTATTACAGCGTACGGCGGCTATGTGCCCAGGCGGCGGCTGCCGAGAAGCGTCATTCTAGAGAATGTGAGCTGGTTCAATGGCGCCCTCAAGGCGTACAGCAAGGGCGAACGCTCCATGTGCAATTGGGACGAGGATGCCCTGACCATGGCGGTCGAAGCATCCCGCGATTGCCTGGACAAGGCTCGGCCCGACGACATCAAGGCTATTTATCTGGCCTCGACAACACTGCCGTTCACGGACCGGCAGAATTCAGGCGTTCTGGGCACCGCCCTGAACCTGGGCCAGAACATGATGACGATGGATATTACCTCGTCCCAACGCTCGGCGACCTCCGGCTTGATCAACGCCTTGAGCGTGGCCCAGGGTACCGGAGGCAGCGCCCTGTTCGCCACTGGCGAACACCGGCGCAGCCAGACAGCCAATACCAACGAGCTGATGTATGGCGACGGCGGTGCGGCGCTTTTGTTGGGCAGTGACGATTTGGTCGCCGAATATCTCGGCGCCGGTCAGATCGCGGTGGATTTCGTCGATCACTATCGGGGCCAGAACGCTGACTTCGACTATAACTGGGAAGAACGCTGGATCCGCGACGAGGGCTACATGAAGATCGTGCCGGAAGCGGTGCAAGCGGCTCTGGAGAACACAGGTCTTGGCGCCGGCGACATTGATCATTTCGTAATGCCCGGCACCATCCGCAACATTGCCGGAATGGTGGCCAAGTCGTGCGGCATTAAAGCCGAAGCAACGCGGGACAATCTGCACAATGTGATGGGCGAGGCGGGAACCGCCCACGCCCTGGTCATGCTGGTTGATTGCCTGCAGGATGCCAAACCGGGCGAAACCATCATGGTGGTCGGCTGGGGTCAGGGCTGCGACGCCCTGGTCTTCCGCACTACGGACAAGTTGTCCACCATGTCGAACCGGCAGGGCATCAAGGGTCATCTGGCGCACCGCAAGGAAGAAACCAACTACAACAAGTTCCTGGCCTTTAATAACCTGGTGGAACAGGACGGAGGCCTGCGTTCGGAAACGGACAAACAGACCGCGCTGACCACGTTGTACCGAAACAAGGAAATGGTCATCGGTTTCGTTGGCGGCAAGTGCGAACAATGCGGCACCGTACAATATCCGAAAGCCCGGATTTGCGTGAACCCAAATTGCGGCGCCATCAACACACAGGAAGATCACCGGATGTCGGAAACCTCCGCCATGATCCAGTCCTGGACAGCCGATAACCTGACCTACGCACCGGACCCGCCTCACCATTTCGGCATGGTCACATTTGGCGAGGGCGGCCGCATGATGG
Organism: Rhodospirillaceae bacterium; assembly: GCA_002731375.1. Taxonomy (GTDB): domain Bacteria; phylum Pseudomonadota; class Alphaproteobacteria. Next base: position 184,452 of record PCBT01000054.1, on the reverse strand, counting down.
CCGACTTCACCGACGTTGACGAAGGCGGCGTGGCGGTCGGCGACGAATTCCGCATGGTGTTCCGCATCAAGGCGGCCGACGAAAAGCGTAATTTCAACAAGTATTACTGGAAAGCAGCGCCGAAGATTTAGGCGGTATAAGGAGAACGAAAAATGGCCTCAGGTATTAGAGATAAAGTCGCTATTCTTGGCATGGGTTGCTCGAAATTCGGGGAACGTTGGGACTGCGATGCCGAAGATTTGATCGTTGAAGCCTATCAGGAAGCCCTGGTCGATGCGGGCATTGAAACCAGCCAGATCGATGCGGCCTGGTTCGCCACAGCGATCGAGGAAGTGCATGTGGGCAAATCCGGCGTGCCGCTTTCCGTGGCCCTGCGCCTGCCCAATATTCCCGTGACCCGGGTCGAGAACTTCTGCGCCTCAGGGACGGAAGCCTTCCGCGGCGCCGTTTATGCGGTAGCCTCCGGCGCGGCCGATATCGCCCTGGCGGTTGGTGTCGAAAAACTGAAGGACACCGGCTATGGCGGCCTGCCCCAGCGCGGCTCCGGCCCCCTCAACGACATGATCAAGAATAACGGCTCGGCTCCCGGCGGTTTCGCCCAGTTGGCGACCGCTTATTCCGAAAAGCATGGCGTTGACATGGATACGGTGAAGAAAGCCATCGGTACCATCTCGGTGAAAAGCCATGCCAACGGCGCCAAGAACCCCAAGGCGCATTTGCAAAAAGAGATCCCCTTGGATACGGTCTTGAACGCACCAATGATCGCGGCCCCCTTGGGTCTGTTTGATTGCTGCGGCGTCTCGGATGGGTCCGCCTGCGCTATCGTGACCACGCCGGAAATTGCCAAATCTTTGGGCAAAACCGACCGGATCACCGTCAAGGCGCTGCAATTGGCAGTCTCGAATGGTCAGGAATCGGGCCATAACTCCTGGGACGGCAGCTACTTCCTGACCACCCGCAAGGCCTCCGAGCGGGCCTATAAAGAGGCGGGCATCGAGAAGCCACGGGATCAGATCTCCATGTTCGAGTGCCATGACTGCTTCTCGATCACCGAGATGGTGACCATGGAAGATCTCTACATCTCCAACGAAGGCGAAGCCTGGCGCGATGTCCTCGACGGTTTCTACAATGCCGACGGCCAGGTGCCATGCCAGATCGATGGCGGCCTGAAATGCTTTGGCCACCCCATCGGTGCTTCCGGCCTGCGGATGCTGTACGAAATGTACAACCAGCTCCTTGGCCGGGCCGGCCCGCGCCAGTTGAAGGATCCGACCTTCGGGATGACCCATAATCTCGGCGGTCAGCCGCATCAGAACGTCTCTTCGGTGGCCATTATCGGCCGCGAGGGCGCCTGATACGGTTTTTCAACCGCGATTAGCGACGATTTGGAAGGGGGCGCCACAGCGTCCCCTTTCTTTTTCGTTGGTCATCTTTGATTAGGCCATCCAGCCTATAACGAATTCCAGGCTATTTAGAATAGCGCTAAATAATACCTAAAGCGCTTGTCGTGAATATAGTGCTATAAGCAGCACTGGTGTTATTCGCATTCGGGCTGGTTCCGCCCGGCGCATTAGTTTGGACGGCCAGCCCCACAATGAAATCTCTGGCTCTGAGTATCAATCGCCGTTTCTTTTACGGCTGGGTCATCTTGGCCGTGGCTGCCTTGGGTATATTTGTCTCGGGTCCGGGGCAGTCCCATACCTTTAGCGTCTTTCTGGTTCATATCCAGGCCGATCTGGGCCTTTCCGCCACCACCGTTTCATCCGCCTATGCCTTCGCCACCCTGGTTGCCGCCTTTGGCTTGCCTTGGATGGGGAGGTTACTGGACCGGATCGGCCCGCGCCGGATGCTGCTGGGCGTCAGCCTGCTGCTGGGTCTGGCCTGCGCGGCCTTTGGCGCCGCCGCTGGCTTCTTGTGGCTGGCGATCGGCTTCGCTGCCCTACGGTTCCTTGGTCAGGGTAGTCTAATGCTGACCAGCTCCAACATCATTTCCCATTGGTTCAACCGCAAGCGCGGCTTTGCCCTGGGCCTCATGGCAATAGGTTTTTCCGCCTCTATGGCCGTGCATCCACCGCTGTCACAATGGCTGATCGATACGGTGGGCTGGCGCGAAGCCTGGTTCTGGCTGGGGGTGAGCACCTGGGTGTTGATGCTGCCCCCCGTACTGTTCCTGGTTCATAACCGGCCCGAGGACCTCGATCTACTGCCTGATGGCGACACAGCGGCCGCAGGCCGCGAGGATACCTCCGCCTCCGAGCATGGTTTGACCTTGCGCGAGGCCTTGGCGACCTCGACCTTCTGGGTTCTCTGCGCCGGCCTGTTCGGAATGTCCATGCTGGTCACCTCACTACATTTCTTCCAGGTCTCGATCCTGACCACCCAAGGCCTAAGTGAAGCGGCGGCGGCGCGAATATTTCCCATTTCCGCGCTGGTCATGATCATCGCCATTCCCTTGGTCGGCCGCGCCCTCGACCGTTTCCCGACGCACCGGGTATTCACCTTTGGCCTGATCGTCATGGTGACATCCCTAACCAGCGCGTCCCAGGTCCACGACCTGTTCTCGGCCATGATCTACGCCGTTGCCTTCGGCCTGAACAATGGCTGCACCATGACCTTCTTCGGCTATGTCTGGCCGCGCTATTTCGGCCGCAAGCATTTGGGCGCCATTCAGGGTACCGGCCAGATGATCGGCGTGACCGGTGCCTCCATCGGGCCCATGCCGCTGGCCATCGCCTTCGATACGTTCGGCAGTTATAGCGAGACCTTGTTGCTCTTGGCGCTTTACCCGGCCGGTTGCGCCTTCGCCGCCTTCCTGTTTCTTAAAACACCGCCGCAATTATTGGTGCAACAACAAGACACCTCTCCTGAATAGCAAACGGCGGCGCGGCTCGTCTGGACAGCGCCGCCGCTTACTCTTCACGTATGATCAGGCGGCTGCCTTCACCGCCACCGCCTTGTCCAGGGCTTGCGCCAGATCGGCGATGATATCATCAATATGCTCAATGCCCACCGAAAGCCGCACATAGCCTTCATTGACGCCGGTGGCCAACTGCTCTTCCGGGGTCAATTGCGAATGTGTCGTGGTCGCCGGATGGATCGCCAAGCTGCGCGCATCACCAATATTGGCGACATGATAAAACAGCTCCAGCGCATCGATAAAGGCGCGTCCAGCCTCCAGGCCGCCCTTCAACTCGATACCCACCAGACCGCCATAGCCGCCCGTCAGGTAGGCATCGGCCCGCCGCCGCTCCTCGCCACCCTGCAGGCTGGGATGGATCACCTTCGCCACCTCGTCATGGCGGCTCAGGTATTCCGTCACCGCATCGGCATTTCGGCAATGCTCCCGTATGCGAAGGGGCAATGTTTCCAGGCCCTGAATGGTCTGGAAGGAATTGAAGGGCGAGGTCGCCGGACCAAGATCGCGCAACAGGGTCACTCGCGCCTTGAGGATATAGGCGATGGGGCCCAGGGGCTTCACCGCCTCGACCCAGACCGCGCCGTGATAGCTGGGATCGGGCTGGTTCAACAGCGGCTGGCGCGCGGGATGCGCCTCCCAATCGAACGTGCCGCTATCCACGATCAAACCACCGATAGAGGTACCGTGCCCGCCGATATACTTGGTCGTGGAATAGATGATCACGGCGGCGCCATGATCGAAGGGACGGCAAATGATGGGGGCCGCCGTGTTGTCCATGATCAGCGGAATACCGAATTCGCGCCCGATGTCCGAAACCTCCCGAATGGGGAAGACATGCAGCTTTGGGTTCGGCAGGGTCTCGGCATAATAGGCGCGGGTTTTGTCGTCCGTGGCGCGGCGGAAATTTTCCGGATCGGAAGGGTCGACAAAGCGCACTTCGATACCCTGCTGCTTCAGGGTGTTGGCAAACAGGCTCCAAGTCCCGCCGTAAAGATCGGTGGAGCTGACCACATTGTCACCCACCTGGGCGACATTCTGCAGGGCCAGGGCGGACGCCGCCTGCCCCGAGCCCACTGCCAGGGCCGCCACGCCGCCGTCCAGGGCCGCGATGCGTTGTTCCAGCACATCGTTGGTCGGGTTCATTATGCGGGTATAGATATTGCCGAGTTCCTTGAGGCCAAACAGGTTGGCGGCATGCTCGGCACTATCGAACTGATACGAAGTTGTTTGGTAAATTGGAACCGCGACGGCGCCCGTGGTGGGGTCCGTGCGATAGCCCGCGTGCAGAGCCAGGGTTTCCGGGTTTTTACTTTCAGTCATCGTCGTCTCCTATCACTGTCCATGCCAGCCCGGTTCCAAACAAAAAAACCGCCACAGCGTTGGCTGGGCGGTTGGTACCGACCGGTTTAGCTGTATTTGTACTGCGCCCGCAAGCTGGCTCAAATCGGCGCAAGGCCCATATATGCTGGGTCAGAAGGTCGCGTCAATAGATTTTTTTAAACATACTCATATCTTTATGTTTGGCCGCTCCGAAAGCGCCGTTGGATTGCTGGGTCCATAGGCCTATGGTGGGGCGATGTAAGATTTTGCTTCGAGGACAAAGACGGCGATGGAGTTTCCCTACACGGACGAGACCCGCGGGCTTTTTGCGGCGCGCCTAGCGGAATTTAGACGGCAGGCCCCCAGTCATGAAGGCGGCAATGACGGGACAGGGGCCGGCGATGGCCTGAAGCATGCCGCCGTGACCATGACCTTGATCGACGACGGTGCTGGGCAGACCGCCTTTGTCCTGACACGGCGCACGCCCAGGCTATCATCCCACGCCGGACAAAAGGCCTTACCGGGTGGCCGTGTTGATAGCGGTGAGAACGCGACCCAGGCCGGCCTGCGGGAATGGTCGGAGGAGATCAATCTACACCTGGGCGAGGATGCCGTGTTGGGCCTGTTGGACGATTATCCCACCCGTTCGGGCTATTTCATAACGCCAGTGGTAATTTGGGCCGGCGCGGGTGCGACCATGTCGCCGAACCCTGATGAAGTCGCCAAAATCATGCCGATACCGCTTGCTGATCTGATCCGGCCGGATTCACCAGAGTTCATCACGATTCCCGAAAGCGAGCGCCCCATGCTGCGGGTACGCTTCGGCGACGATCAGGTGCATGCGCCCACGGCGGCGGTCGTTCATCAATTCTGCGAGGTTGTTATGCGGGGCCGCAACAACATTCGGGTCGACCACCTGGAACAGCCCGTCTTCGCCTGGCGTTAATATTTATCTGGAGAACGTATTATGTTGGATAAAATTGACCGCATTCAATTGACCGTGGCCGATCGGAAATCGGCAGCGGCGAACTGGCAAACCCTGTTTGGCGCCGACGTGGCACGGGAGGACGACAGCGCCTATCTCTCTGCCAAGCGCACAATCATGTCATTCGGCGAAAGCGAGGTTGAACTGTGTCAGCCTGACGGCGCCGGACGTTGCGCCGATTTTCTGGCAGAGCGGGGCGAGGGCCTGATGACCGCCGGGCTGTCGACCTCTAACATAGATGGCTTGGTGGAACACATGGCTGGCCTGGGCGTGGAACCCATTTGGGATGGCGAACAGTTTTATCTCCCGGCGGAAGATCACTACGGCATGCCATTCGTGATCTCACCCTCGTTGATGCGGCCCCGTGTAGGCCTGGTCAATTTCCTCTACGAGGTCACCAATACCCTAATCAGCGACTGGAGCGGAGCGGCGGCACATTTCGCCGGTCTATTCAATCTGGACGCCACGCGCTTTTCCGCTATCGGCAGCGAACGCTTTGGCTACAAAGGCACGTTGACGCTGTTTAATCCGCCGGAGCGTCTGGACCGGATCGAAATTTCCCAGGTTACCAATGGCACGTCCGCCATGGGCCGCTGGGCGGCCAAGCGCGGCGATAGCCTCTATATGTGTTATTGCGAAACCCATGACATGGGTGCCTTTCTCGACAGCCTGGATGCCAACCGGGCCCGCTGGACCCCACGCGGGGAAAGCCAGGAAGCCGAACAGCATGGTTTGTGGGTACATCCATCCGCCACCAACGGTCTGTTGCTAGGTGTCTCGCGCACCACATTTGCCTGGAACTGGTCCGGGCGTCCTGAAATCATTCATCCCACCGCCGGCATGGGCAACAGAGAGAAGATCGGGGCATGACCAACGATATTCAACCCCGGCGCAGCGTCCTCTATATGCCCGGCTCCAACGCACGGGCGTTGGAAAAGGCCAAGACCCTGGCGGCGGACGCCCTGATCCTGGATCTAGAAGACGCCGTCGCCCCGGACACCAAGGCCATGGCCCGGCAACAGGTAGTCAATGCAGTCAACAATGGCGGCTATGAACCACGCGAAGTGGCAATCCGCATCAATGGTAGCGGCAGCCAGTGGCATGCCGACGACCTGGACGCCGTCGCCGCCTCCAAGGCAGCCGCGCTTGTCTTGCCCAAGGCCGAGGGTGCCGGCCAGGTCCGCGCCGTTGCCGCCGCCCTGCCCAAGCACATGGACCTGTGGTGCATGATCGAAACGCCCCTGGCAATTCTGCATGCCGANGAAATCGCCGCCGCATCGCCCAAAACGCGCTGTCTGATCATGGGCACGTCCGATCTGGCGACGGACCTGAACGCCCTGCACACGCCGCACCGGGAACCCTTCGCCACTTCGCTGTCCATCTGTCTGTTGGCCGCGCGGGCCTATGGCCTGACCGCCCTGGACGGGGTTTATCTAGACCTCAAGAATGACGCTGGTTTCGAGGCTGCCTGCCATCATGGCCGGCAATTTGGTTTCGACGGCAAGACCCTGATCCATCCCCGACAACTGGATGCGGCCAACCGGGTCTTTGCGCCCTCCGACGACGACATCGCGGAAGCCGATATCATCGTCACGGCGTTCGAGCAGGCCCAGGCCGAAGGCAAGGGTGTGGTCGTTGTGAACGGCCAGTTGGTGGAGAATCTGCACGTGGCCGCCGCCCGCCGACTACTTGCCTTGTCCGAAGCCATCAGCGCCCGCCGTAAAGGCAACGCCGCATGAGCCGTCACGTCCTGGTCACGGGCGGCGCCAGCGGCATCGGCCTGGCCCTGGCCCGCAGGTTTGCCCAGGCCGGCGACCGGGTCATCCTGGCCGATCTGAACGATACGGCGGGCGAGACAATGGCGGCGGAGCTTGGCGGCAGCTATCGCCATCTGGACGTGACCGAGGAAGCTTCGGTCGAAGCAGTCGTCGCGGCCATCGAGGACGGCGTCGGTCCCATCGATGTTCTTATCAATTCCGCCGGCCTTTTGCAGAACGCGGCCCAGACCGAAAATTTTCCCCTGGAAGAGCACGACCGCATCTGGGCCGTGAACTATCGCGGCAGCTATCTGATGTGCCGGGCCTGTGCCCCGCGCATGGCCGCGCGGGGAGCAGGCGCGATCCTCAACATCGCCTCCATCAACAGCTTCACGCCCCTGCCCTTGCCGGCCTACACACCAACCAAGGCCGCGATAGGGTCGTTGACCGGCGTCCTGGCGGGCGAGTTCGGCCCCAAGGGCGTGCGTATCAATGCCGTCGCGCCGGGCTTTACCTTGACGCCGGCCATGCAGTCCCGCATCGACAGCGGTGACCGCGATCCCGCCGGCATGGAAGGTCTGAGCACGCTGGGCCGCTTGGTCAAGCCGGAAGAAGTCGCCGCGGCGGGTTTCTTTTTATGTTCCGATGCGGCCTCCGCCATCACCGGCGTCAACCTGCCGGTGGACTGCGGCTATATGGCCGCGATCAGCTACAATACCTATCCCAGTTAATCCACGCTCGCCGATAGGCCCGGCTCATTTGGATTTGTTGGCGCGGGAGGCGGCACAGAGGCCGCGGAATTCGCCATTGAAGGGATCAACCGGTCCGAAGCGGTCCGGACGGAAGGGGCTAATGTCGATACTTGGTGTTCGGCCCAGCGCCAGATCGGCGACGGTGCCGCCAATGCCCGCTGAGAGCACGATGCCACTGCCGCAGCATCCCGACGCCACCAGAAATCCCGGCTGTCCCGGCACCGGCCCAAGAACGATTTTGCCATCAGGCGTGTAGGTGGATAGGCCCGCGACGTAGTTGGGGAATTGCGCCTTGGCGATACCCGGGAAAAGCCGTGCGATGCCATTGGCGGCTTCGGCCAAGCAGTCCCAATGATCCTCGCCCACGGTGGGCGAAAAGGCAGCAGGATCGTCGGGCAACTCACGGGCATCAAAGGTCGCGGAGTATTTCTCGTGTATGCCCAGCAGGATGGCGCCGACATCGGGGCGCGCATAGGCGCCAACGTCCGGCATGGTTATAACCGGATGATCACCGCCATATGATGGATCCGGTTTGGTGATCCAATAATGGCTACGCACCGGCGCCATGGGCAATGGATAGCCCGCCTGGGCCGAGAGCAAGGCGGCCCAGGCGCCCGCCGCGTCAATGACGCTTTCGCATTCGAACCGCCCGGCGGTGGTCTCTACCCCAATCACGCGGTCATGTTCGGCCAACACATCGGTAACGCCAGTGTTTTGCCGGATTTTCACGCCCCGCGCGGCAGCGGCGCGGGCATAGGCCATGCTCAACAAATAGGGATCGACATAGCCGTCGGTGGGCAGGAAGCCGATCTTGCGGGCCGATGCTAGGTCAAGCCATGGGATCAAATCTGCGGCGGCCTGGGGCTCCAGCTACTGGAACGGAATATCATGCCGCGCAGCGTCGGTAGCCATTTCATCAAGATCCGCGATACATTTATCGGAGGCGGCCAAGCGCAGGCTGCCAACATCGTGAAAGCCGATATCCTCACCCAATTCATCGGCCAGGATGTCGACGGTTTTCCGGGTCTGCCGGGCCATCGCTGTCCTGGCCGTATTCCGCGAGATCTGCAATATCATTCCCGCCGCCCGGCTAGAAGCCGCGCTGCCCAGGGTATTGCGCTCCAGCAGCAGGACCGAGCCAGCGCCTTGTCGCACTAAATGATAGGCCGCCGAAGCGCCTATAATACCGCCGCCAACAATGATGTGGTCAAATTTCGACGTTTTGATCCCGATCGTGCCACTACCCGTTGCCGGTAATTTCCGCCGAGTCGTAGGACAGGCCCGCGCCGCCATAACCGCCATCAACATTCAGGACATGGCCGGTAATCCACTCGCATTCGTCCGAGGCCAAGAACAGCGCCGCGTTGGCGACGGAGCCCACCGTGCCATAGCTGCCAACTGGGATGCGGTCGATATAGCCCTGCTTGCGCGTCGGGCCATGGGAACTGATACCGGTTTCGATGGGGCCCGGCGCAATGGCGTTGACCATGACACCGGCGCCCGACAGTTCCACCGCCATGACCTTGCAGACATGCATCACCGCCGCTTTCGAGGCGCCATAGGCCATGCCACCCATGTTGCCGCGCTGGCCCGAAATAGAACCGATCTGGATGATCCGCCCGCTGCCCTGGGCCACCATGTGCCGGGCCGCCGCCTGGGCCGTTAGGAACGAACCTGTCAGATTGATGCGCAGGACCCGCTCCCAATCATCCAGGCTGGTATCCAATGCCAGTCGGTGCATGGCCACACCCGCGTTGTTGACCGCGATATCGATACGGCCATGACGCTGGATGGTTTCCGCCACCTGGGCCTCGCAATCACCGGCCTCCGCCACATCGGCCATAAAGGCACTCGCGGTCCCACCGGTTTCGATAATGGCCGCAGCGGTGGCTTCCGCCGCCGCCAGATCGCGGTCCGTGCACAGCACAGATGCGCCCTCAGTGGCAAAACGCTTCGAAATCGCGCCGCCAAGACCGCCACCCGCCCCGGTTACCAGGGCCGCTTTTCCCTTGAGCCGCATCGTCACTCTCCTGCTTTCAACTGCCCTTCCATCAAATCCGCCAGGCGCGCATCCTCTGGCCGACCCGTGGCGCACAGGCCGGCAATGGCGCCCTTGGCATCTTCGGGCTTGCGGTTCTGACTGAGCTTGGCCTTGCCTTCCATGTGGGTGATTTCGATAGTAAAGGCCACGATGCCAGAGAGCATGCCCGTTTCGAACTCCGCCGGCAGTTCCATGCGCCAGGGCTCGGCAAAACCAGCCTCCATGGCATCAACCAGGCGCGTCATCATGGCCTTCTTATCCGCCGCATTCTTGATCAGGCGCGTGCGGCCCTGGACATGCAGGGCGACGTAGTTCCAGGTGGGAACGCTGGGCGCGGCTCGGTACCAGGATGGCGAGACATAGCCGTGGGGGCCGCTGAAAATACACAGCACCACGCGTCCTTCCTGAAAATGTTGCCATTGCGGATTGCCCTTGGCCATATGCCCTTCAAGCCAGCCATCCCGGTACAGCATGGGCAGGTGAGTGGCGTGGGGTAGGCCGTCGCCATCGATGGTAATCAATTGCGCGAACGGATAGTCGGCCATCAAGGCCTGCTGCTGGGCGGGCTCGTCCAGGGCGAAGTGCTTGGGCGTATACATGGTCTTTTTTCCCATAAAAAATCGGGCCGCCGGTGGAAACCGGCGGCCCAATAAATAAACTCGCGATAGTATCGGTATGCCGGTGTGTTAGACCTGACGCTGCACCATCATTTTCTTGATCTCGGCGATAGCCTTGGCTGGGTTCAAGCTTTTCGGACAGGTATTGGTACAATTCATGATCGTATGGCAACGATACAAGCGGAACGGATCTTCCAGATTGTCCAAGCGTTCGCCCTGGCTCTCGTCCCGGCTGTCTATCAGCCAACGATAGGCCTGCAACAAAATCGCTGGGCCTAGGTAACGGTCCGAATTCCACCAATAGCTGGGGCAGGACGTGGAGCAACAGGCGCAGAGGATGCATTCATACAGGCCATCCATCAGGCGGCGCTCATCCTCGGACTGCAGGCGCTCGCTATCGGGCGGGGCCGGGGTCTGGGTTTCCAGCCATGGCTTGATCGATGCGTACTGGGCGTAGAAATTCGACAGATCGCCCACCAGATCCTTGATCACGTCCAGATGCGGTAGGGGATAGATCTTCACATCACCCTTTGCGTCCTCGCAATCCTTGGTGCAGGCCAGGGTATTAGTACCGTCGATATTCATCGCGCAGGAACCGCAGATACCCTCCCGGCAGGAACGGCGGAAGGTCAGGGAGGGATCAATCTCGTTCTTGATCTTGATCAGCGCGTCCAGAACCATGGGGCCGCAGTCGTCCATGTCGATTTCATAGGTATCGACGCGGGGGTTTTCACCGCTGTCGGGATCATAGCGGTAGATCTGAAAGCTGCGCGCATTCTTGGCCCCGGCCGGCGCCTTGTGGATCGTNCCGCCCTTGACCTTGGAATTGGCGGGTAGGTTGAACTCGACCATATCCGTATCCTCAATAAACCCGCGCCTTGGGCGGGAAGTACTGCACATCGTCCGTCAGGGTGTAGTCATGTACGGGGCGGTAATCGATCTTCACCTTACCGTCGTCACCAAACCAGCTCAGCGTATGCTTCATCCAATTATCATCGTCGCGGTCGGGATAATCCTCGCGCGCATGGCCGCCGCGGCTTTCCGTGCGGTTCGCGGCCGCATGCATGGTGACCACCGCCTGGCGCATCAGGTTATCCAGCTCCAGGCTTTCCACCAGATCCGAATTCCAGATCAACGAACGGTCGGTGACGCCCAAATCCGGCATCATCGCCCAAACTTCATCGATCAGCTTCTGCCCTTCCTCCAGCACCTCGCCGGTGCGGAAGACGGCGCAGTTGGACTGCATAATGCGTTGCATCTTGTCGCGGATCGTCGCCGTGGAGGTCCCACCCTTGGCATGGCGGATCTTGTCGAAATGCCCCATGACGCTGTCATCGAGGGATGTCGGAAGATCCGGATGCGCCGTGCCCGGCGTCACGATTTCCGCCGCGCGCAGGCCAGCGGCGCGCCCGAACACCACCAGATCAATCAGCGAATTCGAACCCAACCGGTTGGCGCCATGCACGGAAACACAGGCCGCCTCGCCCAAAGCCATCAAGCCCGGCACGATGGCGTCCGGATCGTCCCCGTTCAAGGTCACGACCTCGCCATGATAGTTGGTCTGAATTCCGCCCATGTTGTAATGCACGGTGGGAATAACGGGGACCGGTTCCTTGGTCACATCGACGCCAGCAAAGATCCGCGCGGATTCAGAAATGCCCGGCAGACGTTCCTCGATCACCGCCGGATCCAGATGATCCAGATGCAGCACTATATGATCGTTATTGGCGCCAATACCGCGCCCTTCGCGGATTTCGATGGTCATGGAGCGGCTGACAACGTCGCGGCTGGCCAGATCCTTAGCTGATGGCGCATAACGTTCCATGAAACGCTCACCTTCGGAGTTGACCAGGAAACCACCTTCGCCGCGCACCCCCTCGGTAATCAGGCAACCGGAGCCATAGATGCCGGTGGGATGAAATTGTACGAACTCCATATCCTGCAGGGGCAAGCCGGCCCGCAGCATCATGGCATTGCCATCGCCCGTGCAGGTATGCGCCGAGGTGCAGGAGAAGTAGGTGCGTCCGTAACCGCCCGTAGCCAAGATCACCATATGGGCCCGGAAGCGGTGCATGACGCCTGTTTCCAGATCCCAGGCCATGACGCCCCGGCAGACGGCATCGGCGTCCATGATCAGATCAAGGGCGAAATATTCGATGAAAAAGTCCGTATCGTAACGCAGGGACTGTTGGTACAGGGTATGCAGGATGGCATGGCCGGTGCGGTCGGCGGCGGCACAGGTGCGTTGCGCGATGCCCTCGCCAAAGTTTGTCGTCATGCCGCCAAAGGCGCGCTGATAGATCTTGCCCTCGGGCGTGCGCGAGAACGGCAGGCCCATATGCTCCAGTTCCAACACCGCGCGGGGTGCTTCGCGGCACATATATTCGATGGCGTCCTGATCGCCCAGCCAGTCAGAACCCTTGACGGTGTCGTACATGTGCCAGCGCCAGTCATCTTCGCCCATATTACCAAGCGCGGCGGCGATGCCGCCCTGTGCCGCCACGGTATGGCTGCGGGTAGGAAAAACCTTCGAAATACATGCGGTTTTCAGGCCGGCCTGGGCCGCACCCATGGTCGCACGAAGGCCCGAGCCGCCGGCGCCAACCACCACTACATCATAGGTGTGGTCTTCGATCGCATAAGCCTGCGACATGGATCAGCCCCCTAACAACATTTTAAGCACCGCCAGCACCGCCGCCAAGGTGAGGAAGATGGAAATAAGATTATTCAGGATCAGGCAGGTCACCTTGGTCCATTCGGTGTGGATGTAATCCTCAATCACCACTTGCAGGCCCAGCTTCATATGCCAGAAACCGGCCAGCAAAAAGCTCAGCATCAGCGTCGCGCGCAGCGGCGATTGCATCCAAGCCGTGATCGTGGGCGCATCCGCCGTCGCCAGGGAAGCGATGGAAAACGCGAACCAAATCGTAAGCGGCACCAGGGCAACGGCGGTCAGCCGCTGAATCCAGAAATGATGGGTGCCATTCTTGGCAGAACCAAGGCCGCGCACGCGGGCCAAAGGTGTTCTCAAGCTACCTTCACTCATAACTCATGCACTCCCATAGCCAACCATGAAGGTCAGCAGCGTCATCACCACAGAGATAACAACGACAGCCCAGCCGGATTTCCGCATGGCGGGAAGTTCAAAGCCATAACCCGCATCCCAAATCAGGTGGCGGATACCGTTGAACAGGTGGAAATACAGCGACACGGTAAAGCCGAACAAGAGCACCCGGCCGATTTCCGAGCCCATGATGGCATATACGGTATCAAAATATTCCGGTCCGCTAGCCGCCGCCGCCAACCACCAGGTCAGCAGTAACAGGCCCAGGGCCAGGCCGACGCCCGTGATCCGGTGCAGGATCGAGAGCGCCATGGAGATCTGCCAGCGGTAAACTTGCAGATGTGGTGAAAGTGGGCGGTTTCCGGCTGCCATCGTTACATTTCCTCGTGCTTCCGGCCTTTAGGTATGTGGCCGCTATACTAGTCAACCGCTCGTCCCTGTCAAAGGTTGGCTGCCCCAAAATATGCGGCAACTTGCCATTTGTTGGCGGCAACGGTACATGCTTGAGTGTGGACAGAGTAATTTATGGAAATTCGCCATGAATTTAGCGAAGCTTTTAGCAGCACGGGCGGCGGCGGGCAATCCGGTTCGGGTTGGCATCATTGGCGCCGGCAAGTTCGGTTCCATGTTTCTCACACAAGCGCGCCTGACGACGGGTATGCACATCCTGGGCATTGCCGATCTGGATGTGGAACGGGCAGGCGTGAATTGCAAACAAGTCGGCTGGCCCGAAGCGCAGATCGCCGCNCCATCATTGGATGCCGCCATGAAATCCGGCGCCACGCATATTGGCAACGATGCCATGGCGCTGATTTCCCATCCCGGCCTGGAGGTCCTGATCGATGCCACCGGCGATCCGCGCATCGGCATCCGCCACTGCCTGGCAGCCATCGACAACGGCAAGCATGTGATTATGGTGAATGTGGAGGCGGACGTGGTCGCGGGCCCTCTGTTGGCGCGCAAGGCGGAACAGGCCGGCGTGGTCTATAGCCTGGCCTGGGGAGATCAACCTGCGCTCATCACCGAACATGTGGATTGGGCCCGGGCCTGTGGCTTCAAGGTAGTCTGCGCCGGCAAGGGCACACGGTACCTGCCCAGCTATCATCAACTGACGCCCGAGACCGTGGCAGCGGTGCTGGACGACTATCTGGAAATCGATACCGGGTCGATCAATCTGAAGATGTTCAATTCCTTCCTCGACGGCACCAAGTCGGGCATCGAGATGACCGCCGTGTGCAACGCGACCGGATTGACGCCCCAGATGGATGGCCTGAGTTTTCCTGCCGCGACACGGTTCGAACTGGCCGACGTCTGCAACCCCGGCGCCAGCCTGAGCCACGACGGCACCACCGAGGTTGTCACCTCCCTCTACCGGGACGGCACGGATGTACCAAACCACCTGGCCATGGGCACCTTCGTGGTGATCGAGGGCGAGACGGATTATGCCCGGCAGTGTTTCCGGGAATACCACATGTTGCCCGATGCCAGCGGGCAATTCGCGGCCCTGTACCGGCCGACCCACATGATCGGCCTGGAACTGGGCATTTCCGTCGCCTCCGCCGCGCTCCGTAATGAACCAACTGGCGCGCCGAACGGCTTTCGGTCCGACGTGGTAGCCACGGNCAAGCGAAACCTGAAAAAGGGCGAGATGCTGGATGGCGAAGGCGGCCATATGGTCTGGGGCAAACAGATGCCGGCGGACAAATCCCTGGCCATGGGCGGCCTACCCCTGGGTCTGGCCGGCGACGTGCCCCTAACCCGCGATATCGCCGAGGGCGAGCTTTTGACCTGGAACGACGCCGCCATCGACGACGGCGACCCTGCCGTCATCATCCGCCGCGAAATGGAAGCCGCGTTTGGACGGGTGAACGCGGCAGAGTAGGTCGGCTTAGAAGAGAGATTGAGCGGTACATGCCCCATTGACTTACTGCGTCAACGACTTATATATTGCCTATGGCAAGCAAGCTTCACACCGTCGTTAAAACCGCTTCTTTCGTCCGCCACTCGAAGAGTCTTTTGAATGACAAGGCCAGAAAAGAACTGATCAACAGTTTAGCCAGCGACCCGATGCAAGGCGAAAAAATGAAAGGTGCTGGCGGTTTTCGTAAACTGCTTTGGGTGCTTTTGGGCCGGGGTAAAAGTAATTGCGTCCGCGTGATCACATTTTTTAGCGGCGGCGGTTTGCCTGTTTTTCTGATTACCCTGTTCGGCAAGAATAAAAAGGCGGACCTAAGCAAAGCCCTACGCAACGAATTTGACGCACTCGGCAAACTGATTGTGTCGGGGCACAGAAAACGGAGGATCAAATGACCAAGGCAAGCGACCGTATCCACGAAGGCGCGCTTGAAGTACCCGCATTTGCCCGTGGCGACGATACCGGGGCCGTCGCGCATGAACCGGCCCAAGTGCCGGATGATATCAACATCAAAGCCATCCGCGAAAAACTTGAACTTTCCCAGGCGGGTTTTGCCATGCAGTACGGCTTTACCACTCACTCCATTCGGAACTGGGAGCAGGGCTCCCGGAAACCGCCCCTACAGGCCCGCGCTTTCCTAAAGGTAATCGAGAAAAATCCAAAGGCCGTGCGAGAAGCGTTAACAGCTTAAACCTCCCGATCGCCGCCCAGCAGGCGATGGACGATGGTGCGGCGCAGGATCTCGTTGGTGCCGTCCGCCACATTGATCACCCGCACCACGTTATAGGCCTCGGCCAGGCCGACCTCGTTGGTGAAGCCCATGGCGCCGTGAACCTGAATGGCCCGGTCGATGGCACGGACGCCAGCCTCGACCGCATAGGCCTTGGTCATGGATAGTTCCTTGATCGCCGGCTCGCCTCGGTCCAGCAACTGGGCCACATTCAGGCCCATCAAGTGGGAGGCGTGCAGCTCCATGGCCGATTCCGCCAAGGGAAATGTCACACCCTGATATTCTGAGATGGGCTTGCCGAAAGCCTGCCGCTGCATGGCATAGTCCAAGGCCAGATCCAGCGACCAGCGCGCCAGGCCCAGAGCCCGGGCGGAATTGTAGATACGTCCCATGGAGACACCAAAGACCGCGTTCTTGAAACCTTCGTTCAGTTCGCCGACCAATTGATAGGGCTCGACACGCAGATCCTCGAACACCAACTGGGCCTCGTTGCCGCCCACCGAACCGTGCATGCAGATAATGCTCTCGATCTCGAATCCAGGCGCATCGGTGGGCACCAGAAAGGCGGAGATGCCACCCTTGCGCGCCGCCGCCCGTTCCGGATCGGTCTGGCAAAAGATGATGCAGTAATCGGCGATGGGCGAATTGGTGGTCCAGATCTTGCGCCCGTTGATGCGCCAGCCGTTGCCGTCCGGCGTGGCCCGCGTCGTCATGGCGGCGGCGTCCGAACCCGCACCCGGTTCGGACATACCAAAGCACATGGACGTCCGCCCCTCCATCATGCCGTCGAGAATTTCCTCCCTGGCCTCCGCCGTAACTCGCTCCAACAGCCGGGATGGCCCCAGGGCCCAATGGCTGATGCAATACATGGCCAGCCAGTTGTGCGGCCCCGCCGTGCGGTAGGCATGCTCCCAGGCGACGTAATAGGCCAGCATGCCAAGACCGCTGCCCCCCAATTCCTCGGGCACGCACATATTGAAATAGCCGGCCTTGGACGAAGCCATGCGCACTTCGCGGATCAGCTCGATAACCTCTTCCACATAGCGGCCGTTCTCGTCATAGGTATTGCGACCGTTGGAGAGCAGGTCGTGATGTTTGTCGTGGCGGCTAAAAACCTCGGCCTTGAGGAAATCGCCCAGCCCATCACAGAGCGCGCGGAGTTCATCGGGAAGTTCAAAAGCGATACTGCTCATTACCAGGGTACCTTTCAGAAAAATGCCCGGGTCTATTGTGAGGCCCAGACGGCCCCCGGTAAAGAGCCTCTACCGCAGCCGAACTACAGCTGCCAATAGTGGCGGCCGGCGGGGCGCTCCATTTCGCGCCACAGACCCTTAATATCAGCGATCAGGCCATCTTCACGCACGATACCGGCTAGATCAGCCGCCGTGAGCGCGAGGTAGCCGTCATGACGCACGGCGCCCACCACAGCATCGAACCCTTCCTGGCCATCCAGCGAAGACAATAACGGAAAGCCATAGAGGCGTTCCGCCTCGGCCCCATCGGCGACCGGATCATGCACCACCACCTGGTGGCCCCGCGCGGTCAGGCCGGTGACGACGTCGATCACCTTGGTGTTGCGCAGATCGGGCACGTTTTCCTTAAAGGTCAGGCCCAGCAGCAGAACCCGGCCCGGCCCGGACATGTTTTCGTCGATACAGGCGGCGACAAAATCGCCCATGGCGTCATTCAGGCGCCGGCCCGAAAGAATGATTTGCGGATCATGGCCCAATTGCTGGGCCTGAAAGGCCAAATAAAACGGATCAACGCCTATGCAGTGCCCGCCTACCAGGCCCGGCGTAAAGGGCAGGAAATTCCACTTCGTGCCCGCCGCCTCCAGCACGTCATGGGCGGAAATATCCAGTTTCTGGCAGATCACCGCCACTTCATTGACAAAGGCGATGTTGATATCGCGCTGGGCGTTCTCGATCACCTTGGCCGCTTCCGCGGTCTTGATGTCCTTGGCCCGGTGGATACCACCCGCGGTCACCCGGCCATACAGAGCGGCCAAACAGTCAAGAACCTCTGCCGTCTGACCTGCAACCACCTTGGTGATTTTGTCGACCGTATGTTCCCGATCACCTGGATTGATCCGTTCCGGTGAATAGCCCAAAAAGAAATCCTGGCCACAAACCAGACCGGAAGCCGCCGCCAAGGCCGGCCCGCAAATATCTTCGGTGACGCCGGGATAGACCGTGCTTTCAAAAACCACGATGTTGCCTGCCGTCAACAGCTTGCCCACGCCGGCGCAGGCCGCCCGGATCAGGCGCAAATCGGGCTGGTTATCAGCATCCACCGGGGTTGGAACCGTAACGATATAAACCTCGGCATTGGCGATCGCGGCGCCGTCATCGGTCACGCTCAGAGTGCTTTCGGTCACGACATCGGCGTCGATCTCGCCGGTTCGGTCATGGCCCTGCCGCAACTCATCGATCCTCGCCGCATCCACATCATAGCCGATCGTGGGGAAATGCCGGGCCAGGGCCACGGCCAACGGCAGACCTACGTAGCCAAGGCCAATAACGGCGATCGGCGTGGTGGATTTGCTCCCCGTCATTAGGAATCACCCTCGGTAACTTCACCACCCGCCCAGCGGATCTGCGGCGCGATGATCCTGGGGTCGACCTGTCCCGTCTGGCCGCGCACCGTGGCCAGCATGGCATCCACCACCTCGTCCGTCAGCAGGTTCGGCCGCAAGCCAAGATCGGCCAGCGCGGTGTTCTTGGCATTGTAGTAGTGCTCTTCCTGCTCGACCCGGGGGTTTCGCAAATTTTCCACCGCGACGGACAGCCCGGCGCGCTGGCCGGCGGCCACAACCATGTCGGCCAGCTGGGATACCGAGAATTGCTCGGTGAATTGGTTGAAGATCCGAAAATCGCCACGGTCAGCGGGATTGCGGGCGGCGATATCAACGCAGGCCAAAGTATCGCGGATATTCAAAAAGCCCCGCGTCTGCCCGCCCGTGCCATAGACCGTCAGGGGCAGACCTGCCACGGCCTGGACCAGAAAGCGGTTCAGCACCGTACCGAAAACATGATCATAATGGAACGAGGTCCGCAACTCATCCGCCAACTGGGTCTGATTTGTATCGATGCCATAGACCACGCCCTGGTTCAGATCCGTCGCCCGCATGCCCCAAATACGGCAGGCGAATTCGATATTATGGGAATCATGCACCTTCGAGAGGTGATAAAAGCTGCCGGGCTTTTTCGGGTACAGCACCCGGTCCTTGCGCCCGTTATGCTCGACCTCCAGCCAGCCTTCCTCGATATCGATATTCGGCGTGCCGTATTCGCCCATGGTGCCCAGCTTGATCAGATGGGCATCGGGGCAATGGGCCTGCATGGCGAACATCAGATTCAGATTGCCGATGACATTGTTCTGCTGGGTCATGACCGCCGCCGTGCGGTTTTGCATGGAATACGGCGCCGAGGGCTGTTCGGCGTAATGCACGATGGCGTCAGGCTGGGTCTCGCGCAGCAGATTATAAACAAAGCGGTGATTAGTCAGATCGCCGATTTTCATGCGGATCGGCTCACCAGCCTCCATTTCGTTCCAGTACTGGACCCGGTGATGCAGGGTGGAAATAGGCAGCAGCGGCTCGATCCCGTCTTCAAGCTCCCACTTGCGCTTGGCGAAGTTGTCCGCGACCCAGACCGTGTCGCCAACGGCGGCGAAATGCATTGCGGTGGGCCAGCCAAGATAACCGTCGCCGCCCAAAATAAGGATTTTCATGAGGTTGAAGCCTTGGAATATTAGCACATGAAATGAGTTTGAAACCGCAAGGTTTCGCGGGCTGGGAAGTAGCATTATCACCGCGGTCTGACAAGGCTTGCACTGGTGTAGACGCCGCAATCAAGGTTATAAGCAGCGATGTCTTGGAGCCTCCATATCGGCCTGGGCCTCGGCGCCTGCATCTCGGCCTATTTGGCCACGGGCGCAGTACTGCGCCTGCTGACCGTCCGCGCCATCCTGGATCATGCCAATGAACGCTCCAGCCACGCCGGCACAGTGCCGCGCGGCGGCGGCATCGCCGTGATGGCCGTGATCATCGCGGCCTGGTGCGCACTGGCCTGGCTGGCGCCGGGGAAGCTGGGCGATTCGTTCAATATCACCACTATTGCATTGCTGGCCGCCGGCCTGGCCGGATTTTCCTTTCTCGACGATCTGCGCGGCCTGCCTACCCTGCAAAGGTTGATGATGCAGCTTCTGGCCGTGGCCCTGGGTTGCCTAGCATTGCCCGACAGCCCGGTCTTTCAGGGTCTACTGCCGCCCGCGGCGGACCGCCTGGCGGCGGGCTTTTGCTGGCTGTGGTTCCTTAATTTGTTCAATTTCATGGACGGCATCGACGGCATCACGGCGGTGGAAGGGGGCAGCATCGGGCTGGGCATCGTGCTGATCACCCAGATTAGCGGCCAGGCTGGCGAACTGGGGCCCCTTTCGGCGATTGCCGCCGGCGCCGTTATCGGCTTTGGCTTTTTAAACTGGCGCCCGGCCAGGATTTTCCTTGGCGATGTGGGCAGCGTGGGCCTGGGCTTTCTATTGGGCTGGCTGCTGCTGTCCCTGGCGGCGGCGGGGCACTGGCTGCCGGCGCTGTTGCTGTGCCTGTATTATCTGGCCGATGCCACCTGGACTTTGCTGCGCCGCATGGTGCGGGGTGAAAAATTCTGGCAGGCCCACCGCAGCCACTTCTATCAGCATGCCGCGCTGGCCTGCGGCGACCACAGCCGTATCGCGCTGATGATCCTGGCCTGCAATATGTTGTTGATTGCCATCGCCCTGTGGACCGTACTGGACGGAAATCAATGGCTGGCCCTGATCCTGGGCGGCGGGACGGTGGCGTTTCTGCTATGGTGTTTCGCCAGAATGAAACCGCAAGACGGAATGGAATGAGCGTGGGTTGGCTTACCCGGAGAATTAGAGGCATCAACCGGCGCATCGCGACGGTGGCGGTGCACGACGTCTTCATGGCGGCACTGTCTTTCGAGCTGGCCGTCTGGTTCCGTTATCAGAACTATGGCAAGCCGCAAGATCTTTTTTTTCTGTGGCATGGCACGGCTATTTTCACCGTTATCTGCGCCTTGGTTTTCTGGCGCATGGGCCTGTACCGGGGGATTTGGCATTACGCCTCGTTGTCCGACCTGATCGCCATCGTCAAGGCGGTGACCCTGGCGATCCTGATCTATTTGCCGGTGATGTTCGTACTGGACCGCCTGGCCAATTTTCCGCGCAGCGCGATGTTCCTGAATTGGCCGATGCTGGTGGTCTTCCTCTCGGCCTCGCGCCTGTTGTACCGCTTTTCCAAGGACGGCGATCTGCGCGCAGTGTTCGAACATACCGACGACGGCAGGGTGCCCGTGCTGTTGATCGGCGCAGATGATGAAGCGGAAGCCTTCATTCGCGGCATGGCGCGGGACCGCGTAGCCAGTTATCGCGTGGTCGGCATTGTCGATCACAAACGCAGCCGCATCGGCCGGGATATCCGCGGTGTCACCGTACTGGGCGGCCTGGACGAAGTCGAGGCCATCGTCACGGAACTGGCCCGCAAGGGGCGCAAACCACAGCGCATGATCCTAACCTGGCCGCAACTGGACGGCGACACCATCGCCGGTCTGCTTGACGTGGCGGAAAACCTCGGCCTGAGCCTCTCGCGCATGCCCCGCATCACTGATTTCCATAGCGGCGCCAGGAAAGATACTAATCTGGAGCTGCAACCGGTGGAGGTCGAGGATCTGCTGGGCCGTCCGCAACAAGTGTTGGACCGCAACGCCATGCGGGCCCTGATTTCGGGCCGGCGGGTGTTGATCACGGGCGCGGGGGGCACCATCGGCTCGGAACTGGCGCGCCAGGTCGCGGCTCACGCCCCTGCGCACCTTTCGCTATTGGATAACGGCGAACATGCGCTTTACCGGATCGATCTGGAATTCGGAGAAAGCTGGCCGGAATTGTCCCGCCGCGCCATCCTGGGCGATGTCCGCGATGGCGGACGCCTAGGTGTGGTGTTCGCCAGGGAAAAGCCCGATCTGGTATTTCATGCCGCCGCCTTCAAGCACGTGCCCATGGTGGAGGAAAACCCCAACGAGGGGGTGCTGACCAACGTCATGGGCACCGCCAACGTGGCGCGGGCCTGCCTTGCGGCGGAGGTCAAGGTGATGGTGCAGATATCCACCGACAAGGCGGTCAATCCAACCTCCGTCATGGGCGCCTCGAAACGTATCGCCGAAATGATCTGCCAGGGTTTGAGCCTGTCATCCTCCGCTTGCCGCTTCGTCACAGTACGCTTCGGCAATGTTCTAGGCTCCACCGGCTCCGTGGTGCCTTTGTTCCAACGACAGCTGGCCCGCGGCGGACCCTTGACCGTGACCGACCCTGAAGTTACCCGCTATTTCATGACCATGCGGGAAGCGGTGGAGTTGGTCTTGCAAGCCACCGCTGCCGTGCCGACGGGAGATGAAGGCGGCAAGATTTTTGTCCTCGACATGGGCAAACCGGTGCGCATTCTGGATCTGGCTCGGCAGATGATCCGCCTGGCCGGGCTGACGCCGGATGTCGATATTGCCATCGCCTTTACCGGCCTGCGGCCCGGCGAAAAGCTGTACGAGGAACTGCTACACGATGGCGAGGCACCGCAGCCAACCCATCTCGCCGGTGTCAATCTGGCAGCACCGCGGGTAATCGACCATGAATTGCTGACGGCACAGGTCGATAAACTGGCCGGTGCGGCGGCGGCACGGGATACGGAACAGACCCTTGCCCTGATTCGCCACCTGGTGCCCGAAATGCAGGCCAGCCCAAACGGCCGCATGGCGCCGAAGGCCGCAGCGCAGGCGGAATAGTACCGACCCTTTGGCAGCCATAACAAGCCATGCTATAGCGCCGGTCAGATTTCTCAGAGTGTACCTACCGCGACAGGAGTAAACGATGTCGACAGCGCCGGCGAACGATCTAGTTGTCATCAAACGAGCCCTCATTTCCGTTTCCGACAAGGACGGACTGCTGGAATTTGGCCGCGCCCTGGCCGATTACGGGGTTGAAATCGTGTCCACGGGCGGCACCGCCCGCGCCCTGGCCGAGGCCGGCATTCCGGTCAAGGAAGTCAGCGACCATACCGGCTTTCCAGAGATGATGGACGGCCGGGTCAAAACCCTGCATCCGGCCGTGCATGGCGGCATATTGGCGCTGCGTGACAATCTCGAACACGCCAAGGCCATGACCGATCATGATATTGGCGCCATCGATTTGGTGGCGGTAAACCTGTATCCGTTCGAGGCGACGGTAGCCAAGGGCGCGGATTTCGAGACCTGCATCGAAAATATCGACATTGGCGGGCCGGCCATGATCCGTTCGGCGGCCAAGAACCATGCCCATGTGGCGGTACTGACCGCTCCTGGCGACTATGCCAGCGTGATCGAAGCCATGGCGGCGAACGACGGCGCCACAGACCGCGCCTTGCGCCAAGGGTTGGCAGCCAAGGCCTATGCCCGGACCGGCAGCTATGACGGGGCGATATCGACCTGGTTCGCGGGCCAGCAGGGTGAGACCTTCCCCAACCGCCTGGTAGTGGCGGTGGAAAAGCAATCAGATCTGCGCTATGGCGAAAACCCCCATCAGGCCGCCGCCTTCTACACCTCCGGCAGTGCCCGGCGCGGCGTCGCCACGGCGCGGCAGCTACAGGGTAAGGAGCTGAGCTATAACAATCTGAACGACACGGATGCAGCGTTTGAGCTGGTCGGAGAATTCGACCAGGAGGAAGCCGCCGTCGCCATCATTAAACATGCCAATCCCTGCGGCGTCGCGGTGGGGACGGATTTGCTAGATGCCTATCAAAAGGCCCTACGCTGCGATCCGGTCAGTGCCTTTGGCGGCATCATTGCCATGAACCGCACCCTCGATGGCGCGGCGGCGGAAGCCATGGTGGAGATCTTTACCGAGGTCATCATAGCGCCCGACGCCAATGAAGCCGCCATCGCGGCGATCAGCGCCAAGAAGAACCTGCGTCTGCTGTTGACGGGTGGTCTGCCCGATGCCGGCGCCGGCGGCATGACACTGAAAAGCCTGGCTGGCGGCTATTTGCTGCAATCCCGTGATGCCGGCCGCATTGGCGCCGGCGATGTCGAGGTAGTGACCAAACGCCAGCCCAGCGCGCAGGAAATGGCTGATTTATTGCTGGCTTTCCGGATCTGTAAACATGTCAAATCCAACGCCATCATCTACGTCAAGGATGGCGCCACGGTGGGCATTGGCGCGGGCCAGATGAGCCGGGTGGACTCCGCCCGCATCGCGGCCCGCAAGTCGGAAGACGCGGCGGAGGCGGCGGGTGTACTCGAGCCCTTGACCAAGGGATCGGTGGTCGCCTCGGATGCGTTCTTCCCCTTTGCCGACGGACTGTTGGCGGCAGCCGAGGCTGGCGCGACGGCGGTGATCCAGCCGGGCGGCTCCATGCGCGACAAGGATGTCATCGCCGCCGCCGACGAGGCCGGCCTGGCCATGGTGCTGACCGGCATGCGCCACTTCCGCCACTAGGAGGGACGTTTGGCGCGCTCCTCGCGCACGGGCAGCATCAGCAATAGGCCCAGGGCCAGAAATACCACGATGGCAGCAATACCCGCCCGCTGGCTTTGCAACATACCGGTGATCAGGGCGACTACCAGGGGTGCGATGAAGGCGGTGG
Organism: Rhodospirillaceae bacterium; assembly: GCA_002731375.1. Classification (GTDB taxonomy): domain Bacteria; phylum Pseudomonadota; class Alphaproteobacteria. Next base: position 159,686 of record PCBT01000054.1, on the reverse strand, counting down.
CCTTGCCCGACAGGGCGTAAAGGCCGTAGAACTCGCCGATCTTCTCCACCGGCACCAGGCGCGAGACCATGGTGCGGGAAGCGGCCTGGGCCGGGCCGCCGAACATACCGACCATAATGCCAAAGAGCAGGAAGATCTGCTCAGCCCGGGTGGTGAACATCCCTTCCCCCGAGGCGACTACCTGATATTGGATGAAGTACAGCACAGTATCCTGGCGCCCTTCGGTTCCCAGGCCATCCACCGTGATGGAAACGATGCCCAGGGTGGCAATGATCAAGCCGGCTACAGCCAGCAGTATCGTCCGTTTCGAGCCGATGCGGTCATCCAGCCAACCGCCCACCATGGCGCCAAGAGCTGCAAAGATGATCAGGATAATCCCGAACACACCAAGGTTGGTCGTGCTCCAGCCAAAAATTCCGGCCGCATAAATACCGCCAAAGGCAAAGATCGCGGACAGACCGTCGAAGTAGATCATCCGCGCGATCAGAAACAGCATGACATTGCGGTAATGGCGCAGAGATTTCAACGTCCCCCCCAACTGACGCAAGCCTTGGCGCGCCGCCTTGGCGGGGCTCAATCCACTGGGCGGGGCGTCGGGCGTGAAAATCAGCAGCGGCACGATGAAGATCACCATCCATATCGCCGATAATGGCCCGACCATGCGGTCATGTTCATGGCTCGCCTTGTCGAGGCCAAACAAGGGTACCTCCGGCAGGCTGAAACCACCCAGCACAAAACCCAGGGAAACCAACCCACCCAAATATCCCAGGGCCCAGGCATAACCGGACAGGCGGCCCAGGCGGGCCCGGGACACCAGACCCGGCAGCATGGCATTGTTGAACACGGTGGCGAATTCCGCGCCCACGCTGGCCAGCACAATCAACCCCAATATCAGCATCAGGTCCCTGTCGGCGGCGCCCGGCAGGGCCAGCCACAGACCGGCGCAAGCAACCACGCACAACGCCTGAAACCCGAGTATCCACGGCTTACGCCGCCCGCTGGCGTCCGCCATGGCACCCATCACCGGGCTAAGCAGTGCAATGCACAACCCCGCTGCGGCCTGACCATAGCCCCACAGCTCTTGCCCACGAATGGCGTTGCCGACCACATGCGAGGTGAAATAGGGCGCGAAAATAAAGGTCGTGACCAGGGTGAAATAGGGCTGGTTAGCCCAATCGAACAGGGCCCAGCTATACTGGGCGCGGCGCGTCGCCGGCGCCATACCGGTAACGGTCAGATCATCGTCTCGCCCATTCTCATGCCGAACGTCGTGCGCTGTCATCCTCACCCCCAACATATTGGGGACGAGTATAACCAATTATGAGCCTGCGGATATAGCGGTTCGCCGGGGCCAGTTTGGGATGTCCATGCCGCCGGCCCGCGCCTTGCCTTCCAGTGTCCGTGGGCCGGGCCCCTGGGCCGTTCTCAGGCGCCCAAAGCCGCCGCCCGTAGTGAAGACAACTTTGGCCGCCATTCGCGCCATTACGCTCTTACCTACTCGTACCGCTTGAGAGACCATGGCCGGCGCGCAGGCCCAACGCTACCGAGCCGCCATAGATGGCCATCGAGATCGCGATGACGATCAGGGCGTTCTCGGGCGTCAGCGCATCAGCAAGCGACAGAACGCCAAAGCCGGCGGCCACTACTAATAATCGCAGGATGGCGCCGATCACCGGCACGGTCAGCGTTTCCATCCCCTGGCTGGCAAGATAGAGGCAGAGCCCCAGGGCAAAGAAGGCGTAGAGCGGGCCAATCCGCAGCAGGTAGGCCGCTGCCGCGGCCTGGATCGCTGGATCATCAGTGAACATCCCCGTCCAAAGACCAGGCCAGATCGCCAATACCGTGCCGACTACCCCCAGAATCGCCGCCGCCCAATAGGCCGCCATCCAGCCCATCCGGATCGCATCCGCCCGACGGCCTGCGCCCAGCAACGTCCCGGTCGCAACCATAGAGGCGCCACCGATCCCGAAGACGAACGGTACGACGAACATCTCCAGGCGTGCTCCAATTCCGTATCCGGCCAGCCAGTCTGCGCCCATCCGGGCAAAAACAGCGGCGGCCAACATCGTATAGATGATCGTCAGGAACGACTGAGACCCCGCCAGCAGGCCCACCCCCAGAATCCGCCTGCCTCCAATCCTTCCGGTCCAGCCGCGCAGGGTCAGGCGAATGGCGCGTCCGGGTCGGGCCAGCACAACCACGAAATAAACTAATCCAGCGCTAAAGGCCCCAATGAGTGCCCAAGCCCCACCGACTACGCCCAATGGATAGCCCATTGCGCGCTGACCTGCGACCAGGGCGAAATGAACCACGACCACCAGGGCAAGCCCGATGGCAGGCTGGATCATGTGCCCGGTACCACGCATCGCGGCGGCCGCCATGTTGGTCAGCCATAATAGGACGATGCCCGGAAACAAAACGGCCGAATATTCTTCAGCGAACTGCAAAATCGCGCCATCGCTCCCCATCGCAATAAAAATCTGCCGGCCGAACAGGATAAGCAACAACCCATTCAAGCCACCGATAACCAGTGCAAACAAAATTGCCAATCGTAGAACCGCATTCGCCTGAGGCATGTCGTCGGCACCAACTGCACGCGCCATGGCGCCGCCCACGGCCCCGCCCATCGCACCTGATGCCAGCATCAACGTCAGCATTAATAATGGAAACACCAACGCAATTCCGGCCAGAGCCTGCCCGCCCAGGCCGCCTATGTACCAACCCTCGGCCACCAGCATCAGCGACTGGGTAAAGCTGGCAATCATGTTTGGCAGAGCCAGCCGCCAAAGGGCGGAAAAGGGGCGGTCGTTCAGGATGCGTTCACGCGGGGTCATGTGGGCATTTTCGTTCAATAACTTGTTTTTAACCAGTTAAAGTCTGTTTAGGAAATAAACTTGCTATTAGCAAGTGAAATATTTAAATTGTTAGAATTACTTACTGGAAGATTGAAATGAGAAACGACGACAAAAAACGCCAGAGCGGCTGTCCTGTCGCTTTCGGTCTCGATACGTTCGGCGACCGGTGGAGTTTTGTAATTATTCGGGAAATAATGCTGAGAGGCAAAAAAACCTACAATGAGTTTCTCGAAATGGAAGAAGGCATTGCCACAAACATCCTCGCGGATCGTCTGAAGCACCTGCAAGTTGAAGGCATTATTGCAAAGGCTCCCAACCCCGATAACCGTCGGAGCTATATTTACTCACTGACGGGAAAAGGTCTTGATCTGGCGCCAATAGTTTTGGAGATCGTTTTCTGGAGCGGAAAATATGATGACCGACCCTTTGCTGTTAGAACCGTCTTCAACAAAATAAAGAAGGACCGAAGTGGATTCGAAGCACAAATCCGCGACAGTCATATTTGATTGGTGAACATACAATTTTTGCTCCCATAGTTGAGCAATTCGAGAAGCAACATTGGGACTATTGTTATGTCCGCCGTGGGTCTTGGTTGTGTGAAAACGCTGCGCTGTCTCCGGTGCCTCGCTTGGCATCGTACCTTAGTCCGCTATTTCTCAACTTTCGGTAATATGGTCGCTTTTACCGCGTCAAAATCCAAACGGATCAATAATTTATTGAATCATAAATCAAAAAATATGAGGCGGATTCGATGCTCTAATCGCAGAGGAAATCTATGGTCGCCATATGTTAGGTGCGATAACGGATCATGTGATCGAACTGGATCGCGCCTTACATGAGCGGATTTTTAATCTGGGCTACTCCACGTGGGTCGAGCAGCAAGGTGTCAAACTATCGGATTTCGATGCTCGTCGCGATCAGGCTTGGTGGGATGGACTGATGGATCTAGTGCCCGTCTGGGACGGTATGATCAACAAATTCAATAGCGCCTGATCGATCCGGTTTAGATGGATTGCCATAGGCATACTGCTACCCTAGAATTGAAGGTGGAGTGTTTAACGTTGGGGAAATTTTGGGGAGAAAAATCATGAACCGTCGTCATTTGCTTTGCCTCATCGGCTTGGTCGTCGCTGGCCTCATAACATTTGGGAGCGACTCCAATGCCAGGGAATTACGAGCGGCCACCGCCGCTCCACCGAAAACGCCATGGGGGGTATGGATTGCCGGTGTAGCAAAAAAAGTTGAACAATTTTCGGCTGGCCAGCTGAAAATGAAAATATTCTACTCCTCTCAGTTAGGCGACGAGCAAACTGTTTTACGCCAAGTCGTGCGCGGTCGCGTTGACATGACTGGTTCGTCGAATACCGCCACTTCGCTGGTGGTGCCGGAATTTGCCCTACTAGCGGCCCCCTATTTGTGGGATAGCGTAGAACAAGCAGATTGCGTATTTGATAATCATGTCGAACACATTTACGGCGAAATGATACAACAAAGTGGTCTGGTGCTGCTGGGTTGGGTTGAGGTCGGCCAGATGATCTTGTTCAACCGCACAGTGGTGCATACGCCCGCAGACATGAAAGGGAAAAAGATACGCATCGCTCCGACCAAAGCATCGCAATCTTTTTTTGACGCGATCGGTGCCAACGGTGTGCCGCTGGGAACCGTAGACAGTACGCCGGCACTGAAAACCGGAAATGTTAACGGCGCGACCTACCCGGTCGTATACGGCATTGCCGTCGGCACCCATAAAATGGCTCCGAATGTCACCTTGACCAAGCATTCACATCAAATTGGCACCCTGACAATTTCAAAGAAAGTTTGGAAAACATTAAATGCTGACGAACGCAAATGGCTGCGCAAAGGATTTGCTGACGCCAATGTTTTGCGGAAGGGAATACGCAATGCGGAGGCGGCATTAATTGGAAAGATCAAAAAGGCCGGCGTACCAGTATACACTCCGAATGCAGCGGAAATGATCGAGTGGCGCAAGGCTGGAGTGCAAGCACAAAAAAGCCTTGTTAAGGCCCTTGGTGGTAGGGCCGAAGAAATTTGGCCAAAAATCTTGCAGGCAAAAAAGAGCTGCAGCTAAAATAATCGGTCGGGATCAAAGAAAACTACCACCTGCGTCGGCCATGCCCTGTAAAAGGTCGTTCGCTCGGTTCCACCTCTAACCGTTGACATAGTTAACGTCGAGCGTTGTTGGTTAAGTTTTAATTGCTACCGGCGTTGTCGCGACTTGGTGTCGAAAGGAATTGATACTTTCGTCCGCAACGCCGGTATGATTTGAATGCTAGCAGGTGCCGGTTTGCCTGAGCTGCAAGCCGCTAACGGTGTTTGTCTTGTGTTAGAAATCCGATTTTCGCAGATAACAAAATTATTTGGTATACACTATGTGTAGAACACACCCAGCCGAGGACCGGCCCGCCAACTGTTTTATTCTGGATGAAATCCTTCGTCCGGTTCAGAACTGGCATGGCATGGAAAAGTCTTAAGTCCATACGAATTCGGACCAATTTTTTCCTTCTACCAAGCAACTAATTTTGAACGAGGCAGTCGAAACTGCGCAACCTGCCGATACGGCTGCAGACTTAGATAACGTCACTCTAATTTGTAACTAGCGTTTGAGTTCATTGGGGAGTAGCGGAGTAACAGGATCAATCCATGAAAAGTAGGTAAAATTTGGCTGCTGATTGCGACATTTTCAAGCAGAATTATATGATATATTTAGGTTCGTCTATGTGTTGCCGGTGGAACCTGCTGCCCCCAACTTTCTCATCATGCAACATGGGTATGCTGTCCCAAATGTTGTAAAGGCAAACTATGGCAAACTTCTTAAACAATTTGAGCCGGATCGAGGCTGTATTGGCCGCTGCCGCCTACGCATTTGTAGCCTGTTTACTATTTAGCGAGATCGTGGCTCGGGAAATTTTTAGTAGCACCATTTGGGGCTCGCAAAAATTGGCGGTATTCGGGGCTATCTTTGCTGGCTTTCTCGGATTTACATTGGCCACGGCGGCGAATAGTCATCTACGCCCGCGGTTCGCTGATAATTGGCTGCCCGCACCCTGGAGCCAGACTATCAACCGCACTGGTGATGTAATTTCGGCATTGATTATTGGTGGTTTAGGCATCGTCTCGGCATTTTATTTGTCGGATACTATTGCCAATGCCGATCGTATCGCTGTGCTTTATTGGCCCTTATGGCCGTTACAGATCATTCTACCTTATTCATTTTTTTCTAGCGCCTTACGCCATATGGCCTTCGCCCGATGGCCAGACCTTAAACCGGAAGCAGACTTGGCAGACGGATAGATGACCGCAGTTTTCCTTTTATTTTTAGTTCTCGCCCTACTGGCGCTGCGCCAAAGTGTGGTTTTAATTTTAATCGTGGCCGCGGCCTACGTGCATTGGTTTTGGGGAGATGGCGATTTGACCTATTTGGTCGACGACATCTGGTCCAGCATCAACCGCAATGTTCTATTGGCAATTCCAATGTTCATACTTGCCGGCAACATAATGACCCGCGGCTCGATCGCGGAAAGATTGATTGCGATCATAAGGGCCTTAACGCAATGGCTGCCTGGCGGATTGGCGGTCGCAACTATTCTTTCCTGCGCGGTTTTTGCAGCGATATCGGGATCCTCGCCCGTGACCCTGCTCGCCGTCGGTTCGATCTTGTATCCAGCGCTTCTTAAAGAGGGTTATAGCAAAAAATTCTCACTTGGCGCGTTGGCTTCGGGCGGCACATTGGGTGTAGTCATTCCGCCCAGCATTCCCATGATCCTTTATGCTATTGCCACGGACAAATCTATTAGCGATTTGTTCTTGGCGGGCATCATTCCGGGTTTGATGTTAGCTGGTGTGTTGTCGGTTTACGCCTTGATTGCGAACCGTAAGATTCAGAGTGAACCATTCAATTTTGTCCAGACCGTCCAAGCGTTTCGCTATGGAATATTTGCCCTGATGACACCGGTAATATTGCTAGGTGGCATTTATTCCGGCTTCTTTTCAGCTACTGAGGCCGCTGCGATCGCAGTTGGGTATTCCTTGTTTGTCGAAGTTTTTATCCACCGCGAAATTCACATAACCGAATTTTTTTCAATAGCCGTCGATACTGCGCGCCTTTTAGGTACATTGTTTCCGATTATAGCAATCGCTATTTCTATCAATCTGCTGCTTACCGCCGAGTCGGTACCGCAAGATTTTGCGACATGGATGACTACTGTCGTTGACAATAAAATCACCTTCCTCATCGCGCTTAATATTTTTCTGCTGGTCATCGGGTGCCTGATTGATATCGGCTCGGCGATTCTTATGCTAGCGCCAATCCTGCTACCGGTAGCAATGGCCTATGGTATCGATCCCATCCACTTCGGTATCATCATGGTGGTCAATTTGGAAATTGGCTTCATCACGCCGCCGGTTGGCCTTAACCTGATCGTCGCAATGACGGCCTTTAAAGAAGATTTTGTGCTGATTTGCCGCTCTGTTCTCCCGTTTATCTGCCTCATGTTGGCGGTTTTGGTCTTGGTGGTGTTCATCCCGGAACTATCATTATTCCTGATCCGCTGAGCTGGACGACAAATGCACAATTCATGCTTGTTACCAAAATCATATCAAGGAATTCCTCGGATATGTGTGCCGCATGCTGCCCCTATGACCACAGGCTAGGGTCGCCGGGGATAGGTAGGGAATAGACGGCGAGGTGGAAAGACGGGAAAGGTACGTCTGGATGGTGGAATTATCAAGAAATGGCAGTCAGAACGCCGCTAACTCGTCAAAATCGGAGGTGTCGGGTAAAAAATACCGACCCCAGGCATACACGTTGGACAGGCTGAGTTAATCCTTAGACGAGGCCATGATGCCAGATATCGGGCTATGCATGGCAGACCGTAAGAAATTTTCCGGTGAGGATCCATTGATATCCTCCGTTGGAACTCGGACATCAAACTGCTCGAAAAGGCCTTGATCTCGCTGGCCTCGCCGCGCTAGAGGCACTCGGCGACCATCTGGAACATGCCCCCCAGACGGCTGTCCCGCTCTTCGCGTACCCTCTTATACATCATAGCCGTATTCCTCGAAATCACCTTCACCCAGGAAGAAGACCGGGACGAAGAATTGTTCAGGTTCAGCCAGCACAATCTAAATCAATACAAAATGAAGACCCCGCAGCGAACGAAAAATGCGGCTCCATAGCCAAGCAGGCAAAAACTCGTCAAGATACTATGTCTAAAATAGTTACAATTTTTCTGAATATTTCGTCAAAGGCCAAGATGTCCCAGAGTTTTTTGCAAGTCTACAGAAGCAAGCCGCCGGCCTGCACTGGGTTGCCACGCAGGAAATCTGCCGCCGGCATCACACCCTTGCCCGAGCGTTGCAGCCGTAGCAAACGCAAGGCGCCTGATCCGCAGGCGACCAACAGGTTATCATCAAGCACCGTCCCAGGTGCCATGTCCTGGACAGCCGCCACCGGCTGGGCCAACAGCACCTTGATACGGCTGCCTTGCCATTCACACCAGGCGCCAGGAAACGGCGATAATCCACGGATCAGGCAATCCAGCTTTCCACTTGGCAGCTGCCAATCGATGCGCGCCTCGGCCTTCCCAATTTTCTTGGCATAGGTGATGCCGGCCTCGGGCTGGGGCAGCGGCATCAGCTCATTGGCAGCGATGCCACGCAGGGCCGCGACCATCAGGGGTGCCCCCAAAACAGCCAATTGATCATGCAAATCGCCCGCCGTGGTATCCTTGGCGATGGGTACCTCGGCGCGGGAAATCTCATCGCCGGTGTCCAGGCCCTCGTCCATGGCCATGACACAGACGCCCGTGGCGGCATCACCCGCCATTACCGCCCGCTGGATCGGCGCCGCCCCGCGCCAGCGCGGCAATAAGGAGCCATGCAGATTGAAACAGCCCAGGCGCGGTGCCCGCAAAACCGCTCCCGGCAGGATCAGGCCATAGGCCACGACCACGGCAGCATCCGCGTTCAAAGTGGCGAATTCGGCCTGGGCCTCGGTTGTCTTCAGGCTAACGGGGCTGAAGACGGGAATGCCATGGGCCTGGGCGGCAGCATCTACCGGTGTGTGCCGCAGCCGCTTGCCACGTCCGGCCTGGCGCGGCGGCTGGGTGTAAACCGCGACCACGTTCATATCGGGGGCAGCCAGCAAGGCTTCGACCGTCGGCACCGCGAAATCTGGCGTACCCATGAAGACCACGCGCAAACCGGTCATATTCTAAGCCGAAACCTTCTGGCGTCTGATCTTTTCCAGCTTGCGCAAAATCATGCCGCGTTTGACCGCGGACAGATGATCCACGAACAGGCGGCCCTTCAGGTGATCCATTTCGTGCTGGATACAACGCGACAACAGACCGTCCGCACGCAATTGTTGCGGTTGAGCGTCATAATCCAGATATTCCACCGTGACTTCGCCGGGCCGGTCCAGATCGGCGAATTGATCGGGCAGGGATAAACAGCCTTCGTTATAACTTTCCATCTCGTCCGAAAACGCCACGATTTTCGGATTGACCAGATAGAGCGGCGCATTGTCTTCATCGTCGGGTGAGACGTCCACGGTGATCAGGCATTTTGGTATCCCGACCTGCACCGCCGACAGGCCGATACCGGGGGCCTGGTACATGGTTTCCAGCATATCGTCGAGAATTCCCCGAATTTTTTCATCAACGGCTTCGACAGGTTGGGATTTTACCTTCAGACGGCGGTCGGGTGCGGTGATAATGGATAGAATAGCCATGATTCGTTCGTTGTAAGCCTAAGCTAAATTTTTTGAGCCTCTGGGCACTAGGTAATATGCCGCCCATACAGGGTCAAGTTTCGCAATAAGGATAGCACAATGGAATTTTTGATTGGCGCGTTGGGGGCGGCAGTTCTGCTTCTTGTGCTAGGTGGTCTGGCGCTTCTGTTGCGACGGCGGCGGCAGGTGCCCGGCGAGAACGTTGCGCGTCTGGATGCGCTGGCCGCCGCGACCGCCAGCCTGGCCACCGCCCAGGCCGACCTAGGCGGGCGGCTAAGCCAGATGTCGGAACAATCCGCCTCCGAGCGCGCGGAACTAATGCGCACTCTACACGAACGCCTGGACGGCGTCTCCAAGCGTATGGGCGACAGTCTGGAGCAATCGGCGACCCGCACCGCCGCATCCCTTGGCGAATTGGGCAAGCATCTGCATGTCATCGATCAGGCGCAGAAAAACATCTCCGATCTGGCCGGGCAGGTGATCGGCTTACAGGATATTCTCGATAACAAGCAAACCCGTGGCGCCTTTGGCGAGGTGCAGCTGCAGGATTTGGTCAGTTCGATCCTGCCGCCCTCGGCCTATGATTTTCAGGCCACGCTGTCTAACCAGCGCCGCGTCGATTGCCTGATCCAATTGCCCAAGCCCCCCGGTCCGATTGCCATCGACGCCAAATTTCCCCTTGAAAGCTATCATGCCCTGCGCCAGGCCGGCAACGAGGCCGAGATGAAAGCGGCACAGCGGGCTTTCCGCACGGCGATCGGCAAGCACATCAAGGATATTCAGGAGCGCTACATCCTGCCTAGCGAAACCGCCGACAGCGCCTTGATGTTCCTGCCCTCGGAAGCTGTCTATGCGGAACTGCACGGCAATTTCCCAGAAATGCTGGAGCAATCCTACCGGGCCCGGGTTTGGATCGTTTCCCCCACCACCCTGATGGCGACCCTGAACACCGTGCGCGCGGTCCTGAAGGATGCCCGCATGCGCGAACAGGCCGGCGTTATCCAGGCCGAGGTTGTGAAGCTGTTGGATGATGTCCAGCGCCTGGATGAACGGGCGGAGAATTTACAGCGACATTTCAAACAGGCGGAAAAGGATCTGGAACAAATTGCCATCTCCACCAAGAAAATCACCCGGCGGGTGGGACAAATCGAGGATGTCCAATTGACGGAATCAGAAGACGACACCCTGAATTCCGCCCAAGAAGACGCCCGTGAACATACGGTCGCGATTGTGGATCTACCGAAACGCGGCGCCTGAACCGGGAGCGCCCTCTATTTCAACAACACCTTCACTGAAAAAACCGTAAAAAACTGACGTATATATCGTTATGATATAACGTATTTCATAAATTCTGCCCCACATTAACCTTACAAAAATTTGGAACTACCGAACAAAAGAGACCGTCCTGGCAACTCAACAAAGGCCGCGGCAGGCACGGCACGAGGATGAAATGTTCGAATTCAGACGCCCATAACCCAAAGCAGCCCTGACCTGGATTGCCGTATGGCTAGTTGCCTTGATCGCCCTGGCCATGGCGCCCTTGGACGAGGCCCGCCCGAACTTTGCCGCCATGCCTGACGGAGTTCATTTTAGCCATGGAACAATCACAGATTTCGGCAGATTCGACGCGCCCTACATAAAGGCGAAAAGCTAGAAAAACCATTTCCGGAGCCGTAAATTCCGTGGCTCGCCACGGCCAGAACGGCTGTGGCGGACCGGCGGGAAAACTTCCAACCTCTCGAAATCTTGACGATCCGTGCTAAGGCTTGCGCGCCAGACAGACAATTTCCCGCAACGGGACCTGCGATGGCGCCGGGCCATACAAGACCTCGATAATTGCGTGGGGCGTCATGGAAGGTTATTACCTAGATGCATTGATAAAGACCTAGGGGACAAAGCAACATGAGCGATCAAATCCGGCCTTTCAAATTAGCCATCCCCGAGGATGAGTTGGTGGATCTACGCCGCCGCCTGCATACCACGCGCTGGCCCGATGCGGAAACCCCCGGCGACTGGTCCCAGGGTATTCCCCTTTCCTATATGAGGGAGGTCTGCGAATACTGGGCCGATGACTATGACTGGTGCCGCTGCGAAGACCTATTGAACGGCTGGGATCAGTTTCAGACGGAAATCGACGGTACCGATATCCATTTCCTGCATGTCCGGTCACCACATGCCAACGCCATGCCATTGTTGATCACCCACGGCTGGCCCGGATCGGTGCTGGAATTCCGACACATCATCGGACCGTTGACCAACCCCACCACCCATGGCGGCGATGTGGCGGATGCGTTCCATGTCATCGCGCCCTCCCTGCCCGGCTATGGCTTCTCCGGCAAGCCAACGTCGCCAGGTTGGTCAGTGCAACGCATCGCGATCGCCTGGGGGCAGTTGATGGCACGGCTTGGCTATGATCAATACGTGGCCCAGGGAGGCGATTGGGGCTCTGTCATTACGCGGCAAATCGGAGTCAATGCCAGCGCCGAGGACAACCCGTCCTGTCTGGCCATCAATCTGAATATGATCACCGAACGCCCCGACCCCGACACCATGGATAGTTTGACGGAGTTCGAGAAGAACGCCCTGGCGGCGGCCGAACATTACAAAGACTGGGATTCGGGCTATTCGAAACAACAAAGCACCCGGCCCCAGACCCTTGGCTATGGCCTGGCGGATTCGCCTGCCGGTCAGGCGGCCTGGATCTTGGAAAAATTCTGGGCCTGGACAGATTGCAACGGCCATCCGGAAAATGCGCTAAGCCGCGACGATATGCTGGACAATATCATGCTCTATTGGCTGCCCGGCACCGCTGCTTCCTCGGCCCGGCTATATTGGCAAAGCTTTGGCAACCGCAGCCAGGAAGATGTGACCATTCCTGTCGGTTGCAGCGTCTTTCCGAAGGATATTTTCACCGCCTCCCGGCGCTGGGCGGAAAAGCGCTTCCGCAACATTATCCATTGGAGCGAGCTGGACAAAGGCGGTCATTTCGCGGCCCTGGAACAACCGGATCTGTTTATCGGGGAAATGCGGAGCTGCTTCCAGGTAGTGCGCTAGTACCATGACCGTTAGGGCGCCCATGCCCAATCCATCGGTGCCGATCGTGATCCCGGCACTGCTGATCATGGCGTCCGCCGTCTCGATCCTCTCGACGGATCTCTACACACCATCCCTGCCCCATCTTCAAGGCGTCTTCAATACAGATGCGGGGCGGGTGCAGCTGACGATGACGTTGAACCTGGTCGCCTATGCCCTGGCACAGCTGTTTTACGGCCCGTTGTCGGACCGCGTCGGGCGCCGCCCGGTCCTGTTGGCGGGAATGATCGGTTTCGCCGTGGCATCTATCGCCTGCGCCGCCGCCAGCTCCATCGAAGGCCTGATCACGGCCAGGATGCTTCAAGGCGTGACCGCCTGCGCCGAGGCGGTGATCGGCTATGCCGTCATACGCGAGCTCTATGACGAGGCTGGCGCAGTCCGCGTCTTGGCCGCCTATGGCATGGCCATAGCGCTAGCCCCCGCCGTGGGTCCGATTATTGGCGGGTACATGCATGTCTGGCTTGGCTGGCGCTCCAACTTTATGCTGCTGACCTTGCTGATCGTGGTGGTGATTCTGCTGCTCTGGCGCTTCTTGCCGGAGACCTTGAAGGAACCCGACCGTGGTGCCCTGCGGCCCAGGCGCTTACTGGACGGCTATCTGACCCTGCTGCGGGATGGCCCGTTCATGACCTATTCCTTGATCATGGCCCTTGTGCTGGGCGGTCTGTTCGCCATTCTGACCGCCTTTCCATTTCTTTTTATTGAAGGCATGGCGGTGCCGACCGAACAATACGGCTATTACTACGCCGCCATCGTTCTGGCCTTTTTTCTTGGTTCGCTGGCCGTCAACCGCGCGGCTGGGCATATCGCATCCGACCCGTTGTTGGCCGCCGGACTGGTGCTATGCGCCCTGGGCGGGCTCGGTTTCACCCTGCTGCTATACGCCTCCATGGCAACGCCTGTCAGCATCACCGCGACGCAATGCTTTTTCGGTTTCGGCCTGGGCCTAGTGTTCGCCACCGCACCGGTGCGGGCCTTTGATGTCTGCCGGGCCGGGCATGGCCATGCCGCCGCCATGCTAGGTGCCCTGCCCATGGCTGGCGGCGGCTTGGGAACATTCTGCGTGGTGCTGTGGCATGACGGCAGCGCCTGGCCCGTGGCCATGGTCCTGACGGCAACGTCCCTGTTTAGCGGCGCACTCTATCTGGCCATACAGCCATGGAAAGTAGGGGTCAAACGGGGCGGCGCGAGCCCAGCGCCGTAGCCAAGGTGCCGTCGTCAAGGTAATCCAGCTCTCCCCCCACCGGCACGCCGTGGGCCAGGCCCGAGACCTTGACGTTGCAATCCGATAGTTTCTCCGCCAGGAAATGCGCCGTGGTCTGGCCGTCCACCGTGGCATTGGTGGCCAAGATGACTTCGCCAACCGCGTCTTCACCGGCACGGGCGATCAGCGCACCGACATTCAGATCTTCCGGCCCGATGCCGTCCAGGGCCGACAATGTCCCGCCCAGAACATGATAGCGGCCGCGAAAGACGCCGGAGCGTTCTAAGGCCCAAAGATCGGCGACGCTTTCCACGACACAGATTTGGCAGCCATCCCGGCGTTGGTCGCGGCAAATGGCACAGGGCTGCACACTGTCAAGATTGCCGCAAACATCACACGGCGCGACGCTATCGGCGGCCTGGCCCATGGCCTGGGCCAGAGGGCGCAGCAAGCTTTCCTTGCGGTCGATCAGATGTAAGGCGGCGCGACGGGCCGACCGGGGGCCGAGACCAGGCAATTTCGCCAACAGCTGGATCAGTTGATCAATCTGGGTTCCGGTCATCGCACCATCGAAGCCGTAATCAGAACGGCAACTTCATGCCAGCGGGCAGGTTCAGGCCGCCGGTCAATTTGCTCATTTCTTCCTGCGTGAATTCCTCGACCCGGCGTTTGGCATCGTTATGGGCAGCGATGATCAGGTCCTCCATGACCTCCATATCTCCATCCTTGATGGAAGCATCCATTTTTAGGCCGCGCATTTCACCCTTGCCGTTCAAGGTGACGCTGACCAAGCCGGCGCCAGCCTGGCCGGTCATCTCCACCCCTTCCATGCGGGCCTGCATTTCCTCTATCTTGCCCTGCATTTCCTGGGCCTGTTTCATCATCTGGCTCAGATTTTTCATCGCTACTCATCTCCATTCGAAAAATTGCCGGCCTCGCCACCGCCATCGCTGAAGCTAAGGGGACGAACATCAGTAATCTTGGCGCCGGGGAAAGTATCAAGTACCGCTTGTACAAGCGGGTCGGCCTGGGTGTCGGCCAGAATATCGGCTTCCGCCTCGCGTTGCTGAGCGGCCAAAGGCTGCTCGCCCTCCGCCTGAGCATTGATCACCACGGCCCAGCTTTCGCCGGTCCAAACCTCCAACTTGGCGCGCAGTTTGTTAGCCAAATCGGTCGGAGCGTTTTCTTCGGGGCGGATTTCCAGATGCCCGAAGCGGAATTCCACCAACCGCACATCTTCCATCAAATGATGATACAGATGCCCTTCCCGCGCCTCCCGCGCCCGCGCCACCACCGCAGCGAAACTATCAATGGCGGTTGGCTCCGGCTGGCTGAAGTCTTCCACCGTGGCCATTTCAGGCACATCGCCGGGCTGTTCCTCAATCGGGTCGGGGATCGCTTCCATGATGTAGTCAGGTACATCCTGCGGATCCCCTTCAGGCATCGTCTGAACCTGAACCTGAGCAGACGCGGATACGGCACCGCCGCCACCCATTCGCGCCGTCGAAACATTACCAGGCGCCGGACTTGCCGCTGACACGGGAGCAACCTCGGGCACGGATGCGGTTGAGGTAGGCGGTGTCAGCGGCGAAGGCAGCGTGGGCTTGGCGCCGGCAGGTGTTTCAGTAGCCGTCTCCGCCGCCCCCGTGACCTGGCGTACCGCGTCAACCGGGCTGGGTAGATCGGTGCTATAGGCCAGACGGATCAAAATCATTTCCGCCGCCGCCAAGGTCGACGGCGCGCCGCGCACCTCGCCCAGGCCCTTTAGCAGCATTTGCCAGGTCCGTGCCAGCACGGGCATGGACAGGCCCTGCGCCAGGGCCTCGGCCCTTTGCCGTTCCATCTCCGAAAGGCCGGGATCGGCGCCAGCCTCAGGCGCCACTTGCAAGCGGGTCAGCAAATGGGTCAATTCCAACAGATCGCGCAGAACCACCTCCGGATCGGCGCCCAGGTCGTATTGCTCCCGCAATTGCGCCAGGGCAGCGGCCACATCGCCCTTCATCAAGCCCTCGAACAGATCATAAATCCGCACCCGGTCGGCCAGGCCCAGCATCTCGCGCACCTGTTCCGCCGTGACCTGACCGCCGCAATGGGCGATGGCCTGATCCAGCAGGGACAGACCGTCACGCACCGAACCTTCGGCGGCACCGGCGATCAGGTTCAGCGCCTCGGCCTCCGCCACTCCGCCCTCGGCCTCGACAATGCCGGAGAAATGACTAACCAACAGCTCGGCACCCACCCGGCGCAGATCAAAACGCTGACACCGCGACAGCACGGTCACCGGCAGCTTGCGTGTTTCCGTGGTGGCAAAGATAAACTTCACGTGGCTGGGCGGCTCTTCCAGGGTTTTCAACAAGGCGTTGAAGGCGCCGGTGGAGAGCATGTGCACTTCATCGATGATGTAGATCTTATAGCGGGCCGAGGCGGGCAGATAGCGAACGCCCTCCAGCAATTCCCGCATATTATCGACGCCGGTGCGCGATGCCGCATCCATTTCCAGCACATCAACATGACGCGATTCGGCGATCGCGATGCAATGTTCGCAAACCCCGCAGGGATCGACCGTTGGCCTGCCCTGGCCGTCCGGGCCAACACAGTTCAAGGATCGGGCGATAATCCGCGCCGTGGTGGTCTTACCCACGCCGCGCACCCCTGTCAGGATAAAGGCATGCGCTATGCGTTCTTCCCGTATGGCATTGGTAATGGTGCGGACCAGCGCCTCCTGGCCTAACAGCTGGCTGAAATCCTGCGGCCGGTATTTGCGCGCCAGAACACGATAAGCGGCGTCATCTTTTGACGCGCCTTCGTTGCCGCCCGGCACCACATTATCCATATCAGTCTCGTTCATAGCTCTGCCATTACGCTAGCACGGCGGGGCGAACATATAAATGGATGACCTTGGGGGAGGATAGGTGGAAGAACGGTCAACGACCCGGACCAAACTTGTTACGGCTGCTACCTTTCGGTCCTGACCGGATTGGCAAGCGGTCCGTCCGTAACCGCCCTTCCGTGCGCTTTATCCGCTTTTGTCCCCGAATGCGCAACCCGGGAATTTCGCGAATCGAACAAAAATCTGGCCCAGCGGGTTATGAGCCTGTCACGGGCGGCACCGTACCTGGGCGCGGATCAATCGGCAGCTGTTTATACAAGCCGCTCTCTGCCTCGTACAACGCGCCCGCCGCCAGCAATGGTGCCTCGCCACGGGGCGGGGCGACCAGTTGCAAACCAATTGGGCGGCCATACTGATCGAAACCGCAGGGCAGCGACAAAGCGGGCGAGGCGGACAAGGTGATCGCCGCTGTTAGCAGTGAAGCGGCCATGTAATGCTCCAGCTTGACGCCATCAATGGCCTCGGGGTGGCGCAAATCAACGTCGAAGGCCGGCGTATTGGCCCCCGGCGTGACGATCAGGTCGTATTCTCCGAACAGTTCCGCGAAACGGCCATAGAGCACGGCGCGGCTCCGCTCGGCCTTGGCCAGATCGGAGATTGACTGCTTCAGGCCCAGTTCCGTATTCCAAATGATATCCGGCTTGATCAGGTCCCGGTGGCTTTGCAATTGCAGCTCCCGGTCGATGACGAACTGCTGCGAGCGTAGGGCCAGGAAGGTGCCTTCCAGATCATCAATTTCGATATTAATTTCCTCAACCTCGGCGCCGAGATTTTGAAAGATCCCCATCGCCGCGCGGCAAATATTGCGGGTTTCCCGATCGATTGGAGAGCCGCCAATAGTCTCGGCATAGGCGATGCGGAGCGGAATTTTGGCCTCCGCCACCGCTTGGCTAAAGGACACCGCCGGCGCGTCAAAAGTCATGGGATCGGCAGGACAGAAGCCGGCCATGGCATCCAGGAACAGGGCCAGATCGGGGACATTCCGTGCCATGGGACCTTGTACCGAGAGGGGCGAAAACATGGTGTTGACCGTACCCCGTGTCACCCGCCCGGGCGACGGGCGCAGACCGACCACGGAGCAATAGGTGGCGGGCCGGCGCAGAGAGCCGCCGTGATCGCTGCCATGGGCCAGCCAAATCTCTCCCGCCGCCAACGCCGCCGCGCCGCCGCCCGTGGAACCTGCCGGCGTCAGCGCGGTGTTCCAGGGATTACGGGTCTTGCCGAATACCTCGTTGAAAGTATTGCCACCAGCGCCAAATTCAGGCGTGTTCGATTTGCCGATGACGACGCCGCCCATGCGCTCAATCCGTTGCACCAGGGGGTGGGAGGCGCTTGGCACATGGTCGGCGAATATGGGTGAGCCATAGGTGGTGCGCACGCCGCCCACATCCATCAAGTCCTTGATTGCCACAGGCAGGCCGGCCAGCCATCCGGCCTGGCCCATCGCCTCCCGGCCCTTTCCCGCCATAAGGCGTTCGGCGTGTGCCCGGGCACGCTCCAGGCAAAGGGTGGGCAGGGCATTGACTTGCGGCTCGACTTCGACAATTCGGGCCGCCGCCGCATCGATCATCTCCAACGGCGAGACCTCGCCTGCTTCCAAACGATGAACTGCCTGACAAGCGCTCAATGCGATTAGTTCCTCGGTCATGACGCTACTCTTTCCTTAATTTCCAGACTATCATCATAGCCAGTAGCGATATGTGTAGGGAAGTGACCAACTAGATTGATCGGGAAGCTATGCGCAATGGAACAGGCTACGCCCGTTGCCGGCGCGACGTGGCTGGCATCAAAAACCTCACTCCGCCGCCTGAATACCGTCTTCATCCTCAGCTAGGGCATCAAACCACCAGTTCGGGCCATCGGCCTGACGCACCACTTTCAGGTGGCCGCGCCATTTCTTATCGTCGGCGGCGGGAAAATCAGCTCGCGCATGGGTGCCCCGGCTTTCCTCGCGCCGGCTGGCAGCCTGGATGATCAGCTCGGCGGCGCCGGCGGCAAGCTGGGTTTCAAGAAATTTCTCCAATTTTCGCGGCTCGTTGACGCCACGGATCCGTGCGGCTTGCGCGGCGATGGCACGGACCTTTTCCAAGCCCGTGGCCAGACCGGCGGCATCCCGGCGGATACCGCCGTATTGCCACATGATCTGACACAGTTCGGCCCGCAAGTCGTCCGCGTCCTCCTGCGGCGCACCGGCAGAGGGCAACGGCGCCGGCGCCGCCGCCTTGCTGCCCTTATCCTTATCCTTGGCGAATTCAGTCGCCGCCAACCCGGCGCGCTGGCCGAAGACCAGGCATTCGGTCAGGGCGTTACCGCCCATGCGGTTAGCCCCATGCATGCCGCCCGTGGCCTCGCCCGCCGCGTACAGGCCGGGAATGTTCGTGGCCCCATGGGCATCCGTCCGCGCCCCACCACCCGAGAAATGCGCCACCGGCGCAACCCGCAGTTTCTGCTTCCAGGCATTAAAATTGGCATCTAGGTAGGCCCATTTGGTGGCCGAGATGGGGTTGGCGCACCATTCTTCCTTGGTCACATGGGTCAGGTCGATATAGACCGCGCCATCGTGCTCCTCTATCTCCTTAAACAAGGCTTGCGACAGCGCATCGCGGGCATGGGTCGCCGCCGGGCGCACGGTGATATCATACTTGTCCAGAATATCCTCGCCAACCGCATTGCTCAGATGGCCCAGATCGGCGCCTTCGGGTTCTATCAGGAAGATCTGCTTACCCGGTTCGGCGATGGCGACGGGGTAGAATTGCACGAACTCCATATCCTGCATCACGCAACCGGCCTCGTAGGCCAAGGTATGGGCATCACCGCCGATCCGTTTGGGATTGTCATGATGCAGGAACAGCGCACCCGCTCCGCCCGCCGCCAGGATCACCGCACCGCCGCGCAGCTCGAACCACTGCCTCTGCCGCGCCCCATAGGCGGACAGACAGACGCCGTCTTCTCCGGCGGCAATGGAGCGGACCACCAGGTTATTGATGAAGCGCACTCCAACTTCCTCAGCCTTGGCCACAAGGGTGTGCACGATTTCCCGGCCCCAGACGGGAACCTTGTCGCCGGGATCGCCCTTGGGCAGCGCCATGAAAACGCCCGGCGCGGATTTCGTGGTCATGCCCCAATCGATCAGATCCTGAAAACGCGCACCCGCTTCGGCGGCGGCAATATCGACCATCTCGGTCTCGTTCAGGCCGCGCCCAGCGGTCAACACCCGTTCCTTGTAATCTTCTTCCGAAAGGCCATCCCAGGGCCCGGCCAAGGCGCCGACGGCGAATGTGGTCGAGGTACCCTTGCCCGGGCCGCTTTTGCCGACCACGGCGACATCGGCGCCCGCCAGTTTCGCCTTGATGGCGGCCATTAGGCCCGCCGCGCCCGAACCGATGATCCAGACATCTGCCCGGAGTGTTTCCGTCGTTTCCATGATCTTATTCCGCTCTGAATGATGGCATTTATTATTTCGGCCATAATCGCGACATCAGGCCTGATGCGCAATGGCAGATTTACGGGGCGGATTTACGGGGCAGATTTGCGGAAGGGCACGGCATGTGGCACCCTTCGCGCCAACAATTTGATTCCAGCAGTAGAAAAAGACGGACGGATTATGGAGTTCATCAACACCTTCGCTGGCAGTCCCCTGAACCGCATGGGCAACGAGCGGCGCAACAAGCAGTGGCTGAAAGAGGAAATAAACGGCGCGGCCACATGCTTCTTGCCCATGTGGCAGTTGCGCGCCTTGATGATGCCAGGCGATAATTTGCGCATCGGCTGGTGCCGCAAGGAAGACGTACAGCGCTTCCTCAATCAAGGCGCAACCACATTGTTGCTGGGTCAGATCAACGGCGTCTCGCACTTCGCCATTGATGTCTCCAGCGCGGGTTCACATCGGAAAGACGCACCGCTGCAGGAATATGGCAAGTGGGTTGATGTGCGCAGCGCCGCCGCCTCGTGCAGCGGGGGGGATGCAGCGATTCTGGCGCAGGCGCGCTCCATGCTGGATTGGCATGCACGCCATGGTTTCTGCTCGGTCTGCGGCAAACCTTCGGAAATGGGCGAGGCCGGCTATTCCCGGAAGTGCGAAGATGAGGACTGCGGCGCGATGCATTTCCCACGCACTGACCCGGTCACCATAATGTTGGTTTTGGATAGCGAGCGTTGCCTGTTGGGCAGGCAGAGGATCTTCGCGCCCAACAGCTACTCCGCCCTGGCCGGCTTCATGGAGCCGGGCGAAACAATCGAGGAAACCGTCCGCCGCGAAGTCTTCGAGGAAGCCGGCATCAAGGTCGGCGATGTGCGCTATATCTTCTCGCAACCCTGGCCCTTCCCTTCGTCCCTGATGATGGGCTGTTTCGCCACCGCCGAAACCACGGAAATCAACGTGGACCCGGAGGAATTGGAGGAAGCCCGCTGGTTCAGCCGCGACGAGGTACACGACATGGTCAACAGCTGGCAGGATCAGTCCAGGCTGCGCATGCCCGCGCCCCTGGCAATTGCACACCAGTTGGCACAAGCCTGGCTGCGAGGGGATTAGCATGGCCTCTCACCGTGGAATCCAGACGCAAATGAAAATTGAAGCAAAGAATTTCTTACTGAAATATTTTTTGTGATCAGAACATCCAGCCTCCCATACTGCGAATTTCTAGAATTTCGCTGCGGCTTCCTCGGGCGAGAACCCAGCACGAATACGAGCCCATTCGATGATGACCGGATTGATTGGGATTTGTTCTCCAGGCACTCGTTACACCGGTATTGGGGACACTCTTGCCAAAGCACCGACAATTCCTTAGTCAGTTTTTCTAGACAGCTCCGTCGTCCTACGCAAATTAATTAGTCCCTGCTTTCGAACAGGGTCCAATTATCAATCCAAGACTAGACCAATCTACATAGCAACCACGAGATGCAAATCCGCGAAGTTCGTCAAAAGAGTTCCTAGCCATACAGCAACAGAACCACGATGCTGCCCGCGATCAGCAGCATGCCGAACAGCTCCTTGGGCGTTGACCGCTCCTTGAAGAACAATACCGACAGCGCAAGGGTGAACAGCAGCTCGACCTGGCCCAGGGCCTTGACGTATGCGGCGCGTTCTATGGTCATAGCGGTGAACCAACCGGCGGAACCGATCACGGAAGTTATGCCGACGAACAGACAGCCGCGCCAGTTGGGCACCATGGCGGCAATCTGATCACGAGCGCGAAACAGAATATAGAGCGTCATTAGAGCGGTCTGGATCACCAGCACCAGGACCAAGGTCAACGCCGCGCCATAGAGCCAATCGTCCAGGCCCAGGGACAGGCTGGCCTGGCGCAGAAACAACGAGGCGCCGGCAAAGCCCAGGCCCGAGGCCAGGCCGACGCCGGCAGCGGGCTGGAACAAACGGCGCAGCAGCGTATCGCCCGCGCCGGATCCGGCACCTGTGCCGGTTCTGGCAAGATTTATGATCACCACGCCGAGGGCACCGATCGCAACTGCCAGCCAGCCGCCGCCCGACAGGGCTTCGTGAAACACCACCGCGCCCACGACGGCCGTCAACAAAGCTTCGGTCCGGGCATAGGTGGAGCCGATGGCAAAATTGCGCAGGGAAAACAAATAGACCAACAAGACCGTGGCGGCGATTTGCGACAGACCGGTCAGGGCGGAAAAAACAAAAAACTCCCAATCCGCATCCGGCAACTCGTGGCTGCCTTGTTGCTTTAGGAACAGCATATAGCCCAGGGCGAACGGCAGACCCCACAGAAAGCGCACGTACGAGGCGCCGACGGCGGAGAAATCTTTGGTCAGATGTTTTTGTCCCGCCGTCCGCGCCGCCTGCATGAAGGCGGCAAGACAGGTGATCGGTATCCAGACCCAGGTTTCCATGCTTCAGACTTGCCCTAATCCAGGGCCCGGTACCAGGTGTCGGACAGGGTATAGCCCTCGGGGAACGGATCGTCGGAATCCAGGCTGTATTGATGACTGCCGGTGATCCACGCCCGGCCCTGAATGCTAGGGGTGATCGCCGCCTGACCGCTGATCTCTCCAACATCGGCGACACTGCAATGGAACTCGGTACCCAGCACGGACTGGCTAACAAAGTTTTCATCCAAGCCGATCTGGCCACGGGCATGCAGCACCGCCAGACGCGCCGAACTGCCTGTACCGCAGGGGGAGCGGTCCAGCTTGCCGGGCGAGATTACCACCGTGTTGCGGCCCAACGTGCGGCCCCCATCATCCTTAGTCAGGGGCGCCGCGAACTGCGTGAAGGTTATGGAGTGGATGCCGGGGTTTTCCGGATGCACGACTGGGTGCTGTTCCACGGCAGCCGCCTTGATCCGCTCTCCTGTCTCTACCAGTTCCCGCGCCTCGTCTGGGACAATGGCAAAGCCTAGGGAGGGCGCATCGACAATGGCAAAGTAGGCACCGCCGTAGGCTATGTCGCAACTGATGCTGCCCAGACCGGGCACCTCGACCACCGCATCCAGTTTCGCCACATAGCAGGGCACATTGCGAAAGCATACGTTTTGACAGCGGCTATCCCCACATTGCGCCACCACCTCGATCAGGCCGCCTGGAGTGTCCAGTCGCAGGATCGTTTCGGGCTCTTGCATGGCGACCATACCGGTTTCCAGCAGCACCGTTGCGACGCAGATGGTGTTGGAGCCGGACATGGGCGGATAGTCCGTCGGCTCCATGATAATGAAGCCAGCATCAGCCCCAGGCGTCTTGGACGGCACGATCAGATTAGTGTGAACAAAGGCGCCGCCGCGCGGCTCGTACAACAGAAACTTGCGCAAGCCATCATCTTGGGTGCGCAGATATTCGCGCTGGTCAAACAAGGTTTCGCCGGGCGGCGGCAGCACGCCACCGGTTATGACCCGGCCAACCTCGCCCTCGGCATGGCAGCCGATCACGGTGACGGAACGCGCGGTCTGCACCGGCCCTAACCCTTCACATGCGGGGCTTCGTAACTCTCGCGCTTGTCGTGGCGGAAGGGATTGCGCGGATATGTGCCCAGGATCTGCAGGCGTGTACAAAAGAATTGTGCTTCCTCCAGGGCCCAGGCGATGCGCTGATCCTCAGGGTGACCCTCGAAATCCGCATAGAACTGCGCCTGTTCGAAACTGCCCGGCTCGATATAGCTTTCCAGCTTAGTGATATTGATGTTTGCCGTGGCGAACCCGCCCAGGGTTTTATAGAGCGAGGCCGGCACGCTGCGGACCTGAAAGACCACGGTGGTCATGGCGGGGCCGTCTTTTGGATGCGGCGTGACCCGTTCGCGGGCCAGGATAATGAAACGGGTAACGTTGTTGCCCATGTCCTGAACGTTTTCGCGCAGAATATTCAGATCATAGATTTCCGCCGCCAGGGGGGAGCCGATGGCTGCCATAGACTTATCACCCTTTTCGGCCACCATCTCGCAAGCGCCGGCGGTATCTGCGTGCACGATCGGGTCTATGCCCAGTCTCTTGATCAGCTTGCGGCATTGGGGCAGGGCATGGATATGGCTGTGAACCTCGCGGATATCTTCCAGCTTGGCGCCATGGGGCGCCATCAACTGGTGGTTCACGGCTTGAAAATGTTCGCCGATGATATATTGATCCGAAGTCGGGATCAGGTGATGGATATCTGCCACGCGCCCAGCCAGGGAATTCTCGATCGGGATCATGGCACGCCCGGCCCGGCCCTGGTTCACGGCGGCAAAGGCATCCTCGAAGGTACGGCAGGGCAAGGGATTGTAGTCGGGCAGGCCTTCCTTGCAGGCAAGATGCGAATAAGCACCGAACTGGCCCTGGAAGGCTACGTTCATGCGCGGATCATCGGCACTGTCCTGAGCTTTCTTGTCAGCCATTGTGGCTTGTCCTTAATTCTTTGAAACGCTTAATCATTTTGGCGCCAGAGCGCGCCGTGCCCGGTCCAGATCGGCGGGAGTATCGACACCGAAGGGGACCCTGTCAACGAGGCCAACCTCGATGTGCATGCCATCCTCCAGGGCGCGCAACTGCTCCAACCGCTCCCGCTGTTCCAAATGGCCCGCCGGCAGGGCGATGAAGCGCGCCAGGGCGGCGCGGCGATAGCCGTAGATGCCGATGTGATGGTACAGCGGACCTTCGCCGGAAGGTGCCGGAACACGGGTAAAATACAGTGCCCGTCCCTGGCTCCGGCCCTGCCGCGCGCCGGGCGGCAAGGAAATCACAGCCTTCACCACGCTAGATTCCCGGCGCTCGTAATCCTCGACGATCTCGGCAGCCAAGGTGGAGATATCAACCGCATCGTCGGCGAGAAGTTCCAGGCACAGGCGGATCTGAGCCGGCTCTATGGTGGGTAGATCGCCCTGCAGGTTGATGATGACATCATGGGCACCGTCAGGATCAAACTTTTGCACGGCCTCCCAGACCCGGTCCGAGCCGGATGGATGATCGGGATCGGTCAGGACCGCATGACCGCCCGCCGCCTTGATTGCAGCGGCGATTTCCACTTCGGCGCAGGCCACTACCACCGGGCCGACATCAGCCTCGATGGCGCGGCGCCAGACATGCACGATCATAACCTCGCCACGGATATCCGCCAACGGCTTGTCGGGCAGCCGCACCGAGGCCATGCGCGCCGGGATTACCACAAGTGCCTGTTGTCTCGAAGCCACGGGTATCAGTTCCTATTCATGTTGCCGGTCTAGCCAATTGGTTGCGGCGATGTTATACGGTGAGCCGTCCTTTCGGGGAAGCCGTTCGAACATTTTTCCACCACTTATCTACCGACTTTATTGGGGTTGCCGCCATGAATATGTATGAATTCAACAAATTTTTGGGTGCCATTCTGGGCTCGGCGCTATTGCTCATGGTTGTCAACGTGAGCGGCGACGCCTTAATAAATCCAACCATTCCCGCCAAGGCCGCCATCGCCATCGGAGAGGCAGACGAGGAAGAGGACGCAAAAGAAGAAGAGAAGGAAGAGGCTGCCGGTTCCGGCCTGGCCGCGCTGTTGGCGGCGGCCAATGTGGACAAGGGCGCAAAGGCGGCGAAGAAGTGCAAGGCCTGTCACAGCTTTGACAAGGGCGGAAAGAACAAGGTTGGGCCCGTCCTGTACGGCGTGGTTGGCCGCGGCATGGGTGCCAGCACCAACTTCAAGTACTCCACCGCCATGATGGGCAAGGGTGGTGAGTGGACTTACGCCGACCTGGACGCTTTCCTGGCCGATCCCAAGGGCTTCATGCCCGGCACCAAGATGGCCTTCAAGGGCATCAAGAAGGAAACCGACCGGGCCAATCTGATCGCCTTCATGCGGCAAGCTCACGATCAGCCCCCGGCCCTGCCGGCTGAGTAATACGGCCAGCACGCGCCATGCAAGAGGCTGAGCGTTATCTGGCACTGGCCGGTCGGCTGGCGGATGCCGCGGGCGCGGTCATCCGGCCCTATTTCCGCGCCGACATCAATATCGATACCAAGGCTGATGAAAGCCCGGTGACCATCGCCGACCGCGAGGCAGAACGCGTCATGCGCGCCATTATCGAGGCGGAATGCCCCGACCACGGCATCCGGGGCGAGGAATTCCCCTTTAAACCCGGCGCCGGCGAATGGCACTGGATACTAGACCCCATCGATGGCACTAAGCTATTCATCACCGGCATTCCCCTGTTCGGCACCTTGATTGCCCTGGCCCGCAACGGCAAACCGGTGTTGGGGGTGGTTGATCAACCGATCAGCGGCGAACGTTGGATCGGCGCCATGGACGGCACGGCGAACCTGAACGGCGATCCGATCAGGACCAGCAGCTGCGGCGATCTGGCGGACGCCATTGTCTTCACCACGGATATGAACCTTTATTCTCCCGATCAGGCGACAGCCTTCCAGCGCCTGTCGACGGCCACGAAACTGACCCGCCAAGGCACGGATTGCTACGCCTTCGCCATGCTGGCCATGGGTTTCGTCGATATCGTCACCGAGACGAACCTGAACGAATGGGACATGGCCTCCCATGTTCCCCTGATCGAAAACGCTGGCGGCGTCGTGACCGATTGGCAGGGCTCGCCGTTGCGCTTTGACGGCCAGTTGGACATCGAAACCGCGATCGCCGCGGCCAACCCCATCCTACACGCACAAGCGTTGGCAGCGTTGCGGGGCTAGAACGTTTCTCGTGTACAAAAACCGACCCCTGCCGCCTTCGAGAGCCTTGAATTAGCCGCAATCAGCGGCCATCGTTCTAATTGTAATCGAAACCGCCTGGAGATGGGGCCATGCGCGCCGTTCTGATCATTGTTGGAATTATGTTTCTCAGCTTACCGGCCCTTGGGGAAGGTCCAGCCCGGCACGGCATGTCGATGTTTGGCGAGCTGAAATATCCGCCCGACTTCACCCATTTCGAATACGTCAATCCTAACGCACCAAAAGGCGGCCTGGTACGGCTGGAGGCACGCGGCACCTACGATACCTTGAACAGCTTTACCATCAAGGGCAGCTCGGCGGCGGGGTTGAGCCTGCTTTACGACACCTTGCTGGAGTCCTCCCGCGACGAGGCTTTCGCCGAATACGGCCTGCTGGTGGAAAAGGTCGCGGTGGCGGGTGATCTGTCCTCGGTTACCTTCGATCTGCGCGAGGAAGCGCGCTGGCACGATGGCAAGCCCGTCACTGCCAACGATGTCGCCTTTAGCCTCGAATTGTTGAAAGCCAAGGGCGCGCCGTTTTATCGATTTTATTACGCCAATGTGGAGAAGGCCGATGCACTGTCGCCGCACAGGGTCAAATTCACATTCAAGGGCCGCAAGAACCGCGAACTGCCACTTATCATTGGCCAGCTTCCCGTGCTGCCTAAACATTATTGGCAAGGCCGCGACTTCGAAGCGACGACGCTCGAACCGCCGCTGGGCAGTGGGCCCTATCGCATTGGCAAGGTTGATCCGGGCCGTAGCGTTACCTACGAGCGGGTGGTGGATTACTGGGGCAAGGATCTGGCCGTCAACAAGGGGCGGTACAATTTTGACAGCCTGCGTTTTGAATATTACCGGGACCCGACTGTGGCGTTGGAGGCCTTCAAGGCCAGGGCCTTTGATTTCCGGCAGGAGAATACGGCCAAGGTCTGGGCCACCCAGTACAATTTTCCGGCCCTGAAAAAAGGCCAGGTGATCAAGGAGACGCTCGCCAACGGCAATCCCACGGGGATGCAGTCCTTCGCCTTCAATATCCGCCGGCCCCAATTCCAGGACGCCAGGGTGCGCCAGGCCCTGGCCCTGACGTTTGATTTCGAATGGGCCAACAAGAATTTATTTTTTGGCCAATACACCCGGACGGAAAGCTATTTTTCCAATTCCAAGCTGGCTGCCCAGGGTCTGCCTAGCGCGGCAGAACTAAAGTTTCTCGAACCCTTGAAAGGCCAGATCCCCGAAGACGTCTTCGCCAGGGCTTTCGTTGCACCAAAGACCGACGGTTCCGGCAAGTCCCGCCGTCTGTTGCGTCAGGCCAAGCGTCTGTTGGATAGCGCCGGCTGGAAGGTCAAAGACGGCAAACTGACCGATAGCAGTACCGGCAAGGTCATGGAGATCGAATTTCTATTGGTCAACCAAGGCTTTCAGCGCGTCGTCGCACCCATGCAAAAGGCCATGCAACGGTTGGGCATAACGGTCAGAGTGCGGATCGTTGATACCTCACAATACATAAACCGGCTGCGGGATTTCGACTATGACGTTATCGTCGGTGGTTGGGGACAGTCGCTGTCGCCGGGCAACGAACAGCGCGGCTTTTGGGGCTCGGCTGCCGCCGACCGTCCCGGCAGCCGCAACTATATCGGCATCAAGGATGCAGCCATCGACAAGTTGATCGATCACATTATCTTCGCCAATAGCCGGGCCGAACTGGTCGCCGCCACCCGCGCCCTGGACCGGGTTCTGTTGTGGAACCATTTCGTTATTCCCAACTGGCATATCAACAGCTACCGCATCGCCTACTGGAACCGTTTCTCGCGGCCAAAGGTGCAGGCTAAATATAGCCTGGGCTTCCTTGATACCTGGTGGCTGGACGCGGCCAAGGACGAAGCCTTGAAAAGTGACATAAAGGGCGGTGGCTAATCTGCTATTATCGGGCTCATGAATCGCTCCATGAATTGCATTGCCTGGTATTTTCTGTTCTTGCTGTCGACCCCAATACTGGCATGGGCCGCACCTACGTTGGCCGAACCCAGCCATGGCTTCGCCGTGCTGGGCAGTCTGAAGTACAACCCCGACTTCAAGCATTTCGACTATGTCAATCCGGACGCGCCCAAGGGCGGACGCCTGCGCCTGTGGTATAATGGTAATTTCGACAGCCTGAACCCATTTATTCTCAAGGGCCATTGGGCCGCGGGCAGTAACCCCTTCGGCGTCGATGGTCGCCTGTTGACCTTCGAAACCCTGATGACCGGATCGGGGGACGAAGAGGATTCCTACTATGGCCTGATCGCCAGCGGCGTGGAGATCCCCGATGACCGCCAGTCCATCACCTTCACCCTGCGGGCAGCAGCACGCTGGCACGACGGCAGCGCCATCAGCGCCGAGGATGTGGCGTTTTCATTCGGTATTCTTAAAAGCAAGGGCCATCCGGTCTACCGTGTCCTGTTCAAGGACATCTCCGGCGCGGAGGTGCTGGGCCCGCGCAAGATCCGCTTCAACTTCACCAAGGGTGTGCTGACCCGCGATCTGCCTGCCACGGTGGCTGCCATGCCGGTGCTTTCAAGGGCCTGGTATCGGGATCACGATTTTACCGAGACCACCATGACTCCGCCCATGGGCAGCGGGCCCTACAGGGTGGAAAAGGTCGATCCGGGCCGCTCTATCACCTATGTCCTGGTGGAGAACCATTGGGCCAGGGACCTTGCCGTCTATCGGGGCCGCAACAATTTTCGACGTATCACCTGGGACTATTACCGGGACCGGGATATCGCGTTGCAATCCCTGTTCGCGGGCAAGATCGATTTCCGCGAGGATTTCACCTCGCGCAATTGGGCTACCAAATATGACGGCGTGCCAGCGGTGAAAGATGGCCGGTTGATCAAAGAAGTCCTGCCCGACCATAATCCATCTGGCTTCCAGGCCTTTTTCCTTAACACACGCCGCGCTAAATTTACCGACCGCCGCGTGCGCCAGGCGGTCGGACTGGTTTTTGATTTCGAATGGACCAACAAAAACCTGTTCCATGGCCTGTATCGGCGCACCTACAGCATCTTTCAAAACTCCGACATGGAGGCCGTCGGCGCACCCACGGGGGCCGAACTGGCCTTGCTGGAACGCTGGCGCGAGGAGTTGCCCAAAGAGGTCTTCGGCGAGGTTTACCGCGCGCCCAAGACCAAGGGTAGCGGCAACATTCGCGGCCAGTTGCGCCAGGCCAAGAAACTGCTAAGTGCCGCGGGCTGGAAAGTAAAAGACGGCATGCTGGTCAACAGCGCCGGCAAGGCATTTGAGATTGAATTTCTCTCTTATGGCAAGGCATTTGAACGCATTGTCATGCCCTATATTCGTAATTTAGAGAAACTGGGCATCAGCGCGCGCTTTCGCCTGGTCGAGCCGGCGCAGTATCAACGCCGCGTTCAGGAGTTTGATTTCGACATCACCACCTTCCGCAATCCATCGTCACTGACGCCGGGCTTGGGCCTGCGCAGCGCCTGGAATTCCAAGACCGCCGATATGATAGGCGGGCGCAACTACACCGGTCTGAAAAGCCCGGCCGTGGATGCCCTGGTCGAAAAGATTATCCAAGCCGAAAATCGCGGCGAACTGCGCCATGCCACCCATGCCCTAGACCGGGTCATTATGTGGAGCCACAATCTGGTGCCGCAATGGTTCAAGGCCTCCCATACCATCGCGTATTGGGATCTGTTCGGACGCCCCGCCATCAAACCGAAATATGCCCGCGGCGTGCTCGATACCTGGTGGTGGGATCCGGCCAAGGCGGCCAAGCTGGGCCGTAACTAGAAGATGGTTGCATACATCATCAGGCGTCTGCTGCTGATGATCCCGACCCTGTTCGGCATCATGCTATTGAACTTCATCGTGCTGCAATTCCTGCCCGGCGGCCCGGTGGAACAGGTGATCGCGCAATTAACCGGCACGGCGGTGGAGGCAACATCGCGCGTTTCGGGCGGCGGCGGGGCGGAGGTCAACCGCGAACAGCAGATTGCCAGCCAGGGCGCCGATACCGCCATCAGCTCGAAATACCGGGGCGCCCGAGGCCTGGACCCTGAATTGATCAAGGATCTGGAGCGGCAATTCGGCCTGGATAAACCGGCCCATGAACGTTTCGGCCTATTGGTCTGGAACTATGTTCAGTTTGATTTCGGCGAGAGTTTCTTCCGCGATCAACCGGTCATTGGCCTAGTGGTGGACAAGATGCCGGTCTCCATCTCTCTCGGCATCTGGACCACCTTGCTGACCTATCTGATCTGCATACCCCTGGGCATNGCCAAGGCGGTGCGCGACGGCAGCCGCTTCGATNTNTGGACCTCNACCGTCATNATNGTCGGCTATGCCATNCCNGGCTTTCTGTTCGCGGTNTTGNTGATCGTGCTGTTCGCNGGCGGNTCNTTCTGGGANATCTTCCCCCTGCGCGGNCTGACCTCGGAAGGCTGGGANGATATGNNNTGGCCNGCCCGGATCGNNGANTATTTCTGGCACATNGTNCTNCCNATCNNNGCCATGNCCATCGGCGGNTTCGCNACCCTGACCATGCTGACCAAGAANTCCTTNNTGGACGAGATCAACAAGCANTATGTGNTCACNGCNNGGGCCAAGGGNNTNAGCGANCGNCGCGTNNTNTACNGCCANGTNTTNCGCAACGCCATGNTGATCGTGGTNGCNGGNTTCCCCTCCGCCTTNATCGGNGTNCTGTTCACNGGNTCCCTGTTGATCGAGGTGATNTTTTCNCTNGANGGCCTNGGCCTNNTGGGNTTCGANGCNGCCCTGAACCGGGATTANCCNGTGGTNNTGGGCACCTTGTATGTCTTNACCNTGATGGGGCTGATCCTNAANCTGATCGGCGATNTGATGTACANNATCATCGANCCGCGNATCGATTTCGANAGCCGCGANGTCTGAATGACGGCGGNCGGACAAGAGCNGNTTCATGGNCCGGCGCNTCACGCCNNTNACCCGGCGNCGNNTNCGNAATTTCCGNGCCAACAAGCGNGGNTATTGGTCNNTGTGGATNTTCCTNNNCCTNTTNGTNCTGGNCCTGTTCGCCGAGNTCATCGCCAANGACAANCCGNTGNNNNTNGGNTTCAAGGGNGANNTCTANAGCGCCGGTNNTNNTNACCTANCCCGAAACNNCNTTTGGCGGCGAGTTNGAGACCGANGCNGATTACCGCGACCCNTTCGTNACNGANCTGATCNNNGANNNCGGCGGCTGGATCATCTGGCCGCCGATCCGCTACAGCTACCGAACCATCAACTATGACCTGCCCGTTCCGGCGCCCGCCCCGCCGTCGACGGAAAACTGGCTGGGCACGGACGATCAGGGCCGGGACGTGGTGGCGCGGCTGATCTACGGCTTCCGCATATCAGTGCTGTTCGGCTTGGTGCTGACGATCTTTTCCTCCATCATCGGTGTTATGGCGGGCGCCATACAGGGTTATTTCGGTGGCTGGACTGATTTGCTGTTTCAGCGCTTTATNGAGGTTTGGTCCGGCCTGCCCACTTTGTATCTGCTAATNATCCTGGCCAGCTTCGTGGAGCCTAACTTNTGGTGGCTGTTGGGCATCATGCTGATCTTTTCTTGGATGAGCCTGGTCGGAGTGGTGCGGGCGGAATTCCTCCGTGCAAGGAATTTCGACTATGTGCGCGCGGCCCGCGCCCTGGGGCTGTCCGATGCCATGATCATGTACCGCCATGTCCTGCCCAATGCCATGGTGGCATCCCTGACTTTCCTGCCGTTCATCCTCTCGGGTTCCATCACCACGTTGACGGCCCTGGATTTTCTCGGCTTTGGCCTGCCGCCAGGCTCGCCATCCCTAGGAGAGATGCTGCAACAGGGCAAGGCCAACCTGCAAGCACCATGGCTGGGCATCACCGCCTTTGTGATGCTGTCGATCATGCTGACCCTGCTGATTTTCATTTTCGAGGCGGTGCGTGATGCTTTTGATCCCCGGAAGGGCGCGGCGACCGGTCCCATCGTGGCAGAGACGGGCGCGGAGTCAGCGTCATGAACGCCCACTCCACCATGGCGCTGCTGGAGGTCAAGGATTTGTCCGTCGACTTCCGGGTCGAAGGCGGGCAGAGCCACGCGGTCAAAAACATCTCGTTCGATCTGGGCGCCGGCGAAACCCTGGCCATCGTCGGCGAGAGTGGCTCGGGCAAATCCGTCACGGCGCTGTCAATCCTGCAACTGCTGCCCTACCCCACGGCCAGCCATCCCTCGGGCTCCATCAAATACCGAGGCACAGAATTGCTCAGCGCCGACGAAGAAACCCTNNACGTGGCGCGGGGCAACAATATCTCGATGATTTTTCAGGAGCCTATGACCGCGCTCAACCCCCTGCACGTGGTCGAGCGCCAGGTCGGCGAGGTGCTGACCCTGCACAAGAACATGAATCCCGCCCAGGCTCGTGAACGCATCCTGGAGCTGCTGCATCTGGTCGGCATTCAGGAGCCGGAGAAGCGCTTGGGCGCCTATCCGCATCAGCTGTCTGGCGGACAGCGGCAGCGCGTGATGATCGCCATGGCGCTGGCCAACGAGCCGGAAATCCTGATCGCAGACGAACCCACCACAGCCCTGGACGTCACCATTCAGGCGCAGATCTTGGCCCTATTGAAAGAGCTGCAAGGCAAATTGGGCATGGCGATGATCCTGATCACGCATGATCTAGGCGTGGTCCGGCACATGGCGGACCGGGTCGCGGTGATGACGGGCGGCGAGATTGTCGAGCAGGCGCCGGTCAAAGATCTGTTCCTGCACCCGCGGCATGATTATACCTTGCATCTGCTATCGGCGGAGCCCAAGGGGAAACCGGCCCCTCCCCCCGTCAATGCCGCCACCGTGGTCACGGCGGAAAATCTCAAGGTCTGGTTCCCCATTAAGGCCGGGGTCTTTCGCCGTACCGTCGATCATGTCCGCGCGGTGGACGAGATCAGTCTGGAGGTCCGCGAAGGCCACACCGTGGGCGTGGTGGGGGAAAGCGGCTCTGGCAAGACCACGTTGGGATTGGCGTTGCTGCGCCTGATCTCTAGCCAGGGCGCCATCAGTTTCGACGGCCAGCGTATCGAAAATCTTGGTCGCAAGATCCTGCGCCCATTGCGCCGGCAGATGCAGGTCGTCTTCCAGGATCCGTTCTCTTCGTTGAGCCCGCGCATGTCCATCGCTCAGATCATCGAGGAAGGCCTGCTGGTCCACGGTGAAGGCGGCGGCTATGACGAACGGCGCGAGTTGATCGCCAACACGCTGCGGGAGGTCGGCCTGGAGCCGGGCGCCATGGACCGCTTCCCCCACGAATTCTCTGGCGGCCAACGCCAGCGCGTCGCCATCGCCCGTGCTATGGTATTGCAACCGCGCTTCGTGGTATTGGACGAACCGACCTCGGCTTTGGACGTTTCCGTACAGGCGCAGATCGTTGATCTACTGCGCGATCTGCAACAGCGCCACCGCCTGGCCTACCTGTTCATCTCCCATGACCTGAAGGTCGTCCGGGCCCTGGCCGACGAGGTTATCGTGCTGCGTAACGGTAAGGTGATGGAGCAGGGCGCGGCGCAGCAAATTTTCGACGACCCGCGAACCGATTACACCAAGGCCTTGATGGCCGCCGCCTTTAAACTAGAGGCCATCGAAAGCGGCGCGGTCTCGGTTTAGGGCGCTTTGCTACAGCGCATGCCCGCGCTCCTGCAATTCATCGGTCATCTCTTGCAACCGCCGAACCAAATGGTTGACCATCGTCTTCATGACCGGGCGGGACGCATTCAAGCGGTTGATGAATTCCTGGCGCGGAATTTCTAGAACTTCGGTGGGTTCGGTGGCAACCGCCTCGGCGCCATACGGGCAGCCTTCGAACAAGCTTAATTCGCCGAAGACGTCGCCCACCTTTACCGTCGCCAATATAGTGGGATTGTCGCTAAACGTGCCGACGCGAATTTCCACGACGCCACTGCTTAGAATTTAGACCCATTCCGCAGGCGAGCGTTCGTCAACGATCGTTTGATTGGCCGCCTGTTTTTCTTCAATTGGCGTCACAGCTGCCCACTTGCCTTCTTCCTTCAACTGCCGCAGCAGCGCAATGAACTGCAGCCGGCCTGCTCCACATCAGGTGGTTGTTCATCTGGTGTGACAATGGCTGCCAAGCGCCGTTCATAGTCCGCCAGACGGCCGGCCTCATCCGCATGGATCAACAGCTGCTTCAACGTCAAACGGGTACCGCGCGCCGAGGCATCCGGGCCATGGCCTGCCCGATCATCGCGATCGGGCCATTTTGAGGATCTTCGAACAGCACTTCCCAATCATCGGCACTGTGCGGGGCGTGCCCCCGATCATCAGTAGCAGTCGAGTAGTTGTCCGGTTTTTTGGCCATGAACGCTGCCGATCGTCCTTGATCGTTGCGCACGGGTGGATTGCTAGCACAATCTGGCGATCAATTCCTGCTGTCAGGTTTCGTTGTCCTGCAGCAGGTAGCTTTGCCCTGCTCAATTCGCTAGCATCCTTGGACAATT
This sequence comes from Rhodospirillaceae bacterium, assembly GCA_002731375.1. Lineage (GTDB taxonomy): Bacteria > Pseudomonadota > Alphaproteobacteria. Next base: position 124,271 of record PCBT01000054.1, on the reverse strand, counting down.
AGAAAAGATGGGTGGAAACAATATGGACGAACCCGAGCGAGCAGCAGAACAACCGCCATCCGACAGCGCCTTCGTCGCCTGGGCCCAGGCGCGGGCGGTTCCCCTGTCCATTCCCCGCCACGATGACAACTATAACGATCTCAGCTTCATCGCCGAGGTGATTGGTGGCAAACGCATCATCGCCGTGGGCGAGAGCGCGCATTATCTGCGTGAGTGGAACCGGTGGCGGGCCCGCTTATTCAAATACCTGGCGCTGGAACATGGTTTCACCACCTTCGTGCTCGAAGCCGGCCTAGTCGAAGGCCGGCGGGTGCATGATTATGTCGCCGGCGCCGACGATGAATGGGACGACATCGCCCCCTGCATCAACAACGTCTGGGGCGTCTGGACTGAAATGAATGAGCTGATACGCTGGATGCGGGAGTGGAATGCCAACCCGGACCGGCCGAGAGAGCTGCGTTTTTACAGCATGGACGGCACCGGCAACTGGGGCCAGGCCCGCTTTGCCTACCGGGCTGTGCATGACTTCACACGGAAAGCCGACCAGGGCCTGGCCGACGACATCGCCTGGGATTTCGAAACCGCCGTCGAAGAGATCACCCTGCAGACCCGCACCGAAGTATCGCCTGAAAGGTTCCGGGATCTAATCGGTGCGGCGTCCCTGATGATCAGTCGCATGGAACAGGCGCGCCTGGCCTATACCGCCGCCACATCCCACGACGATTTCGACTGGGCCCTGCGCTGTGCCCAGATCATGCGCGATGTCTTCCTAGCCTTGGCCCAGACCGAGGCTGACTTCGATGTTGGCGTCCGTCAGTTCTGGAATGTGCGCGACGTTTCGATGGCGGAGTCCGTGCGCTGGATCAGGGAGCGCGAGGGCGCGGACGCCGGCATGGTGCTGGGCGCCCACAACACGCACCTACAACTGCACCCCGTGCGGGTACAAAAGGCGACCTCCATGGGCTCCTACTACGCCTCGCGCTTTGGCCGTGATGACACGCTATTCATCGGCACCACCTCGGAGCGCTCGTTAAAGGGTGAGGCGCCGCGCCCCGACAGCAACCAGGCGGCCTATGCCAAGGTCAAGCCAGATTGCTATTTCCTGGATCTGCGCACCGCACCACAAAGCGGTCCCATCGCCGATTGGCTGAAGGTCGAACGCCCGGACCGTACCAACTTGCGCTATCAGCCGGTCTGTGCCGGAGATGCCTGGGACTGCCTGCTGTTCCACCGGACCCTTGCCACGGGCGAGGTCGAAATTCCCAGCTATCTATATTCGCCGCCCACCGAATATAGCGGCAGCGATCTGGCGGGCTTCAGCGGCCGTTATGTGATCCATGGCTTCCTAGCCGCCGTCAATACGCTGGATGTGTTCTTCGAGGATGGCGTCCTTTACACCGACGGCCAGGACGACACCAGCGGCGAGGTCTTTCCGCCCTACAAGGTACCCCTGCATTATTGCGCCGATGGCCAGTTTCGCTGGAAGGTGTGGCCATCCATCATTGGGTTCCAGAGGGACGGCGTCGAGGCGACGGTGAATGTCACCACTCCAGGCGGCGCGACCTATCACGGCAGCCGCATTGGCGATGCCGTCGGCGGCTGACAAAAGGACGTACAGGTAATGTCCGTTCAGAGTCCAAGCCGCGCCGATGGCATCGGCGCACCGCTTGCCAGGGTAGAAGACCGCCGGCTTCTCGTGGGCCAGGGGAAGTTCTCAAGCGATTTTTCTACGGCGGATATCTGCCATGCCGCCATGGTGCGTTCGCCGCATGCGCATGCGAAAATCCGCGCCATCGATGTTACCAGCGCCATGGCCGTACCCGGCGTGCTTGCTGTGCTGACCGGCGCGGACGCCGGAGCCGACGGGCTGGGGCCCATACCGCACAATCCCGATTGGGTCGGGCCGCCAGATGCCACCCTGCGCCTACCAGATGGCTTCGACGTCTTCGTGGCCGAGAACAATGCTCTTCCCCTCGATACAGCGCGTTATGTGGGCGAGGCGGTTGCCATGGTGGTGGCCGAGACGGCGGCGGCGGCGGTTGATGCCGCCGAATTGGTCGAAGTTGATTATCAGGAGTTGCCCGCGGTGGTACACGCCCGCGATGCTATGGCGCCCTGCGCGGCGCAAGTTTGGCCGGGCTGTGCGGAAAACCTAGCGCTGACCTGCGAAGTTGGCGACCGGGACGCCACCGAGCGTGCATTCGCGGCGGCGGCCCACGTGGTCGCGTTCGACGGCTGGATTCACCGAGTCACTGGCAGCCCCATGGAGCCGCGCGGGGTCGTGGGCGAATATGATCCATTCAAGGAACGCTATACCCTGCGCACGGGCTCCGGCGCCGGTGTGGTGCGCAGCCGTGAACGCCTAGCCGCGACCTTGGGCGTTCCGCTGGAAAATTGCCGCTGCATCTTTGGCGACATGGGTGGCAATTTCGGCACGCGCAATGCTTTTTTTCCCGAATATGCCTTGATGCCCTGGGCCGCCAAGCGCATCGGCCGCCCGGTCAAATGGACCGCCACCCGATCCGAGTGTTTCCTCTCCGACTATCAGGCACGCGACCTGGCCTCGAATGCCGAACTGGCCCTGGATACGGAGGGCAACTTCCTAGGCCTGCGCGGCGTCAATACCATGAACCTGGGCGCCTATACCGTATTTTTCTGGCCCCTGCGCAAGGGGCTGTCCATGATACAGAGCGTCTATGACATCCCCGCCGTGCATTTTCAGGGCCATGCGGTGCTGACAAACACGGTGCCAACGGCGGTCTATCGAAGTGCCGGCCGTCCGGAAGCGATCTATATGATCGAGCGGCTGATCGAATTGGCCGCCGACAGGTGCGGCTTTGACCGGGTCGAACTTAGACGGCGTAATCTGATCCCATCCGGCGCCATGCCCTATACCAACGGGGTCGGCGCCACCTACGACAGCGGCGACTATCTGGCCGCCATGAACCGGGCCCTGTACGAAGCGGACTGGGACGGTTTTCCAAGCCGCCGGGCGGCCTCCGCCGCACGCGGGCTGCGCCGGGGCATCGGCGTTGCCAACTATATAGAGATTACCTCCGGCATTCCCAGGGAACGCGCCGAACTTACAGTGTGTGATGACGGCTGCATCGAACTGGTAGTCGGCACCATGAGCAGCGGCCAAGGTCACGAAACCAGCTTTCCGCAATTGCTTTGCGAATGGCTGCAGATACCGTTCGAAAAAGTGCGTTACATCACCAACGATACCGAGCGGGTTACGGTTGGCGGCGGCTCGCACTCGGGCCGCTCCATGCGGCTGGTCTCCATCGCCCTGGGCGAAGCGGTGGAGGAGCTGCTGGCCAAAGGCAAGGCCATCGCGGCGCATACATTGCAAGCGGCAGAGGATGATATCGTCTTCGCGGACGGCGCCTTCACCGTGGCCGGCGGGGGCGGTATGGATTTATGGGAGGCCGCGCGTGCGGCCGGCAGCCTGGAAAGCGCTGGTGATATTACCAATCGCGCCGGCGGCTATCCCTACGGCACCCATGTTTGCGAGGTTGAGGTCGATCCGGACACCGGCCAGGTAAAAATCGCCGCCTGGACCGGCGTCGATGACGTCGGGCTGGCGGTCAACCCGCTGATCCTGCACGGTCAGGCCCATGGCGCGGTGATGCAGGGTTTGGGCCAGGCCCTGTTGGAGGAAATCCACTATGACCCGGAGAGCGCGCAGCTTCTGAGCGGCTCGTTCCAGGACTATGCCATGCCGCGCGCCGATACCATGCCGTTTCTAAATACCGTGATCATGGAAGTGCCGGCTAGTTCCCACCCCCATGGCATCCGTCCGGGGGGCGAGGGCGGCACGACGCCCGCCTTGGCTTTATTGATCAACGCCATCGTCGATGCGCTCTCGGAATTCGGCGTCAAACATGTGGACATGCCGGCAACGCCCCAGCGCGTGTGGCGGGCGATCCAGGCCGCCAAGGGAGGCCCTGAACGCTGAAACTGGCACCGGCAAAAGAGACGGGTAAAAGAGCTGGCCCCGCCAGACCGATCTGACTAGCATGCGCGCCATGACAGATAGGAAGAGTTCCGGCAGCCTTGAACGCGTCCTTTCGGAAGGTGGTTTTGCCATCACCGCAGAAACCACGCCACCACTAACCGCGGATTCGGCCAAGGTGGCGCGGCGGACCGCCCCCCTCACGGGCCTGGTTCATGCGGTCAATGTGACCGACGGGGCGGGCGCCAAGGCGCATCTGTCCAGCTTTGCCGCGGCCCATTTCATGCAGGCCGAGAACGGCCTGGAAGCCGTCATGCAGTTCACCACCCGCGACCGCAACAAGCTGGCGCTGGAACGGGATCTGCTGGGTGTCTCCGGCTTCGCCATCCCCAACATACTGTGTCTTTCCGGCGATCCGCTTGAAAACGGCGACGAACCGGATGCCAGCGCCGTTCACGACATGGACGCCAGCGGTTTGGTACAACTGGCAACCGCGATGCGGGATCAGGGCAAATTGCCCTCGGGCCGGGAGATCAAGCCGGCTCCACGCTATTTCGTGGGCGTGGCCGATACGCCAATCGACCCAACCCCTGATTGGCAGCCGACCAGATTGTTAAGCAAGCTGGAGACCGGCGCCGATTTCGCGCAGACACAATTCTGTTTCGACTGCGAAATTCTTGGCCGCTATATCGCCAGGCTAAAAGAATTCGATATTCCCAGCCGGCTGCCCATGCTGATCGGCTTGGCGCCCCTGGCCTCGGCACGGCAGGCCCGCTGGATGCGCGACAACCTGTTCGGCACCATCATCCCCGACGCACTGATCGCCCGGCTGGAGGCCGCCGGGGATCCGGCGGCGGAAGGCCGGCGCATCTGCGTCGAACTGATCCACGCCCTGAAGGCGATGCCGGGCGTCGCCGGGGTGCACCTGATGGGGCACCAGGCCGAGGCTCAGATCGCCGAGACCCTGCGCGAAGGGGGCTTCGGCGCCTAATCAGCCGATGCCGTGCGTGGTTTCCATTTCAGTCAGACTGTCGTCGATGATGGCCACCACACGGTCAACCTGTTCGGCGCTAATGCACAATGGTGGGGAAAGTGGCAAAACGCCGCCGATGCGGGTCAACAAACCACGTTCGGCCAAGCCCTCGCCCAGGGTTTTCAGTTCGGGGCCGTCTTCCACGAACTTCTCCTTGCTGTCCTTATCTTTGACCATTTCCAGGCCCACCAGCAGGCCGAGGCCGCGCACCTCGCCAACACATGGGTGCCCAGATAATCCTTCCAAGCCCTGTTTCAGACGAGCACCCATGGCTTGGGAATTCACCACTAGGTCCTCACGCTCGAAAATCTCGAGATTTCTCAGGGCGGCGGCACAGGCCGCGGCATGGCCACCATAGGTCAGCAGATGCGACAATTTGTTATCGCCCTCGAAGGCCTCCACCACGTAGGGGCGGCACATCACGGCACCGATCGGGGCATAACCGCTGGCCAGACCTTTGGCCACGGTCATGATGTCGCCGACCAGATCCCAATGTTCCGAGGCGAACATACGGCCCGTGCGGCCAAAGCCGTTGATGACCTCGTCGGTGATCAACAGGATGCCATGACGATCACAGATTTCGCGCAATCGAGCCCAATAACCGTCGGGCGGCACCACGATGCCGCCGGAAGCGGAGATCGGTTCGGCAATCACCGCCGCGACGGTTTTCGGGTTTTCATAGTTGATCATCTGCTCGATCTGATCGGCGCAAAGCAGATTGCAGCCGGGATGACTGTGACGGAAATCGCAACGGTAGCAATAGGGTGGGGATGCGTGCAGCACACCATGCATGAAGGGGCTATGATAGGGCTCGCTCATGGGCCGGGTACCACTGACACTCATGGCGCCGTATGTGGCACCGTGATAGGAACCGCGCCGGCCAATGATCTTGGAACGTTTTGGCTCGCCATTGAAATAGTGATACTGCCGGGCGATCTTGATGGCGCTTTCAACCGCCTCCGAGCCGCCAGAGCAGAAAAAGGCGGTAGCCTGATCACCCGGGGTCAATTCCGCCAACCTGGTCGCCAGCTCGATCGCCGGAATGGTCGTCGCCTGGGTAGAGCTGGCATAGGCTAGGGTGCCGGCCTGCCGGGCGTAGGCGTCAGCGATTTCCTGGCGCCCGTGCCCGGCATTGACCAGCCACAACCCCGCCAACCCATCAATATATTCCTTGCCCTCAATATCCTTGACGATGGCGCCATCCCCTTCAACGAGAATGTGTTTGCTCGCGTCATTGGCGAGGGCACGATAGGGCGAGGCATGGATAAATAGATGTTCGCTGCCCGCCGCTTTCAGTGCGTCTTCGTTGAGCCCGAATTTTACTCCAGGTGCGTTTGCTTCAACTGCGTCGTTCAAATCACTGTCTCCCAATTGGCGCCGGGCAGAATACCCGCACGGGCATGGCGGAAAAATCACGGATAGGTCCGCCGCTATGATGCTATCATCAATGCACGAAAGCACTCAAACAGATAGGAAAATCCCATGGCTGACTATATTCCCCCCACCTTGGATTGGGTCCGCGAGCAAGTTGAATTGTACGAAGGCAGCGGCGGCACCAAGGGCTCGACGTTGCGGGATACGGGCATGCCCTGCATTATCGTCACTCATATAGGCAATAAAACCGGCGGCATCCGGAAAATTCCACTGATGCGGGTCGAAGTGGACGGCAACTATGTCCTGATCGGATCCTACGGCGGGCGGGAAAAAAATCCGGTCTGGGTCTATAATCTACGGGCTAACGGGGATGTGAAAATCCGCGACAAGACCGAAGTCCATAAAATGCGCGTCCGTGAGGTCACGGAGGATCCGGAACGCCAACGCCTGTGGGATGCCGGCGCGGCGGTCTTTCCCCCCTATATCGAATACCAAGAAAAAACAGCCCGCAAAATTCCGGTGTTTATTGCTGAAGCGGTCTAGAAAACTACGCTAGACTAGCCCCAAGCATGAAAAATTGGAGGTGAATATGAGCGAGGAAACCTACTCTGCGCTATGGCCGCGCGGAGAGAAAACCGTGGAAATCGCGCCCCTGGCGCCGCGCCTGGATACCCTGGAGGGCAAGACCGTCGCCTTCATGTGGGACTATCTATTCCGCGGCGACGAGATCTTTCCCATTCTGGAGGCCGAGCTTTCAGCCGCCTATCCCAACATGAATTTCGTCGGCTACACCATCTTTGGCTCCACCCATGGCCCCCGGGAAGGCCAGATCATCGCCGATCTGCCCGATACTCTGGCCGAGCACAAGGTTGATGCCATCGTCTCGGGCATGGGCTGTTGAGGCAGCTGTACGCCCGCCGTGTTGCGGGCCTCAGCCGCCGCCGAAGCCGCCGGAGTGCCATCATCCTCCCTAGTCTGCGATGGCTTCTTGGGCCAGGGCGCGACCACTGCCGTGGGTCTAGGCCTGCCCAATCTACCCATGGCCAAGGTTCCGGGACATGTGGATACACAGACCGACAATGAACTGCGCAACAATCTAACGTCCGTCACCGTCAAGGCGGTGATCGAGAACCTGACGGCGGCGCAACCCGCTGCCGTGATGATCCCGGAGCCGGGTCCACAGGAAATAGTGATAGAGGGCAGTTTCGACGAGATCAATCGGTTCTTCTATGAAAACGGCTGGTCCGACGGCCTGCCAATCGTGCCGCCAACAAGGGCCAAGATCGGAAGCTTTCTGGCCTTCACCGATCTGCCAGCAGAGCATGTGATCGGCAAGCTGCTGCCCGACAATCGTGAAGCCACGGTCTGGAACGTCGCCGTCAATGGCGTCATGGCGGGCTGCAAGCCGCAATACATGCCAGTGCTGATTGCCTTGGCCGAGGCCATGGCCGACCCCGGCTATGGCGTGGAGCATTCCGGCAATACGCCGGGTGCGGAAACCCTGATCACAATCAATGGGCCGATCATCAAGGATCTGGAGTTCAACTACGAACAGGGTGCCTTGCGTGACGGCTTCATGGCCAACACCACCGTGGGTCGCTGGTGGCGGCTGTATCTGCGCAATGTTGCGGGCTTCATCCTGCATCAGAACGATAAGGGCACCTTCGGCAATACCTGGCGCGTAGTCCTGGCCGAGAATGAAGACGCCCTGGCCAGGATCGACTGGCCGCCTCATGCAGCGGATTTCGGCCACGCCCGCGGCGACAACGTGGTCACCATCTCGCGCTTCACGGGGGGTGATGTCATCGCTTCGGTATTCGGGCAAAAGCCCGAGGATATGCTGCCCTATCTGGCTGATGCCCTGATCTCCCAGTCCGGCTGGCAGTTGATCTTTACGGTTGGCATGGCGGACGGCAGCTATACGCCCTTGCTGGTGCTCTCCCCCATCCTGGCCGAAACCATGGCCAAGGCCAGCTGGTCCAAGGATGACGTGCGCCAGTGGCTGTTCGAGAACGCCCGCATCCCGGCCTGGAAGTTCGAGCAATATATCGTCGAGTTCACCAATTTCTATTCCGGTGGCCGCTCCATGTTCGAACTGGCGCAGCTGGGCAAAGCCAATGAGCTTTATGGCGAGTCCAAGGACCCCGACCGCCTGGTGCCTATCGTCTGCGATCCGATGGATATTCAGATCGTCGTCAGTGGCGACCCTGGGCGCACCAACGCCCAGGTGTTCTCGCACAACGGCATTCTAGGCTTTCCCACGGCACGGGCGATCCGTTTGCCGAATGATTGGAAAAACAAGTTGGCCGGTGCGGGGTGAGTGAAAAGCAATCTCTGTGGATACTGCTGCCCACGGGACAGCGGGCATCGGGCGAATGGATTGACGATACCCTGCATAGCCGAGCCAACGAACAGGGCTTGCTGGAACGGCTAACCCAAGTTGCCGCCTTTCCCCGACAACGGGTCGAGGTGGTACGCGGGCCCAATGCGGACGGCCAGGTGAACGAGATGTTTTACCGCCGGGGCTGGACCGACGGCCTGCCAATCGTGCCCCCCACCATGGCACGGGTGGATGCCATGCTACGCGGGGCCGGACAGCCACGCAACACAGTGCTGGGTGAGGCGCAGCCCCTACAGGGCCTGGTGACGGTGGAAAAGGTCGCCATCAACGCGGTCATGGCCGGTTGCGAGGACAGCCATCTACCGTTCGTGCTAGCCGCCGCGCAGGCTCTTTTGGAACCGGAGTTCAACCTGCGCGGCGTTCAGACCACGGACGAGAATGTCGCGCCGTTACTAATGCTGTCGGGACCGGCCGCCAAGGCCATGCATATGAACAGCCGCTTTGGCGCCCTGGGTCCGGGCTGGCGGGCCAATGCCGCCATTGGCCGGGCCGTGCGGTTGATCATGCACAATCTGGGCGGCGGTTGGCCAGCAGCCGTCGCCTTCGCCGGACTGGGGCAGCCGGGCCGCTATACCCTGTGCCTGGCCGAGGACGAGGAATTCAACCCCTGGGAAAGCCTGCGCGAGGAACTGGGTTTCGCGTCGGAAGACGATGTTCTGGTGGTGCAAAGGGCCGAAAGCGTGGTCAACGTGACCGGCGGCCTGGATGATCTGGCATCCGTCATGGCATCCGCCACGTCCTCCTTTTCCCGTCTGCACGGCGGTGCGGTGGCCGTCATCGTCGCCCCCTACGTGGCAAAGCTGTTGGCGGACGAGGGCAAATCCAAAGCCGACATTAAGGCCTATCTGCACGAAAACAGTCATATGCCGGCGGCGGATTTTGAAAAATCCTGGATACCCTCGCGGCTGGCCAGCCAGACCAAGGCGCCCCGGTGGGTCAGGGCGGCGCTCGCCAACGGCGCGGTCCCGGCGGTGGAAAAACCCGAGGACATAACGGTTATCGTCGCGGGCGGCGATATTCCCATACCTCAATGTGCCTATATGCCCACCTGGGGCTTTCCCAGTTGCCGCATTGCCAAGAAAGTCGACCTGCCCCAGGGCTGGTCACCAGATACGGAAAACTAGATGGCCCGTGCGCCCCGAACCACTCACCAAGTGGCCGTCATTGGCGCCGGCATCGCTGGCCTGGCCGCCGCGACCGAGGCCGCCCACTGCGGCCTGAAGACCGCGCTATTCGATGACGGCCGGCTGGGCGGCCTGATCACCAATGTCGCCGCCGTGCATGGGCATCCGGGATCGGAAGGCGCCACCGGTGCCGATCTGGTCAATACCATGTTGGGCGCAGCCCTGGAGGCCGGCGTGGATTATCAGCCCGGCGCCGTGACCGAGTTGGCATCCATGGGCAGCCATTGGAACCTACCAGGCAACGGCGCCACCGCCCTGCGGGTCATCCTGGCCACCGGGGCCGAGTTGCGCACCCTGGGTGTGCCGGGGGAAGAAGCGCTGACCGGACGGGGTGTCTCCCAATGCGCCTTTTGCGACGGCGGACTTTACAAGGGCAAGGATGTCGCCGTGGTGGGAGGTGGCGACGGTGCCTTTCAAGAGGCGCTGCATCTGGCCGAACTGTGCGCCAACGTCACCATGATCCTGCGTGGGCGCAAACCAAGGGCCCGCCCGGCGTTTGTCAGACAGACCGCCGATCTGAGCAATATGCATTTTCGCTGGAACACGGATGTACAGGAAATCATCGGCAGCGACGGCGTCGATGCGGTGCGCCTAACGGAACAGAACGGCGACGAGGAAACCCTATCGATTGCCGCTATCTTCCCCTTCATCGGCCTGGCGCCGCGAACCAACTTAGCGCCGGCAGACGCCGCGCGGGATGACGATGGCGGGTTGATCGTTGATACGGGTATGCAGACAGATCAGGCGGGACTCTATGCCGTCGGAGCCGCCCGTACCAACCATGGCGGTCAAGTGGTACACGCCATCGCGGATGCCAAGTCCGCGGCTCATGCGGCCTGGCGCGCCATATAGCGGGCGGAGCCATACTTTATTAGTTGCAAGCGCGATATATTTAGGAAACGAAGTAAAGCTGGCCATCATCTGGGTTCCCGCTTTCGCGGGAATAGCAAATTAATCATGGCGGTTTGCCAAGCGGCACTCAGACCTGCGCCTGGGCCCGCTCCCATAAAATAAAGCCATGGGGCACGGCAGAGCGGGCCTTGCCGACGACGTGGCCAGGATCAAGCAGCTCAGTCAGATTCCTGATGCCGGGCCTTTAGCTCAAGTGCTCATCTCTCCAGCGGTAGTAGCGAACGGCGGGCGCCAAGAACCATGGCTCACCCCAATAATAGGGGCGCGTTGGGGGGGCGATTTGCGATAGGGGGCTATCGCCTTCCTTCAGGCCCAAGACCTGCTGCCCAATCTTGGTGCCGAAATAGCTGGCGAGTGACACGCCGGAACCACAATAGCCCATGGAGTAATGGATGCCGTCCCGCTCACCCAAATGGGGCATCTCATCGAACGTATAGGCGACAAAGCCCATCCAGGCGTGGGTGATTAAGGTACCAGCCAGATCAGGGAACCGCTTGACCAATTCGGCATGCAAAGCGGGCGTCGCAGCAGTCGGATCGGTTTCGGCTATCGATACGCGGGCGCCGAACAGGATGCGCTCTCCCTTGGGATCGGTGCTGTAGTAGGCCACCAGCTTTCTGGTATCGTTGACAACCCGCCTTTTCGGGATCAGGCGCTTGATCAAGCCCGGCTCTAGTGGTTCGGTCGCGATCATGTAGCTGCCTATGGGAATGACCCGCCGCTGCCAATGCGACAGGCCGCGCGTGTAGCCGTTGGTGGCGACGATAACATTGCGGGCCTTGATCTGCCCTTTAGCCGTGGTGATGGTAAGGTCGCCCGCGGTACCGGACATGCCGTCCGCCCGGCAATGGCCGATCACCGTAGCGCCCGCCTCCCGCGCCCGGCCAAGCAAGCCCTTATGATAGGCGCCGGGATCGACAGAGGCATGGCGGGGAAACACGACGCCACCGTGGTAGTCGGGGCTGTCTATCTCCGCATGCTGCTCTGCCTTCGGCACGACATAGGCATCCGTTTCCAGGCCCTTTGGCGGGTTTTCGATGGATTTGGCGATAATTTCAAATTGACCAGGCGTGTGCCCGGCATAGAAGCGGCCGACGACGTTGAAATCGCAGTTCAAGCCCTCGGCCTCGACGAATTCGCCAATCCATTTCAGGGCGTTATGGCCTTCCTTGATGATGTCATAGGCCAGTTTATCGCCCACTTTGCGGCTAAGGTCGCCGCATTGCGGTTTGATCGAGGTGGAAACTTGCCCGCCATTGCGGCTGCTGCAACCGCTGCCGATGGCGTTTGCCTCAATGACGACCGTATGCCGCCCGCCGCGTGCGGTCTGGATCGCCGCGCAAAGTCCGGTATAGCCGGAGCCGATGATCACCACATCGGCGCTGGTGGGCAAGGCGGGTTCTGGCTCAGCGCAAAGTGGGCTGCGCTCCCACCAAAAGGGCTCTGGTTTGTAGGAGGGGGCAAACAAGTGACTGCTCATGATCTTTCCTCGACTTCGCTACCCTGAACGCACAGGCGTGTCAGACACCTCGAAGACAGCTGCTCCCGAAGGCCCACCCATATCCATGTCAATAAACACATTTGCGCCCTTCTAATCATTCCGGTGACACATCGGATCCGTTAGCCGATAACATAGCACGCCCGCACTGGATCAAGAGCGGTCTGTTACCGTTTTTTGATGTTTCGCCCAGCAGCCGCGACATGCTCTAAATCTGGGCGCGCGCGCTCCAGCAGATCAAACCCATAGGGCACAGCAGGCCTGGCCTTGGCACGGGTCTCGAAGATCTCCACCGCCTCGCCGCCACGGTTCGTACGCAACAGGGTATCCAGCCAGGTTTGCACGAACAGATCGCGCTGGGCGTGGCTGCCGCCAATTTCCTGCAGGCGTGGTGTCGCAATGTTTAGGCTCTCGTAGGCGCCCTCATAGTCGCCGCGGCCATACGCGGCCAGGCCACGGGCGGCGGGTACGGCGACCTGGTTCCAGGCCATACGCGCCACAGCCGGCGCATTGGCCGCATGCGCCGCCATGCTAGCCAGCATTTCATCCACCTTGTTCCAGCGTTCGGCGCGGGCCAGGGCGTAGAGGTAATGTAGATCCAGGAACGGTTGCACATGCTCGCCCACGCGTCCCTCCACATGATCCGCCAGATCCTGCCAGCGGTTGCCCACGTCAATGCCACGAATTTCCATGCGCCAGAGCAGCGAGGCGGAGCTGGCCTGATCCTGGCTGTAGGTTTTATCCAGGCCCCAAACATGATCATCGTGGATCTGCCGCACCCGCCGGACATCGCTGAAATCCAGATAAAACAGCGCCGTATGCCACCAGTTATGACCCAGCATGAAGGAGTTACAGCCCTCCCAGGTATCGGACAAACCTTCCATCCAGGCCACGCCGTCGGCGATCCGTCCCTGCATCTCCATCACGTGGGCTACGGCATGGTGGGCCCAGGGGTCGGCTCGATTCATCTCCACCGCCCTCCGGCCCGCCGCCTCCGCACCGTCCATGTCGTGGGTCTGTTCCAGGCAAAATGCCAGGCAGCCGTACAGATAGCCATTTTCTTCGTTGGCCGGCAGGACCTTTTGATTGATGGCCAGCATCTTTTCCGACCAGCCCAGATTGAAATAGTGATACTGCGCCAGCTTCATGGCAAAGACATCGCGCGGCCAACGCTCTGTGATCTGCTCCAACAGATCCATGGCGGTGGCCATGTCGCCCGCCACCCAGGCCTCCGTGGCCCGAAACCAGAGCACCTCACGTGGCTCCGCCGCTGCCAGGCCTGCCCGGCAACGCTCCAGATAGGGCTGGGCCAATTGCGGCGACTGCCCCGCCTCCATCCACATCATTAGGGAAGCGGCCAGGCTACCTACCATGACACAGGCCGGATCGGCCTCGGCGGCATCGACGATCGGCTGATACTTGGTGCCATAGGCCAGCGCCGTGGTGACGAAGGTATTGATGGCGGCGATATTCTCGGGCCGTTCCGTGGCCATCGCCAGGCCCTGGCCGTCGATCAACATCAGCGCGGTCCCAGTTCATTGATGTTGTCCAGGGGATAGATCGGTCGGCGCACATTCTGATAGTCCAGCAGGCTGTTATCTGAGGTCGTCACACCAACGCCATCCAGGGTAATAGTGTGCTTGGCGATGGGCGCGAAACCAGCCCTGTAATGGATGCGGGATTTCAACAGCACATATCGTTTGTAGGCCGGATCGATGCCCACCGAGAGAAATATCCCCTGATCCCAGGGCTCGTGATGGCGGGAGACCACGACGATCTGCATCTTACCCGTATCCAGGACCGCCGTCGGGCCCATCTGCACCACCAGACCGTTGTACATGGGCCCGCGCACTGTCCATTCGCCATTGGTCAGCACGGTTACCTTGCCCGTGACCAGCAAAGGCTCGCCCTTGCGCTCGATGGAGGGCATATCCGTCTTGCCGCCAAGGGCAACGGTCACCGTGGCGTCGATGCCCGCCGCCTGCATCTGCTGTACGGCTTCAGGGTCCCACAGGCCGCCGACAGCAACATCATCCAGACCCTGGCGGATCACTTCCTCGATCACCGTCATCACGTCCTGGTTGCCGCCAGAACCAGTGTTGTCCGCATGATCCAACAGGATTGTCGGGCCGTCCGGGATGTCCTTGGCCCGGGCCACCGCATCCGTCAGGGATTCGTGGCTATAAAGATGCTCGCTCCGCTGTTCCCACAACTCCGCCCGCAAGCGGTCGACAGCCGCCTCCGCCTTGTTCTTGTCGCCATCGGCGATGGTAATGCAGGAAATACCGGCGTCCTGGATATCGGCCAGGGCAAACCCACCGAACACCGTCGCCGCCATGACCTCGCCGGAGGCCTCGGCTTCCCGCGTCATACGGATCAAGCTTTTGAAGGGTTCATCGTCCGTACCTTGGCGCAAAGTCTGGCTCAACACCGGTACCCGGCCCCAGGCCATCACCGGGTCGGCCTCGCCCCGTACCTTGGCCAGCAGGATCTGGCCCACGGTGGTGCCGACTTCATACATATCCGTGTGGGGATAGGTTTTATAGCCGATCAGGGCATCGCAATTGTCCACCATGGCCTGGGTCAGATTCGCGTGCAAGTCACAAGTGACACAGATCGGCGTGTTCGCCGCCGCCGCGCGCACGCGGGCCAACAGGGTGCCCTCGCCGTCCTGGGTGCTCTCGGTCACCATGGCGCCATGTAGGTCCAACATGATGGCGTCGCAGCCCTTGGCTACGGCTTCCAATATACTGTCCGACATGTGGTTATAGGCATCATCGGCGACCGGGCCCGAGGGCATCGCCTCCGCCGCGATGGGGGAAATAATCTCCGCATCCACCTCGCGGCACAGCCTGATATAGGCCGAGAGGGTCATATTGGTGGGTTCGTAGGCGCGGATCACATCCTCGCCAAAACAGGCGCTCCAATCCTCGAACCGGGACCAGGGCGTGGGCACCGGGGAAAAGGTATTGGTTTCGTGCTTCATCATGGCCATGACCACGCGCATGACTGACCCTCTCGAGAATGTTTCAAATCATTTCGTATGAACATAGAGCAATTGAACCAATCACTGAAGCTGTGAACGCAGCTTCAGTGATTGGTTCAATTGCTCTATCTTAAGGAGTCCAAGCACATTCAGATTAAATGTGCTTGGACAGCAAAAGAAAACGCCCGGCACCAGGGCCGGGCGTCTCCGAGAGCAGATATTTCGTCAGGCTATTCGCGGTTGCCGAACAGGTGCAGCAACATCAGGAACAGGTTGATGAAGTCCAAATACAGGGTCAAGGCGCCCATGATGGCCTTCTTGCCCATGACGGCTTCGCCGTCGCCTTCGTAATAGTTGTTCTTGATCTTTTGCGTGTCGTAGGCGGTCAGGCCGGTAAAGACCAGGACGCCGATGACCGAGATCACCCAATGCATCATTGAAGACTGCAGGAAGATATTAACCAGAGAGGCGACGATGATGCCGATCAGGCCCATCATCAGGAAACTGCCCATGCCCGACAGATCCTTCTTGGTGGTGTAGCCCCACAGGCTCATGGCACCAAAGGTCACCGCCGTAATCATGAAGACCCGGACAATGGAGGTCTGAGTGTAAACCACGAAGATCGAGGCCAGAGAGGCACCCATCAGGGCCGCGAAAATCCAGAACGTAGCCTGGGCCGCACCGGCAGACATCTTGTTGATACGGGCACCGAGGAACATCACCAGGCCTAGAGGCGCCAACATCACCACCCACATCAACGGGGTGCCGAAGATCGCCTGCATCAGAGCCGGCGTATGGGCCACCGCATAGGCGATAATACCGCTAAGTAGCAGCGCCGAGCCCATGTAGTTGTATACTTTCAGCATATAGGCGCGCAGACCTTCGTCGATTGTCGCATCGACCGCCGCGCCCGCCTGCCCCCGTTGCTGGGCGAAAACCGAACCTCTAGGATCCAAAGCCATTGATCCAACCCCTTGTTGCTAGAATTGTTGTCATGTCTGTTTCAAATTGGGAATTCATCTAACTTCAATATTGTCGAAAACGCTCTAAATTTCAAGGTATTTAGCTGCGATCCGAAGTTTCAGCGCGCTATTCCGGACGGCATCGAATTATTCGTTGCGCAGCCCTATTCATTACGCAAAAGCGGTGCCGGCTTCTGGCTCAGCGCCAGCCAGGTTCCCAGCATGCCGGCGCCTATCGTAACGAACAAGCAGATCAGCGTCGTCATGGCGACCCCATTGGGCAGCCAATACCAGGGCATGCCCATGATCTGAGCCACCACCGCATAAGCCGCCGCCGTGCCTACAGCTGCCGCCAAAAGCGCCGTAATCAGCCCCAAAAGCGCATATTCCAAAAAATATGCCGCCAGGACGCGGGCCCTGGTCGCACCCAATACCTTCAGGACCACGGCATCATAAACCCGGCGGCGGTGTGTGGCGGCGATGGCACCCGCCAACACCAGTATCCCGGCGGCCAAGGTCACGGTGGCGGTGGAGCGGACGGCGACGCCAATGCTGCGCAGGATTTGATTCACGGCTTCCAGGGCCTCGCGGATACGGATCGCGGTAATATTGGGATAGGCATCGGTTACCGCCATCTGCAGCGGCAGTTCCGCCGCCTCCGTTGTCTTGGCCGTTGCGATAAAGGTATGCGGCGCGCCTTCCAGGGCGCCGGGGGCGAAAACAATGACGAAATTGATGCCCAGGGTGGACCAATCAATGCGCCGCAGATTGGCAATTTCCGCTTCGATCTCTCGGCCCAGAACATTCACGGTCAGGCGGTCGCCGACACCTATGCCCATGCCCCTGGCGATGGCCGCATCGAAGGAAATCAACGGCGGGCCGTCATAATCCGCCGGCCACCATTCACCAGCCACGATATGGGCGTCAGGCGGCAGGGCCCCGGCATAGGTCAAACCACGGTCGCCGCGCACGGCCCAGGCAGCTTCGGGCGCCACCTTGGCCTTGGCCGCATCCCGACCATTTATCTTGACGATGCGGCCGCGCATGGCGGGGACCCGTTGAATATCCTCGACGCCTGGAACTGCATCCGCCATGGCATCGAATGTCTCCACCTGCTCGGGCAAGATATCGATGAAGAAGAATGCCGGGGCCTTCTCGGGCAGGCGTTCGGTGACCTGCAGGTTCATGTTGCCCTCGACACCGATCACGGCCACCAGGACCGACAGCCCCAGACCAAAGGACTGCACTACGGGAACGGTCGCGGCACCAGGACGGTACAGATTGGTCAGGGCCAGGCGCGGGATGGAGTGGCGGGGTCGCGGCAGGCGCCGGGCCAGATCGACGATGCCCAGGCCGGCGGCCAGAAAGCCGCCCATGGCTGCCGCCGCGCCGCAAACGAACCAAATGGCAAAGCGGCGCTCATCCGCCGTCACGATCGCAAGGCCGGCCAGAACAGCGAAGGTCAAGACCGCCAGGGCGATATAACGCCATGGCGGACGGTAGACCATAGGGGCGGCCAGATCACGGAGCAAGGCGCCCGCCGGCACTCCCTGGGCCCGCGCCAGGGGCCAGATGGCAAAGGCCAGCGCGGTGAGAAAACCATAGGCGGCCGCCAGCAACAATGGCAGAGGATGGACGCTGAATTGCACCTGAAACGGCAACAATTCCGCCAACAGCCCGGACAACAACATGGGCATGCCAGTACCAACAAATAAACCAACAATAATACCAACACCTGTAAGGGCCAATACCAACAGCAAATAGACCTGAAAGATCAGCCGCGCCGGCGCGCCCAGGCACTTCAGGGTAGCAATTGTGCCAGTTTTGCCGTCCAGGAAACTGCGCACCGCGTTGCCAATGCCAAGCCCCCCAACCAACAACGCGGTCAAGCCAACCAAGGTCAGAAACAGCCGCATGCGGTCAATGAAACGGCGCAGGCCCGGCGCGCCGTTGCGCACATCGCGGATGCGCCAGCCCGCATCGGGAAAGCGGGTTTTCAGGCCCTCGGTCCAGGCCGCCACGTCAGTGTCAGGCGGCAGGGCGATGCGGTAGCGGTACTTCACCTGGCTGCCTTCGCGGACCAGCTTGGTCGCCATCAGGGTTGCCTTGGCCACCAGCAGGCGCGGGCCCAGGACGAAGGAATCGGAGCCCCGGTCCGGCTCCCGCTTTATGGCGGCGGCGATACGGTAAGCCGCCTCTCCCACCCGCACGCGGTCGCCGGGTTTCAGCTTCAGGCGCCGCAACAACACGGGCTCGGCCACGGCACCGGGCAGGCCGTCCCGCATGGCTAGAGCGCCGGCGAGATCCCCGCCCCCCGCCAATTGCATCCCGCCATAAAGGGGGTAGAGGCCGTCCACGCCTTTCAATTCGATCAAGCCGCGCTCGCGGCCATCTAGTCGCCGGGCCATGGAGCGCATTTCGGTCACCTGGCTGACGCGGCCCGCCGCCTGCAAATAGTCCAGTTGCGTCTGGCTGGCGGGCTGGTGGGAGAGGCGCAGTTCTACATCGCCACCCAGCAACAGCCGACCATCCCGGCGCAGACCTTCGACCAGGGCATCGGACAAGGATCCGACACCGGCGACGGCGCCAACGCCCAGGGCCACACAAAACAGAAAGATGCGAAAGCCGCGCAGACCGCCGCGCAATTCCCGCCGGGCGATGGTCAGGGCCAGCATGCTAACCGGCCGCCCCAAGACCCTTCGTGGACGCCACGGCTTCCAGCCGACCATCGCACATATGGATGATGCGGTCGCAGCGCTGCGCCAGAGCCTGATCATGGGTGATCAGAATCAGGGTGCTGTTAGCTGTCTGGTGCAAGCGGAACATCAGATCGATTATCGCCGCGCCCATGGCACCATCCAGATTACCCGTGGGCTCGTCCGCCAACAGGATTGATGGGTTAACCACCACGGCGCGTGCCAGGGCAACCCGTTGTTGCTCTCCTCCCGATAACTGAGCCGGATAGTGGGTCAGCCTATGTTGCAGTCCTACTTCCGCCAGGGCCGCTTCCGCGCCGGCGGAGGCATCCCGGCGCCCGGCGAACTCCAACGGCATGGCGACATTCTCCAAGGCCGTCATGGTCGGGATCAGATGAAAGGACTGAAACACGATGCCCACATGGTCACGGCGGAACAGTGCCAGAGCATCCTCCCCCATATGGTGCAGATCATGCCCCGCGACGCTGACCTTGCCACGGCTGGGCGGTTCCAGGCCCGCGATAATCGCCATCAAGGTGGATTTACCGGAGCCCGACGGACCCACCAGGCCAATCGCCTCGCCCTTGACGACAGACAGTCCGACACCACGTAAGATATCGACCGGCCCGGCCTCGCTCGGCAGGGTCAGATGCACATCGTCCAGGTCGATCATTATGTTGTCAGAAGTCACCAAACGTCCATTTCCCTCTCCCAGGGTATCCATGCCAGATGGTTACGTCACGCGCCTTGTCAAGGCAGTAGGCCTTTTGCTGACACTATTTTTCGCCGCCAACCCGGCCTGGGCCGGGGAAAAGGTGATCATGGCCTTTGGCGACAGCCTGACCGCCGGGTACGGCCTGTCCGAAGCCGATGGCTACGTGGCCCGCCTGCAGGCCGCCCTGCGGGCCCGCGGACAATCCGTGCTTGTGAAGAACGGCAGCGTTTCCGGCGATACCACCGCCGGGGGCCGGGCACGGCTGGCCTGGACATTGTCCGGGCCGGTGGACCTGGTGATATTGGAACTGGGCGCCAACGACGGTCTGCGCGGCGTCGATCCAGGCGAGACCCGCCGCAATTTGGATGCCATTCTGACAGCCTTACGAAAGCGCAAGATCCCCGTGCTGCTAGCCGGCATGCTGGCGCCGCCGAACCTGGGTCCAGACTATGCCAAGGATTACAACAACCTCTATCCCGATCTGGCGAAAAAGCATGGCGTTGCCCTGTATCCGTTTTTTCTGGACGGCGTGGCGGCACAGGCGGCTCTGAACCAGCCCGATGGACTACATCCCAACGCCGCCGGGGTTCAGGTCATTGTCGATTCCATGACCCCGCATGTGCTAGAACTGCTCAATAAGTAAGTGGGCGGGGGAGTATACGCGTGCGTCTGTTCGTGGCGATCCAGTTGCCGGAAGTTATCAAGGATACCCTGACCGCCATGTGCGGTGGCGTTGACGACGCGCACTGGCAAGAGCGCGGTCAATTGCATCTGACCCTGCGTTTCATCGGCGAGGTCGATGGCGCCGTGGCCCACGATATCGACGATGTGCTGTATCAGATTTCAGCGCCGGCTTTTTCATTGATCTTGCGCAGAACCGGTTTTTTCAACAAGCGCAAGCTGGCCCGCGTTTTGTGGGCTGGCGTGGAAGACGACACCGCGCTGCGGCATTTGCACAAAAAAATTCAGCACAGCCTGACCGCCATCGGTCTGGAGCCAGAACGCCACCGCTATCACCCCCATGTCACCCTGGCCCGCCTATCTGGCCTGGATCCAATGGAGGCCGAAGGTTATGCCGCCCGTTACGGCGAATATGCTTCGCCGCCCTTCATCGTGGATCGATTTTGTTTATTCTCCTCCCAGCTGTCGCGGGGCGGCGCCATCCATACCCTGGAAGCCGAATACCTGCTGGCCCAGGAAGATTAATGGGAGAACTAAATGCCGGAATCTTCGATAGTCGCCATGCCAGCATCGGAAAAACCGAAATGATGGCCGATTTTATGGATCAGGACATGCCGCACCAGATGGCTCAGGTCTTCCCTGCTTTCGATCCAGTAGTCCAGCAACGGCCGGCGGTAGAGAAAGATCATGCCGATGTCGTCCGGCACCATGCCGATACTTTTTGCTGCAAATCGATGCCGTAGTACATGCCCAGAAAAGCGTACGGCGAGCGCATGGCCATTTGGCGCATGGTCTCATCATCGGGAAAATCCACTACCTGGATGACCACGTCGATCAATTGCCGGCGCAAGAGCTCGGGATTCGGGCCAGGGCCAGCCGTGCCAGATCCTCGATCTCGGCCAAGGTCGGTGCCAAACGGTCTCCGCTGTCCATGGCTCTCAGTCTAACCCGCCAATAGGGCCGATGCCATGATCAGACACGACCGTGGACGAATTGCCGCGATAGTCTTAACGCTGGCGGCTGCCCTAGCGCATACGCAGCCGGCGGGCGCGGTGGGAACAGACGAAAGCCGATGGCGAAAAGAATGCCAGCATGGCCATTACCGTCTGGGCCTAATACTGGTGCATGGCATCGACGTAAAAAGGGAACCTGACGCCGGCCTAGCCTGGCTGCGCAAGGCGGCGGAGGCAACAGCCTTTGGTCCGAAATATCGCCATGGGCGATCGGCTAGCAGGAAAGCGCTGCAATTAAGCATTGGCCAGCCTTATCGACGCGATGGCAGTGGACGCAGCTACCTAAGACCGCGACGGCGGCACGGCGCCGCCCCTAGTGGAGCGATGTGCCCCTAGGGCGCACCAGCGTGAACGACAAAACCTAACGCGGCGCCATGCGGATGGCGCCGTCCAGACGGATGGTTTCGCCGTTCAGCATGACGTTCTCCACAATCTGCCGGGCCAGTTGGGCATATTCGTGGGGCACGCCCAGCTTTTTCGGGAATGGTACGCTGGCCGCAAGCGAGGCGCGCACGTCCTCGGGCAAGGTGCCCAGCAAGGGCGTCTCGAATATGCCGGGCGCGATGGTGCAGACACGTACACCCTTGTCGGCCAAATCCCGGGCCACGGGCAAGGTCATGCCAACGATACCGCCTTTCGAGGCAGAATAGGCCGCCTGGCCGATCTGTCCGTCGAAGGCAGCGACTGATGCTGTGTTGATGACCACGCCCCGTTCGCCATCCGCCATGGGTTCCAACGCCACCATGTCGGTGCTGGCCAGACGGATGCAATTGAAGGTGCCTATCAGATTGATCTTGATGATCCGTTCGAACTGATCAAGCGGATGGGCTTCGCCACGGGATGTGGTCTTGATCGCTGTTCCAGTACCGGCGCAATTGACCAGGATGCGGGCCGTGCCTAAGGCTTCCTTGGTCTCACCAATCGCCGCGCCGACGCTGTCTTCCGAGGTGACATCGCATTTACAAAAAACTCCGTTGATGTCGCTGGCCACCGCCATGCCCTTATCTTCCTGAATATCCCAGATCACCACCTTGGCGCCAGCCGAAGCCAGCTCCCGCGCGGTTCCTTCACCCAGGCCCGAGGCGCCGCCCGTAATGATCGCTATCTGTCCATCGACTTGCATGATGTGCCACTCCCGTTTTCAAGATTCCGTTGCCGCGTCATAGCAGATAGCCGGTATTGGTAGCAATCGTTGCAAATGCAGCAGACCGCCCATATGCCGCACATGAATAATGATGGAAAAAGCTCCAACGAAATCCGCGTGCGCCGAGACTTTTGGCCGAAAGTCCGGCGTGTCCTGGGCCGCATTCCCTTCGCCTCCGAACTGATCGCCGCCTATTATTGTGCGCTCGATCCCGCCACGCCGGCCGCGGCCAAGGCCATACTGTTAAGCGCCTTGGCCTATTTCATCATGCCCGTGGATCTGCTGCCGGATTTCATCGCGGCCCTTGGCTTCACTGATGATGCCGTCGTGTTGTACATGGCGGTCAACAAGGTGCGCCAGTATATTTGTCCCGAACATCGCCAGCGGGCGCGGGACTTCCTCGACAAAGCTTAGTTCCTGGGCACGGCGGGCGGATCAATGGCAGGTTTCGACGGTCGCACCTTGCGCCCCAGGCGGGCCTCGCGAATGCCGATGTACAAGGTTGCCGCAACAACGATGATAGCGCCGGTGACGGTCCAGTTATCGGGGATCTCGGCGAACAGCAGAAAGCCGATGGCACCGGCAAACAGCAGCCGGGTAAAGTCGAACGGCAACAGCGCCGTCGCCTCGCCAATGCGATAGGCCCGGATCATGCAATATTGCCCCGCCGCACCCAGCGCGCCAATCGCCATCAGAAACGACAGCTCGGGCAGCGTCGGCATCCGCCAGACCAGCAAGGCCGGGCCCAACGCCACTGGGGTGGAGACGACACTGAAATAGAACAGCATGGATTCCGGACTTTCCGTGGCCGATACCTTCTTGATCATGATGGTGACCGAGGCGACCAGAAATGCGCCCAGCACCGCCACCAGGGTCGCCAGTTCGATCTCGCCGCCAGGCCGCAGCATAATGATAACACCAACGAAACCCACGGCGGTGGCGGTCCAGCGGCGCAACCGCACCACCTCACCCAGGAACAATACCGCCAGGGGGTAATGAACAATGCGCGGGCGTAGCCGATTGATACCGCATCGGCCAAAGGCAGATGGGTGATTGCATTGAAGCCGCACAACATGGCACAGGCGCCGCCAAAGGCGCGCGCCAACTGCAAGCCCGGACGCCGGGTACGGATCACGCCAAGCCAAAGCGGCAGAAAAACGGCGCCACCGCGAATAAACCGAACAGGGCGCGGAAAAAGGCTATTTGAAAGGAATCAAACGAACCGCCCAACAGTTTCACCACTGTGGTCATAGCGGAAAACATGACACAGCCCAGGATGATCCACAGGGCGCCGCGGGTGTTGTCGAGGAGACCGCACACGCGGGCTCGCATTTCCACCACGGTCACCGTTGCGGCCCGCCAAATAAGTCGTATCTGATTTGCATGGCGGCAAACTAGTGCCGGGAGGTTAATAAAACCAGAAGCAAACCCGCATGGCAGGGTTGCGTCAGAGCGATGGGCCAGGGTTAAACATGGCCGCGAAATTAGGGATAGCGTAGACTAAGATGCTGAATGAGGGAGAGTAATGTGAACCAAAACCCATTGTGGCAACCGAACGAGTTGCAGGCCGCAACCACCAACATGGGCCGCTTCATGACCGAGGCCGAGCACCGCTGGACCGAGGACATTCCGGATTATGCCGCGCTGCACCAATGGTCCGTCAACCGGCGGGAGGATTTCTGGACCACGGTGTGGGATTTCTGCGGCGTCCGCGCCGCGACGCGGGGTAAGGTGGGCCTGCGCCACGGCGAGGCCATGCCCGGCGCCGAATGGTTTCCCGAGGCGCGGCTGAATTTCGCCGAGAACCTGCTGCGCGGCGACGGTGGCGAGCCGGCGATCATTTTCTGGGGTGAAGACCGCGTTAAGCGTAACTTAAGCCATGATGATCTGAACGGCACCGTCTCGCGCCTGCAGCAGGCCTTGCGGGGGCTGGGTGTCGGCGTTGGTGACCGGGTCGCGGGCTTTCTGCCCAACCTGCCCGAAACTGTGATCGCCATGCTGGCCGCGACGTCATTGGGCGCAGTCTGGTCCTCTTGCTCGCCGGATTTCGGCACCCAGGGCGTGCTCGACCGTTTTGGCCAGATCGAACCCAAGGTGCTGTTCGTGGCGGATGGCTATTTTTATGGTGGTAAGGAATTCGACTGCCTGGACAAGGTGAAGGAGATCACCGCGCAGCTACCCAGTATCGAACAGCTGGTCGTGGTGCCCTATATGCGCGCCGCGCCGCCATTGGATGGCCTGAGAACCGCCGTATTGCTGGGTGATTTCCTGGCGCCATATACGGCTGGAGAGATCGAATATACCCGGGTGCCCTTCAACGCACCGCTCTATATCATGTATTCCTCCGGCACCACGGGAGCGCCAAAATGCATCGTGCATGGCGTCGGCGGCACCATTCTGCAGCATCTGAAGGAACACCAGTTGCATGCCGATGTTCGCCCCGGCGACCGCGTGTTCTTTTTCACGACTTGCGGCTGGATGATGTGGAACTGGCTAGTTTCCGCCCTGGCCTCGAAAGCAACCATTCTGCTGTTCGACGGCCTGCCGGCTCATCCCGACGGCAATATCCTGTTCGATTTTGCTCAGGACGCGAGGGCGACCCACTTCGGCACCTCGGCCAAATGGCTGGATTCTATTGCCAAGGCCGGCATCGCCCCCATCGACAGCCATGACCTGTCGAAACTGCGCGCCTTGCTCTCCACCGGCTCGCCCCTCTCGCCGCAGGGGGTCGACTACGTCTATGAAAAGATCAAAAACGAGATCCATCTCGCCTCGATCTGCGGCGGCACGGACATTATTTCGTGCTTCATGGGCGGGGTGCCCATCCTGCCCGTTTGGCGCGGCGAAATTCAGGCCCCTAGCCTTGGCATGAAAGTGGAGGTATTCGATAGCACTGGCCAGTCCCTGGCAACCGAGCAGGGCGAACTGGTCTGCACAGCACCGTTTCCCTGCATGCCCATCGGCTTTTGGAACGATGTTGACGGCAGCCGCTATCACGCCGCCTATTTCGACGTTTATCCCAACGTCTGGCGCCATGGCGATTGGGTCTCGTTCACTGAACACGGCGGCATGGTGGTCTTTGGCCGCTCCGACGCCACGCTGAACGCGGGCGGCGTGCGTATCGGCACGGCGGAGATCTACCGCCAGGTGGAGCAGTTGGAAGAAGTGCTGGAAGGCCTGGTGATCGGACAGCAATGGGACAATGATACCCGCATCATCCTGTTCGTTATCCTACGCGAAGGTTTTACCCTGGACGATGACATGATCGGCCGTATCAAGCACCAGATCCGCACCGGCGCCTCGCCCCGGCATCTGCCGGCCAAGGTACTGCAAGTCAGCGACATTCCCCGCACGGTAAACGGTAAGATCACGGAGATGGCGGTGACGGAAGTGATCCATGGCCGCGAGGTCAAGAACCGCGAAGCCTTGGCCAACCCGGAAGCGCTGGAGCTGTACAAAAACATGCCCGGACTGGCGGTATAGCGCCACGCCATTTATGCGGCCCTGGGATTAACCTCGCGCTCAATCTTCTTGCGCAGGCCACGCTCCGCGACGTCAAGGTCATACTGGGCTTGCAAAGCGATCCAGAATGCCGCACTGGTACCAAAATACCGCCCGAGGCGCAGCGCCGTATCCGTCGTTACCGCGCGCCGCCCGCGTACAATATCGTTGGCCCGCGAACGCGGCACCTTGATGGCATTTGCCAGAGCATAGACGCAGAGACCCATGGGTTGCAGAAACTCATCGCACAAAATCTCACCTGGATGCACAGCCGGCAGCCGGCGACCGGTGCCAACATCCGAAAATTCAATCTGGCGACTTTCAATATCTTCGCGTCTGATAGACATTGTCCCAATCCCTAATGGTAGTCGACAATCTCAACACCCAAGGCTTCATGATCCGACCAGACAACGCAAATCCGCCACTGATCGTTAACGCGGATACTGTGCTGTCCGTGCCGGTTACCGCGCAGCGCCTCCAGACAATTGCCGGGCGGCACACGTAGGTCACCAATCTGCGACGCCGCATCAATCATCAGCATCTTTAGCCGTGCACACCTTTGCAGTCGCACAGACAAGCCACGAACGGCATAGCCTGCGAATATGGCCGCCAACCGCTTGTCTGCGAACCTCTTGATCATCGTCCGTAGCAATGGAAAACAGTACGTACTGTCAAACGTTACGTTTCGACACCAAGGTGCGTTGACTGCCATTGTCATATAGACTGGAGGAAAATTCGGAGGATCCAACAATGCGTAAGCGTACGACCACCCTGCTGCGGGAGCGGCTGGCGGAACCAGGCATTCTGGTCAAGCCTGGCGCCTTCAATGCCATGAGCGGGCGGATAATCGAGGCGGCGGGGTTTCCGATCATGGGACTGTCGGGCTATAGCGTCTCGGCCTCGTTGCTGGGCAATCCCGACGTAGGTCTGATCACCTTGGACGAGATGGTTACGACCACGCGTTATATTACCGCCGCCACCTCGGTGCCGTTGCTGGCCGATGGCGATACCGGCTACGGCAATGCCATCAACGCCATGCGGACAACGCAGGAGTTCATCCGGGCCGGTGCTGCCGGCATGCATATTGAGGATCAGGTGGCGCCCAAACGCTGCGGCCATGTCGCCGGTAAGGAGATCATTCCGATCGAGGAAGCGGTAGGCAAATACGCCGCCTGCGCCCATGTCCGCGACGAGATGGACCCTGATTTCCTTTTGATCGCCCGCACCGATGCCCGCGGCGTCGAAGGCGGCAGTGTCGACGAAGTGATCCGCCGGGCCAATGCCTATGTAGAAAGCGGCGCCGACATGATCTTCCCCGAAGGCCTGATCACGGAAGAGGAAGTCATCCGTGTCTGCGAGGAAGTCAACGCGCCAATCCACTATAACCGCACCGGCGTCTCGCCCTTTCTGAGCAAGGGAAGATTGGAGGCACTTGGCGTCGCCATCGTCTCCAACGCCTCCGGCGCCCTGCGTGCGGCGACCCGGGGCATGTGGGACTATCTCAAAGGCTTCGCGGCGGAGGATGTGGACTACGCTCTGCGTTTCCTGGAAGAAACTAAAGATCACCCAACGGGCAACATGCATGAATTCGTCGGCTTCCCCGAGATCCGCAAATTGGAGGAAACCTATCTGCCCAAGGAGGACGTCATCGCCCGCTATGCAAATTCCCTGGGTTACAAGCCATGAGCGGTTCATCAAATGAAGCCGCAAAGGTGAAGGCATCCACCGCCATGCGCCGCCTGGTAGAGGGCACGGAGACCTTTGTACGGCCCGGCTGCCATGATGCCCTATCGGCGCGTATTGCTGAGGCGGCGGGCTTCAAGGCCATCGCCATGTCCGGCTATGCAGTCTCGGTCTCGCTGTTGGGCAAGCCCGACGTAGGCCTGATCACCTTGACCGAAACAGTGCGCATGTGCCGCTATATCTGCAATGCGGTTGATATTCCGGTGATGGTGGACGCGGACACCGGTTACGGCAACGCTATCAACGTCATACGCACCGTGGACGAGATCATCAACGCGGGCGCGGGCGGGTTATTCATCGAGGACCAGGTCGATCCGAAACGCTGCGGCCACGTGGCAGGCAAGCGCCTGGTATCCATTGATGAGGCAGCCGGCAAGATCCGCGCCGCCGACAAGGTGCGCAGGGAACTCGATCCGGATGTCATCCTGATGGCACGGACCGACGGACGCGGCGCCTTGGACGGCAGTTTTCAGGAATCCCTGGACCGGGCCAAGGCCTACGCCGATGCCGGCGCCGATATAATTTTTCCCGAAGGCCTGATCTCCACCGATGAAATTGCCCAGATGGTGGAGCAACTTGACGTGCCCATTAGTTACAACCGTACCGGCGTATCACCGATGTTGAGCTTAGGCGAGTTGGAACAACTGGGCGTCCGCATGGTGGCCAATGCCATTGGCGCCTTCCGCGCTTCCAGCCGGGCGCTGTGGGATCATTTAGACGAACCCGAGGGACCGACAGCGCCGATCGCTCCAGCTGCCCGCCTGGAGCGTTTTCTGCAAGCCGAAGACCAAGGATAGTCATGGCGGAGAGAAGCAAACGCCTGAAGGCCCTGTTGGAAGCACCTGAAATTCTCGTCATACCGGGCATCTATGACGGCTACAGCGCCCGCCTGGCAGAGGCCGCCGGATTTGCGGTGGCCGCAATATCCGGTGCCGGTGTCTCGGAATCTCATCTGGGCTGGGCCGATATGGGCGTGATGTCATTCAAGGATAACCTTGAAGCCTGCCGCGCCATCGCCGCCTTTTCCGGACTACCGCTAATCGCTGACGGCGATACCGGCTATGGCAACGCCACCACGGTGCATTTCACCGTGCGGGCATTCGAAGCAGCAGGCGTGGCCGCCCTCATGCTGGAGGACCAGGTCTGGCCCAAACGTTGCGGTCACATGGCCGGCAAACAGGTCATTACCGAAGCCGAAATGGTGGAGAAGGTCAAAGCCGCCTGTAATGCCCGTATTGACGATGACTTCGTCATCCGGGCGCGCACCGACGCCGCCGGGCCATTGGGCCTAAATGCCGCCATCGACCGCCTGAACGCCTATGCCGAGGCCGGCGCCGACACCCTGTTCGCCGACGCCCTGTTGAGCGCCGAGGATATCGAGACGGTCGCCCGCAACGTGCCGAAGCCGCTGACCGTGAACATGGGCCTGGGCATCCGCGCCCGCCCCACGACGCCGCTTATTCATCCCGCCAAGCTGCAGGCCATGGGTGTTGCCGCCGTCAGCTATCCGCGCCTTTTGTCCACCGCCGCCGTGCGCGGCATGATGAATGCCATTGCTGCCTTCGAGGACATGCTGGACAGCGGTGAAG
This sequence comes from Rhodospirillaceae bacterium, assembly GCA_002731375.1. Lineage (GTDB taxonomy): Bacteria > Pseudomonadota > Alphaproteobacteria. The sequence goes on along the minus strand of PCBT01000054.1, from coordinate 94,884 downwards.
CAGTAGATCGGCCGGATCTGCTGGTCGGCTTCGATGAGATTAACAAACTAACCGGTTTTGATCATCTGACAGGCCTGGACGAGACCTACGCACATGAGCAGGAGGGAAGCGCCCATGGGCATGACGACGATTGAAAAGATACTTGCCTGTAACAGTGAACAAGCGGAGATACGGCCCAGCGACATCGTCACGACAAAGGTCGAGACCGCAATCCTGTTCGACAACAATTTCATGGCCACCACCTGGCGGGAAATTCTCCACGTCCATGATCCCGACAAAGTCGTCGTGGTATTCGATCACCGTGCCCCTGCCTCGCATGTGCTCAGCGCCCAGGCACATCAGACAGGCCGCAAATTCGTAAAACGCTTTGGCATTTCGCGCTTTCACGACATCGGCTTCGATCAAGGCATCAGCCACGCTATCGTGGCCGATTACGGCTATGGCCTGCCGGGCACGGTACTGTTGTGCAGCGACAGTCATACGTGTAGCGCCGGCGTCTTCAACCTGGCCGCCCGTGGTGTCGGTGCGCCGGACATGACCTACGCCGTGACCAAGGGCGAGACCTGGTTCCAGGTCGGCGAAACCGTGCGTTATGAGCTGGAGGGCGGACTGCGCCCTGGCGTCTCGGCCAAAGATATTTTCCTGCACCTGGCGGGTACTTATGGCGATCATGCCACCTTGAATGTGGAATACGGTGGTCCCGGCCTGGCCGGGCTATCCATGAATGCCCGGCGCACATTAACCACCATGAGCGCCGAGTTGAGCGTGGAATTCGCCACCTTTGAACCCGATGACGTGATGTTGGACTTCGTCCGGGCCCGCACCGATAGGACATTGCAGCCGGTCTGGCCCGACGAGGATGCCGTCTATGCGGATAAGCGCGTCATTCGCCTGGACCAGATCGAACCGCTGGTGGCCCTGCCCGATGCGGTTCTAAACAATTCCAAACCGGTGGCCGATGTTTCAGGCCAGGCCATCGACCAAGCCTTTATCGGTTCCTGCGCCAACGGCACCCTGGATGATCTGGCCGTCGCCGCCCGCGTGCTGAAGGGCAATCGGGTCCATGACGGCGTCCGCCTACTGGTCACCCCGGCGACGCAGAACATCTACCGCGAAGCCTTGCGCCGTGGCTATGTCCTCACCATCACCGAGGCCGGCGGTGTTGTCACCAACGCCACCTGCGGTGCCTGCGGCGGCGGTAGTTTAGGCGTGTTGGGGCCAGGCGAAACCTGCATCACCGCCAGCACGCGCAATTTCAAGGGCCGTATGGGCGATCCAGAGGCCAGGATCTATATGGCCTCACCTGCCACCGTGGCCGCATCGGCCCTGCAAGGCTGTATCGCCAGCCCGCTGGAGCACTTCCAATGAGCCGCACGGATAACATGACCATGACGGGTCGGGTCTGGATAGTGGGCGACAACATCAACACCGATTTGATGCTGCCGATCCAGGCCTATTATCTATCGATCGAGGAGCAACCGGCCTGGGTATTTTCCGCCAACCGTCCCGGATGGTCCGATCAGGTTGCGGCGGGTGACATTCTAATCGCCGGGGGCAATTTTGGGGTCGGTTCCTCCCGCCCCGCCGCGCGCTCGCTAAAGAACCTTGGCATTGCCTGTCTGCTGGCTGAATCCATCAATGGCCTGTTTTACCGCAACGCCATCAACTTCGCCCTGCCCGCCCTTGAAGCCCCTGGCATCAAGGCTTTGTTTCAAGAGGGGGACGTCGCGAAGGTCGATTTCGAGGCCGCCGAAATTAGCAATCAGGCTGACAGCGAAACTCTTGCCGCCACCGCGATGCCAGCACAGCTGTTGCGCATCCTCAAGGCCGGCGGAATTTACCCGCTGTTGCAGTCGGAGAATTTGATCAGTTGAGATCAGCGCCGCAGCTACATCATGTCACACAAGTTGACAGGGTGAAGCTATTACCCAGGCAGTACAAATTGACTACGATTGGGCTAGCCATGACAAATTTTCGGGAAAGGCCGACCGATGGATTTTGAATTATCCGATGAACAACGCATGATCCTCGACTACGGGAGCAAACTAGCGGAGAGCTTCGACCGCAAACAATGGCTGGATTATGCCCGGCGCCATGAATTCCCCGAGCATATTTGGCGGCAAATGGGCGAGGATGGCTTCCTCGGCCTGATGGTGCCGGAGGAATATGGCGGCGCCGGCCTGGGCATGATGGAAATGTCCCTGCTGATGGAGGGCATGGCCGATCATGGCATTCCCATGCAGCATCTCGTCGTTGGCCCGACTATGTGTCTCGCCCACCTGGCCCGCCACGGCACGGAGGAACAAAAGCAGCGCTATCTGCCCCCTGCCTGCGCCGGCAAGGAAGTCTGGTGCTTCGCCATCACCGAGCCCACGGCGGGTTCCAATAGCATGAAGATTACAACCCTGGCCAAGAGCGCCGATGACGGCGACTTCAGGCTGAACGGTCAGAAAGTCTTCATCACTGGTTCCGACGTGGCCGATTACGCCATGGTGGTGGCACGGACGACGCCTTTCCAGGACGCCGCCAAGAAAACCGACGGCTTCACATTGTTCATCGTCAATCTGAACGCGCCCGGTGTGACGCGCCAGCCCATGGACATGAGCATCGTGATCCCGGAACGCCAGTGTGAAATATTCTTCGAGGATGTGGCCTTGACCAAGGCGGACGTGATCGGCGAGGTCGACAAGGGCTTTTCCATCCTGTTCGACACCTTGAACCCAGAGCGCATCATCCTTGCCGCCATGCTGATCGGCCTGGGCCGCTATGCTATTGGCCAGGCGGTTGAGTATGCTTGCGAGCGCCAGGTCTTCGATGCGCCCATCGGCTCCTACCAGGGCCTGCAACACCCCTTGGCCGAGGCCAAGACAGAAATCGAAGTCGCCACCCTGATGACCTACAAGGCGGCCTGGGCCTTCGATAATGACCGCCCGGCGGCGGAATATTCCAACATGGCGAAATACTACGCCGCGGAAGCCGCCATTCACGCGGTCGATACGGCGGTGCAATGTTTTGGCGGCAATGCCTATACTCATGAGTATGGTATTTTCGATCTGTACCCCTTCGTCCGCATGCTACGTACGGCACCCCTGAACCGGGAAATGCTACTGAACTATATCGGCGAAAAGGTCCTGGGCCTGCCGCGCTCCTACTAGTTGTCATTCACATAGACGGAAATACATCCATGGACGCCTTGTCGCCCGAAGAATTCGACCTCAACAAGGACGCCTATCTGGAGCGGATCGCCGATCTGCACGGGCGGCGGCAACGTTCTCGCATCGGCGGTTCCGAAGCCAGCCGGGAACGCCATATCAAGCGTGGGCGCATGCTGCCACGGGCCCGGGTCGATGCCTTGCTGGACCCAGGTTCGCCGTTTCTAGAGCTGGCCGAGCTGGTGGCGGACGGCTTTTATGACGGCGTGCCGCCGGGCGGCAGCATGATCACCGGCATCGGCCAGGTGCAGGGCCGGCACTGCATGATCATCGCCAACGATTCCACCGTCAAGGGCGGCACCTATTTCGGCGCCACCGTGCGCAAGCATACCCGGGCCCAACGGATTGCCTGGGAAAACCGCCTGCCCTGCATCACCCTGGTCGATTCCGGCGGCGCCTTCCTGCCGGATCAGGAAAATATTCATCCCGACGAACAGCATTTCGGCTCGATCTTTTACAACCAGGTTGGCATGTCCGCTGAGGGTATTGCCCAAATCGCCGTGGTTCTGGGACCATGCACCGCCGGCGGTGCCTATATCCCATCGTTGTGCGATGAAGTGGTGATCGTGCGCGGCCAGGGCTTCATGTATCTGGGCGGCCCTGAACTAACCAAGGCGGCGACGGGCGAGGATATCGACCGTGAATCCCTGGGCGGGGCGCAGATGCATTCTTCCGTCTCCGGCGTCACCGATTATATCGCCGAGAACGACGAGCATGCTTTGGCCATTACCCGGGATATCATGGCGGAGTTGGGCGAGGCTGCGCCCATGCGTTGGACGCCCAAGCCGTCCAAACCGCCGCGCCTGGACCCAAACGAGATTTACGGCCTGATCAGCCGGGATGCGCGTATTCCCACCGACAACCGGGAAATTCTGCTGCGCATGGTCGATGGCAGCGAGTTTCAGGAATTCAAACCGCTTTACGGCGATACTCTGGTCTGCGGTTTTGCCCGCATTCATGGTTTTCAGATCGGCATTCTGGCCAACCAGGGCGTCTTCTTCACCGAGGCCGCATTGAAGGGCACGCAGTTCATCGATATCTGCACCAAGCGGGATATTCCGCTGTTATTCCTCTCGGATGTGGCCGGCTTCATGGTCGGGCGCGAGGCGGAGGTCGGCGGCATCGCCAAGGCGGGTGCGAAATTCGTCACCGCCATGAGTTCGGCTGCAGTGCCGAAGTACACCGTTGTCACCGGTGGTGCCTATGGCGCCGGCTATCTGGCCATGTGCAGCCGGCAGTTTAAGCCACGTGCCCTGTTCATGTGGCCACACAGCCGCATCGCCATCATGGGCCCAGAACAGGCGGCCAATACCCTGGCCATGGTCAAACGCAAGAACTTCGAAGCCAATGGCGTGGATTGGAGTGAGCGGGAGGAAGAGGAGTTCAAGGCGCCCTTGCGGGCGGAATACGAACGCTTCGCCGATGCCTACAACTTCGCCGCCAATCTATGGGTCGACGGCGTCTTAGACCCAACCGAAACTCGGCACGCCCTGGGTCTATTGCTAGATGTAGCCGCGCGCACACCGATCGCGGAAACCAATTTCGGCGTATTCCGGATGTAATGAGGCGGTTTGCATAACATGTTCAAGAAAATCCTGATCGCCAATCGCGGCGAAATCGCCTGCCGCATCGCGCGCACCTGCCAACGCCTAGGCATCAACGCTGCCACCGTGCATTCGGACGCGGACCAGGGCGCCCTGCACGTGCGCGAGGTCGGCGAGTCCATCCATATTGGGGCCGCACCAGCGTCCGAAAGCTATTTGAATATCGAGGCCGTGATCGCTGCCGCCATGGACGCCGGCGCCGATGCCGTCCATCCGGGCTATGGCTTTCTGTCTGAGAATCCGGTCTTTGCCGAAGCCGTTACCGCCGCCGGCATCAGCTTCATCGGCCCAACGCCGGCAGTTCTGCGCCAATTTGGGGACAAGGCCGCCGCCAAGGCCGCCGCCGTGGCCGCGGGCGTGGCGGTTGTGCCGGGCAGCGGGGAGGCCAGCGAAGATCCAGACGCTATTCTGGCGGAGCTGCGGGGCATGACCCTGCCCGTGCTTTTGAAGGCCGTGGGTGGCGGCGGCGGCAAAGGCATGCGCGTGGTCACGAATATAGACGCGGCGGCGGCGGATATCGAAGCCGCCATGCGGGAAGGCCGAAATTCGTTCGCCGATGGGCGCCTGCTGGTCGAAGAATTTCTGCCCGATGCCCGTCATGTAGAGGTACAGATCCTGGGCGACGGCCAGGGCAAGGTTCTACATCTGCTAGAGCGGGAATGCTCCCTACAACGCCGCCATCAAAAGGTGATCGAGGAGGCACCGGCCCTTAATCTGCCCCCTGCCTTGCGCGCGCAGTTGCTGGACAGTGCCGTGGCCCTGGGCCGCGCGGTCGATTATCTGGGCCTGGGCACGGTCGAGTTTATCGTCAAGGACGAGCGCGCCTTTTTCCTTGAGGTTAATCCCCGCTTGCAGGTGGAGCATCCGGTGACCGAAATGATCACCGGCCTAGACCTGATTGAATTGCAGATCCTGGCCACGGCGGGGCACGGCATCGCGCTGGCACAGGATGACATCACAGCCTCGGGCCACGCCATCGAAGCGCGTATCTATGCCGAGGATCCGGCGCAAAACTTCATGCCCTCGACCGGCAATATAGACCAACTCTCCCTGCCCCATGACGGATTGCGTATTGACACGGGTATCGCCGCCGGCATGGCCATCACGCCATACTATGATCCAATGGTCGCGAAGTTGATCGCCCATGGCAAAGACAGGGCAACGGCGCTAACCAAGCTCGTCACCGGGTTGGATCAGTTTTCCATCTCCGGCGTGGGCGACAACAGTACCTTTCTCCGCGTCTTGTTGCGCTGCGCGGAGATACAAATAGGCGCCGGCGATACCGGCCTGATTGACCGGCGGCTGGATGAATTGGTGGCCGAGGCTACCCCAAAGGGCGTCCGCATCGCCACGGCGGCAGCCATTTGGCTGGGCCAAACGCGGCGGCACGGCGGCGCGGATATCTGGCAAGGCGATGGCTGGCAAACCGGCTGGCGACTGAGCGACGGCACGGCGGCCATGACGGTGGCGCCGATCCTGCGAGCACGGATCGGTGACGATGTTTTCGATATTAGTTTCGGCCCCCGCGACGGAGATGGCGCACTGTTGATCGGTGTTGGCGGCGAGGGCTGCCGCATGCGGGTCGAGGCGCTGGATGATGCAGCATTCATGGTCACGACGGACGGCCGCAGCCGTACGGTTAGGGCCTGGCAGGGGAAAGACTGGATTACCCTGGATGATGGCGGCGGAAATTTTACCGCGCGGCTTATGCCCTATCTGGACAGTGCCCGGCAGGCGGCCTCCGCCGCGTTTGGCGGCAGTGTCGAAGCACCCCTAATGGGCCAGGTACTGGCGGTACAGGCAAAGGTCGGCGATACGGTCGACAAAGGTGAGGTGCTGGTGGTGCTGGAAAGCATGAAAATGGAAATCCGAGTCACCGCGCCAGGCAACGGCGCCGTAACGGCCATCCATTGCCAGGTCGGCGGCAACGTGGAACGCGGCGCCGTTATCGTGGAATTGGATCTGGCGCCCTGAGCAAGACGAGGCCGTATGTCGGATAGGAGCGAAACCACCAACGTATCGCTTGAAGGCCCCGGCAACGAGGCACCGGAACGCGCCTGGCCGGTTCGGGAACGCTGGACCTTAGGCCTGATCAGCGCCGGCCATTATCTTAGTCATTTCTATGGCCTGGCCTTGCCGCCGTTGTTCCCTTTGCTGAAAGCGGAATTTGGCATCAGCTACATGGAGCTTGGCCTGGCCATGACCGCCTATGCATTGCTGGGCGGCATCGTACAGGCACCAGTGGGTTTCCTGGTTGACCGCCTGGGCCCGCGCCGGGTGCTGTTCTCGGGCCTAGGCCTGATCGCCACCGCCATTTTGTTGATGGGTTTTGTTAGCCATTATTGGATGTTGCTGGTTCTGGCCGTACTGGCGGGTCTGGGCAACAGTGTCTTCCATCCCGCTGATTACGCCATTCTATCGGTCTCCATCAATAACAAGCGGTTGGGCCGTGCCTATTCGGTGCATACATTTTCAGGTTTCTTGGGCGGCGCCTGCGTCCCGGTTGCCATTTTGGCGCTGGCTAGCCTGACTAATTGGCGCACGGCGCTGATTGTCTCTGGCCTGACCGGGCTAGCCGTTCTGGCGGCGATGGCATGGCGCCATGATGTCCTGGGCGGTGAAACCCAGGCGGACGGTCGGGCACCCAGGGATGGCGCGCCACGGACGCAACCCGGGCAGGCACCATCAGGGCTGCGTTTATTGCTGACGGCGCCGGTGCTTTTGTTTCTCTGTTTCAATATTCTCTACGGCATGGCCAGCGGCGGGTTGTTGGCATTCACGGTTAGCGCCTTGATGAACCTGCATGGCCTGAGCGTTGATCTGGCCAGCGCCGCCCTGACCGGACATCTGTTTGGCGTGGTGGGCGGCATTTTGCTGGCCGGCATCATTGCCGACCGCTACCCGCGCCATCATGTGACCGCCGCCGGCGCCATGCTTTTGGCGGCAGCAGCGAGCGTGCTGCCGGCGCTGGTGGCGCCAGGCGGCGCTGTCTTGGTGGCCATCATGGTATTTAGCGGTATCGGCCTGGGCGCTGTCCTGCCGCCCCGCGACCTGATGGTGCGGGCGCTGATCCCTCCGGGCGATACGGGCAAGGTGTTCGGCTTCGTTTTTGTCGGCTACTCCGTAGGCATCAGCGCCGTGGCGGTACTGTTCGGCTGGCTGCTGGACGGCGACATGCCGGGAATGGTCTTCCTGTTATCCGCCGCCTTCGCCATCCTGTCGCTGATGACAATCACCGCCGCGCATCTATCGACGCCGCGGGATAAATAGTTCAAAACGACACCAAGCCCGGACATAGCCGGGCTTGGCAGTCATTCGAATACCCCTTACGCCGCTTCGATCAGGCGGTCGTTGATGGTCAGACCGTCCGTGGTGGCGGAAACGTTGAGGGTCTCGCCGTCGCCGATGGCACCTTCCAGGATCAGATTGGCTAGTGGATTTTGCAGCTGCCGCTGGATCGCCCGTTTCAAGGGACGGGCACCATAGACCGGGTCATAGCCGGCCTTGGACAGCCAATCACGTGCCGCTGTATCCAGGGACAGCTCAAGCTGCCGGTCGGCCAACAGGCTGGCCAAATGACGCAGCTGGATATCCACGATACCGCCCATGTGTTCGCGGGCCAGACGGTGGAACAAAATGATCTCGTCCAGGCGATTGAGGAATTCCGGCCGAAAATGATGCTGCACCATGGCCATGACATCGCCACGGGCAGCCTCGGAACCCTCGCCATCGCCCAAGGCGGCAAGATGCTCTGCGCCCAGGTTGGAGGTCAGAACGATGATGGTGTTGGTGAAATCGACGGTGCGGCCCTGACCGTCGGTCATGCGGCCATCGTCCAGCACCTGCAGCAGCACGTTGAATACATCGGCGTGGGCTTTTTCCACCTCGTCGAACAACACCACCTGATAGGGCCTCCGCCGCACCGCCTCGGTCAGGGCACCGCCTTCATCATAGCCGACGTATCCGGGCGGTGCGCCAATCAAGCGGGCCACGGCGTGCTTCTCCATATATTCCGACATGTCAATGCGGGTCATGGCGACTTCATCATCGAACAGGAATTCCGCCAGGGCCTTGCACAATTCAGTCTTGCCTACGCCAGTGGGGCCCAGGAACAAGAAGGAACCGATGGGGCGGGATGGATCCTGCAGCCCGGCGCGGGCCCGGCGCACGGCGTTGGAGACAGCGGACAGCGCCTCCTCCTGACCGATCACGCGGCCGCCAAGACGCCGTTCCATCGCCAGCAATTTGTCCCGTTCGCCGGCCAGCATTTTCTCCACCGGGATACCTGTCCAGCGGGCCACGACGGCGGCGATGTCTTCTTCGCCCACGACCTCGCGCAGCATTGCTGAATTGCCATTGCTGCCGTCGGACTCGGCCTCTTCAATACGCTTGACCAAGTCCGGAATGACGCCATAAGTCAGCTCCGACGCCTTGCCAAGATCGCCCTGGCGTTGTGCCGTATCGGCCTCCAGGCGGGCATGGTCGAGCTGTTCCTTCAACTCCTGCGCCTCGCCCAGTTTATCCTTTTCACCCTGCCAAGCGGCGGTCAGGGCGGTCGAACGCTCTTCCTGATTCGCCAACTCGCCCTCTAGCGTCTCCAGCCGGTCGCGGGAGGCATCATCATCCTCCTTCTTCAAGGCTTCGCGTTCGATCTTCATCTGGATAATGCGCCGGTCGAGTTCGTCGATTTCCTCGGGCTTGGAATCCATCTCTATGCGAATGCGGCTGGCCGCTTCATCCATCAGATCAATGGCCTTGTCCGGCAGGAAACGGTCTGTGATATAGCGGTTCGACAGGGTCGCCGCGGCCACCAGGGCACCGTCCGAGATGCGAACGCCGTGATGCAATTCATACTTCTCGTTCAGGCCGCGCAGGATGGAAATAGTGTCCTCCACCGTTGGTTCCAACACCATGACGGGTTGGAACCGCCGGGCTAGGGCGGCATTTTTTTCAATATGCTTGCGGTATTCGTCCAACGTGGTGGCACCAACACAGTGCAACTCTCCCCGCGACAGGGCCGGCTTCAACAGGTTGGAGGCATCCATGGAGCCTTCCGCCGCACCGGCGCCGACCAGGGTATGCAATTCGTCAATGAACAGGACGATTTCGCCTTCCGCTGCCTCGACATCCGCCAGGACAGCTTTCAGGCGCTCCTCGAACTCGCCGCGAAACTTGGCACCTGCGATCAGGGCGCCGAGATCAAGCACCAGCAGGCTTTTGTTCTGAAGGCTTTCGGGCACGTCGCCATTCATGATGCGGATTGCCAAGCCTTCGACAATCGCCGTCTTGCCCACGCCCGGCTCACCGATCAACACCGGATTGTTCTTGGTCCGCCGTGAGAGCACCTGCACTGTGCGGCGGATCTCCTCGTCCCGGCCAATCACCGGATCCAACCCGCCCTCACGCGCGGCTTCAGTCAGATCACGGGCATATTTCTTCAAGGCATCGTAGGCGTTTTCCGCCGTGGCGCTGTCCGCTGTACGGCCTTTGCGCAGCTCATTGATGGCGGTGTTCAGATTTTGTGGCGTCACGCCAGCCTTTTCCAAGGCCGTGCCGGCTGGTGTGGAAGTCGCCAGGGCCAAGGCCAACAATAGCCGTTCGGCGGTAACGAAACTGTCGCCGGCCTTATCGGCAACTTGCTCGGCGGCTTCAAACAGGCGGGCTATTTCAGGTGCCATGTACAATTGTCCAGCACCACTTCCCTCGACCTTGGGCATCTTGTCCAGAACGGCCTCATTGGCGGTCCGCGCCGCCTTCACATCACCGCCCGCCGCCGCGATCAACGAGGCAGCCATACCTTCCTCGTCATCAAGCAGAACCTTGAGCAGATGTTGCGGGGTAAATTGCTGATGGCCGGATCTTTGGGCCAGAGTTTGCGCCGCTTGCACGAAGCCACGGCTGCGTTCGGTATACTTTTCGAAATCCATTTTTTACATTCCTTTCAAGCGCGTCCCAGAGCAGCCTCTCCGTACACCCCGCATATATGGGAACATACAATCGGCAAGCCTGCCATCAACGCCTTGCAGTCAATGCCCGGTCCTTCTATGAAGCAACCACGGCAGTCCATAACATACTCTGAATATGGTGTTGCCGTCGCGCAACACAAGGCCCTATCACGTTGCAAAACAACAGTTTTTATTTGAGAAAATTATGAGCCGTATCGCCCAAATCTTCCGTTATCCGGTCAAGGGATTAAGCCCGGAGCCAATGTCCAAGGCAGAACTGTCGCCGGGCCGGGCCATACCGTTAGACCGGGCCTTTGCCTTGGCCCATGGTTCGACCCAGTTCGATGCCGTCAATCCGAAGTTTCTGCCCAAGAGCAAATTCCTGATGCTGGCGCGGAATGAGCGCCTGGCCGCACTGCGTTGCCGCTATCATGACGAGAGCCAGGAGTTGGTCATCGAACGGGAAGGCAAACAGGTGGCCCGCGGCCGTCTTGATATGCCCGTGGGACGGCAGATGATCGAGCAGTTTTTTGCGGCCTATATGGGCGACGAAATGCGCGGCAGTCCAAAATTGTTGCGCGCGCGCAATCATACCTTTTCCGACATGCCGCGCCATTGCATCTCGCTGATCAATATCTCCAGCCTGCGGGAGTTGGAGCGAGTGATGAAAACCCCTCTGGACCCGTTGCGCTTTCGCGCCAATCTGTATTTTGATACCGGCCAGCCCTGGCAGGAGTTCGATTGGTGCGCGGAAGGCGGCGGCGTGGACATCAAGATCGGTAACGAGGTCATGGTTCGGGCTTTTTCCAGAACCCAGCGCTGCGCCGCCACCAATGTGAACCTGGAAACCGCAAGCCGTGACGCCAACATACCGCTGCAACTGCAACAGGCGTTCGGCCATGCGGACATGGGCATCTATCTCGAAGTCATCCAGGGCGGCAGCATCAAACTTGGCAACACCGTAACACCAGCAGAATAAAGTGGAAGTGGTTTAGTTAGATTCGACATCCTCAGTGACGACGGCACCAGCCGGAGCCGGCGTTTCGCTCTCCGCGGCAATCGCTTCTGGGGCCGCTTCTGGGGTTGCCTCGGATACCGGGGATTCGGCGACCTCAGGCGCCGGTACAGGGCGGCGGCGCGGTCGCTGGCGAGGCGCGGCATCCGGGCCATCGTTATCTTGATTGTCTTTCCTTTGCCGGCCCCGGCCATTGGCGCCGCGCGCCTTGCGGCCGCTTTCCGACATGGCCGCCAATTCCGCCGGGTTCATGGGTGCGGAAGGTTGATCCTCGCCGTCCCCGGAATGCGCTTCCCCTACGAAAGGTGTCGATACTACTTCCGCGCCAGAACTCGTATTGGCGTCCGTATTCGTATCGCCATCGTCGTCCAGGCTTTCCGTGGCGGCGACAACTTTTGCCTCTTCTTCCGCCGCGCCATCGTCTCCGTTGGTTTTTCCGCCATCACTCTCGGTGGCCGTATTATCGTTGCCACGGCCACCGCGGGACTGCTGTCCCCGGCCCCGGTTGTCGCGCTGCTGATCGCCTTCACCAACCTGTTGCTGCTGCTGTTTATTGGCCTGCACCAGGCGGTAATAATGCTCCGCGTGCTGGAAGAAATTTTCCGCCGCGACGCGATCGCCCGACAACACCGCATCGCGGCCCAACGCCATGTATTTGTCATACACCGCCGACGCCGTACCCCGGACCTTAATGTCCGGTCCGCTGCTGTCATAGCTTCGATTTGGGGAGTTGTTAAACCCCCTGCGACCGCTGGGACGGCCACGTCCCCTTCTTTGGGGTCCGCTCTGTCTCATAGCACCGTCTTGAGTTGTGTCTACAATTCGAACGCCAATTCAAGATTCCCAAGATCTACACATCAGCCGGGTTGTCTTAAGCAAATAATCTTAAACAGGTATTCCAACCCCGACCCACCCGCTGGATTGCCAGCAGCGGATCTTTCGCCAACGCCTTCAATCGAAATAAGACATGCCATTTGCGTTCAGGTTGTCTGTATTATGCTGGCCTAAAATTATGGGCCTCAGATTTCCAGACTGCAATGTGGGTATGTCTCTTGGGAACCGCCCGTCCCGTCACGACAGAGTTCCAACTGATCGCGATGGCCGTTCCTTGCCGTTCACCAGTGAACCTAGCCCCTGACGACACAAAAACCAACCCTTTTTTTAACATACGCTTTTACGCAGGGGCGGATACAACCAGGCAGCGTTCCACCCCGGCCAGATCGGCATGGCAACTTTCAACGGCCAAGCCGGACATTGTCAGGATCTGTTTCAGGTCCGAAGTCTGCCCCTGGCCGTATTCCAGAACCGCCCGCCCGCCTGGCCGCAGCAACCGCCCCAGGTCCGGCACCAGGGCGCGGTAGGCCGCCAAACCATCACCGCCGCCGTCCAGCGCCAAGCATGGATCATGACAACGCACTTCGGGCGCCAAGCCGGCAATGTCGGCGGAGGCGATGTAGGGCGGGTTGGAAACTATCATATCAAAGCGCCCCCAAGGCCCCCCAGCCAAGCCCGTGCCCCAATCACCGGCCATGAAACTGCTTCTAACGGCAAGACCCAGCGCGCAGGCATTCCAGCGGGCCTGGCCGGCGGCGGCGGGAGAGATATCAATACCCAGACCACGGGCCCGTGGCCGCTCCACCAACAGGGCCAGCAGCAAACAGCCCGAACCAGTGCCGAAATCGGCAATCTCATACGGCGCATTCTTGTCAGGCAATTGCGCCAAGGCTGCTTCAACAATGGTTTCGCTGTCGGGGCGGGGGTCGAGCACTGACGGCCCAATGCCCAGATCCAGGCTCCAAAACTGCTGCCGGCCCAACAGACGCGAAACCGGCTGGCGCGCGGCGCGTGCCGTGACCAGCTTTGTAAAAGTCTGGGTTTCCACGGCATTCAGTCGTCGCTCGGCATCCCGGACAAGGGTCAGACGGTCGCCTCCGACGGTATGCGCCAACAAGAGCGCAGCATCCAGCATGGCGTCCTCGACGCCGGCGTCCCGCAATTTCCGGCCGGCCGTAGCCAGGGCCTGGCGCAAGGTTAAATCTGATGGAAACTCGTTGTCATCAGCCATGATCTTCTAGATCGGTCAGCAGACTTGCCTGATGATCCGCGATCAGGGCGTCCACCACTTCGTCCACCGCTTCGCCGCTCATCATCTTTTCCAGCTTATACAGGGTCAGATTGATACGATGATCGGTGACCCGGCCTTGGGGAAAATTATAGGTACGGATGCGTTCGGAGCGGTCGCCGCTGCCAACCTGTTCCTTGCGGGATGAGGCACGTTCGCCCTCGACCTTTTGCCGTTCGGCATCATACAGGCGTGCGCGCAGGACCTTCATGGCCTTGGCCCGGTTCTTGTGTTGCGACTTGTTATCCTGGCATTGCACCACGACCCCGGTCGGCAGATGCGTGATGCGAATGGCCGAGTCCGTTTTGTTTACGTGCTGGCCGCCGGCGCCCTGGGCGCGATAGGTATCCACGCGCAGGTCGGATGGATTGACCTCGATATCCACCTCCTCGGCCTCGGGCAGCACGGCGACGGTGGCGGCGGAGGTATGGATGCGGCCCTGGGACTCGGTTTCAGGCACCCGTTGCACCCGGTGCACGCCGGATTCAAACTTCAGCTTGGCGAACACGCCCCGGCCCATGATCGAAGCCACAGCGTCGCGGATCCCGCCCAGATAGGACTCGCTCATGTCCATCAACTCGAATTTCCAGCCGTTGATCTCGGCATAACGTTGATACATGCGCAGGAGGTCCGCCGCAAACAGGGCTGCTTCATCGCCCCCCGTGCCGGCCCGTACTTCCAATATGGCGTTCTTGGTGTCGGCGGCATCCCTGGGCAGCATGGCGATTCGCAAAGCGCCTTCCAATGCGGGCAGCCGCTCCCGCGCTGCTGCCATTTCCTCCGTTGCCAGCTCTCGCATTTCGGCGTCACTGTCAGGGTCGTCCACCATGCCGCCCAAATCGGCGATTTCCATGCGCAGATCGCGCACCGCCTGGGCCGTCTTGGCGACCGGCGACAATTCCGCATATTCCTTCGACAGGCGCACGAAATCGTCGCTCGCGCCACCCTCGGCCATAGTGGCTTCAAGCTCTGCCAGACGCTTCAGGATGCTGTCTATTTGTTCTTCACCGATCATGGGGTTAATTTTCGCAGATGCACGGCTATGTCGTCCAGGGCAACGTCCTGCTGGCCGCCGCCATCAAGATCCCGCAGGGTGACGACACCCTTGGCGATTTCATCGTCGCCCAGAATCAATGCTGCCCTTGCATTCTGCTTGTTGGCCCGCTTCAGACGCCGGCTAAGGTTGCCGCGAAACGCCATATCCACCGTGAAACCATCCCGGCGCAGGCCATGGCATAGTTTCAGCGCCAGACGTTCCGCCGCATCCCCCATGGGCACGAACGCGATGGGACGGACAGGCGCGGGTGCATGAGCTGCCAGCATGCCAAGGCGTTCAATCCCCCCGGCCCAGCCAATTCCAGGCGTGGGCGGTCCGCCCAGCATTTTGATAAGGCCGTCATAGCGCCCGCCCGCGATCACCGCACCCTGGGCACCCAGGGCATTGGTGACGAATTCAAAGGTAGTATGGGTGTAATAATCCAGGCCGCGCACCAGGTGCTGGTTGAGATTATATCCGATACCAAGCGTATCCAGACCCTCGCAAACAGCGGCAAAGAAATCAGCGGACGCGGGATTTAGGAATTCCGCCATCAAGGGGGCGCCGGCGGCGATTTCCCGGTCGCCGTCATCCTTGGAATCAAGGATACGCAACGGATTGCGGCCCAGCCTATCGACACTGTCTTCGGAAAGTTTATCCTTGTGATCGGAAAAATAAGCCACCAGGGCATCGCGGTACACTAGCCGGCTTTCCGGATCGCCCAGGGTATTCAGTTCCAACACACAGGCGCCCAGAATGCCAAGGTCGTGAAGAATTTCCGCACCCAGGGTGATGATCTCGATATCCGCGCCAGGGCCTTCCACGCCCAGGATCTCCGCATCAATCTGATGGAACTGGCGCTGCCGGCCTTTTTGCGGCCGTTCATATCGAAAAGCCGGGCCATGGGCGAAAAACTTCAACGGCAGGTTCTGTTGCATACCGCCCGAAATAAAGGCGCGGCAAATGCCGGCGGTAAATTCCGGGCGCAAGCTGATATCCTCGCCGCCGTTGTCAGTGAAGGAGTACATTTCCTTGCGCACCACATCCGAGCCCCCGCCCATGGTGCGGACGAACACGGGGGTAAATTCAAAGATCGGCGGATCGATATCCTCGAAACCAAAGCGCAGGGCGCAGTCACGCGCCGCCGCGACAACATAATTGTGCGCAGCCGCCGTCTCGCCGACCAGATCGTGGGTGCCGCGCACCGATTGTATCTTCGCCATACTGAATTACTCCGCCGCCGCGGCATGCAATTCCGCGATTTTTTTTTCCACCAGATCTACCACATGATCGACAAAACCTTCGTCTCCGATCTTGTGATCAGCGACACCGCTTAGATACACCATATGGGTGCCCCGGCCACCACCCGTGACGCCGATATCGGTTTCTTTTGCCTCTCCCGGTCCGTTGACCACACAGCCCATGATGGACAGGGTCATGGGTGTCGCGATATGGGCCAGGCGCTGCTCCAACGCCTCCACCGTTTTGATCACGGGGAAGGCTTGCCGGGCACAAGAGGGGCAACTGACAATGGAAACGCCACGATGGCGCAGACCAAGAGATTTTAGAATTTCAAAGCCGGCGTGGATTTCCTCGACCGGATCAGCGGAAAGCGAGACCCGGATCGTATCGCCAATTCCTGCCCACAACAGGTGGCCCAGGCCAATCGAAGATTTGACAGTGCCGCCGCGCAGGGCACCAGCCTCAGTAATACCCAGATGCAGGGGATAGTCACAGACCTCGGCCAAGGACTGATAGGCGGCGACGGAAAGGAATACATCCGATGCCTTGACCGAGATTTTGAAATCCTCGAAATTATTGTCTTCCAACAAGCGGGCATGGTTCAGGGCGCTTTCTACCATGGCCTCCGGACAGGGCTCGCCATACCGCTCCAGCAGTTCTTTTTCCAGGCTGCCGGCATTGACGCCGATACGCATGGAACAGCCGTTGGCACGCGCCGCATGGACCACTTCACGCACCCGGCTTTCGGCACCAATATTGCCGGGATTGATGCGCAAACAGGCCGCGCCATTGTCCGCAGCCTCTAATGCCCGGCGATAATGAAAATGAATATCAGCGATGATCGGCACAGTAGTCTGATCGACAATTTGGTGCAACGCCGCCGAGGATGCCTCGTCCGGACAGGAAACGCGGACAATATCGGCGCCAGCCACTTCCAGCGCATGGATTTGCGCCACGGTGGCGGGCACATCATGGGTCAGCGTCGTGGTCATGGACTGCACGGTGATCGGGGCATTGCCGCCCACGGCAACGTCGCCGACCATAACTTGGCGGCAGGCGCGGCGGTGAATATCGCGATAGGGACGCAGGCTCATGGAATGGCGCTCATATTTTCTGGCCGGTCAACACAGCCGTGGACCGGTCAGAGATGCAATAGCAATAATTTGCTGTCGATAAAAGGCCCTAACGCCCTTCCTCTCGGGGGCTCTCCGTTACCTGCATTTGCCCGCGCAATTGCTCCGCATCCAGCTTGATGTTGCGGCGCACCTGCCCCATGGGACCGAGCGTGCCCAAGGCCTCGCCATCCACCATGATCTCTATGGCGCCCGCATTGCCCGTCATCAGGACCAGATCGGTGCGGTTCGGCGCCTGATAACTATCGCCCGGCCGCAGCATACGGGTCAGCAGCAGTTCGTTGTTGGCGCCCTGTATTTGCACCCAGGATTCAGCCCGTGCCCGCAGCACCACCCGGACATCACGGTTGGAGGCGCCATAGGTTTGCGGACGATGACCCAGGCTGTCGGACGTGGCCTTCAGAGAGGTGACGCCG
The DNA here is from genome assembly GCA_002731375.1 of Rhodospirillaceae bacterium. Classification (GTDB taxonomy): domain Bacteria; phylum Pseudomonadota; class Alphaproteobacteria. The sequence continues at coordinate 77,159 of PCBT01000054.1, read as the reverse complement.
GCGCCATTGTCGGACGCCTCTTCACCGCTCGATTCGAAATGCGGTCGCTCCGGTGCTGAGGGCGCTGCCGGTGGTGGTGGTGGCGTGATGGAGGCCTGGATCGCCGGCATGGCGGGCGCGGTATCCACGTCGCTGCCCTCACGCGCGGGCAATGGCAAGGGTGAGGCATCCAGCGCATTGGGCTGGGCTCTGGAGGGCTCGACCATCGTCACGGCAGACGCTGTTTCCTCCTGAATAGCCGGTTTGGCGCTATCATCACGGTCATTTGATGCCATTTCGGCAGACCCAGCGGCGGATCCTTCGGTGGAGGTTTCATTATCCTGCGTGGCCGCATTCGCCGTCACTGGCATTTCACCGATGCTGACGGCGGTATCTGACTGCGCCGCCGCATCGGCCGTGTCAGCGGTATTTGCAAGGCCGCTGACATCGGCCGCGGCGGCGCGCTCACCCTCACTAGGCGTTGCCTGCACCTCCACGGCAGCCTGATCAAACGATTGTTCCGATATCTGGCCAGAAGCTTGCCCGGGGGGCTGCATTGGAGCCTGAGTTGCCGATTGCAGCGGATCTTTCTGGGGTTCAAGGGATGCCAACGGCGCCGTTGTATCAGCTTCACCAGCTTCGGCATTTTTCGGCCCGGATAGCTTTTGCTCTGCTTGCGGCACACCGGCACCGACCTCCGGCGAAGGTGGCGCCATTGCCGCTTTTGTTTCCGCTGTCGTGGTTGTCGTCGTGAGCGCCGCTGTTTCTCGCGGCGAGGCCTCGACAGGCTTCTCCGCATCCGTGGCTGCCTTATAGGGCTCCAGCCGCTGTGGCGGTTCGGCCACCGTCTCGATCGGTGCAAGATCACGTTGTTCGAGGAATATCCAACCGCCATAAACGGCACCGGCCACCAGAAGCGATATCAATGCCAGGCTCAAGCCTGGGCGCCGGGCCTCTTCCAAGGGTTCGGGAAAGACCAAGCGGCGTTCCACGGGGCTCAGGGCCGCCTCGCGCTTGAACTGGCGAATAATCTCTTCGCCATCCAGGCCCAGAAATTCGCTGTAAGTACGCAAAAAGCCTATGGCATAGGTGGGGCCCGGCAAATCATCAGTCCAGCCTTCTTCCAAGGCCACCAAATATGTCTGCTGGATACGCAGCGTGGCAGCGACATCGGCTATCGAAAGATTCCGGCGCTGCCGCTCGGCCCGCATACCCGCGCCAATACCGTCATAGGCATCATCATCAACCTGCATCAACCTGCTCGTCGATTTGTTTCAAATGCAACCCTCGTGCGATCCCACGCAGCCAGGCGCCTTTTCTGTTCAGTGCACCGGGGCCCGTGTCTTCGGGCTGCTCATCCGCAATCTTTCGATCAGTCATGACATCTTCTTCCAGATTCAGTCCCGCTGGCCAGACAACGCGCACCGTACATAGTATTCCGCACGCCATCGTTCAAGCTAATGGCGAGACGCTATGGATAACTTAATGATAATTTTTTACCAGATCTAAAAAATCAAGCAAATGCATAGGTTTAAATTAAAATGTAATGATCTTGGGCAAACTTAGTCAAAGCGGCGCGCAAACTATGCTCCGGAGACTCATAAATATCATACATAAAGTCCTGCAAAGCTTCCAAATCTAGGCTCCGCACCATCATTTTTACTGCTCCGATGGAAGCCGCGCCCATGGAAATACTACGCAGGCCCAAACCAATAAGGGCCATGGCATCGACCGGCCGGCCAGCTGCTTCACCGCACAGGCTGACCGGCACGCCAGCGGCATCGCAACGCTGTACAATGTCGCGCACGATTGATAGGGCCGAGGGGCTTAATTCGTCATACCGGTTGGCAAGGCGCGGATTGCCCCGGTCAGATGCAAACAAAAATTGCATCAAATCGTTACTGCCGATGGAAATGAAATCAACCAATGGCAACAAAGCCGCCAATTGCCAGGCCAGGCTGGGAACTTCCAACATGGTGCCGACCTGCAACGATGACGGCCCGTCCTCGCCCATGCGGCTTTGGCGCTCGACCTCACGGTCCAACAGAGCGCGAGCCGCCACGAATTCCGAGACCTCGGCGATCATAGGAAACATCATCGCCAAGGGCCGGCCGGAGGCTGCCTTCAACAAGGCCCGGATCTGCATGCGCAGCAACACGGGCCGGTCAAGAGACAGACGGATCGCACGCCAGCCCATGGCCGGGTTCTGTTCGTCGTCATAGCGGGTCAAATACGGCAGCATCTTATCGCCACCCACATCAAGGGTACGAAAGACCACCGGACGCTCGCCGGCCTGGTCCAACACCCGGCTGTAGAATTCGGTCTGCATGGATACGGTTGGCAATGTTGCCCGGACCATAAAATGCAGCTCGGTCCGGTACAAACCGATGCCATCGGCGCCGGTTTCGCCCAGATGCGGCAGGTCGGCCAGCAGCCCGGCGTTCAGATTGAGATGAATACGGGTGCCATCCTTGCTCACTGCCGGCTTGTCCCGCATCGCGGCATAGCGGGCGGCACGGGCCTGACGCAATTCCAGATTGGCGCCAAAGGCTTCCAATGCATCCGCGCCGGGTCGTACGAACAGTTGTCCATTGTCGCCATCGACAACCAGATCATCGCCGGCTTCGACCATGTCGAGCAATTGATCCAGCCGCCCGATGACGGGAATCTGCAAGGCACGGGCAACTATCGCCACATGCGAGGTCGGCGAGCCTTCTTCCAGGACTAGGGCCTTGATCCGCTCGACGTCATAGTCCAGTAATTCCGCCGGTCCCATGTTCCAGGCTACCACCACTGCCTGATCAGGCAGATCATCATCATTCAACTGCCCGCCATTCGTGGTCAAATGGCGCATCAGGCGATTGGACAAATCTTCTAGATCGTGCAGGCGCTCGCGCAGATACGCATCGCTGATTTCCGACATGCGGGTCCGGTTTTCCACCTGCACCCGTTCCACCGCTGCTTCCGCCGTTAGGCCGCCCTGGATTGCTTCACGCATGCGCGCCATCCAGCCCTTGTCGCGGGCAAACATGCGATAGGTTTCCAAAATGTCGCGCGACTCGCCGCCGGGCTCCGCTATTGCCGCTTGCAACATGCCATCGACCTGGGCCCGCAACTCCGCCATGGCGGTGTTCAGTCGCTCAGCCTCCATATCAACATCATCAGCGACATGTTGCTCAACAACGATACGCGGTTCGTGCAGAACCGCCACCCCACGGGCCAGCCCGTCATTCAACACCAACCCGGCCAGGCGCCGAGGCAGGCCGTCGGAACCGATGTTCCCAACGCCCGGCACCTCCTCCTGCAGGGCACCACCAACCATTTCTGCTAGGACCATGGCGATGGTCTGCATGACCTCGATCTCGTCGTTCACATAGTCTCGGTTGGTTTTGTTCTGCACCACCAGCACACCCACGACCCGGCCACCACGCAGCACTGGAACCCCCATCAGGGAGTGATAATCCTCTTCACCGGTTTCCGGGCGGGCCGCGAAATTGGGATGGGAGCGCGCCTCGGACAAGGCTATGGGCCTGGCCAATTGCGCAATCTGGCCAACCAGCCCCTCACCGACCCGCAACGTCGTCTGATGAATGGCATCGCGTTTTAGACCTTCGGTGGCGAACAACTCCAACATACCGTCGCGCAACAGATAGATCGAACAAACCTCAGCCACCATGTTGGCGGCAATGGCCGTGACCAATTGATCCATGCGCTCCTGGGCCGCACCGGACCCGGCCATGACCTCACGCAAACGACGTAACAGGATACGCGGACCCGATGGACCGGCGGGATTCACGCCCGCCTCCGCCGCCGGAGCCATTCGGCGGTTTGGATTGATACCATGAGCCCAAGCAGGCTCAAGCGGAATCCAATCCATATGCGGAATGCAGGCTGCGCACGGCAAGCTCCGTATATTCGGCGCCGATCAGCACGGAAATCTTGATTTCCGAGGTTGAAATGGCATGAATGTTTATGCCTTTCTCGGACAGGGCCGCGAACATCCGCTGGGCCACGCCGGCATGGCTGCGCATGCCGACGCCGATAACCGAGACCTTGACCACGTCACCGTCCGCGATCACTTCCTGAAAACCGATGGCATCACGATGCTGGGCCAGAATGTCCCGAACCCTGGGCAGATCGGCCCGCGACACCGTGAAAGTCATGTCAGTGCTGGTGCCGTCGGGCGAGGCACTTTGCACGATCATATCAACATTGACATTGGCCTCGGCCAAGGGGCCAAAGACCGCCGCCGCCACGCCGGGCCGGTCGGACACTTGCAAAAGAGTTACCTTGGCCTCACCGGAGGCATAGGTAATGCCACTGACCACCGCTTTTTCCACGATTTCATCCTCGTCAACAACTAAAGTACCGGGAGTATCATTGAAGCTGGAAAGCACCTGCACTCGCACCCGGTGGTTCATGGCCAGTTCGACCGATCGAGTTTGCAGCACCTTGGCGCCCTGGGACGCCATTTCCAGCATTTCTTCGTAGGTTATCTTATCAAGTTTCCGCGCCGCCGTCACGATGCGGGGGTCGGCGGTGTAGACACCGTCCACATCCGTATAAATATCGCAGCGATCCGCGCTCAAGGCGGCGGCCAGGGCCACGGCCGTGGTGTCGGAGCCGCTACGTCCCAGAGTAGCAATGCGGTTCTTGGGTGAAATTCCCTGAAAACCGGCAATGACAGCAACTTCGCCGGCCTCCATGCGCTGAATTATATCAGCCCCGTCGATCTCCAGGATACGGGCGCTCCCATGGACGTCATCGGTGCGGATGGGAACCTGCCAGCCCTGCCAGGAACGGGCGGATATGCCCTTTTCCTGCAATGCCATGGCCAACAAACCAATGGTGACCTGTTCGCCGGTGGAGACCACGGCGTCGTATTCCCGGGCATCGTGCAGGCTGCTCATTTCCCGGGTCCATTCAATTAGTTGATTGGTCGTCCCTGCCATGGCGGAAAGCACCACCGCGACCTGATTACCCTCGCCGGCGATCTTGGCCACGCGGCCCGCGACATGGCGCAGGCGTTCTATATCGGCCACAGAGGTGCCGCCAAATTTCATTACTATTCGTGCCATAACCTCACCTGGCGGCTCCCAGTAACGAGTTGCCGTCCACTTTTCCCTCGCCAGGCGGCACATTACCGCCGCCGGCGCAGCTATACATACTCAAAGGTCCGGATCCTTACAAGTGAAGGGACGATTTACATACTTAAGAGCGTATTTTAGGGCGATCAGCCTGCCGGCGGGCGCCCCGAAGCAACAAAAACATGAGCCCCCTTGGCGTTACCCGCACCATGGCACCCAAAGCGTCAAGATTTTCGCGGCGTAGCAGATTCTGCTCGACCGCATCCTCCCGTATCGTCAGGCGCGGACATGACGTTCGCCCGGCCGCCATCACATCCTCGTAGGACCGGGGCTGTACAGCAACCCACTGCACCAGATCAAGAACAAGCGCTGCATTCGCCATACCCATCGTGGTCTCCTAAAATTTCCTTCTCCACCAAGATAAGGGGCGAAAATCCAATTCTAAAAGTGTGCTATCATTCAAGAATATGATGCAGTTGTAGCAAAAAGGACCGCCATGGCCCAGGCAGCCAGCATAGACCCAGGCGAAATTGACCGCTTTACCCGAATGGCAGCCGATTGGTGGGATACGAACGGCGCCATGGCGCCCCTGCACCGCCTGAACCCACCCCGCCTGCAATACAGCCGGGACAGATTGTGCAGCCATTTTGATCTCGACAGCGCCTCTCCCCGGCCCCTAACGGGCCTAAAATTGCTGGATGTGGGTTGTGGCGGCGGGCTGCTGTCGGAACCATTCGCGCGCATGGGCGCCATGATTACCGGCATTGATGCCGGCGAGGAAAATATCGCCGCCGCCAAGGCGCACGCAAGCGCGGTAGGGGTGGCAGTGGATTACCGCGCCGAAGCGGCAGAAGAACTGGCGGCCACGGGAGCACAATTCGACGCCATCGTCTCCATGGAGGTGATCGAGCATGTAGCCGATGTAGCCGGCTTCATGGCGACCCTGGTCGAATTGACCCGGCCAAGCGGCGCGCTGCTGCTGGCGACCCTGAACCGCACGCCGCGCTCCTATCTGACGGCTATTTTAGGCGCGGAATATGTCCTGCGCTGGCTGCCTACGGGCACCCATGACTGGAGCCGTTTCCGCAAACCCGCCGAACTGGGCCGACACCTACGCCGCGCCGGCGCCGAGTTGCGCAACGTCACCGGCATACGCTATTGGCCCCGCCAAGACGAATGGCGCCTGTCCAGGGATGCCGGAGTGAACTATCTGGCCTATGCGGTTCGGCCAGCGCCACCATAGGCGGCCAAGACAAAAATCAGGAATAGCCGGGACAAGCATTGGCGCCGTGGCGTAACCGGCCCTTGACTTCAGGGCATGTCGGCCTGGTAGTAATCCGGAAAATAGTCGCGCACATAGGTGCTGTTCAGGGCATAGGCGTAGCATGAATTGCGCAAACCGGGGCTAAGGAAAAGTTTGCCGTCGCCCTTGTCTTCCATGTTTTCCACCACTTCGAACAAAGACTGCATGGCGGTCGTCGCCATTTGCGCCAGCATCTCGTTCAGGTGGGTACAGCCGACGACCCCGCCCAAGCGTTCGCGGATGGCGCGGTTCCAGCCCGGCCCCATTTTCAAGCCTTCCAGGCGGCTATAGTTCGGTGCAGCGAGGTGACAGGGACCATGGGCGCCCACGTCCATCTGGGCCTCGGCCGCACGCACCACCAAATCCATATCGACGGTCAGGCGTAACCACATATCGTGCACCGGCTGGTCCGCCGAGCGCTCGCTATCCAGCATGGAATAGTCGTCTTCCTTGACGTCGGTAATATGACCTTCGATGTCCCACAGGCCGTCCTGGCGCTCGTAGGCTTTCAGTTCAAGATTACGCGTGTGCGAGAGGGTGCGCGGCGCCGGATCACTTAAAGGCAAGGGAAACTCCTAGTCGGATTAAGGACAAATATTCATGGCGAGAGGCAAACCGGCATGGGCCCATTCCAGCCTGACCCGAGATACGGATCGGAGATAATAATAACCGTGGCCAGTAAAGCGCGGAAGTGTTCTATGCCGTCACAGCGACAACCGTATCGTCACGGCCCATGGCAGCCATGGGCCGTGCCCAGGCCTGAATCGGAGCCATGGAAGGCTGCGGCACATCATGGGTGTATTCCCAATTGGCGGGGTCGGAGAACAGCTTGCGTAGAATTTGATTGTTCGAGGTATGGCCAGTGCGCTGACCCGCGAAATGGCCCAGGATCGGTCCGCCAGCGAGGTAAAGATCGCCGACACAATCCAGCACTTTGTGGCGGATGAATTCGTCGCCATAGCGCAGACCGCCTTCGTTCATGATTTCGTCGTCCTGGCCAACCACCACGACATTGTCCAGGGAACCGCCCTGGCCTAGACCAAGTTCCATCAGACGGCTGACCTCGCGCTCGAAGCCAAAGGTCCGGGCGCGGCAGATATCCCGTTTGAAGCCGCCATTGTGCAGGTCGAAATAACCCGCTTTCTCGGTGATCGCGGGGCTGTCGAAATCAATCTCAAGAGCAACAGTGAAACCATTCGAGGGCAACAGCGCGGCACGGCGGTCGCCATCCTCGATCTCGACCCGGCGCAGAACCCGGACAGAGCGGCGGCAGGCTTGTTGCAGCTGCAGGCCGGCGCATTCGATCAGGAATACAAACGGCGCGGAGGAGCCATCCATGATGGGAACTTCCGGGCCATCCAATTCCACCCGGACATTGTCGATACCGCAACCGGCGAGCGCGGCCATCAAATGTTCGATCGTGGCGACTTTTATACCGGCATCATTTTGTACCGTCGTCGACATGACCGTATCGCTGACCGTATCCCAGCGCGCCGGTAGGTCTGCATCAGTGGCCACCGTCGCCGGCGTTTCCATTGCGGTGTGAAGATCGGTACGGTGAAAAACAATGCCCGTATCCGCCAGCGCGGGACGTAGACACATGGCGACCTTAATGCCGCGATGCAGTGCCACACCGGAACAATGGATTGCATTCTTCAGCGTATATTGCTGTTTACTGGCCACGTCTTCTATCCGTTCAAACCGGTTCTTAAACTCGCGCGTAGGCACTCTGTATCAAGCAAGCCTTGCACAAGGCCGTTTTCCGTTCCCGCATTCTCAAAGGTGATCCCAAGAGCCGAATGCGCAAAACAGAATCTTCCTTAAAAAAGAGTACTTTGTACGATATTATTAGCAAGCGCTCCCAAGATGCTCAAATCAAACTGTATTACATTTCATTACGGCGCCAATCTGATTAACCATTTTGGCATATCAGATTGGTGCCGGTGCGGTTTCTAGCTGGTCTTGGTTTGCACAAATTGGCCCTAGTTGGCTTGGCGGCGCAGAAATGAAGGGATCTCAAGCAGGTCCTCTTCAGTCTGGGGTGGCGCCAGCGGCTGGGCGGTTTCAGGGGGCAGGCTTCGCTCCGGCGCGGCCGGTTCGGACACCGCCGCGTGGGCCGGCTCAACATATTCCGGCATCACGGCTGAGGCCGGAGGGGCCGTTTCCTCGATTACATCGACAGGCGCGCCAGCAGGAATGTCCGCTGGAAGATCCGCCGCGATCGCCTGGCGCATCCGTCGCGGACTTAGTTGCTCCGGCCGTGGCTGCTGTGGCGCCGGAGTGGCAGTTTCCGAAGCCTTAGGGGCTTGTTTCCGCCTGAACAGGGAGAAACCCCGGCTCTTGCGCTTGGCTGGCTGGTCGGTTGGGTTCAAGGCTTCCGCCTCGGCCAAGGGATCGGGCTGCAGCAGTGGACTACGGTCCTTCTCGGGCCGGCTTGCGGGCGGTGCCCTGAAGGGGCCCTCGGCCATGCTGACATCAGCTTTGCGCTGGTTCCCCAAGGCCGTGGGCGCCATGGACTCGGGCTCCGCCTGGGGTGGTTTCGGAGCCGGAACGCGCTCGCCAAAGGTAAACGGCAATGCCGGCGGTTCCTCCGCTTGCACCCGTGCCTCCATGGCGACCTCCATTGCCGTTGTAGCGCCGGCGATCTCCGGTACATTATCAATCGCGGAATCGGCCGCAGGCTCTACAGTGACCGGCTGCGCGGGCTCGGGCTGCATGGCCGCGGGCTGTGCAGGTGCGGCTTCCGCCGGCGCGCTAACGGGCTGTCCCGAAACGGCGGCCAGGCGCGGCGTAATCACCGGCCGCTGGGCATTTTCTCCGATCTCGATGCCGGTCGCCACCACGGAAACCCGCATGCGGCCATTCAGGCTATCTTCGATGGCGGAGCCGACGATGATGTTAGCATTGGGATCAACTTCCTGGCGGACACGGTTGGCAGCTTCGTCAAGTTCATACAATGTCAGATCCATGCCGCCGGTAATGTTGATCAGGACGCCACGGGCACCTTGCATGGAAACATCGTCTAGCAATGGGTTGGAGATGGCCGCCTCGGCGGCTTCAACCGCGCGTTTTTCGCCTTCGGCCTCGCCCGTGCCCATCATGGCCTTGCCCATTTCCGCCATCACGGTCTTAACGTCGGCGAAATCCAGATTGATCAGACCGGGATTAATCATCAGATCGGTGATTCCCCGGACACCGGAATGCAGCACATCGTCCGCCATGGAAAAGGCATCGGCGAATGTGGTCTTCTCGTTGGCGATCCGAAACAAATTCTGGTTCGGGATCACGATCAGGGTGTCGACGAAGGTCTGCAGCTCTTCAATGCCGCGCTCGGCCGAGAGCAGCCGCTGACTGCCTTCAAACTGGAACGGCTTGGTCACCACACCCACGGTCAGAATGCCCTGGGCCCGCAAGGCTTCGGCGATAACCGGCGCGGCGCCGGTGCCGGTGCCGCCGCCCATGCCGGCGGTGATAAAGGCCATGTGGGTACCCGCCATATGATCGAGAATTTGATCAATGGCTTCTTCCGCCGCTGCCCGGCCGACATCGGGACGGGCGCCACAGCCCAAACCCTGGGTAATGGCCGCGCCCAACTGGATGCGGCGGTCCGCCGTGCTTTGCGTCAAGGCCTGGGAGTCCGTGTTGGCGACAATGAACTCGACCCCTTCCAGGCCGGACGAGATCATGTTGTTGACGGCATTGCCGCCGGCACCGCCGACGCCGATGACAACTATACGAGGCTTTAATTCCGTCATTTGCGGGGCATTTAGGTTGATGGTCATGGCTCAGGTCTCCTTTACCTAGCGGCTCCGGTGCGCAATGCGATATTGCGCCTTTGGTTGAAACTGAAAAGCAAACTCGAGATGGGTCGAAGTTGCGGTGGGTTGAAAATATGTCGTAGTCGTCATGACTAGAAATTCTCCTTGAACCAACGGCTCAAACGTTGAATGCGGCCATCGCCAGAGGCGGCTTCAGCAAGATATTCCGTGTGTTTCTGGCCCGGCCCGCGCTCGGCATAGGCCAACAACCCAGCGGCGGTGGCGAAAGCGGGCCCTTCGGTAGCCTCGGCTAGACCGTGCAGACCCAGGGGACGGCCAACCCGAACCTGTTTATCCAAGACACGGGCCGCATGTTCGCGCACCCCGGTCAGCAAGGCCGCGCCGCCAGTCAGCACGGCGCGCCGGCCAGCCGTCCGCGCCAGGCCCGAGGCCTGCAGGCGGTCACGGACCAGTTCCAAGGTTTCCTCGATCCGGGGTTGGATGATGCCGATCAGCATGGAGCGGGAGATTTGCTGCACCGCATCGGCGCCACTCTCTCCCACCCTTGGCACGCTGACCATGGCATGTTCGTCGTCTGGTCCCGCGACGGCACTGCCATGCAGTGTTTTCAGTCGTTCGGCATGTGCCGATGAAGTCGACAGGCCGCGGGCGATATCATTGGTAACGTGATTGCCTCCCACCGGGACCTGATCCGTATGGATCATATGGCCGTCATAAAAGACCGCGACATCGGTGCTGCCGCCACCCATATCGATCAGGGTCACGCCCAAATCCATTTCATCCTCGACCAGAGTAGAAAAGCCCGAGGCATAGGGTGCGACCACCAGGACGGCGATCTCCAGATGGCAGCGCTCCGCCAAAAGCTTTAGGTTGCGCAGGGGGCCAACGGCTGCGGAGACCACATGCAGGCGCAGGCCAAGGCGGGTACCGAACATGCCGCGCGGTTCGCGGTAGCCGGGCGTACCGTCAATGCTATAGCCGGCGGGAATGGTATTAAGGATTTCCCGTCCCTCACTGGCATGCTGGGCCAGCAAATGGGCCTGAGCCTGAGCCCGTTTCAAATCACGCTCGCCAATTTCGTGGCCGGCAATATCGGTTTCAACATCGATCAGGCGGGAAGCAGGCCGGCCGCCCGAGAAACTTAGCAGGACCCGGTCGATCCGTTCCTTGGCCATGCGCTCCGCCACATCCACGGCGCCACGCACGGCTTCCTCCGCCGCATCCATATCGACCACGGCGCCGGCGCGCATGCCCCTGGAAATTTGATGCCCGATGCCGATCACCCGCATGCCGCCCGCGCCATCAGGCCGGGCGATAAAGCAACAGACCTTGGTGCTGCCAATATCCAAGGCGGTGATCAAATCATTTTTACCCACGGCCATTTCAGGTGTCCTTCCCGGTCTTGTTTTTTCTGGCCGTCGCTTCCGGTGTCAGCCGTAGCACCAGGCGGTCAGGCAGACGCAGGTCGATGGCCGCCACATCCCGTTCGAATATCCGATGTTCCGCCGCCAGGTCCGCCAAACGGCTCCAGGCGCCAAAGGCATCGTCCGCGGGCAAATGAACCTTGATGCCGTTCTTCAAACGCACATCCCATCGCCGCGCCCCGATCCGCACCGCTGCCTGGACCTGCGCGAACAGAACCGGCTTTTGCGACAGCATCTCGATCAGGGCCGCCGCCGTCTTGGGCGCATCCTTGCCCACGACGACGGGCAAATGGGCGAAACGGGCAAGATTATTCCGGGTGATCACCTTGCCGCCATGATCGATCAGAACCTGGCGGCCCTTGTGCTGCCACAGGGCCAAGGCCTTGCGTTCGCGCAACAGCACGACGATGGTATCGGGCAGCCGGCGTTCTACCCGCGCCGTCTCCACCCAGCCCAGTTGCAACAGGCGCTGGCGGGCCTGATCAGGATCAAAGGACAGGATTGACTGGCCGCTACGCAGGCCCATGGCATTCAGTACCTGACCCTTGCTGGTTTCGCCGCGCCCGGTGACAAAGACATGCTGCACGGTCAGACCGGCCCCAATAATCTGCTTATCGCCCCATGCTGACAATTCCGCGCCGGCCACGGCCAAGGTCTTGCCGACAATGCCGTTGTGCCACAGATACCAACCACCAGCGCCCAGGCCCGACATGATGACGGCGCAAGCCAGCAACAGGCCCACATACCGCCGCCGGGGCCAACCGCCGGACCGGCGGCGCGCCGGGGTAACACTGTTCTTGGATTTCATCAGCGCGGACATCCGGCGTCCTCCACCATCCAACGCACCAGGGCGGGAAAATCAATATTGTTATGGGCAGCCAATTCCGGCACCAGGGAGGTCGGTGTCATGCCGGGCTGCGTATTAACCTCCAGCATATACAGCGCGCCGGGTTCGCCGCCGGTATCGTCGTAGCGGAAATCCGCCCGGCTGACACCACGGCAGCCCAATGCCGCGTGCGCCCGCTCGGACAACTCCAGCGCCACGGCGTAAACATCCGCATGGATCGAGGCCGGAACCACATGCCGCGAACCACCATCAGCGTATTTGGCGTCATAGTCATAGAAGCCGTCGTCAGTCAGAATCTCGGTAACGCCCAGGGCCTTGCCGTCCATCACGGCGACGGTCAGTTCCCGGCCCGGAACATAACGCTCCGCCAAAACGTCATCGCCATAGTGCCAATCACTGCCCACTGGTGGCTCGTTATCACCGGCCCAAACGATCCGAACGCCAAAGGTGGAACCCTCGCTAGGCGGTTTCACAACATAGGGGCGCTCCAATGGGTCCTTTTCATTCACCGCCGCGACGGTGGACAGGCAGCTTTCTGCGCATGGGATATCATGAGCCCGGAAAACCTCCAGAGCGGACGGCTTATACATGGCTACGGCGGAGGCCCGCACGCCCGAATGGGTGTAGGGTAGTTCCAGCAATTCCAGCAGGCCCTGGACGCAGCCATCCTCGCCCCAGCGCCCATGCAAGGCGTTGAACACAACGTCGGGTTTGACTTCCAGTAGACGGGCCGCCAGATCGGCACCGACATCGATTTCAGTGACGTGGTAGCCGCCCGTGCGCAAGGCTTGGGCACAGGCCTTGCCCGAGGTCAAGGAAACCGGACGCTCGGCGGAACGTCCCCCCATCAGGACCGCGACATGGCTGCTCATGGCGCTTCCTTCGCCAGGACCAGTTCGGGAAGATCGTTCTCGGGGTCGTGCTCTCCGATGCGGTAGATTTCCCATTCCAACATGACACCGCTATGGGCATGAACCCGGCGGCGGACTTCCTCGCCCAACGCCTCCAAATCCGCGGCGGTCGCGGCGCCGTTATTAATCAGGAAATTGCAATGCAGCTGCGACACCTGTGCCCCGCCAAGCGCCAGACCCCGGCAGCCGGCCCGGTCGATCAACTCCCATGCCCTAAGCTCACTGGAGTCGCCATTGGCGATGTCATTGCCGGGATTCTTGAACGTGCTGCCACCGGTTCGGGTATTGATCGGCTGGCCTTCCTTGCGGGCCAGGCGGACATCTTGCATGCGAGCACTTATTTCCCACTGATCGCCATGCTGGCCATGAAATTGCGAGCTGGTGAATATCCAGTCCTGGGGCGCGCCGCAATGGCGATAGCTCATCTCCAGTTCGTCCAGGCCAACCCGGTGCATGGTGCCAGTGCCATCCACGGCCTCGGCCCAGTCAAGAATATCCCCGAAGGCACTGCCATAGGCGCCAGCATTGATGCGCAGACCGCCGCCAACGGTGCCTGGTATGCCGCGCATGAATTCAAAACCTACCAGACCGGCATCGCGGCAAACCCGGGCCAGGTTCACGTCCAACGCGCCGGCGCCGGCGGTGACCGTGGTGCCGCTAACCTCGATCTCATTGAAGGCGCCGTCCAGGCGGATCACCACGCCCCGCACGCCGCCATCACGGATCAACAGGTTTGAACCAAGACCCAGCACCGTGCGCGGGATGTCGCGCGGACATTCGGTCAGAAACGTCGCCAGGTCCCGGGCATCGGCGGGCCGGAACAGAACGTCCGCCGGTCCGCCGACGCGGAACCAGGTGCTGCCCGAAAGATCCACATGCTCGATATAGCGTCCGCGCACCACCGGCAAGCGGGACAGCAATGTTTTATTGTGCGCTGGGGTTGCCATCATGGGACGCCCGCCAAGTCGGTCAGTTGTTCCGGCAAGGCATTGGCCCAACCGCTGATGCTGCCGGCACCGAGGCAGACCACCATGTCGCCGGACGCCGCCTCCGCCGCGATCGTGGCCGGCAGATCTTCGGGCGCATCCAGGGCCAGCACCCGGCGATGACCCCGCGCCATCAAGCCCTGTATCAGGGCATCGCGGTCAATGCCTTCGATGGGTTCTTCGCCTGCGGCATGCACATGGGTCACGATTACCGCATCGGCATCGTTGAAGCAGGTGCAGAAATCTTCGAACAAATCACGCAAGCGGCTGAAACGATGGGGCTGGACGACGGCGATAATGCGGCCCTCACAGGCCGCGCGGGCGGCTTGCAGCACCGCGGAAATCTCAACCGGGTGATGGCCGTAGTCATCTATTACCGTGACGCCCCCGGCCTCGCCAGTCTTGGCATAGCGGCGCTTGACCCCGGCGAAACCGGCCAGTGCCGAAAGCAGCACATCGTCATCGATCTTCATTTCCAGACCGACGGCGAGCGCCGCCAGGGCATTCAGAACATTGTGCTCCCCATGCATGGGTAGATGGCATCCCCGCAACAACCTGGTATCGTCGCTGGCCCGGTCCGTCAAAGCCACGTCGAAATGCATGCCCGTGGGCGAGGCATTAAGATCAACGGCGCGCACGGCGGCCTGGGGACTGAAGCCATAGGTGACGATGCGGCGGTCGGAGATGCGCCCGATCAGGGCCTGAACCTCCGGATGATCCAGACACATCACGGCGGAGCCATAGAACGGCAGGTTCTCGACAAAGGTTTGGAAGGCCGCGCGCTCGGCCTCAAAATCACCATAGAAATCCAGATGCTCGGGATCCATGTTGGTGACGATGGCGATGGTCGCGGGTAGTTTGGTGAAGCTGCCATCGCTCTCGTCCGCCTCCACCACCATCCACTCACCGGCACCGAGACGGGCGTTGGTGCCATAGGCATTGATGATGCCACCATTAATTACCGTCGGGTCATAATCCGCCTGATCCAGAATCGCCGCGACCATGGAAGTGGTCGTCGTCTTGCCGTGAGTGCCACCCACNGCGATGGCCCATTTCAGGCGCATCAGTTCGGCCAGCATCTCGGCTCGGCGAACTACGGGGATCATCGCCTCCCGCGCCGCCACGACCTCCGGGTTGTCTGGCTGCACGGCGGAAGAAATCACCACCACCCGCGCCTCGTCCAAATTTTTCGCCGCATGGCCGATCTTGGCCTCGATCCCCAGTTGGCGCAGGCGGACCACGTTGGCGCCCTCCGCCTGATCGCTGCCCTGCACGCGATAGCCCAAGTTATGCATGACCTCGGCAATGCCGCTCATGCCGATGCCGCCGATGCCGACGAAATGAATGACCCCAATATCCAGTGGCAGCGCCCTCATGCGGCGGCCCTCCCGGACAATTCGCCCGACGCCAATGCCAGAACCATTTCCGCCAGCCGCGCGGCCGCATTTGGCTGGGCCCGTCCGCACGCAGCCTTTGCGGCATTGCGCAACAGGTCCGGATCGGTCATCAACATGGCCAAATGCTCCGCTAAGGCGGGCACGTCCAAATCGGCTTCAGGCAGCACCCAGGCACCGCCAACGGAGCTCAACATTTCGGCATTGCGGCTTTGGTGATCGTCGGTGGCATGGGCGTAGGGCACCAGCACACTGGGCCGGCCCGCCATGGCCAGCTCACTAACCGTGCCCGCACCGCTGCGCGCGATAACCAGATGCGCGGTTGCCAGCCGGGCCGGCATATCGGTGAAGAACGCAGCCGTCTCGGCCTGAATATCCGCCTCGTCATAGATCCGGCGTACCGCGTCTAGATCCTCCACCCGGCATTGATGCACGACGGACAGACGCCGGCGCAGTTCAGGCCGCAAAGCCAGCAGAGCCTGCGGGATCACTTCGGAAAAACGGCGGGCGCCCTGACTACCGCCAAAGATCAGGATTTCGAATGCCGCATCGGACGCCGCCACCACATAAGGTTGACCGGCCAGGTCATGGATATCATCACGCACCGGGTTACCGGTCACCAGCTTCGGCTGACTGTTGGATGGCGGCAGGCCCTTGGTGACAGGGAACGAGGTGGCGATAACGTCAACCCGGCGGGCCAGCAGACGGTTAACCCGGCCCAGCACCGCGTTTTGTTCATGAATGGCACGTGGCACGGAGAGGGTAATCGCCGCCAACATGGTGGGCAGGGACGGATAGCCGCCAAAGCCGACCACCGCCGCCGGACCGACCTGGCGGATCAAGCGCCGGGCCTGGATGAAACCAAGGGCGATATTGATCATCGCCGCCAGCTTGCCCAGGACGCCGCGTCCCGACGGCGTCGCGGAGGCCACATGATGAATAGTCTGACCCGGAAAGCGGCCCGAGAAATCTTGACCCCGGTTATCGGTGACGATATCCACCACACGCCCACGCCGGTCCAACTCCGCCGCCAGGGCCTGCGCCGGAAAAACATGCCCGCCGGTACCGCCCGCCGCCAACATAATGCTACCGCTGGCCGGTTTCATGGCATGCTCCCCAGATTGGGCCGGCGCCGTGTCAGGGCCAGGACCATGCCCATGGCCAGGGCCAGAGCCAACATGGAGGAACCACCGTAGGAGATGAACGGCAAGGTCATGCCCTTGGTGGGCAGCAGGTTCAAATTGACGCCAATGTTGATCACCGCCTGCAAACCGAATTGGGTCAACAGACCAGCGGCGGCCAACAGCACGAACAGATCGTCCTCGCGCAACAGGCGGGCAAAGCCACGCAATGTGATAAAACCGAACAAGGCAACGATGATCAGNCAAGCGATCAGGCCGAACTCCTCACCTGCAACCGAGAAAATAAAATCCGTATGGGCGTCGGGCAAAACCCGTTTGACCATGCCCTCGCCCGGGCCCCGACCCAGCAGACCGCCTTGGCCGAAGGCATCCATGGCCCGGTCAATCTGAAAGGAATCACCGCTGGCAGGATTGATGAAACGGTCGATGCGGCTGGCTACATGGGAAATGGNGGCATAGGCGGCAATAGCGCCAGCCAGGCCCAGGCCGAACAACACGGCGACCCAAACGATGGACAGCCCGGCAATAAAGCATTGCCCGAACCAGACCACCGCGACCACCGCCGTCATACCGAAGTCCGGCTGCAAGATCAGCAACCAGATGACCAGGGCAAAAAGGGCGCAGCAGATCACCCCACCCGGCACGCCTTCACGCCGACGTTGCTCGGCCAACATCCAGGCAGCGACCACGGCAAAACATGGCTTGATGAATTCCGATGGCTGAATGGACAGGCCGGCAAATTGCAGCCAGCGGGTCGCGCCCTTGATCTCCGGGCCAAGAAATAGCGTCGCCATCACTAGCAACAGGCTAATGGCGAAGCCGACAACGGAAATGCGCCGCACACCGCGCGGGCTCATCAACGAAATCACAAACATCACGGCCACCGCCAGGGGCAAAA
Source organism: Rhodospirillaceae bacterium (assembly GCA_002731375.1). Lineage (GTDB taxonomy): Bacteria > Pseudomonadota > Alphaproteobacteria. Next base: position 59,409 of record PCBT01000054.1, on the reverse strand, counting down.
AGACGGCATGGCGAAGAACAAAATGCTGGCTTTGCAGTTGCAGCCGTTCGGCCACGGCCGGGCTGGCGGCCAAGGTCAGCAAGGTGCCGATAGCGATCAGCAACGTCACCGCCAACAGCGTCCAGCGATCAACGGTCCACCACCAGCGGCCAACGACAGAGGTATCGGTGCGCGCGAAGGAGATCATCCGAGCCCCCCCACCGCGCGGCGCTGCTCACCATTATCGCCATTGTCGCCGTCGCCAATCATGCTCTGGGCCAAGGCATGGAACTGATCGCCGCGGGCCTCGAAAGAGGCGAATTGGTCAAAGCTGGCGCAGGCCGGCGACAGCAGAACAACGCCGCCGCCAGCCGCCACGGCATTTTCATGGGCCGCCCGCACAGCGGTGGTCAGATCGCCGGATAATTCGTGAACCAATCCGGCGCCCAGTTTTTCGGCGAAACTTTCAGCCGCCTCGCCAATCAGGAATGCCCTGGTAATATTGGCAAAATACGGCGCCAAGGCATCAATACCGCCCTGTTTGGCAATGCCGCCGGCGATCCAGAAAATGTTTTCATAGGCCGCCAGGGCATGGGCGGCGGCCGCCGCGTTGGTAGCCTTGGAGTCATTGACGAACAAAATATCGCCCTGACGCGCCACCACTTCCATGCGATGGGGCAAACCGGGATAAGTGCGCAGGGCGGGAATAATCCGCGCCTCCGCCAAGCCCAGAGCCTCGGCCATGGCGAAGGCTACAGCGGCATTCTGCCAATTATGGGCGCCGCGCAAGGTCTCGATACCATTCAAATCGGTGACCGGCTTTGCCCCTCCCGCACGATACAGCCGGCCATCGCGGACAAAAAGGCCATCCTCTATTTCACTGCCAATTTCACGCCCGATGGCTACTTCCACTACCTTGCGGCCCGCCGCTCGCATGTTCCGGCAGATTTGGGCCGACCATTCATCATCGCTGCCCAGCACCAGGACGGCGTCGGCATCGGCCATCTGCAATAGGCGGCGCTTGGCTGCGATATAGCCATCCATGCCGCCATGGCGGTCCAGATGATCGGGGCTGATATTCAACAGCGCCACCACCTGGGGCCGCAGCCCCGTGGTCAAATCGATCTGATACGAGGATAATTCCAACACATAGGTCCCCGTCGCATCGACATTATCAAAATCCAGGACAGGCAGTCCCAGATTGGCGCCGGCCTGCACCGCACGGCCCGCCGTGGACAAGATATGCCGCAAAAGCGAGGTCGTGGTAGATTTGCCGTTGGTACCGGTTATCGTCGCCACCGCCGCCACCGGGCGGGTACGGGCAAACAATTCAACATCGCCTAGCACCTCGGCGCCAAGCCGCTCCGCCAGGCCGACCACCATGTGTGGTTTCGGGTGGGTTAACGGCACGCCGGGACTTAGGATCAGGGCCATGATACCGGCCCAGGCCTCGGACGAGGGCGCGGCGGCTTCGGCGCCAAGCGCTACCGCATCGCGCCGCCGGTTCGGATCATCATCCCAAACCAGAACGCGTGCGCCGCCGGCGATCAGAGCCCGGGCCGCCGACAGTCCGGTCCGGCCCAGGCCATACACGGCCACGGCTTTGTCATGATATGTGTCTATAACAATCATCGTTCAGCGCAGCTTCAATGTGGCCAGGCCGATCAGGGCCAAAATAACGGCGATGATCCAAAAGCGAATGACGATGGTCGGCTCGGCCCAGCCCTTTTGCTCGTAATGGTGATGCAAGGGTGCCATGCGAAAGACCCGGCGCCCGGTCATCTTGAAAGAGGCTACCTGAACGATCACCGATACAGTTTCCAGCACGAACAGACCGCCGATGATGGCCAGGACGAACTCGTTCTTGGTGACCACAGCGACAGCGCCCAAGCCGCCGCCCAGGGACAGGCTGCCTGTATCCCCCATGAAGACCATGGCCGGCGGCGCGTTGAACCACAGAAAGCCCAGCCCGGCCCCCACCAAGGCGCCGCAATAGACCGCCAGTTCCCCGGCGCCCGGCACGGTGTGCAATTGCAGATACGCGCCGAAGATCACATTACCGGTCAGATAGGCGATCAGGGCGAAAGCGGAGGCGCCGATAATCAGTGGTCCAATGGCCAGGCCATCCAGACCATCGGTTAGGTTGACGGCATTGGAAGAACCCACCATAACCAACGCGGCGAAGGGAATGAAGAACAGACCCAGGTCAAACAGCACGCCTTTGACGAACGGCAGGGCTAGATGGCTGGACAATGTCTCGGGCTGGAACGACATGATCCACATGGCGGCGAGCACGGCGACAACCAGTTCCAGCACCAGTTTCAGCTTGCCCGGCAAACCGCGCACATTGGCCTGGGTCACTTTCAGATAGTCGTCGGCGAAACCAATCAGGCCGAAACCGGCAGTGACTAGCAACACCGCCCAGACGAAGCGATTGCTCAGATCGGCCCACAACAGGGTGGATACGGACAACGCCAACAGGATCAGAAAACCGCCCATGGTGGGCGTGCCCTGCTTGGCCACGATATGACGTGTCGGTCCGTCATCGCGGATCGGCTGGCCCTTGCCCTGCTTGCTGCGCANCCAGCGGATCAGGGGCGGGCCCAGAATAAAACTAATGATCAATGCCGTCATCACCGCCGCGCCGGTGCGAAAGGTCAGATAGCGAAACAGATTGAAGATCTGAAAATCTTCGGCCAAGGGATAGAGTAGGTTAAATAACATCGCCCCCCCTATCCGCTGACCGCTGCTGGATCGGCATTGCCCAAGGCCAGCAAGGCCAGCACGATGGGCGCCATGTTCAGGCCCAAAGAGCCTTTCACCAATACGGTATCGCCGGGCCGGACGCTGGCCGTGACCTTCGTTAGCAATGTCTTCGACGCCGCCTCGTGGGCGCCGCGCATATGTTTCGGCAGGGTATCGAACAGTTCAGCCATATGCGGTCCACAGGCAAAAACCTGGTCAACCCCGGCATCGGCCAGCGCTGGGGCCAAGGCGGCATGCAGTGCCGGCGCTGTTTCACCTAATTCCAGCATATCGCCCAATACGGCAATACGCCGGCCTGGAGCGGCCACCTCCACCGCGCCCAGGGTTTCAATCGCCGCCGCCATAGCGATGGGCGAGGCGTTATAGCTTTCGTCGATGATCAGTAAATCACCGTCATCGAAGGCGATGCGGTTACGTTCGCCCCGTCCCTTGGGCGCGGCCACCTCGGCCATGGCCAGGGCAGCCAGCCCCAAATCCGCATCCAGGGCCCGCACGGCGGCGAGAACGGCAAGGCTGTTGATGGCCCAGTGGCGGCCCGGTGCACCGACTTTATAGGTCACGGCCTGACCATTGATATCGGCGGAGATACAGTTGCAGGCGGCGTGCTGAGCCAGACCAATCAGGCGCGCCTGGGCATCCTCGTGCGCACCAAAGGAAATAATCCGGCCGACGCCAGCTGCCTCGGCCGCCCGTTTCAAATGATCATAGTGAGCATTATCGCGGTTCAGGATCGCCACGCCGCCCGGCTCCAGCCCTTCGAAAATCTCCGCCTTGGCATCGGCTATCTGGCTTAACGAAGAAAAGAATTCCAGATGTACCGGCTCCACATTGGTGATGATCGCCACATGCGGGCGCACCATGCAGCTCAATGGCGCGATTTCACCGGCATGGTTCATGCCCAATTCAAAAACACCATAGCGGCTGTGGGCGGGCATTCGCGCCAAGCTTAGCGGCGCGCCCCAATGATTGTTCAGATTGCCTATCGAGGCATGGGTCGGCGCGCTTCGGGCCAGGGCCTGATACAATGCCTGCTTGATGCCCGTCTTGCCGACGCTGCCCGTAACCGCCGTGATCCTTGCGCCACTACGTTCCCGCGCGGCCCGGCCCAGTGCTTCCAACCCAGCCAGGGTATCGCCGACCCGCAACAAAGGCGCGGCGGGGTCCAGGCCATCGATCTCGCGGCTGACCATGGCGGCGGCGGCGCCACGGGCCAAGGCATCGGCGACAAAGCCATGGCCATCAAAGTTCGGTCCCTGGATGGCCACAAACAGATCGCCAGCTCGGACCGTCCGGCTGTCGATGGAGACGCCATCGGCTTGCCAGTCACCGTTGTATTGGCCGTCGCAGGCGACGGCGGCCTCCGCGGTTTGCCACAGAGCGGCGGCGGTCATGGATCACCTCCCGCCAAAATGCGCGCGGCGACCTGTCCGTCATCGAAGGGATGGGTGACACCGGCGATGGTCTGTCCGGTCTCATGCCCCTTGCCGGCAATCAACAGAACGTCATCCGGGGTCAGCGTTGCGATGGCAGTGGCGATGGCTTGGCCACGGTCCCCGATCTCGATGCCACCAGGGCAATCAGAAAGAATTTCGGCCCGGATAGCCCCAGGCGTCTCGCTGCGCGGGTTGTCGTCTGTAATAATGACCTTATCGGCCAGATCGGTTGCGATGCGGCCCATCAAGGGCCGTTTGCCACGGTCCCGGTCACCGCCGCAGCCAAAGACCACGACCAGTTGCCCCTTGGCATGGGGCCGCAGGGCGGTGATGGCGGCGCGTAGGGCCTCGGGCTTGTGAGCGTAGTCGATAAAGACGCCGCCTTTATCCGCTGGTCTGGCAACCGCCTGCAAACGTCCCGGCACACCGGTCAGATACGCGGCGGCGGGCAGTACTGCGTCAGGATTTTCACCACAGGCCAAGACAAGGGCAATGGCGCAAAGCACATTCTCGGCCTGGAAGGCACCGATCAGCGGCAGATCCAGCACGGCCTGCCGGCCCATGGCCGAAATTATCAATCGCTGCCCATAGCCAACCATCTCACGGTGCCGCAGATCGACATCGCCACCCACGCCGAAGGTCAGAATATTGTGCTTTCGTGCCTGACAAGCGTCGCGCAATCGCGCCGTCAGGCTGGACGAGGCCGGCAGCACGGCGGTACCGCCCGGCGCCATGACGACGTTGAACAGGTGCAGCTTGGCCTGCAGATAGGCTTTCTCATCCGCATGATAGTCCAAATGGTCACGGGATAGATTGGTGAAGGCCGCGACCATCACCTTGACCCAATCCAGGCGCCGTTGCTCTAAGCCATGGCTAGAGGCCTCGAGCGCCAGATAATCCACGCCCGCATCGGCCAGATCGCGCAAGGCTTCATGCAGGACAACCGGATCCGGCGTGGTATGAGCCAATTTTCGCCGCAAGGGTCCGGAGTTGACGCCCAAAGTCCCCAGACTGGCGCCCGAGCGGCCCATGGCAACCCAAATCTGGCGCACAAAATCAGCAACCGAGCTTTTTCCCGACGTGCCCGTTACCGCCACGGTGGTCTCGGGCTGGCCGGCAAAAAAGCGCGCCGCCAGTTGAGAGAGGCGGCGGCGTGGTTCTTCGTCCTCGATGATTGGCACATCAGCAGTGATGTCCAGCTTTGCCGCCAAACCAGGTGGACCCAACAGAGCGGCCGCACCTCGGTGGATCGCCTCAAGCACAAAATCGCCGCCATTGATTGCATTGTCGGCGATACTGCTGGGCAGGGCGGCGAACAGATAGCCGGGCTCGACCAGGCGGCTATCCGCCGTGAGTCCAGTAATATCCCTATCCGCCAACTGGCTTACGTTGTTCCCCATCAGTTCAGTTAACCGCAATGTTCCGGCCCCGGCTGTCGACCCGGCTATACAATGGTAACGCCATGGCCCGTTGCACGGGTGCTGATTCGTTGTCCTGAGGCCGGACGCCAAGAATTGGCGCGATCCGGCTGACCACCCGGCTGGTCAAGGGCGCCGCCGTCCAGCCGGCCGTGGCATAGCCATGGGTTTCCACATCGCCCTGCGGTTCATCCAACAGCAGGTAGACGACATACTTCGGCGCGGTCATGGGAAAGGCGGCAACGAAAGAGGAAATCAAGGCCTTGCGGCGATAACCCCCGGCACCGGCCTTTTCAGCCGTGCCAGTTTTCCCACCCACCAGATAGCCCGGCGCCTGTGCCTTGCGCCCGGTACCTTTTTCGACCACGGCACGGAGCAGACGGCGCAACTGGTTCGAGGTCCGTTCGGAGATTACCTGGACGCCAACCGTGCGCTCGCCAGGCTTGCGCTTGATCAGGGTAGCGGGCAGTAGGACGCCGCCATTGACCATGGCCGCGAAGGCAGAAGCGAATTGCACCGGAGAGACCGCCAGGCCATGGCCATAGGCCGCCGTCATGGTCGAGATATCACCCCAACGGGCCGGCGTGATGGGCATGCCAACTTCAGGCAATTCTAAACTGGGCCGGCCCAGCAGGCCAAAACGGTCGAGGTACTGGCGCTGCCCGTCGCGACCTACGTCCAGGGCCATTTTGGCGGCGCCAATGTTGGAGGAATAGATTAGAATTTCCGGCACCGACAACCAGCGCTTCTTGGCATGGCTGTCGCGAATGGTATAGCGAGCCACGCGGATCGGCTTGGTGGCGTCATAGCCGCCGCGTATTTTCGTGGCGCCGCTGTCCAGCGCCATGGCCACGGTCAATACCTTGAAAACCGAGCCCAGTTCGTAGACGCCCTTGGTGGCGCGATTGAAACGCGCCAAGGCCGGCGCGGCAGAGGGATGATTGGGATCAAAATCCGGCAATGAGACCAGGCCCAAAATCTCACCCGTATTGGCGTTCAATACCAGGCCGGCGGCGCCCTTGGTCCGAAAACGGCCCATAGCCTCCGATAGTTCGTCGCGCAATACGTGCTGGACCCGCACATCAAGCGAGACCTGCAAAGCCTGGCCCCTGGGGCCGCGGTCGCGCATCTCCTGATCGAAATATTTCTCCATGCCCGAGATGCCGTTGCCATCCACATCCGTGAAACCAAGGACATGGGATTCGAGGGAGCCATGGGGGTACAGGCGTCGCTGCTCATCGCGAAAATGCAAACCCGGAATGCCCAAGCCGTTGACCGCCGCCTGTTGTGACGGCGTCAGATTCCGCTTCAGCCAGACAAAAGCACGGTTCGAAGAGAGACGTTCCTGAACCGCCGCAAGGCTTAATTCCGGCAGCACGCCAACCACGCGCCGCGCCGCCTTGGCCGCATCGGGCACCGATCTGGCGTCGGCATACAGGGATGCGGTCAACAGGTTGGTCGCCAACAAGATACCGTTCCGGTCCACGATATCGGCCCGCCCGGCGGTGGACTTCGTAGGCGCGGCGGCAGTGGAGGCCAGGGACTGGCCCGGCTCGCGAATGACGGTCAATTCGATCAAACGGCCGGCCAGGACTGAAAAGCTGACGGCGAACACCAGGGCCACAGTCAGCAGCCGGATTCGGCCAATGCGGATCGCCTGGGCCTTGCTGCCCACCAAATGAGTGTCATCTTCAATCTCGGCTTCAAGACCGCCCGTAAGAGGCACAGGGCCTTGGTATGACGTGGCGGGCAGTGTCATTGCGGCCTCCTGCTGCTGGCCAGGACGATCCGCTCACCGCGCCGTGGCTTGCGCGGTTTCCAGCCCGGTACGGGCGGGCCTTTCTCGGCGCCATCGCCACGTGCCTTGCCATCAGGCAAATTAGCGGCTTTGCTGCCGGCATCCTTGGTATCCGCCGCCTTTGCCTTTAGGGGTAAGCTCGCCAGAGTGCCGACCTGTGTGATCGCCATGGGGCGCAGGGCCAGATGGCGCTGGGCCAGAGCCTGCAAACGGCTGGGTTGGCTCAGGAAACTCGATTCCGCGGCCAGGATGCGGCTGTCACGATAGTTGTCCTCGACCTTCGCGGTTGAAACCGCCAGGTCCCGCTCCAATTGCTGAACCTCGGATTCCAGTCGGTACAGGCCAAGCGATACGGCCAGAACCAACAGCAGCACGACAACGGTGATGGGCCATCTCATAACGCCGCCTCCACATCATTAGCGGGGATAACATTGGCTGGAACATCGGTGCGCTGCGCCACCCGCAAACGGGCCGAACGGGCCCGGGGGTTGACGGCCATTTCCGCTTCCTTGGGCTTCACGGCTCCACGGCGGGGAAGATGAAAAGTAATGGGGCGTTGATCCTCATTGGGCGGGCGGTGGCGGGAACCGCCGGGTTGCAAGCCGGCCCGCTGGCTGAGGAATTGCTTCACCTCCCGGTCTTCCAGGGAGTGGAACGAAACCACGGCCAACCAGCCCTGGGGCGCCAACAAACGCTCCGCCGCGGCAAGGCCAAGGCGCAGTTCCTCAATCTCGCTGTTCACGTAAATGCGCAACGCCTGGAAGGTGCGGGTAGCGGGATGAATACGCTTGCCGCCTTTCTTGTTGCCTCGACCTGCCGGCCCCACGGCCTTGGCGACGATCTCGGCCAGGGCCGACGTACGTTCGATGGGGGCGGCCTCGCGGGCCCGAATAATAGCGCGGGCGACGGTGCGGGAGCGGCGCTCGTCACCATAGTGATAAATGATATCGGCCAACTCGTCCTGGTCCCGGCTGTTGACCACGTCGGCGGCACTTTCTCCGCGTTTCGACATGCGCATGTCCAAGGGCCCATCGGCGGCAAAGGAAAAGCCCCGGCTGGCCTGGTCCAGCTGCATGGAGGAGACACCCAAATCCAGGGTCACGCCCTGCACCTGGGGGGCGCCGGCCTCGGCCGCCAATTGCTGCATTTCGGAAAAGCGGCCCTGCACCAAGGTCAGGCGGCCATCATATTTCGCCACCGCCGAGGCACCCGCCGCCACGGCATCGGGATCCCGGTCGATGGCGATCAGCCGGCAATCGGCGGCATCAAGGATCGCCCCCGAATAGCCGCCGGCACCAAAGGTGCCATCCACATAAATACCGCCATCGCGCAGCGCCAAGCCTGCCAGGACTTCGTTCAGCATGGCCGGGATATGGGGAGCGGGATTCTGCCTCATCGATCCCCCTCCCCCATCTTGTCGCGGCGCTGTAATTCGAACTTGCCGGCTTGCGCCTCGGCCCGCTCGGTCGCCTCGGCCTCGTAGGCTTCATAGGCCTCGGGCGCCCAGATCTGGAAAGTGGCGCCTCGGCCCGCGAAGGTCGCCATGTTGGTAATGCCCGCATAGGTCAGCAATTGCTGCGGCAGGATGATCCGCCCCTCGCCATCAAAGGGCAGGCGATGGGACTTGGTCAGAATAGCGGTGGCGAGATCGCCATATTCATTGGAGAACGGATTGAAGCTGTCGATGCCTTCGGCCAGCTGTTTCATCCGCTCAATGTCGCAACCGTCAATGGCGCCGTCGTTGCCGGGCGAGGGAAAGGCGACAACGCCAGCGAAGGCATCGGAGGTCAAATCGGCGCGGAAAGACGCAGGCACGGAAACCCGCCCCTTGCGGTCCACCTTGTTATCAAACCGCGACAAAAACAGTGCCACGACCAAACCCCCGTTTCTTGTCCTCGCTTAAGGTCTTCGGTTAACGCCTTATCGCTCCATCTCAGTGCAGCAGCTATAGACGCCAAAAATAGTCCACGCCACGATACCTAATTTGGGCTTTTATGGGATATCATGCCATTTTATGGGCGTCAATGACTAAACAAATAATTACCGGGAACCTTTAAAGTCAAAATTTGGGGTCCTGAAGTGTTGCTACAAATGGAAAAGCCAAGCAAAACCCGCTTAATCTGTAAATCCAGCCGACAGCCTAGAGAAACAATGTGGCGAGATCGTGTTCCCCGTATGTTCTTCTAAGGTTATTCGCCCCTATGCAGCGCCAAAAAAGGGCATTTGACGTTCAAGGGCAGGTGAATTCCATCTATTATCGGCTTGGTTTGGGGGATTGCCGCGTTATTGGGCAATTGCCACCATGGGGTACATTAATTGTTCTTGCATAGGCAAAGGAGTAGCCGCCATGTATTATCAGACCATCAAGTATGAAAAGGTGGACCATATCGCCACCATCACCTTGAACCGACCCGAACGGCGCAACGCCAGGAACTCCGTCATGAACGACGAATTGAAAGCCGCCTGGAAAGACTTTCGCGATGATGATGCCCTGGTGTCGATTATCACCGGGGCTGGCGACAAAGCCTTTTGCGCTGGTTGGGACCTAGAAGATGCCGCCGCCAACAATTTCGAATTTACTGATTACGAAAGTACCGCCAGGATATCTACAATTGTGAAGGCTATTGCGGCTGTACCAAGCGGGCCGACATCTTCAAGCCGTTTATCGCCGCCGTGAATGGCTATGTGGTCGCCGCCGGAATGGAAAGGGCGATGCTGGCCGATATCCGGATCTGCGCCAAAAACGCCCAGTTCAGCGCGACTGAGCGCCGCTAGAACATTGTTTCGGGCGATGGCTTATACCGGTACAGGCGGCGAGAACTGCCCCATTCACAGCCAAACCTTGACGTTGTACGTTGGCGATGACGGCAATTTTGAGCAGACATTCTGTTGTTACGGCTACGACGTTGATTGCGCCCGCTGCGGCAGCTATCTGCTGTTCAACGCCGCCTATCACAAGGAGATCAGCAAACAAGGCGGCATGGCCAGCCGCGCGGCGGCAGGCAGGGTTTAGGAATTGGGCGCCAGACGGCCTGTAAGCCGGGTTCTGTCCACGCCACGGCCCATATTTGGCGGCGCTGGACGATCATTCATCTAGGACGTCCGTTACCGGACGCCTCGTGCAACCTACCCGGACGGCGGCGCGAACACGCCTGTCAGGCTCCAGCCAAAGCCGGCACCGACACGCCATCCCTATTCGGTTTTGCTCCCGGTGGGGTTTACCCTGCCACGGCTGTTACCAGCCGCGCGGTGCGCTCTTACCGCACCCTTTCACCCTTACCTACCTCGCAAGGCGGGCGGTTTGCTTTCTGTGGCACTTTCCCTGGGGTCGCCCCCGCCGGGCGTTACCCGGCACCGTTTTTTCGTGGAGCCCGGACTTTCCTCCCCGCAATAAAGCAAAGGGCGACCGTCCAGCCGTCTGGCCCGTGCAACATGGGGTGATCAGACGATTTGGTCAAGCAGTCCGGCAAGCATGCCCTGACATTCCCTATCCATCACACCGTCGATTTTCGCGGGCCGCCAATGCCTTTGGAACGCGGTGGCGCAGGCCGCCAGCCCGGCACCAGCCACGTCATATCCGAGATCTGCCAACACGAGGGCCGGATTTGCCTCACACGCTTCCGGCCACAGGCTGATGCCCACCGCCGCAAGGGCGGCCCAATCGAACAACTCGCCCGGATCTTCCTTGCGCGCCGGCGCCACGTCTGAATGGCCCAGCACCCGATGGGGCGGTATGGGATGGCGCCCCAGGATCTCCCAGCACAGGGTCGACAATGCGTCCATCTGCGCCTGGGGAAAGGCGCGGTAGCCGAATTCGTGACCGGGATTAACCAATTCGATGCCGATGGAACAACCGTTGACGTCACGCTCTCCGGCCCAGCAGGCAACACCCGCATGCCAAGCCCGGCGGTCCTCGCCCACCAGGGCAATAACCTCGCCGCCCTCATCAATTAGATAGTGGGCCGAAACCTCCGCCGCCTCGTCGCATAGCCGGGCCAGGGCGGCGTCCGCCGTCGCCATGCCGGTATAATGCAGCAGCAGCATATCAATGGCCCGTCCCGCCGGGCGGTCATTGTGATTGGGGGAGGTCATCAGAGCAGGCTCTCCGCCAGTTCTAGATCCTCGGGCCGGTTGGCGTTAAAGAACGGATCGAATGGTTCCACCGGCCAATCCACATGCACCAGTTCATGACGTGCCGTCCAAAGATCAATCTTGCGCATCTCCTCCCCCTCCATGGCCTGGCGCAGATCGTCCGCCAGATCCACATCCCATAACGCGATAGGTGGATGGGTCCTACCATTCGAGCGCACACAGGCGATGCTGGCCCCGGCCTTGGCGGCGGTCAAACGGGCCACCAGATCCAGGGACAGGAAAGGTACATCGGTAGGCGTGGAGACCATCATGGGAATTTCAGGTCGGTTCGCGCGCAACCATTCCATCCCGGTCAGGATACCGGCCAAAGGCCCCACCATGCCGGGAATGCTGTCCGCCACCACGGGCAGGTCAAAGGCGGCGAAACGTTCAGGCGCGCCATTTGCGTTGAGGACCAGCGCCTCGACCTGAGGCGAGAGGCGCTCAATCACGTGGGCCAATAATGGGCGCGCGCCCAGGAAGCGCAAACACTTGTCGCCGCCGCCCATACGCCGGGCACCGCCGCCCGCCAGTAGCAGACCGATGATTGGCGGCCTGTCAGTCATCCGCATCGAAGACCAGGCGGCCCTCGCCGGCCAGGCATATAAAGCGCTTGCCCTTTGCCCGGCCGATCAGGGTCAAGCCGGCCTGACGCGCCAGACCCACGCCCCAGGCTGTGAAGCCGGAGCGGGAGATCAAAATTGGAATGCCCATGCGCACGATCTTGATGACCATTTCCGAGGTAAGCCGCCCGGTGGTGTAACAAATCTTGCCGACCATGCCCTCGCCATTCAGAAACATCCAGCCGGCGATCTTGTCGATAGCATTGTGCCGGCCCACATCCTCCATATAGATCAGGGGCCGGTCCTCTTCGCACAGGACGCAGCCATGAATGGCCCCAGCGGCCAGATACAGACTGGGCCGCTGGTTGATCTTGCGACTGAGTCCATAGATCCACGAAGTCTTCAGAACGGCATCCATGGGCAGCAGTATCTCGTCGAAATGTTCCATGATATCGCCAAACGCGGTGCCCTGGGCACAGCCGGACGTTAGGGTTTTCTTTTGCAGCTTTTCCTCGAAATCCGTCTTGCGCGCCGTCCGCACCACGACGACCGATAGCTCCTCGTCATAATCTATACTGGTCAACTCGTCATCGGAACGCAGCATGTTCTGGTTCAGCAAATAACCAACGGCCAGGCAATCGGGATGGTCGCCGATGGTCATCATGGTGACGATTTCCTGGCCATTCAGATACAACGTCAGGGGTTGTTCGACGACGACGCGGGTATCGACGGGCGCGCCGCTCTGATCAATGCCGCCGACCTGTTCCGTCAGGCGGCCATCCTCGGGCACGGGAGCGAGTTGAAATTCTTTCATGGCTCCAATATGGCCAAGGCCCCGGCTGTTGCCAAGGCCTTGGATTATTTTCAGACAATGTAAGATTGCCGGTTAGGCAATAAACATCTGGAACCCGATGCCCGCGGCAAGTGAGCCGACCAGCGCAATACCTAGATACCAGAAGAACACCGGCAGACGCACCAGGGCGAAGACCGCGATGGCGGCGGGAATGCACGAGACACCGCCCGCGACCATGAATGCCATGGCAGCGCCCGGCGCCATGCCCAGTTCCATCAGGCCCGACATCAAGGGAATGGCGGCAAAGCCGTTCATATAGGCGGGCACGCCGACAATGGCCGCCAGGGGAATGGCCCAGAAGCTCTCGCCGCCCAACAGAGCGGCAATAGATTCGGCGGGAACATAAGCCAGCATGACGCTTTCCAACAGGAAGGCCACAATTAGCCACTTGCCCAGGAACAAGGTCGTTTTCAAGGATTCATCGGCGAATTTCAGGCGCCGCGCACCATCCCGCCAAAATTTCCAGACCACCTCGCCATCGCTGCGCACGGAACCAGCCCCACAACCGCCGTCGCCCACACCTTCGCGCAGCGGCAAGGAAAAGCCTCCTGCTTTTTGAAAAGCCAGGGTCGCTAGGCCACCCAACAGGCCAACGCCCAGGGCGGCGGCGGTCTTGCCAACGGCGAACGGCAAACCGAGCGTGCCCATGGTCAGCAGGAACATCTGCGGATCCATCAAGGGCGAGGCCAGCCAGAACGCCATCACCGGCGCCAGGGGCACGCCCATCGCCAGTAGTGCCGCGATCAGGGGAATAACGCCGCAGGAACAAAACGGCGAAAGGGCGCCAAACACCGAGGCCGCAACGACCATCTGCACCGCATGGCCCTGAAACACCCGAGCGATCAGATTGTCCGCGCCCGAGGCCTTAGCATAGGCCGCCAGACCGATAGAAACAGCCAAGAACGGCGCAATGTGCAATAGCGCGTCAGACGTGAACCCGATCGAGGATATGGTCTGTTGCGGCAGGACAAAAGCGCCGAGCAGCAGACTGGCGCCAATTGTCAGCCAGACTTTATCGATATCAGTAACGCGTTTGGCCGCTCCGGCGATGGATAGGGAGATATCACTCATGCCACGGATCCTTCTTGCTCGACCGAAGTATCGTGCACGTGCCCAGCATCAACGCCGTCGGCGGCACAACAATTTCGGGTCAGAAACTTCAAGACGTCATCCATACGCCGATAATTGGCCCGGCAAATCAGCTTTCGCCCTTGCCGTTCCTGCTGCACCAGATCAACCTGAACCAAGCGGGCCAGATGATGCGATAGGGTGGAGCCAGGTACCTTGAGGCGTGCCTGCACCGTACCAACGGTCAAACCGCCCCGCCCCGCCGGCACCAATAATGTAAAAATCGCCAAGCGTGTTTCGTTGCCCAACGCCTCCATGGTATCGGCGGTCTGCTGCAGTTCGGCACTGTCGTATAGATTAATTATCTCGTTCATAGAGCTTACTTAGGGCACTCCAAAGGCAATTGCAACTATATTTCTAGAATTATAGAAATATAGTTTTTTATGCCCAGTCACGCATGCCCGGCATCCGCTGACAGGAAGGACGGATCGATGCCTACCTTGCGCACCGCGCGGTCCCATTTTTCGCCCAGGGCGCCATCAAACAGCAGGGAGACATCGGCCGTTACATTAAGCCAGCCGTTGGCCTGGATCTCGTCATCCAATTGACCGGCGGACCAACCGGCATAACCAAGTGTCAGCAGGCTATGGGCCGGCCCCTCGCCTTCGGCGATGGAGCGCAGAATGTCCACGGTGGCGGTCAGGCCAACCTCGTCACTGACTTCCAGGGTCGAATCCTGGCGGTAATCCAAAGAATGCAGGACAAATCCGCGGCCAGTTTCCACCGGGCCACCAACCAGGACCGGAATAGGGTCCTTGACGCCTTCGGTCTCGATCTCCAACTGGTTCAACAATTCGGGGAAATCGATCTCGTCCGCCTGCTTGTTGACCACCAATCCCATGGCACCATCGGCGGAATGGGCACACATATAGATTACAGTCCGTTCGAACCGCGGATCACTCATGGTGGGCATGGCAATCAACAGTTGGCCGGTCATGTAACCGTCTTCTGCCGCGCCTTCATTATTTTTTTCCATAGATCCCATATCATCCACTTGAGCTTACCGTCGAGGGAAGTCAATTGTTCACGCCAAAGTTAGGCTATTGTCAGCCCATATAAGTTAATTATCCCCTATATTACACACTGTGAAGCATGGAATATTTCCGCGCTCCAGGCAAAGCAAAGATACGGAATTTGAGCTTAAAACCTCGTAAATTGGCATTTTTCTGGCTAGCTGGCCCAATCTTGGCCGCCATGCTGTTCTACGCGCCGGTCCGGGCGGAAACATCTTCGGGCGGTTGGCAAAAGGGCGCGGATACCGCCGCGCGGCTAATCGCCGGACAGAGCAGCATGGATGCACAGGGGCGGATCTGGCTGGGGGTTCAGATCAAGCTTACGCCCGGTTGGAAGACATATTGGCGCAATCCGGGCGAATCGGGAGCACCGCCCCGCCTTGACTGGTCCGCTTCCCAGAACTTGGCCACGGCGGACGTGCATTGGCCGGCACCGCGGCGCTTCAGCGCCTTTGGCTTCGACAGTTTCGGCTATCATGACGAGGTTGTGCTGCCAGTCCTGCTGCGCGCGACGGTGCCGGGCAAGGCAACTCTGGCCAGATTGAAGCTGGACTATATGATCTGCGCCACGGTTTGCGTCCCCATGCAGGCGGACCTGTCGCTGAAGCTTGCCCCCGATGGCAAAGCGGCCGAAAACAACACCTTCGCTCCCCTGATCCGGCATTTTCGGGATTTGATCCCACAAAAGGCAGGCCAGGGCAGCCTTTCAATCGATAGCGCCACGGTGAGCGGCCCCGCCGGCGAGCAGATTCTGCATATCAAGGGCAGGTCCGAGCGCCCCTTCCAGGCCCCCGATTTGATGGTTGAAGGGCCTGAACCATTCGGATTCGGCCGGCCAAACGCCACCTTTGGGCCAGGGCGCCACGATGTTGCCCTGGCACTTCCGGTCTTCGCCGGCATGTCCAAGGCGGTACTAACCACCCAGGTCCTGACCCTGACCCTGGTGGATGGCGGCCGCGCGGTAGAGCGCCGTCTCGAGATAAGCAAATAAGAATTACAGCCAGCGCTTTGCATCCAACCCCGGCAACATTAGATGTCGTGGCTAATTCACAAGGTCATGGGGATGCCCGAAAGCAATCATCCAGTGATGGGGAGGGTTTACAATGACGATTTCGGTTGGCGACAAAATGCCCTCGGGTACCTTGATGCCCTTGGGCGAGAGTGGACCGGAAGCGGTTTCCACGGACGAGTTGTTTGGCGGCAAGAAAATCGTACCGTTCGGCCTGCATGGCGGTCAACGACGCATTTGTGATGGGCACCTGGGGCAAGGACCAGCAGGTGGGCTACAAGGTCACCATGCTGGCCGATGGCGGCGCAGATTACACAAAAGCCCTGGGCTTGGAGCTGGATTTAACCGCACGCGGCATGGGTCTGCGCTGCACGCGCTTCGCTATTGTCGTGGACGATGGCACATTCAGCACCGTACAGGTGGAAGATAATCCCGGCGGCATCGAGAAAACAGGCGCCCAGGCAATCCTGGAACTGCTATAGCTGCCTTACCTACTTCGGTATACGGGCGCGCACGGCGGCACGCATGGCAGCAACGGCCGCCAATAACTCATCCACTTCCTTCAAAAGACCGGGCGCCTCCTGGGCATCGATTTCGCCGTCATCGGCCAGATACTCACCAGCCCGGTGAAAGACGTCGCCGGCTTCCTTGCCGATGGAAGTCAGATGGTCCATCCAGCCTCCCGCCGCCTCTACCGATGGCAGATGCAACAACAGCGCATCATGTTCAGCGGCCAGATGCTCGGTCACCGGCATTTCCCTCGCCGCCTGTTCCAGGGCCAGGACCACATCGAGGGGCATGTGCCGCTCGTCGTAGCGTGGGTTGCCGTATTCGGACAGGGTGGATTTAGAGACCCGGCAGGCCGCCGCCGCCCTGGCCTCTCCACCAACCGCATGCAACAAGGCCCGCACCGCCGATTTCACATCACCGTAGCGTTCGGGATGGAACGAATGAATCCTGCTTGAATTACTCATCTCCGGATTTCACCCCGCCAATTCCGCCATCATTTCAGTTGTAGTGGACGGCATTTATGCAAAACTATGGAATAGTGCAAATTTCGCCAGCAAAGGATACTAGCATGTATTTCAGCATCGACGGCTCAAGCATCTTTGTTTTTGTTCTGGTCCTGCTTGCCATAATCATGGTAATCGCGGGCGTCAAGGCAGTGCCTCAGGGTATGGAATACACGGTCGAACGCTTTGGCCGCTATACTCGCACTCTGGTGCCCGGCCTACATCTGATCGTACCCATCGTCGATCGTCTCGGCGCCAAGATGAATATGATGGAACAGGTTCTCGACGTCCCCACGCAGGAAGTCATCACCAAAGACAACGCCATGGTGGCTGTCGACGGCATCGTCTTCTTCCAGGTGCTGGACGCGGCCGCTGCCGCCTATGAGGTCAGCCAACTGGAACGCGCGGTCCTGAACCTGACCATGACCAATATCCGCACGGTCATGGGCAGCATGGATCTCGATGAACTGCTGTCCAAGCGCGATGAAATCAATCACCGCCTGTTAACCGTGGTCGATGACGCCACCTCACCCTGGGGCATCAAGGTCACCCGGATAGAGATCAAGGATATCGCTCCGCCACGCGACCTGGTTGACGCCATGGCCCGGCAGATGAAGGCGGAGCGGGAAAAACGCGCCAGCATCCTGGAAGCTGAAGGCACCCGGGCGGCCGAAATCCTGCGCGCGGAAGGAGAGAAGCAAGCCGCCATTCTGGAGGCCGAGGGGCGGCGTGAATCAGCCTTCCGCGATGCCGAGGCAAGGGAGCGCGAGGCCCAGGCCGAGGCCAAGGCGACGGCAATGGTATCGGAGGCCATCGCCAAGGGCGATGTGCAGGCGATCAACTATTTCGTGGCGCAGAAATATGTGGATGCACTAGGTCAGATCGCCTCGTCCCGTAATCAGAAAATCCTGATGCTGCCGTTGGACGCAACATCGGTCATGGGTTCCGTCGCCGGCATTGCCGAGATCGCCCGCGAAAGCTTCAATGACCGCGGTGACGGCGCCCCCTCCGGCTCCCCCATCCCGCGTAGTGGAGGTTAGTAGGGTGCAGGTCCTGCTTTATCTGGAAACCTTGGCCTATTGGGACTGGTTCATAGCTGCCCTGGTCCTGGTAATCCTGGAGATTTTCGCCCCCGGTGCCGTGTTCATGTGGCTGGGCATCGCCGCCGGCGTGGTCGGCACGGTGGTTTTTCTGATACCGGAGCTGAATTGGAAATGGCAATTCACCTTGTTTGCCGTCCTCTCCGTGGTCTCGATCGTGGCCTCCCGCCGTTATCTCAAACGCCGGCCCCTGGTCACCGACCATCCCGATCTAAACCGCCGCGGGGCGCAATATGTAGGCCGGGAGTTCATCCTGGATGAGGCCATCGTCAACGGACGCGGACGCATGCAGGTGGACGACGGCATCTGGACCGTGGAAGGGACGGATCTACCCGCTGGCAGCAAGGTTCGCGTGACCGAGGTATCGGGCGCCATCCTACGGGTGGCATCCAGTCTCGACACATAGCGCCGGGACTTGACCCGTCCTCGCCAAGGTGCTGTGTTCCGCCCCGATTTATATGCCATGGGAGCAAGTAACGAATGTCGGGCGTTTTAGTGGTCACCGGGGCGAGCCGTGGCATCGGTGCGGCCTGCGCAATACTGGGCGCGGGGCAGGGTTACAAAATCTGCGTCAACTACAACGCCAGCCCCGGCCGGGCCAAAGCCGTGGTGGCGAAAATCAACGCGGCGGGCGGACAGGCCATCGCGGACGCCGGCAACATGGGCCGGGAAGCGGACATCATCCAGTTGTTCAAGGCGGTCGATCAGGAACTGGGCCCGGTTAGTACATTGATTAACAATGCGGGCAAGACAGGCGATCTTGGCCGCCTGGATGAAATGGCGGAAACGGATAGGGCCGATGTCTTTCGCCTTAACCTGATCGGACCTTTTGTTTGCTCCCGTGAAGCGGTCAAGCGCATGTCGATCAGGCATGGCGGCCAGGGCGGGGTCATCGTCAATGTCACCTCAGCCGCGGCACGGCTGGGCGGCGCAGGCCAATATCTGCATTACGCGGCATCGAAAGGCGGTTTGGAGACCTTCACCAAAGACCTAGGTTTGGAGGTTGCGATGGAAGGGATCCGCGTTGTTGGTCTGCAGCCCGGCGTTATCGATACGGAAATCCACGCCCGCATGGGTCTGCCGGACAGGGTCGCGCAACTGGCGCCAACCGTCCCCATGGGCCGGGCCGGCACATCGGAGGAAATGGCCAAGACGGCCCTGTGGCTGATCAGCGATGCCGCCTCATACATCAATGCCACCACCATAGAAGCCTCGGGAGGGCGCCAGTGCTCTAGGTGTGTATTCTGATCGCGTTTTTCAGGGCCTCCGGGTAGGAGGCGTTTCGCCGGCGATGCGGGACATCGTCAAGGGACGCCGACACCATCCGGAGGCCCTGAAAAACGACCGTTTCGGCGATCATGCAAGCCCCTCGAACGTTGTCGGGCGAGGCTAGTATGACCACCTTAAACACGACATATTTCTGACCTAGGACACTAAACCATGGCGCTTAACGACCAGGAACTTGCCGCTGCTATCGAAGCCATTGCTCTGCAGGCCGGCGCGGCCATAATGGAAATCTACGGTCGCGATTTTGCGGTCGAGACCAAGGCGGACGATTCACCGGTAACCGAAGCCGATCAAGCGGCGGAGGCGATTATCGTCGCCGCCCTGCGGGTGCTGACCCCCGAAATTCCCGTGGTCGCCGAGGAAGCGGTCGCCGCGGGACACCAACCGGATGTCGGCGCGGGGCCGTTCTGGCTGGTTGATCCCCTTGATGGCACCCGGGAGTTCATTTCCCAAAATGGCGATTTCACGGTCAATATCGCCCTAATCCGCGATGGTCTGCCGGTCCTGGGCACCGTGCATGTGCCGGCCAGGAGCGAGACCTATACAGCCGCGGGCAGCGGCCAGGTTACCCGCAAAAGGGGTTCGGACGCCGCGGAGGCAATCAGTGTTCGGGCACCGGGGGATGACGGCCTGGTCGCCATGGTCAGCCGTTCCCATGCGTCGCCTGAAACCGACGATTTTCTGGCGGATTTCGATATCAAGGAAAGGGTAGACGCGGGCAGCAGCCTAAAATTCTGCCGCTTGGCGGAAGGCGCCGCTGATTTATACCCCCGGCTGGGCCGCACCATGGAATGGGATACAGCCGCCGGGCACGCGGTTTTGGGCTGCGCCGGCGGCAGCGTCTCACGACTGGACGGCAGCCCTCTGCGCTATGGCAAGAATGGTTTTGAAAACCCGCATTTTGTTGCCCGGGGCGAGCCAAATTAAGGTGATACGGCAATCGTTTACACTCCATTAGGAATATAGCAGATAGAATAGCCATAAGCCTAAGATAGCACTTGCTACGAGAGATTTTTGGGCGATGACGCCGTGCTTTCCAGCAGCGAACGGATTGCCTCAATTGATGAAGCCGTGCCGCACCTATGGGGGTGCGCGGTTAAGGTAGGCAGCAAAGAATATCTGCTACGTGAAATCTTGGAAAATATGCCGCAAGGTGTTTCCGCATATGATGCGGATGGCTGCCTGTTCGCCAGGAACAGACGTATGCAGGAAATTTATGATCTACCCGATGACTTAATGCAGGTGGGTACGCCCTTGCGGTCCATTGTGACATTCCTGGCTAACCGCGGCGACTATAGCGAAGGAATTCCCGAAATTGGCCAAAAATCGTATCGCTGTTCTTACACAGGTGCACCGGGGACGCAGCGAAGTGCAGCTGCACGACAATATGCACTACGAAGTGACATCACAGTCGCTGCCGGGTGGCGCACGGCTCCATACATTTCATGACATCACGGAGCAAAAGCAAGCCGAGGCGGAGATGATAGCCCAGTGGGACGAGTTGGCCCGTTCGAATTTTTTGAAAGACAAATTGTTTTCCATCGTCACGCACGACTTGCGAAGTCCATTCAATACGCTATTGGGCTTTACTCAGTTGATCGCCGACCACACCAAGAAGGCGACGCGGCAGGAACTGGGCGATTGTGCCCGGGAAATCAACCGCAGCGGCAGCCGGTTGTTGCAGCTGATGGATAATCTCTTGCGCTGGTCGCGCAGCCAAATGGGTGCCACGCAATTCACCGCCTCCGATCAGAGTTTGAGCACCATGATCCAAGGCGTGATTAAGCTTCAACGTAAGGCAGCGGAAGAAAAAGGCATCGCGCTAAGAAGTGATCCCACGGAAGAGTTCGTGACGATCGACCGTGATATGTTTGAATCCCTGCTGCGCAACCTTGTCAGCAATGCCATCAAGTTCACGAAACCCGGCGGCAGCGTGAATGTCAGGGTTGAACCCATGGGCGCTGACCGGGTCGAAATATTCGTCACGGATAACGGCGTCGGCATTGAGAACGACCGCCTCGGCAGTTTGCTCGAATTTATTGTCCAACAATCAACAAACGGCACCTTGGGCGAACCGGGGACTGGCCTCAGCCTGCCAATCTGTAGCGAATTCGCCGCCGCGCACGGCAGCAAGATCCATGTGGAAAGCGATCCCGAGGTCGGTTCCACATTTAGCTTTTCAGTACCTAAAGTACAATAATATCGGCATCCGGCGTCTCAGCGTAAAGGCGTCCGACTTCTCCACCGCGGTTCTCCAGCACCGCGCGTTGATTGATATAGCCCTTGTCAGTGATTTCATTGGCATCAATGGCCGGCGGTTCCGCCAGCAGCAATAGCCGGCTGATATGCGTGGACGAGGCCGGGTTGGCATTATTGTAGGTGCCCAGTCCGTCGCGGATATGCTGGCGCACCGCCTCGGACGAAACCGCGCCCTCGGCGTCCAGATCGCTCTCCCCGGACAAGGATTGACAGCCCACCAGGTTCGGCCAGGCCAGCAGGGAGACAAAGTCGCGGTCATGTCCCGCCACCACGACGTCCTGTAAAACAGGCGCCGCAGCCCCCAACGCGGCTAGGCGTAAGCCGCCACTGTTGACCCAGGTGCCTGTGGTCAGCTTGAAATCCTCCGCCACCCGGCCGTCAAAAACCAGGCCTTTGACTGGGTTCTCCGGGTCCGCGAATAGCCCGGCATCGCCGATGCAATAGAAGCCTTCCCCGTCGAATGCTTCCGCCGTAAGGTCGGGCCGTTTCAGATAGCCCGGCGTAACGTTGGGACCGCGCACGCGCAGTTCCATCTTGCCGCCGTTCGGCACCATCTTGATCTCGGTACCCGGCACCGGCAAACCGATTACCCCTGCCCGGTCAATGGCCCAATGTACCGACGTCGCCATGGGTGCCGTCTCGGTTGAGCCCCAGGCCGAAACCATGGGCACGGCACGGCCCAAGGATTGCATGGAAACCGTCTCCATGCGCCGCCAAAGGTCCTGCGGCAGGGCGGCACCAGCGTAAAAAATCAAGCGTAAATCACGGAAAAAACTGTCCCGCAACGCCTCATCCGTCTCCAAGAATGGCAGCAGCGCCGCGAAGCCGGCGGGCACGTTGTAATACAGGCTTGGCGAGGCCCGGCGCAGATTATCGGCGGTCATGTCGATCAGGCCCGGCGCCGGCTTGCCGCCGTCGATATACAGCGTGCCGCCGTTGGCCATGGCATTGTTGAAGACGATGTTGCCGCCAAAAGTATGATTCCAAGGCAGCCAATCGACCAGAACCGGGGGCTGCTCCAACAGAAACGGCCAGATCTGTTGTAGTTGCTGCATATTGGAGCACAGCATGCCCTGGGTATTGATCACCCCTTTCGGCAGGCCGGTGGAACCCGATGTGAAGAGATATTTTGCGACCGAATCCGGTCCCTGACCGGCAAATGCTGTTTCCACCCGGGCATCGGCGGTGGTGGCAAGCAGGTCCTGAAAGGCCGTGCCACAGCCATCCAGCACTTCAACCCCATCCAGATCCAGGCTCTCCAGGGCGCCGGCAAAGGGCGCGGCGTCCTCCACATAAATCAGTGCCGGACACACCAGATCAAAGATATGGCGCAGTTTGGCGAAGTCCTGGCTCATCAGGGAATAGGCCGGCGACACCGGCGCCACGGGAATGCCCACCTGCATGGCACCAAGGGTTAACAGTGCCTGTTTCAAGGAATTGCCCGACAATATCATCAACGGCCGCTCCGGACCCAGGTCACGGTCCAGCAACGCCTTGGAAATCGCATCGGCCTGGCTGCGAGCGGCGCCGAAGGATACCTTGCGCCAAGCGCCGCCGTTCGGATCGGTATTGCGCTCCGCCAGGAAGGTGCGGTCCGGCGCCGCCTCCGCCCAATGGCGCAGATAGAGGCCCAGCTGCGCCACGCCCTGTCCCAGTGGATGGGGTGATGACAACACCAGGTTGCCGTCATCGCGGTGTTCCACATCCACCTTGGGCTCCAGATATTGTAACTCCGGGCTGGAATTCTCCGACATGGCCTGCTCCCGCGAAACTGCTCTCAATTGTTTGATTCCCCGGTGATCGGGAACTGTTTCATTGTCCGGGCATGAGATTAATCCTGCTATTCATGCTTATCCACCTGATAATCGCCCCGGCCTTAGCGGGGACACTATCCGGCCCGGTCAAGGTGATTGATGTCACCACCATGCGCGTAGGCACGCATGTAGCGCGCTTGTCCGACATTGCGGCACCCCAACCTGGTGATCGATGCCGAGTCCCCGGAAAGACCATTCCCTGCGGCCTGGTCGCCACGACTGCCTTGATGGACCTAACAGCGGATGCCGAAGCGGTTTGCAAAACTCGCGGCGATCCACATGACTTTCCTCGCGCCGGCAGCATCGCCCTGGCCACCTGCACCGCCGGCGGCTACGACCTATCAGAGGGGATGATCTACATGGGCTGGGCGCAGCCCAACAATATGGCAACCGACCGCTATAGGAATGTCGAGGCTGGCGCACGCAATCGCAAACGCGTTCTGTGGCGCGGCGAATTCCCCGCCAGCGTCGACAAGGCCGCCGTCAGCCGCTAACGCGCACCACCACCTTGCCCATCGCCTGTCCAGATTCCATGCGGGCATGGGCACTGGCGACATTTTCCAGTGCATAAGGCTCGCCATCCAGTAACGGACGGATTTGCCCAGCCTCGGCCAGGGCGGTGATCTCGCGCATGATCTGGCCATGCGCCTTGCCTCCCTTGCCGCGCAGCAGGGGGATCAGCATCAAGACGCCGATATGCCGCAAACCCTTCAGGTGCAGTGGCGTCAAATCCTGGGTCGAATTGGTCTGGCAACTGATGACCGTGCCACGTAGCTTTGTCGCTTCCCAGGATTTAGGAATGTTGTCACCACCAACGGTGTCATAGACGATGTCGAAACCGGCCCCGCCCGTATGGGCCGCCACATATTCCTCGACATTGTTTTCCCGGTAGTTGATGGGAATGGCGCCAAACCCTTTGACCAGCTCGGCTTTTCCCGGGCCGGACACGGTGGCATAGACCGTCGCCCCGCGGGCAATGGCGATTTGGGCGGCAACATGGCCGACCCCGCCCACGCCCGCGTGCACCAGGACCGTCTGCCCCCAACCCACATCGGCGCCTTCCACCAGGCCTTCCCAAGCGGTTAGACATACCAGGGGCAAGGCGGCGGCTTCGACCATGGACAGATTGGTTGGTTTCGGCGCCAGATATTCCCAATCGCAGGCCATGAACTCGGCCAACGCACCGCCCGTGCCCTTGACCCCGCCGGCACAGCCATAGACTTCATCGCCCACCGCAAAAGCCGTAACATCGGCACCAACCGCCTCGACCACGCCGGACACGTCGCCCTGCAATACGGCAGGCATAGCAGGACCTAGGGACAGGCCGAGTTTGCGGATCTTCCAATCCACCGGATTGACGGAGGTTGCCGCGACCCGAACCAGAACCTGCCCGGGGCCGATCTCCGGAACCGGTAGATCCGCCACTTCAAAGACCGTGGGTTCGCCGCTTTCGCGGATGATCATTGCTTTCATGACTACATTCCCAGCTGCGCCTTGGCGATGATGGTGTGTTGGATTTCATTGGAGCCTGAATAGATCGAAACCTTGCGGAAATGCAAGTAGGCAGGCATGCAGCCATTGGCATATTCGGTGCCCACCGCCGGCTCGTTAAGTTCGTTCCATCCGTGTTTCAGGGCCGCCATCAGATAGGGATTGGCGTAATAGCCAATCGCCTCCACCTTCAGCTCGGTCAGACGTTGCTGAATTTCCGTGCTGCGGATCTTGAAAATATTCGCTTCCGCGCCCAGCGCCTTGCCGCCCAACTCGCCATCGCGGGAAAATTTGTCAATGGCGCGCATGTTGAAGGCTTCCAGGGTGCGCAACTGCGTCTCGATCTCGGCAATACGGCGGGCGAATGTCGGATCCTTATCCAGGGGCTGACCGCCGGTCTGTTCATCCTCGGTCGCCATCTGCTTTAGCTGCCGCAGCAGGGCTTTATGCTGGCCAAGTGAACCGCCAGACATACGCTCGTGCGCCAGTAGATACTTGCCGATGGACCAGCCTTTATGGATCTCGCCAACTGTATTTTCCACGGGCACCCTGACATCGGTGTAATAAACCATGTTGGTTTCGTGCAAGCCGTCGAGCAAATAGATCGGCTTGGTCTCGATCCCCGGCGTCTTCATATCAACCAGAATAAAGCTGATACCTTCCTGCTTCCTGCCCCCCGTCTGGGTGCGGGCCAGAACAAAGCACCAATCGGCCCAATGGGCCTTAGTGGTCCATGTCTTAACGCCATTGATCACCCACTCATCGCCATCACGGACTGCCATGGTACGCAGCGAAGCAAGGTCGGAGCCCGCTTCGGGCTCGGAATAGCCCTGACACCAGATATGTTCGCCCGACAGCATGGGAGGCAAGAAACGTTCCTGCTGTTCCTTAGTACCGAAGCCAATTAGTACCGGGCCGCACATATTGATACCGAACACGACCAGGCGCGGAGCGCCGGCCTGAGCCAGTTCCTCATCGAAAATATATTTCTGCGTCAGGCTCCAGCCGGGCCCGCCGTACTCCTTGGGCCAGTTCGGCGCCACCCAGCCCTTGTCATATAGAATCTTGTGCCAGGCGACCACGTCCTCGCGCTGCATCTCGATGCCGTTATCGACCTTGAATTTCAATGCGGCCGGCATCGCCGCCGCTAGATAGTTCCGCACCTCGGTCCGGAACGCTGCGTCTTCCGCGCTGAAGGTCATATCCATGGCTATCGCCCGCTCTTAATCCAAGACAAAGACGGGTAAGCGTAAATCGTTTCAGGGGAATTGTGTATCATTTGATAGCTTCGGTTTGCCACCAAAGGCCGCACTCTGCCCCCACAGGGTTTAATTATGGTTAACAACATCTTGGCAGATTCAGGTCAGTTTCCGGGGTTCCAGATAGATCCGGCGGACCTCCGGGAAATTCTGCCGTAGCTTGGTTTCTAATTCAGCCGTAGCAATTTCTACCTCTTCAGAAGTCAGGCCATCGGCAAAATCCAAATCCGCCGCCAGCAGGATCTCCCGCGGACCCAGATGCATGGTACGCACCTCCGCTACCCGCGTTACCCGGCGATCACCGTTCAACAAGGCTCGGCAACCTTCCACCACCACCGGTTCCGCAGCCTCGCCGATCAGTAAGGCCTTGCATTCATAGGCCAGAAACAAGGCAACGCCGGCCAGCAAAAAGCCGATCGCCACCGCCGCCGCGCCATCCAGCCAGCGTAGCTGCAGCTGCTGGCCCAGAAAGATGCCGGCCATGGCAATGATCAAGCCCAGGATCGCGGCACTGTCCTCAAAAAGAACGGTAAATAGGGCGGGGTCCTTGCCCCGGCGCACCGCTTCAAAAAAGCCCATATCGCCCTTTTCGCGCAGGAACTGGCGCAGGGCCAGAAACCCGGCGACGCCTTCAAAGACCAGAGACAGGCCCAGTACCGCGTAGCTGATCATGACGTTTTGCACGGGCGTGGGTTGCAAAATGCCATGCACACCTTCATAAATAGAGAAGCCAGCCCCCAGGCTGAATATCAAAATGGCAACGACGAAGCTCCAGAAATAGAGCTCCTTGCCATAGCCGAACGGATGCCGCGTATCCGCTGGCAAACCGGCTCTGTGCATGCCGTATAATAACAAAGCCTGATTGCCTGTATCGACAACGCTATGGATCGCCTCAGACAACATGGCAGAAGACCCGGTAAACATGGCAGCGCCAAACTTTGTAATGGCAATCGCTAGATTGCCAACCAACGCGGCGTACACCGCCATTTTCGAAGATCCACTCGCCATGGCTTGAAGCTATACCAATCGGCCTTAATTTAGGGAAGTCAATGCAAGACAATAACAGCAAGATTCTCGCCAGCGGCCCTGCGGGGGCACGTGAAACAGTCGAAAATCTAGTCAATTCATTAATTCGGGAAGTAGGCAATGCAGGCATGGGCCTGGATGACGTGGTCGCGCTTTGGTACGGCGAACCTGACGCGCCCACGCCGGACTTCATTTGTCAGGCCGCCACGGTGTCCCTGAACCAGGGCGATACCTTTTATACGGAAAATTTTGGTATTGCCGAACTGCGCCAGGCTTTGGGCGATTATATGAGCGCGCTCTACCAACGGCCCGTCGATAATGAGCGTGTGGCCGTCACCGCATCGGGTATGAGCGCCACGAACCTGATGCAGCAGGTTTTGACCAACCCAGGCGACAATGTCGTCGTCACTGCCCCGGTCTGGCCAAATCTGATCGAAACCGTCCGCATAATGGGGGGCGAACCGCGTTTTGCCTGGCTGCAATTCGGCAATCAGGGCTGGAGCCTTGATCTGGAACAGATGTTCGATATGGTCGATGGCCGCACCCGCGCCATGCTGATCAACTCCCCCTCCAACCCCACGGGCTGGGTGATGAGCCATGACGAGATGCGGGAGGTACTGGATTTCTGCCGTGCCAGAGACATCTGGATTCTGTCTGACGAGGTTTATGCGCGGATGTATTTCAAAGGCCGCGCCGCACCTAGTTTTCTGGAAGTCGCAGAACCGGACGATAAATTGGTGGTGGTCAACAGCTTTTCCAAATCCTGGTGCATGACGGGCTGGCGCCTGGGCTGGTTGACCGCGCCGTCCAGCCTAATGCCAACCTTGGAAAAGATGATTGAATTTCATTATTCCTGCCCGGCGCATTTCTCTCAGGTTGCCGGCGTCACCGCCGTGCGCGACGGCGAAGGTTTCGTGACCGAGACCGTGGCCCGCTATAAACAAGCCCGCGATCTGACCATTGATCGGTTACAGGCCATGCCCAAGGTGCGGGTACACCGCCCCGACGGTGCCTTCTATGCCTTTTTCGCCGTGGATGGCATGACGGATTCGCTGAACACCTGTAAGGAAATCCTGCGCCAAACCCACGTTGGACTGGCGCCCGGCGCAGCCTTCGGACCCCAGGGCGAAGGTTTCATCCGACTTTGTTTTGCCTCCACCCTGGACCGTCTTGAGGATGCCATGGACAGGCTGGAGCCGTTCTTGGGTTAAACACTGGACCTTGGTCCCGCGATGGGGCAATACACTGGCAACAATGCTTAGCAGGGGGAATACGCGATGAAAGTGGTGATTACGGGCGGCGGCGGCTTCATTGGCCGAAAACTGGCACATCGAATTCTGGCATTGGGACAATTGACCGGCGGCTCCGGACAAAAAGAGAACGTGACAGAAATTGTTCTGTTCGATGCCGTGGCCCCGCCCGACGGCGAGTTCAGTGATGACCGCGTGCGCGCCGTGGTCGGCGACATCACGGATGCCGGCCTGGTCGCGAAGGTTGTTGATGCCGGAACTGACAGCGTCTTTCATCTGGCCGCCGTGGTCAGCGCGGGCGCGGAAGCTGATTTCGACCTGGGTTATCGGGTCAACCTGGACGGCACCCGCAATGTGTTGGAAGCCGCCCGCGCCGCGGACGGTACTCTGCGCGTGGTCTTTGCCTCTTCGCTGGCCGTCTATGGCGGTGAAGTGCCCGAAACGGTGGGTGACCTGACCCCGATCACGCCCGAGACCTCATATGGCGCACAAAAGGTAATGGGCGAATACCTGATCACCGATTATAGCCGCAAGGGTTATATTGATGGCCGGGCCATGCGCCTTCCGACAATCGTTGTGCGGCCTGGCAAGCCGAACAAGGCAGCATCGGGTTTTGCCTCCGGCATTATCCGAGAGCCCCTGAACGGCTTCGACATGGTCTGTCCGGTAACGCCAGAATCCCGCATGGCTATCATGTCGCCGCGCACTGTTGTGGATTGCTTTATGCATATGCACGGACTGGACGCCGCGAAACTCGGTGCCAGCCGGGCCATATTGCTCTCGGGCTTCTCCGTCTCCATGGGGGATACGGCGGCAGCGGTAAACGGTTTGGACACCAACCGGACACGGGGCAAGATCACCTTCGAGGTTGATCCCGCGACCCAGGCCATCGTCGATGGCTGGCCCAAGACAACCTTTTCGGACAAGGCCGGAACCCTGGGCTTTCCCGCCGACGACAATATCGCCGACGTCATCAACGCCTACATCGAAGACGAATTGGATTAGAGGAACAGAACATGAGTGGACGTCTGGCCGGAAAACGGGCCTTCATCACCGCCGCCGCACAGGGTATTGGCCGGGCGACGGTCGAAACCTTTCTGCGTGAAGGGGCCCAGGTCATCGCCACAGATATCAATATGGATATTCTTGGCGAATTGGATGGCCAGGAAAATATTATCACCGAACAACTGGATGCCCGCGACGCCGCCGCCATTCAGACGGCGGCGGAACGTCACGGCGCGGTGGACATTCTGTTCAACTGCGCCGGTTATGTACACAACGGCACATTGTTGGAGGCCACGGAAGAGGACTGGGATTTCGCCTTCGATCTGAACGTGAAGTCCATGTACCGAATGTGCCGGGCCTTCCTGCCCGCCATGCTGAAAAACGGCGGCGGTAGCATCGTCAACACATCCTCCGTCGCCTCCGCCATGAAGGGTATCGTCAGCCGCTGCGTCTATAGTTCGTCAAAGGCCGCCGTAATCGGGCTTACCAAATCCATCGGCGCCGACTATGTGGGCCAAGGCGTCCGCTGCAACGCCATCGCGCCGGGTACGGTCGACACGCCCTCCCTGGGCGACCGCATCAACGCCGCTGACGATCCGGTGCAACAGCGCAAGGACTTCATCGCCCGCCAACCCATGGGCCGCCTGGGCACGGCGCAAGAAGTCGCCAATCTGGTACTGTTCCTCGCCTCAGACGAAAGCGCCTTTTGCACCGGGCAGGTCTATACCATCGATGGCGGCGTGGTGATGTAGGGCCGCTATTTTCTGGGCTTGGGAATACCGGCCAGTTCAAACGATGTGGATTGATAAAGATCATTGATCCAGTTGCCGATAAACACGTTGGCATGGGCCCGCCAGTGATTGATCGGCGCCAGGGCCGGATCATCGCCGGGAAAATAATGGGCCGGCAGTTGGATATCCTCGCCGGTGGCAGCGTCACGGCGATATTCATCCGCCAATGTATGGGTATCGTATTCCAGGTGGTTGAACATATAGATCTGCCGCCGCGCCTCGTCCCGGATCAGGCACAGGCCGGCCTCATCCGACTCCAGCAGTACGGTTAGCCCAGCATCCTTCGGCAAATCCTCGCGCCGCACTTCCGTATGCCGACTAACCGGTACCATGATCTGGTCATCAAATCCGCGCAACAGGCCGTCTTGCCCGCCGCGCACATGGTGGGGGAAGACTCCAAACAATTTTTGCGGCAGTTCATATTTGGGCACGCCATGAAAATGCTGCAACGCCGCCTGCCCGCCCCAGCAGATATTATAGGTCTCCTGAACGTTGGTTTGTGACCAGTCAAAAATTTGCGTCAGCTCCGGCCAATAGACGACGTCGTGAAACGGCAAGGTCTCGATCGGTGCGCCGGTGATGATCAGGCCATCGAACTTACGCTCGCGAACCTCTCCCCAGGGGCGATAGAAGGCCAGCATATGTTCGGCAGAGGTATTCTTGGGCGCATAGCTGGACGTGGTTACCAGGGTCAGTGCAATCTGCAACGGCGTCGCGCCAAGCAGCCGGGCGATCTGGGTTTCGGTCTTGATCTTTTCCGGCATCAGGTTCAACAGCGCGATCTCCAACGGACGGACATCCTGGCGCATTGCAGCACCTTCAGTGATCAGCAGAACACCTTCACTTTCCAGCGTCCTCTGCGCCGGCAAATTGTCCGGAACCTTGATCGGCATATGTTCAATTCCTCTTTAACCGCTTCAACCGCCGCCTGCTATGCCGTGAGTTTTTCCAACACAGCACCATCGGGTGCGAAACAGGTCGCCTGCAAGGGGCCGCCTGCATCGCTGGCGGCATCGATGCTGATACCATGCGCCCCGGTCCATGGCCCATTGTGGTCGGCATCAAAGCCACGGATGACGAAGGTGAAACCTTCGAATGGGGCATTTAAGTCTTCAAAGCCGGCGGCATTCCACCAAAAGGCATCGTTCTGCTTTTCCAACGGTTTGTTCGGATTGATGCCGGCGCTGACGAACAGCAACCTGCCATCCGAAGTTGGCGCCGCGGATGCCAGGCCATGAAGAAATTCATAATGACCCGAATGACCTTGAAAGTTCTCCCGCAATTCCGTGGTCCAACGGGTGGTGACGACCACGCCAGCCCGGAATTTTGCCGGCGCCTCGGCCGGATCGCCGCCATAATCACACAAGGTCGCCTCAACCCCATGGCTCATCATCCATTGAAAGGTCTCGATCGGCCGCATGGCCCATTGGATCTCCAACAGCTTGACCCACATTTCCTCCTGCGCGCCGCGCAAATGGACCACCTGTATGCCATCCAACTCGCTCCGAAAGCTCAACAATTCATCTATCGTCTCGGCGACGGCGTCGCCATGACCCATATAGTTGCCAAGATAGACTAGGCAGTCACCGCGTTGCAGCCGCGCCCGCAATTGGCCGTGCAGTCCGCGCAACGCTGCCGCCTGCCCCAGAACCGCCGGGACGGCCCAGATACGCTGTGTGACGTTCAAGGTAATCAGCATCGCAATGCTCTATCCGAAATGATGTTCTCTACCTTATAGGGCCTCAAGACAAGATATCCAGCCCATCCACGAATGGAATAGTATAAAATCGTCGCAAACAGGGCAAAGCGGGGAGAGAGAAAATGACGGATTTACAATTTGGCGTGGTCGGCTGTGCGGGACGCATGGGCATCAATCTGTTGCGGCAAATCGCGGCCACCGAGGGCTGCGCCATTGCCGGCGGCTCCGAACGGACCGGGCACGACGATCTGGGCCGGGACCTGGGCGAACTGGCCGGGCTGGATAATCTGGGCCTTCTGGTGGAGGCTGATCCACGCCCGATGTTTGAACGATCAGCGGTGGTGCTTGATTTCACCGTGCCGGCGGCGACCGTGGCCCATGCCGCCCTGGCGGTGGAGAGCAAGACCAATCTTGTGATCGGCACCACGGGCATGACGGCGGAGGATGATGCGGCAATCAGCAAGGCAGCGGGGGCCATCGCCATCATGCGGGAAGGCAACATGAGCCTGGGCGTCAACGTGCTAGCCCTAGTCACCAAGCAGGTGGCCAGCCTGCTGGATGAAGACTTCGATATCGAGGTGGTCGAGATGCACCACCGCTACAAGGTCGATGCGCCCTCGGGCACAGCGTTGCTATTGGGCAAGGCGGCGGCGGCGGGCCGGGGCGTGGACCATGACGCGGTCGCCAACGGCGGTCGTCATGGTATCACCGGCGAGCGGAACCGGGGCGATATCGGCTATGCCGCCCTGCGGGGAGGCAATGTGGCGGGCGAGCATTCGATGATCTTCGCGGCGGATGATGAACGGGTCGAACTGAGCCACAAGGCGACGGACCGGGCGATCTTTGCCCGTGGTGGCATCCGTGCCGCGCGCTGGTTGGCCGACAAGGAAAATGGCCTGTACGGCATGGCCGATGTTCTTGGTCTCTGAGCTAGCACGGTTCCCATAAGAAACAGTTTGGAACATGAAAAAAGCGAATATAGAGACTTTCTTTGCCCGCCTGCAGGCCGCCGACCCGGAGCCGAAAGGTGAATTGAACTACGCCAACACCTACACTCTGCTGGTCGCCGTGGTGTTATCAGCCCAGTCCACGGATGTAGGTGTCAACAAGGCCACAAAGGCGTTGTTCAAAGAGGCCAACAATCCAGCCGCCATGCTAGCCCTGGGCGAAGCCAAGCTGAAGCAGCACATCCGCACCATTGGGCTGTTCAACACCAAGGCCAAGAATGTCATCGCTCTCAGCCGCCGCCTGCTGGATATATTTGATGGCAAGGTCCCGGAAAGCCGGGAAGAGCTGGAAAGCCTGCCCGGCGTGGGGCGCAAGACCGCCAGCGTGGTCTGCAACATTGCATTTGGCCAGCCCACCATTGCCGTCGATACGCATCTCTTCCGTCTGGGCAACCGCACCGGTCTGGCGCCCGGCAAAACCCCGCTGGAGGTTGAGCGCAAGCTGGAGAAACGGGTGCCAGAGGCATATCGGCAACACGCCCACCACTGGCTGATCCTGCATGGCCGCTATATCTGCAAGGCGCGCAAGCCCGACTGCCCGGCCTGCATCGTCAGGGATGTCTGCGGCTACAAGGCCAAGGCCACGGTTTAGGGTAGTTTCGCGCTAGGCCTGTTTGAAGGCCCATTTGATGACGTTGCCATCCGCATTGGTGGTTGTGGAAAGAACGATCTGCTGACTGCGGCGGATCGGGCCGCTCTGCCCCAGATAGACGGTGTCTTCCATGCTAATTTCAGCGCCGCTGGCGCGAAACCGCCAACCCTGACCGCCCTTCAAGCGCAGCAGAATGGCCGAGCCACCCTGAACGGCCGAGGCCCTTACATCGGGGTGCAGGTGAAACCGTACGGCAACGGCATGACCCACGACTTCATCGGACGCACCCGTTAAGCCACCCACATCCAATCGGTCTTCGCCGCGAAAATCTTCTCCGGACGCATCCAGATACAGGCGCCGGCGATGGGTAACGCCAAAGCGTTGGCGGTAAGCATTATGGTACAGTTCCAACCAGGTATTCCCCAGATCATCCTCGTGCCGGCGGCAGTTCAAGCGCGCGGGTTCGGGTCCAAAATCGCCCGTGTCAGAAATCGGCCAGGCGTTGGCTTTATCCATATGCAATGTCGAATGCGCCGCCGTTGACCGGGCGGCCTCGCGCCATTCGGCACTGTGTCCGCGTCCGCTGCCACAATTAACCACCAGGCGCTGCCTGCCGATGGAGAGTTCGAACGAGGTACCGCCCGCATGGGCATACCGACCCCATTTGCCGGCTGGCGGCGCGCCCGTGTCGGCCAAAAGGATAACGCTGCCCGCAGCCATGCGCTGAAATCCCGATTGCACAGCGTTGGGCACGGCCTTGCCCTTGACCCGGGCCTGGGACAAGGTGATATCCACGACATCTCGGCTTTCCTCGATACCGCCGTTGAACAAGGCCAAACCACCATCGCCATGACGCAAACCACGCAACATGGGCGCCATGCGGCTGATCTTGTTTTGCAGCCAATCAGGTACCGCACGTCCGGTGTCGGTCAGCGCTTCGCGAAGGCTGATCAAATACCTTAGCGCGGCCATCAGGTCCGATGGCGCACGGCTGTTATATCCGCCATCGGCCATGGTTTGACGTGCGATCAGACTTTCCAGTTGTTGCAAGGTCTTGCTTACGGCATTGCCTTCATCAGGCAGCGCCATGGCGCCGTAAACCAGACCCAACAAGGCCAGCAATTCTTCGCTACCGCTTGCTGCATCGTCGCTGGTGCGCTGCAAATGCTGCCATTGCACCGCAAGGGAGCCCAGATAGGCGGCGGAGAATTCCTCGTCCGCGCCTTGCAGCAGAAACCGCCCATGCACCAGCCACGCCAGCAAACGTTGCCCGAGCACGCCCGGAGACCAGGTCAAGGGGTCGATGTCGCCACAAAGGTCGATCCATGAGCGAACCAGCCGCCTCGCATAGGCCAGCGCTGTTTCGCCGCCCGAAGCCTCGAAATGGCGTAGCCATGCGAAGCCATGCAGCTCGGCCAGCCACTCGGCATCATCGGGCCGCAAACGCCATGGCGGCTGATTGGGTGCGCTGGCCTCCCGCCCGACGAAACGGTAGCGCCCTTGAAATAATTCATCCGCTAGTTTCGCGTCNCCCGGCCATGGGTCGCGAGGTAGGAAAGCCAGCTGTTCGATCCGCCGCCGTTCCAGCGTCCGGCGATACAGGCGGGTTCGGTAACCCGCGTTTTTCAGTCTCGCCCAACTATCGTTCATGGCATCGTGCTATTCCCGAAGCGCCTTTATATTGGCCGCATATTTATCAACGCCGCCGGTGAAGATCGCCGAACCAGCAACCAGCACATCGGCACCGGCGGCGACAACGGCAGCCGCATTGGCCTCTTTAACGCCACCATCGACCTGCAAGTCTATAGCGCGCCCGGTCGCATCAATCAGGTCCCGCAATTGACGCACCTTGTCCAATTGTCCCGAAATGAAGGATTGCCCGCCAAAGCCTGGATTGACGCTCATGATCAGGACAAGGTCCAGATCTTCCAACAACGGCCCCACCGCCGAGACGGGCGTGCCGGGGTTCAAGGCCAAACCAGCGCGGGCACCCTGATCCTTGATCAACTGAATAGTGCGGTGCAAATGGGCTCCGGCCTCGGCATGAATGGTGACGATATTGGCACCGGCAGCGACAAAATCAACGATATAGGGATCCACCGGGCTGATCATCAGATGCACATCGAACGGCAATTCGCTGTGCGGACGCAGGGCGGCGACCACCGCCGGGCCGATGGTCAAATTCGGCACGAAATGGCCATCCATAACATCAATGTGAATGTAGTCGGCGCCAGCCGCCGTGACGGCGCGGACTTCTTCGCCCAATGCGGCGAAATCGGCGGAGAGGATCGAAGGCGCGATAAGCGTTTTATGTTGCATGGAGGNGAGTTAGCAGNTTGCCAGTTTGGCCGCAAGACAATGCAAGCCAATAGTGGATCAATCGTCCCGCAGCAGGCGGCAGGCATAGAAACCATCCATTCCGCCTTCGTAATGAGGCAACGTGCACATGTCGCCCAGCGGTGTAATAAGCGAATCGATAGCAAACAATTCCGCCGCCTCGATCGGCCGCCGCGTAACCGGCGCACCCGATGCCAGCAACGCCTCGATCCGCTCTTCGCCCTCTTCGGGTTGTAGAGAGCAGGTGCAGAAAACCAGGGTCCCGCCCGGCGCCAGCATTTCCATTGCCGCCTGTAACATCTGGTTCTGCAGTTCCGCCACACCCGCCACATCCTTGGCGCTGCGCAGATGCCATATATCAGGATGCCGGCGTATGGTTCCCGTAGCGCTACATGGCGCATCCAACAGAATGAAATCAAAAAGTTTCTCCGGTCGCCATGTCAAGGCGTCGGCAGCGAACGTCTTGGCCTGCAAGCCCAAGCGATCCAGGTTGGTTTGTAGCAGAGCCAGCCTTTTTGGCGCATTATCGACCGCCGTGACCTGCGCGCCCAACGCCGCCAATTGAGCCGTCTTGCCCCCCGGTGCGGCGCAAAGCTCCAACACCTCCCGCCCCTCGACCGGGCCCAACAGGTAGACGGGCAGCGCTGCGGCAGCATCCTGGACCCACCATTCCCCCTCATTAAACCCTGGTAATGCCTGGATGATGCCACCGCCCTTGCGGCGTAGGCTACCGGTCACCAGAACCTCGCCCTGCAATCTCTCCGCCCAGTCCTCNGCATTTTTCTTGAAGGTCAGATCCAGGGGCGGTTCCAACAGCATGCTTGCGACCATTTTTTCCGTCGCTTCTTCACCGTAAGCAGTGGCCCAGGATCGCCAAAGCCATTCCGGGCAATTCAGGCGCAGTTCATCCTGCGATGCCAAGATATCATCAGCTTCGCGAGTCAGGCGGCGGGAGACCGCGTTTACCAGACCGCTCAGATGCTTTTGACGCGAGCCCATTAAACGAACCGCACCGTCGACCACCGCATGCGCCGGTGTGCCAAGAAACATCGTCTGNGCAGCGGCNAGGCGGAGCGCANTNCGGGCTGGTTTCGCCGCCCGGTTCAATGGCTTGTCCAGGCAGCGGTCGATTGCGTCATCGATCTGTCCCAGCCGACGCAGAACGGTCACCGTAAGCAGCCGGGCAAAGGCACGGTCCCGAGGCGCCAGTTTGGCCATGCGTCCGCTGCCCTCCTGCTCGTCGAGCAAGGCCTCGTCCAGCATTTGGCCACGATCCAGAATCCGGCCCAAAAGCCGCATTGCGGCCGAGCGCGACCGATGCCCAGTGTCACTCATGATCACTCATTCATTTTCGTCCCATCTACAACTAAAAAGGTATGTAACATAGTCAGACGTACCATGTGGGAGACAGATTTAATGCCAACGAAAACACCCGATGCAAAACAACCAGACCAAGCCAAAGCCGATCAGCCGTCGGACGAGGACAAACGGAAGCCGGTAAAGGAAATCGGCGGCCCCAAAGGACTTGAGCCCACCCGCTATGGTGATTGGGAACGCAAGGGCATCGTTTCGGATTTCTAGCGTAATTCCAAACAATTCCGGCGCCATCACATCTTCGTTAGCTATTTTTCGCCATTTTTGCGGCGCAGTGGTCGCAATGCCGGCGCGGAAGCCCTATACAGGGCAATAGAGCCGCCTTCCAACGGTGGAGATACCCATGAGCCAAAATTCGGCCGATACGGCCAATGAACTGAACCTGCTGTCCGGGCTTGTCGACAAGGCGAAGCGCGGCGGCGCGGACGCTGCAGATGCGGTTTTTTTCGAATCCGCCTCGCTTGAAGTCAGTTACCGCCTTGGTGCCCGCGAGGATCTGGAGCGCTCGGAAAGCAAGGACCTCGGCCTGCGGATTTTTTTCGGCAAGAAACAGGCCATTATCTCCACTACCGACATTTCCCAAAGCAGCCTGGATGAATTGCTTCAAAGAGGCCTGGCGATGGCGGCCGCCATGCCGGACGATCCCTTTTGC
This sequence comes from Rhodospirillaceae bacterium, assembly GCA_002731375.1. GTDB lineage: Bacteria > Pseudomonadota > Alphaproteobacteria. Next base: position 21,362 of record PCBT01000054.1, on the reverse strand, counting down.
GGCCTGGCGGATACGGGTTATTTATGCATGGATATTCCTAATCTGGACCTGAATGACCCGGACGAGCCAACACCCGAGGCACTTTATGAAATGGCGGCGGAGGCCGAGACGGCGGCCCTGGCCGTGGATGGCGTTTCCAATTCCGAAAGCGCGGGTGCCGGTTGGGGCCGCAACCGCATTGCCCTGGTCACCTCGGACGGTTTTTCGGGTGGCTATGCCACCTCGTCCCATTCGCTGTTTGCCTCCGTCATCGCGGGCGAAGGCACGGGAATGGAGCGCGACTATGATTTCACCTCTGCCCGGCATGGCGATGATCTGGACGGACCGGCGGCCATCGGCACGTCCGCCGGCGAGCGGGCGGTGCGGCGCTTGAACCCGCGCAAGGTTGAAAGCCAGCAGATCCCGGTGGTTTTTGACCCCCGCGTGTCGAACTCCATGCTCGGCCATTTCGTTGGCGCCATCAGCGGTACTTCGGTGGCGCGCGGCACATCTTTTCTGAAGGACAGACTGGGCAAACAGGTCTTTGCCCCCGGCATTACGATTGTTGATGATCCGCACCGGCCACGGGGCCTGGCCTCCAAGCCATTCGACGGTGAAGGCGTGGCCAACCGGCAATGGCTGTTGGCGGATAATGGCGAACTGACAACCTGGATCATGGATTCGGCTTCGGCCCGGCAACTGGGTCTGGCGACAACCGGTCATGCCAGCCGCGGCACCTCCGGGCCACCATCGCCAAGCACGACAAACCTCTATATGCGGCCCGGCACACGCGGCCGCGACGAGCTTTTGGCGGACATTGGTTCCGGGCTGTACGTCACCGAATTGATCGGATTTGGCGTCAACGGCGTGACCGGTGATTACAGCCGTGGCGCCGCCGGTTTCTGGNTCGACAAGGGCGCGTTGAGCCATCCGGTCTCGGAACTGACGATAGCCGGCAATCTGAAGGACATGTTCTTGAACATGACCCCGGCCGATGACCTCACCTTCCGCTACGGCAGCAATGCCCCGACCCTCCGTATCGACGGCTTGATGGTGGCTGGAACGTGAACCAGTTGGAGCAAGATCATGCGTTGCTGTTGGAAACGGTTCGCGAGGGCGGCGCCCTGGCGCTAAGCTATTTTCATGACGGCGTGAAGCACTGGAAAAAGGGCCCCGACGATCCGGTGTCCGAGGCTGATCACGCGGTGGACGATCTGTTGCGTGAGAAACTTTGCAGCGGCCAGCCAACTTATGGCTGGCTATCGGAGGAGACCGAAGACGATCCCCAGCGGCTGGAATGCAGCAGCGTTTGGGTGGTGGACCCCATCGACGGTACCCGCGCTTTTATCGAGCAGCGCGAGGAATTCACCGTGTGCGCCGCCCTAGTACGCGACGGACGGCCAGTGGCGGGCGCGGTCTANANCCCCGCCACGGAGGAATTCTACGAAGCGTTCCTAGGCGGCGGCGCCCGTCTGAATGGCAAGCCCATCAAGGTCACCACGACACCTGATTTCGAGGGTTCGCGCCTGTTGACCGGCAGATATATGTTCATGCAGTCCCCGGCCAAGGATAAGCCGCGCGACGTAACGCTGCACATGGTCAATTCGATCGCCTACCGAATGTGCCTGGTGGCCGATGGCCGGTATGATGCCTGCATATCGTTGTCGGGCAAATGCGACTGGGATATCGCGGCGGCGGAATTGATTTTAGCGGAGGCCGGCGGCGTCAACTCGAACTCCTACGGCGAGGGCTTCAGATACAATCAGTCAGATACGCTGCATAAATCGGTTATCGGAGCGGGGCCGGCGTTGCATGCCCATATTCTGACGTTTCTGGAAACCATAAAGCGGCCGCCAGGTTCAAAATGGTAGCATCGCCGGAAACCCGGCAGCAACGGCGCGTCCTTGGCGCCTCATGCACGATCCATTTCATTCATGATGGGTTTTCCGACCTGGTCACCCTATTGCAGCCCATTTGGCGTGCTGAGCGACCTGAACGGCGTACCCCATACCCTGGCCCCGGCCCTATCGAGTCCACCGGCGGCGGCTAATCGTAGTCAATCTGAGTAACGTATTCGCCAGTCGCATGGGCATCCCAATACATCTGGCGCAAGCGCAAGGCCAAGGGACCGGGACTGCCGTCGCCAATGGGCGCACCGTCCAGCTTGCTTACGGGAATGACGCCACCGGCGGTGGAGGAAATAAAGATCTCGTCGGCGGCGCGCAATTCGCCTTCCGTTAGGATGCCGACATCGACTTTGATATTCAGGGATTCCGCCAGTTCGATCACGGTCTTGCGTGTGATGCCCAACAGCACGCCGCTATCTGGCGTCACCAGGCGGCCGCCGATGGCGGCAAACAGGTTAAAGCCCGGGCCTTCCGTAATATTTCCCCGACCGTCGGTTAATACGGGCGTTTCAGCGCCACGGTCAAAGGCTTCGAAGATGCCCTGCACCATATCGCCCCAGTGAAAATTCTTTACCGTCGGGTCCACGGAATCCGGCGAAATGCGCGGGATGCTGCTGATGGTCAGGTGTATTCCAAGCTCCTGTTTTTCCGGCGGCGTGATCCAGATATAAGGGATGGCAAACGCATAAAATTGATTTTCACAGGTTCGCGGATCGCGCTGGCCCTTTGGCGGTGAGCCACGGGTCAGGATCATTTTTACATAGGCATCCCGAATGCTGGAGCGGCCGACGCATTCCGCCAAGATTGCAGCCATTTCCGCCCGGTCATACGGCGAATGCATGTGTAGTTTTTCGATGCCGCGGAAAAAGCGGTCCAAATGATCCTGCAAGCGAAAAAAGCCGCCGCCCCACACCGCGACCACGTCATAGGTCACGTCCGAATGCAGAAAGCCCCAATCGGTTATGGGCACCCGCGCCTCGTCAATGGGCACATAATCGCCGGCAATAAAGGCGGCGCCGTCAGCGAATGGATTATCAGCATTCGATACGGTTTCGACCTGGCTCATCACACCCTCCTGATCCATATGCGGTTGTCGTGAAAGGCGGCACCGCCGACAGGGGCTACCGGATCGGCGCCGGTCAACACGTTGATGCCCTTACCGTCCGCAAACGCCGCGTTCGGCCAAATGCTTTCGACGACAACGACGCCCCGCCGCACGCCATCGAAGATTTCCACCGCAATGGGCACCTCACCGCGGTCGTTGCCCAATTGCACCACATCATCGTTGCCAACGCCAAGCTCCGCCGCGTCATCTGGATGGATCATTACCGTCGGCTTGCCTTCCCGTGCGATCGAGGTCGGCGTCTCGGTGAAGGATGAATTCAGATAATTGCGCGCCGGCGCCGTCACCAAACGGTACGGCATGGCCTCTGTCGCTTCCTCGATCACCGGCCAATGGTCCGGCCATTCCGGCATCTGGCCGATCGAATCCTGGGAAGCGAAGCCACGGGGCAGAATCTCCTGCCATTTCGGTGCTAAGCGGAACTTGCCATCCGGATGGGCGAAGCCATCGATATAATGGGCATCGTTGAATTCAGGCTGACAATCGATCCAGCGATTTCGCCGCAAGCTTTCCGCATCGCCCCAGCCCGATGCCTTCAGTGTCGCATCAATCAGCTCCATGGGCGTCATCTCGAAGCCGGGATGCTCGGCCCCCAGGCGTCTGGCCAGACCATTGATCACATCGTGGTTGGAGCGGCATTCGCCAGGAGTCTCTACCATCTTTGGTCCCAGGGTAATATATTGGTGCCCGCCGCCCTGATAGACATCGTCGTGTTCGAGAAACATTGTCGCGGGCAGCACGATATCCGCCGCCGTTGCTGTTTCCGTCATAAATTGTTCATGCACGCAGGTGAACAGATCATCTCGAGCGAAGCCTTGGCGCACCAGATTGTGGTCGGGTGCCACGCGCATGGGGTTTGTGTTCTGAATAAATAGCGCGGTCACGGGCGGGCCNTCGCCCAGGGCATCCNGGTCACCCACCAGCACCGGGCCAATGCGAGATTGATCCAGCATGCGGATGGCGGGATCGAGAACATCCAGTCCCTCGATCAAGGTTTTGTCCCAATGATAGATGGCGCCATTGTTGTGAAAAGCGCCGCCTCCTTCCTCCAACCATGACCCGGTGACGGCGGCGATGCAGGATGCCGCGTGCATGTTGACGACCCCGTTGCGTTGCCGCGTAAAACCATAGCCAAGACGAAAGAACGTCTTTGGCGTCTCGCCCACCAGCTTGGCAAAAGCTTCAATATCGGCCTTAGGGACGCCGGTGATGGCTTCAGCCCAGGCCGGCGTCTTGCCGCGCAAATGTGCCTCCAACTCAGCTGGCCGGTCAGTGTATTTCTCCAGGTATTCGCGGTTCGCCAAGCCGTCGCGGAACAGCACATGCATCACCGCGCAGGCCAAGGCGCCATCGGTGCCAGGACGGACACAGAGAAACAGATCAGCCTGTTCCGCCGTACCGTTGCGGTAGGTGTCGATATGTACGATCTTCGCCCCGGATTTGCGGGCCTTGGTAGCGTGAGTCATCACATTGATCTGGGTATTGACCGGGTTGGTACCCCAGATCACCAGGCAATCGGCCTTTGTCATTTCACGCGGGTCCGCGCCCGCCAGGCGGCCGGTACCAGCGATGAAGCCGTTCCAGGCCGGGGTCACGCAAATGGTACCATACATGCCGGAATATTTCTTGGCGTGGCGCAAACGCTGAATGCCGTCGCGCATCACCATACCCATGGTACCTGCATAAAAATAAGGCCAGACCGTTTCGGAGCCATGTTTCTGCTCTGCCAAAAGCAACGCCTCCGCCACCTCGTCCAGGGCGGCGTCCCAATCTATGGGCGCGAATTCACTCGAACCTCCAGCGCCAACGCGGCGTAACGGTTGCGTCAGGCGGTCGGGATGATGGATGCGCTCGGCATAGCGAGCAACCTTGCCGCAGACCACGCCGGCGGTATAGCCATTGTCCCCGGCACCGCGCACCCTGCCAATGGTACGGGCGTCCAGCTTCTCGACTTCCAAGGCGCAGGTCGATGGGCAGTCGTGGGGACAAGCGCTGTAACAGATTTCCGGTTTGGCGTTCATATTTGCATACTCCTTGACCTGATTATGCCGCGACTATCAACGGCACACCAGGGCTGTTCCGGTCTAGCCTTGTGGACGGACGCGGGCCCGGCGCGCCAAAACGATCAAGCCCACACCCACCAGGGTAGTGCCGGCGGCGAGATCCCAGGTCAGGGGATCATCCAGCAACAATGCGCTGAGGAGCACACCGGACAATGGCGAGATAAAGCGGAAACTGATCATCACGGAGGGGCTGTAACGCTTCATCAGCCGGGTATTGACCATGAAGCCAAGGCCGGCGATCACCACGCCTTGATAGGCCAATGCGCTGATCGGCACCCAGCCGGCCTCTTCCCACGCGATCTCCTCCCACACGGCAGCTCCGGCGGCGAAAACTCCCAGAGACAACAGCATCATCCAAAAAACCAGCCGCGTCGGCTCTATATTGCTGACAAGGCGTGCGGTCCAGACCATGCGCGCTCCCAGCAGGACCGTGCTTGCCAGAATTATCAGATCGCCGATATCAGCGCTGGAAAATTCCTGTAGAATTTCTCCGCCCGTCAGGACCACGCCGACACCAAGAAACGCCGTCAACAAACCCGCCACCTTGCCCGGCGTCAAACGGTCCCCCACGATCATGAAATGCGCGAAAAGACCCGCGAACAACGGAAATGTCGCCGTCATCACGGCGGCCGATGCACCACTGGTCAGGTTGATGCCCAGGTTCATCATGGAAATCTGCACCGTGAACAAAAGCGCGACGGTGAACAGGCCTGGCCATTCCCGCCGCGCGGGCCAGATACGAATTTTGTTTATGTAGGCCCACGCGGCTATACATAATACCCCGATGGCGAAGCGTATAAAGGCGCTCCACAATGGCGGGAAAGCGACCAAACCAAGCTTCACGGCAACCGGATTGCCGCCCCAAAGGATATGGATAACGAGCGCTGAGGCGATTGCCATCAGCGGAATTTGCATCGTGTTTTTCCCGGCCAGAGATGAAGGAGCGAACGCAGGGCCCAAGCGCGGGCACTGAAAGCGCAGTAAGGATCNACTTTCGTCCAAAAGTATACTGATTTATTTACCATTTTCAGGTGCCAAGGCAGCGGCAATTGGCTGGAGACCACTTTGGATGAGCAGCATCGATAGCGATAAAGATGGAATAGTGGACAAGATTAATCGTAATGTCGCCGTGGCCAATGCTTTCGTCGGCATAGTCAGCGCACGGGCGTACCGGTCCAGCATGACATTTGACGAAGCCGGCAAGGCCCTGATGACAGGCACCGGCACGGCATTCGATACCCGGCCGGTATCGGCGCTGCTGAACTACCTGGACATCAAAGGCGGGTGGCAGCGCTGGGCGCAGTTCGGGATTCTGCCTGAATCCGAACAGGACTAATTTGCCGCATCTATAATGGTGCATTGACACCCGGGCGATTGCATAGATAATCCGGCCCCTTTCCCAGGCGGCGCCAGCCGCCGCAGTATAATGCAGGAGGGTGCCGCCATGACCGCAGCCGTCATGCCGACCTATGGCAGAATTGATATCGCATTCCAACGGGGCGAAGGCGCCTACATGTATGACACCAAGGGGGGCAAGTATCTCGACTTTGCCACCGGTTTGGCGGTGTTGTGTCTGGGCCACAGCCACCCCCACATCGTGGCCGCGATCCAAAAGCAGGCCGCCACCCTGATGCATACATCGAACCTGTACAACATTCCGGGGCAAGAGCGCCTGGCGGAGCGTCTGGTCGCCAAAAGCTTCGCCGATACGGTTTTCTTCTGCAATTCGGGCGCCGAGGCCAACGAATGCGCCATCAAAATGGTGCGCCGCTATCACCATGTGAACGGCGACCCGGAACGTTACCGCGTCATTACCTTCGATGACTGTTTCCATGGCCGCACCCTGGCGACCATCGCCGCGACGGGCACGGAAAAGATCCTCGACGGCTTTGGCCCCAAGGTCGATGGTTTTGATCACGTGGCGGTGGGTGATTTCGATGCGTTGCAAGCCGCAATCGGACCGCAAACAGCCGCCATCATGATCGAACCGGTGCAGGCCGAGGGCGGCGTGATGGTGGTCGAGGATGCGGTAATGCAGAAACTGCGCCAGGTCTGCGACGACAACGGCCTGTTGCTGATCATCGACGAGGTGCAGACGGGTATGGGGCGGACCGGCAAGCTGCTGGCCCATGAATGGTCCGGCATCAGCGCCGATGTTGTTACCCTGGGCAAGGGTATCGGCGGTGGCTTCCCCATCGGCGCCTGCATGGCAACGGCGGACGCCGCCAAGGGCATGGTCGCCGGCACCCATGGTTCCACCTATGGCGGCAATCCGCTGGCGGCGGCCGCGGGCAATGCGGTGTTGGATGTGATCCTTGAAGACGGCTTCATGGAAAATGTACAACGCCTGGGCGATCTGTTGCGTTCACGCCTGGAAGATGTCTGCCAGCGCAACGATGCGGTGATCGAGGATGTGCGTGGGTGCGGTCTGTTGCTGGGCATTAAATGCAAGTTTCCCAACATGGATCTGGTCACGTCGATGCGCGGTAAGGGTGTTCTGGTCCCCCCCGCCGGCGATAATGTGCTGCGCCTGCTGCCGCCCCTGAATATCGAGGAAGGCCATATTGATGAAGCCGTCGCAGCACTGGAAGACGTTTGCCGGGAAATGGGCCAGTGATACAGTCTGTGACACAATCGGTGAGTACACCACGTCATTTTCTGGACATTGACCAGATTGACGGCACCGAACTGCGCGGCATTCTGGATAGCGCCAAGGCGCGCAAGGATGCCCGTACCGGCCAGCCAAAAGGCAATATCGACAGCGACCAGCCCTTGGTCGGCAAGGTCTTGGCCATGGTTTTCATTCAACCATCGACTCGGACCCGGGTGTCGTTCGACGTGGGCATGCGGCAATTGGGCGGCGAAACCATCGTCCTCAATTCGGACGATCTGCAATTGGACCGTGGCGAAACCATGGCCGATACGGCACGGGTATTGTCGCGTTACGTGGATGCCATCATGCTGCGCACCAAATCGCACAAAATGTTGGATGAATTGGTGCAACATGCGACCGTCCCCGTTATCAACGGCCTGACTGATACCTCCCATCCTTGTCAATTAATGGCCGACATCATGACCCTGGAAGAACACCGTGGTGCCGCCAAGGGACAGATCGTAACCTGGGCCGGCGACGGCAATAACGTCGCCACCTCGTGGATCCATGGTGCTGCTCAATTCGGCTACGAGATGCGCCTGGCTTGTCCGGAAGCGCTTAGCCCTTCGGAAAGTGCGGTGAACTGGGCCCGAAACAATGGCGCCACCATCACCGTGACCGAGTCAGCGGAAGACGCCGTGAGCGGCACCGATTGTGTCGTCTCCGATGCCTGGGTTTCCATGCATGACGACCAGAAGTCAGACCGCCACAACATGCTGGCGCCCTATCAGGTGAACGAGCAGTTGATGGCACGAGCGAAAGCGGACGCGGTATTCATGCATTGCCTGCCCGCGCATCGCGGCGAGGAAGTGACGGCGGAGGTCATCGACGGACCCCATTCCCTGGTTTGGGATGAAGCGGAGAACCGCCTGCATGCGCAAAAAGGCATCCTGACCTGGTGTTTGGGATAATGGGCTAGACAATTGACCAACCCGCCGGACGATCTGATCCGTCCCTTCCAAATCGAAGACGTCGGTGTGCGCGGCCGGCTGGTTCGCTTGGGCCCAGCCCTGGACCAGATATTGCGCCGCCATGACTATCCCGATTTAGTCGCAAATCTATTGGGTGAGGCGGTGGCGCTGTCCTGTGTCCTAGCGGGCGCCTTGAAGTTCGATGGCATCTTTACTCTGCAGACCAAGGGCGATGGCCCTATCTCAACCCTGGTCGCCGACTTAAAATCGCCAGGTGATCTGCGCGGCTATGCACAGTTTGATGCGGACGCCGTCGCGGGCATCGACACCAGCAAGACGCCGTCCATACCGCGCCTGCAAGGTGCTGGCCATATTGCTTTTACCGTCGATCAAGGCGCCGACACCGAACGTTACCAAGGTATCGTGGCATTGGAGGGCCATAGCCTGGCTGATTGCGCCCACAATTATTTCCGCGAATCCGAACAGATCGAAACTGCGATTGCCCTGGCCTGGGCCAAGACGGCGGCTGACGGGCCCTGGCGCGGCGGCGCCATAATGTTGCAACGCCTGCCCGAGGGCGACCCGAGCTTGCTGGCCCGTGGCGTCGAGGTGGAGCGGGACCAGGTCTCGGAGGATGATTGGCACCGGGTAGTGACCATGCTGGCCAGTGCCAAGGATAGCGAATTGACCGATCCCGACCTGCCGGGCGACGATCTTCTTTACCGCCTGTTTCACGAGGACGGCGTGCGCATATTCGAGCCAACGCCCCTGCAACCAAGCTGCCGTTGTTCGACCGAGCGGGCGGAAGGAATATTGCGGCAACTACCGGAAACCGAGCTGCCGGACCTCGCAGTGGATAATCAATTGGTCGTCACCTGTGAATTCTGCAATGCTTCCTACATATTCGCACTGAAACAATTCACTGCACCGACCCAAGGGCCTTAAGAGATGAGACTTCCACGTTTTCTATTTGCTCTGCCCGCGCTGGGCCTGTTGCTGGCTGCTTGCGAGAGCCCGCTGCCCAAAGTCAGCTATCCGGAACTACGTTTCAATCATCTGCCGTTGATAGAGTTGAACGTGGCGCGTATTGATATTGTTGAACAATACCGCTCGCCCCTGCGCTCACCCCATGTTGAACATGAAATTCCCCTGGCGCCGGCCAAGGCCATGCGCAGTTGGGCCAACGACCGTCTGCGCGCCGTGGGCAGCAGTGGCCAAGCGCGGTTTATTATTGTCGAGGCGTCTGTCAAAGGGGAGCCGCTAGCCAAGAAAAAGGGCCTGAAAGCAGCCCTTACCCTGGACCAGACAGCCCGCTACGATGCCCGGCTGGAGGCCAGATTGGAGGTTGAAACAGCTGCCGGACTGGGCAAAGGCTTTGCAACCGCGACGGCGGCTAGGCACCGCACCATGCCGGAAGCGGTCAGCATGAACGTCCGGGACGATGCTCTCTACGCTTTTATCGAGGGCGCACTGATGGACTTCAACCGCGTTATGACGACCAATATCGACCGTCATCTGACCCCGTTCCTTCGCCCGAGATAGCCAGCTATCCCAGGTGCTTGATCAGCTTGTGCATAAATTCCGTGCACGCTTCGATTTGGGAAATCTCGATATATTCGTCCGGACGATGGGCCACCGAGATACTGCCCGGCCCACAAATCACCGAGGCCATGCCGCCGTTCTGAAAGATGCCCGCCTCGGTGCCATAAGATACCGCATAGGTCTGATTGCTGCCCGTCAGCGCCAGGACCAGGGTTTCCGCCGGTGAGCCATCTTCAGGTATCAGTGGTATAATTTCGCCCCGGACAGTAATTTGAATTTCGGATTCTGGATGCACCGCGCGCATTTTCGGCAGCACTGTCTCGCTCGCAAAGGCCTCGAAATCGGCTACGATCTCCGCGCCATCGACACCCGGCAGGGACCGGTATTCCCACCAGAACGTGGTTTCCTTGGGGATGATATTGCCGGCGGTACCGCCCGCGATCGTTCCTACCTGCACCGTGGTATAGGGCGGATCAAACCGTTCGTTGACGTTGGACGTCTTCAGATCCTCGGCCAGATTGGCCAAATACTGCACCAGTTCCGTCGCGGCAAAGATGGAATTAACGCCCTTGTGGGTCTCGGACGAATGCCCCTCTCGCCCCGTTACAGTGGTGCGAATGGCACAACAGCCCTTGTGGGCGTTGACCACCTTCATCTCGGTCGGCTCACCCACGATCAGGGCCTGGGGTTTGCACGGCAGACCCTGGACATGGCGGGATAGGTCCGGGGCGCCAAGACAGCCCACTTCCTCATCATAGGACAAGGCGAAATGGATAGGCAGAGACAGACCGTGTTCAAGCATCACCGGCACCAAGGCCAGTGCGATGGCGCAGAAACTTTTCATATCCGCCGTGCCACGGCCATACAGGCGGCCCTCGCGCTCGTCCACCTGAAAGGGATCCGAGGACCAGTCCTGACCGTCCACGGGCACCACGTCCGTATGGCCCGACAGCACCACGCCGCCATCGATCATTGGCCCCACAGTGGCGAATAGATTGGCCTTGGCACCGCTCGCATCGTGGATCAGGGTGGATTCCACACCATGGCCGGCTAGATAATCTCGCACGAAATGGATCAGTTCCAGGTTGGATTCCCGGCTTGTGGTATCGTACGCCACCAGCCGTTCGATCACTTGGCGCGGCGTGAAAATTTGAGCGGACATATATTCTTCCCCATTAATTCGATCGGCCCAGGATAGCCGCCAGCTGTCCAGCGGTCCACCAATCCCAGCGCCCGAACAGCAGTGCTTGATCAAGGCAGCCCGACTGCGTAGGTTCTGGCCATGTCATGGCAAGTACGAAAAGCAGTAGTGCCCGGGATAGTGGTTCTGGCGGCGTTGGCAGCCACGGTATATCTTCTACGTACCAAGCCCGTCGTCGAACCCCTAGACAAGGTTGAACAGCCCTGGTTGGTATCGGCCACCAAGGTCCGCCTGGGCGATATCCGGCCTCGGCTGCGCCTATACGGAGAGATCGTCGCGGGGCGAGAGGTAGAGCTGCGCGCCCTGGTGGCGGGCGAGGTTGTCGCAGTGGCCGATACCTTCATTGACAGCGGCAGCCTGCGCCAAGGCGACATGATCGTCGCAATCGATGATTTCGACTACCGCGCCAGATTCGATGAATTGACGGCACAGATCCGCGAGGCCACGGCCCGGCTGGAGGAGATCAAGGCTCGCAGAAATTCCCATGCAGCCGCACTACGCCGGGACCAGGAAATGGTCGAACTGCATCAACGTGATGTAGAACGCATGAGCGCGCTATCCGGCCGCGGCACGGTGTCGGAAAAGAAGCTCGATACCGCACGGATGGAATTAACCAAGCAGCAAAGAACCACCGAAATTCGGCAAAGTGATCTCAGGGCGGAAACCGCGCATATCAAACAGCAAGAAGCGGTCATAAACCGCCTGAATGTCGGCTTGCGGCGCACCGAGCGCGACCTGCAACGAGTCCGCCTGACGGCGCCTTTCGATGGCTTTCTAGCCGATGTTCAAGCCCAGGTGGGCAAGCGGTTAAGCGCCAACGACCGTGTCGCCCGCCTGATCGACGCGGGCCGGCTGGAGGCGCGCGTCACCCTGTCGGATGGTCAATACGGCCGCCTGGTCTCCGAAGATAGCCGAAGGGGCGGCCAGAACGAAAGCCAAAACGGCATACTGATCGGGCGGGAGGTCGAGATCACCTGGCAGGTCGGAGGGCATCAATTCCCTTACAAGGGGCGCCTAGACCGGATTGGCGCCCAGATCGACAGCGCCAGCGGCGGCGTGCAGGTATACATCCGCCTTGAAGGCGTCGATCTGTCCAAACCCCTGCGGCCCGGCGCCTTCGTTACCATCAGCATGCCGGACCGTACCTTTCGCGGCGTCGCACAATTACCCGAAAGCGCTCTGTATGACAGCAATACGGTCTATATCATCGAGGGCGAGCGCCTGAAAAAACGCCAGGTCGAACTGGTCGCGCGGATCGGCAACGATGTTCTGTTGCGCGGCAAAATCCGTGATGGCGATCAGGTCGTCACGACCCGTTTCGCCGAAATCGGACCGGGCCAAAAGGTGGAAATCCGTTAGATGTCCCCCGCTGATCTGGTCCGCCTGTTCGTTCGCCACCGCAATGCCGCCAATCTGCTGATGGTGGTCATGCTGGTGCTGGGCGCGGTTTCGCTGTCGCGCCTGAATACACAATTTTTTCCTGATTTCGGCATTGACATGGTTTCCATCAATGTCGCCTGGCCCGGCGCCAGCGCCGAAGATGTCGAAGCCAACATCATCACCGCGATAGAGCCCGAAGTCCGCTATTTGAATGACGTAGACCATGTAGAATCCTTCGCTGTCGAGGGCTCGGCGACAGTCTTGGTGAAGTATAATGCCGACAGCGATATGCAGGCTGGCCGCGCGGATGTGGTCTCAGCCGTCGCACAAGTCGCGACATTGCCGGAGGGTAGCGAGACACCGATCATTCGCCGGGTCGCCCGTTTCGATACCATCTCACGGATTGCCCTATCGGGCCCCTTCAGTGAAACCGCCCTTAAGGCCATCGCCAAGCGTATTCGTGAAGGCCTGCTGGCCCGCGGCATAGACCAAGTATTGATGTTCGGCGCCCGGGACGAGGAAATCTGGGTTGATATGACGCCCCGAGCCCTGCGCCGACTTGGTTTAAGCCTGAACGATGTCGCCGCTCGCATCCACAGCCGCAGCCAGGATCTGCCGTCTGGCAATATCGAGGGCCAAGTTGAAAAGCAGATCCGCAGCCTCGGCTTGGTAACCACGGCGGTCGGTTTGGGCGAGATCGAAATCCGCTCGCTACCGAACGGCGAGAAAATCCGTCTGCGTGATGTCGCCAAGGTTCGCGAAGCCTTCGACGACAAGGCGCCCGAAGGCCGGCTATCGGCGGACCGGGCCATTGAACTGCACGTAAAGCGCGCGGTCGGCGCCGATGCATTGGATATCTCGCAGACCGTGGATGACTATCTGGCGGAACTTCGCCTCACACTGCCGCCGACCTTGACACTGGAACATTACGACGTACAGGCCGGACTGATCCGTGAGCGCATCAACATTCTGCTTAAGAACGGCCTGGGCGGTCTGATTCTGGTCTTGATCATTCTGTTTATCTTCCTGAATTTACGTGTCGCCATCTGGGTCGCCGCCGGCATTCCGGTCGCGCTCATGGCCACCATGGGCGTAATGCTGTTAAGTGGGCAATCCATCAATATGGTCAGTCTGTTCGCCTTGATCATGACCCTGGGCATCATCGTGGATGACGCCATTGTGGTCGGTGAACACAGTACCTCGCAACGCCGCAGGGGCCTGGACCCGACAGCGGCGGCGGAAGAGGGCGCCTTGCGCATGCTGGCGCCGGTCGTGGCCTCTTCGCTGACCACCATCGCCGCCTTTATGCCGCTGTTCATTATCGGTGGCATTATCGGCACGATTCTAAGCGCGATCCCCTTGGTCGCTGTCTCGGTCCTGATCGCCTCGCTGGGTGAATGTTTTCTGGTTCTGCCCGGTCATTTGCGGGGCGCGCTGTCGCATAGTGGCGATCGGGAATCCCAGCCGCGGGCTTGGTTCAATAATCACTTTGACCGCTTTCGCAATGGCCCCTACCGCCGGGCGTTGGAAGTCTGCGTAGACTGGCGCTATCTTACCCTGGCCTGCGCCGTCGGCGCTCTGATGCTCGCCCTTGGCATCATTGCCGGCGGCCGGATAGGCTTTCAGTTCTTTCCCGCGCCCGAGGGTGACATTGTTTACGGCAACGTGGTGATGATGCCCGGCACGCCACGCGAGAAGACCGAGGCCATGGTTCGCGAGTTAGAGCGCGCTGCCCACAGCGTGGTCAATCAATTTTCGGCACGGACAGGGAATGGTGAGGACTTGATCCATTCTATATTTGGTAAACTGGGCCGGACCCAGGCCAACGAATTTCAATCTGTGCGCGGAGACAAGTATGGAGGTCTGTACGTGGAGCTGGCCCCCTCGGATCATCGTCAAGTCCGCATGCCGGACTTCATCACGGCCTGGCGCAGCAATATCGAGATGCAGCCAGGCGTCGAGCGGGTCAATCTGAACGAACGTCGGGGCGGTCCACCGGGCAAGGAGATCGATATCCGCCTCAGCGGCGGTAGCACGCGGGACCTAAAGGACGCTACGCGCGAGATTAAGACACTACTGGAACGCTTCCCTGGCGTCAGCGATGTGGAAGACGACCTGCCCTATGGCAAACAGGAGGTTATTCTTGAGGTAACGCCCAGAGGCCGGGCCCTTGGCTTTTCCACCGATAGCGTTGGCGGGCAGGTTCGCGCGGCCTTTCAAGGCGCCATCGCGAAACGCTTCCCCCGTGGCGATGAGGAGGTCACGGTCAAGGTCCAGTATGCCCGGGGCGCGATCACTACGGAGGATTTGTTGAACCTATATCTGAGTAGCCCCTCGGGTGCGGACGTGCCGCTGAGCGAGGTCGTGTCCATGCGGGAAAGCGCCGGCTTTGCCCGTATTCGGCGCAAGAATGGCCAGCGCGAAATCGCCATCATCGGCGAATTGGATGAAAGTAAGATAGGCGCTGGCAAGCTGATAGAAGCTCTGGAAGACGGCGAACTGCCCAATATCGCGCGTCGCCACGGCTTGCAATACAGTTTCGCCGGCCGGGCCGAGGAACAGGCCCGCACCATGGCCGATATGGAACTTGGCGCCCTGGTCGGCATGGCGGCGATTTATGTCATCCTGGCCTGGGTCTTTTCCTCCTACACCAGGCCCATCGTGGTCATGGCGGTGATCCCCTTCGGCGTTATCGGCGCGGTCGTCGGGCATCTATTGTTGGGTTTTGATTTGAGTCTGTTAACCGTGGTCGGCCTGTTGGGTTTATCGGGCATTCTGGTCAATGATTCCATTATTCTTGTTTTGACCGTCGACGAGCGTATCAGCGCTGGCGAGGAGACCATCCACGCCATCGTGGCCGGCAGCCAGGACCGCCTGCGCGCCGTTATGCTGACCTCATTGACGACCATCGGCGGGCTGACGCCATTGCTATTTGAAACCAGCCTGCAGGCGCAGTTCCTGATCCCCATGGCGATTACCATGATTTTCGGGCTGGCATTCGCCACCATCCTGGTTCTGCTCGTCATTCCCGCCCTGATCGCCATTCAGCTGGACTTTCATAACATGTACCAGCGTCGCCGCGATCGCGCCGGACTGCGGCAACGAATTTGGTAGGCATTTCGTGCTGCTCCGGTAAGGGAAAAGCTTTTGGTAGTCTTGGGCAGGATCAAGCGGTCGGTCGCCGGCATTGGTTTTTGGAGCGCCCTGGTCATTCTGCCTTTCATAATTTGCACCCGCGTTTTCGAGATCGTCGCCCGCAAGGTGTTCGGCTACGCCTCCTCCTTCCCGCAATATCTGGAGTGGGAATTGTTCGTTTTTCTGGTTTTGTTGACGCTTGGCTATGCCTATGTGCGCGGCGCCCATATCCGGGTCGATATCATTCGCGAGAGGCTGCGGCCCAAGGCGTGCGAACGCATTGAGTTAGTTGGCCTGTTGTTGCTGATGCTGCCGTTTGCCTTGGTGGTGATCTATCGCGGCATCATCCCCATTGTCGGGCCGCAATTGCTAGTTATCAGCCTGGCCATGGCCTTCCCCCTGTTGGCCAATTGGCTGCCAAATCAAGTTTTTAACTAGGGCAGGCCGCGCTAGTCCAGCGCGTGATCGGCGACGGCGGCGGCGCAGGCAGCAGGATCTTCCTGTACCATCAGATGCAAACAGCCCGGCATGGTGCGCGCCTCCGCCTGGGTCATGTTGGCGGCGATCGAGGCCATGGTGCCCGGCGCCCAGGAATGCAGCTCAGGCAGCACGGATTGATCGGTGCCATAGATGCGGGCCCGCGTCCGCACCACCGCCGTCTGCTCGAAAATACCGCTATAGGGGCAATTGCCGTAAATCGCGGATTCGATCACCCCGGGACAACGCAACACCAGACCGCCATCAGGCCCCGCCTCCACCGCCGCAGCCACATAGGCTTCCATCATCTCTGGGGCAAAGCGGCGATAAGTGATGATATTGTCCATCTCGGCCCGCAGCGCCTGGCGGTCGGGAAATATCCCCCGCCGGCCGGCCGCCCAACGAATAAAGATCGGCACATGCATAAGGGCCGCGGCGCGTTCCGGGTGGTCGTCCGGGGGATAGATCGGCGGCTCGAACAGGGTCAGGCTGTCGAACGGGGCTTCATCCAATTCAGCCTCCATCAACACCGCCCCCAGGCCGCCCAGGGAATGGGAGGCGAAATGCAGTCCCGAATCGGGGCCGATCATCCGGCGCACCCGCGCCGTGATGGCGCTGAGGTCTTCGGCAAAGCGCACCATGGCATAATCATGTTCCAGATTATCCAAGGGCCGGGAAGAATTGCCGTGACCACGGGCATCATAAGCGAAGACCCGGAAATGCGCGCTCAAACGGCTTAGAAACGGTTGGTAGCATCCAGCGTTAAAACCATTGGCATGGGCAAAGATCAGCGCCGGGACAGCCTCGTCTGGCACCTTGAGCAGGCGGTAAACGCGCAGTTCCAGCCCGCCCGTCGTCGGGACGGTGAAGGCTTCGGCAAAATCGGAAGGTAGCGTGGGCGTGGACACTAGTAGGCGAGTTCCGTGAAAATGGGATCCACCGATTGTCTCCATTCGCCATTGTAACGGTCCAGCAGGACCTCCGCCGGGGTAAGGCCCGCGGCCACGGTTTCCTGCAAAGTGACAAGATATTCGGTTTCGTCCGCCGAAACTACGCCAGGTCGGGCCCGGGCCCGCAGGCCGCCCTCCGCTATCTCCAAGACAGGTCCGGCCAGATCCAACAAGCTGCGGCCATCGTCCATTTGCGTTGCCAGACCCAGGCGGGGCACTTCGTCACGGATTCTGGCCATTTCCCCGACCGTCATATGCTTGACCAAGTCCCAGGCCGCATCCTGGGCACCCTGGTCATACAACAGACCCACCCAAAGAGCCGGCAAGGCGCACAGACTGGTCCAAGGACCGCCGTCGGCGCCGCGCATTTCCAGGAATTTCTTCATCCGGACTTCGGGAAACAGAGTAGTCAGGTGATCTTCCCAATCCTTCATAATCGGCTTTTCGCCCGGCAGGGCGGGCAGCTTCCCAGCCATGAAATCACGGAACGACTGCCCTGTGGCATCCAGATATTTGCCGTCGCGATAGACGAAATACATTGGCACATCAAGGGCATGGCGGGCATAGGCCTCAAAGCCCATGTCGCCGTCGAAGACAAAGGGCAGCATGCCCGTGCGGTCGGGGTCCGTATCGGTCCAGACCTGGCTGCGTAGGGATAGGAAACCGTTCGGCTTGCCCTCGGTAAAGGGGGAATTAGCGAATAGCGCCGTGGCCAGGGGCTGTAGGGCTAGGGAGACGCGGAACTTCTGCACCATGTCGGCTTCCGAGCCGAAGTCCAGATTGACCTGAACCGTGCAGGACCGCAGCATCATGTCCGGCCCCAATTTGCCCTTGGTGGGCATATAGGCCAGCATCAGATTATAACGCCCCTTGGGCATTACCGGGACATCTCCACGCCGCCATTTCGGATCGAAACCAAGGCCCAGAAAGCCCACGTCCATAGCCTGGGCTACCTCCTTTACCTGGGCCAGATGGTTATGCACCTCAGCGCAGGTCTGATGCAGGTTTTCCAGCGGCGCGCCGGACAATTCAAACTGCCCGCCCGGCTCCAACGTGACGGAGGCGCCATCCTGGGCCAGGGCAATGACATTGCCGGCCTCGGACACCGGCTTCCAGCCAAAACGCTGCAGCCCTTCGAGCATGGCTCGGATGCCTTGGGGGCCATCATAATCCAGGCGGCCCAGGTCGGAACGGCGATAGGCGAATTTCTCATGCTCGGTACCTATCTTCCAACGGTCACGGGGCTTAACACCATCGGCGATATAGGCCACAAGCTCAGAAAAATCTTCGATTGGCGGCGGCGCGCCGGCGGAATTCTCGGACATTTACAACAACCTCGGCTTGCCGTCAGAAAGCCTCCCGAACCCTTCGTGCGCGGAATAGCTATATTCGAGTTAATATATGCTGGCCCCGGATGCAAGTGGGGATGCAAGTGCGTTGGTCATGAACGGCCATCACCGAGCACCGCTTGCCAGAGGCTGAGAGCGGCGATGGCGGCGGTCTCGGCGCGCAGAATTCGAGGCCCTAGTGACATGGGCACGACAAAGGGATATTGCCGCAAGGCGCGGCTTTCATCTGGATTAAAGCCGCCTTCGGGGCCGATCAGAATGGCCCAAGGTCCCTCGCCATGGCCCATCATGGCCTCGATCGCCGGTGGGCCACCAGCCTCGTCACAGAACAGCAGGCGGCGTTCCTCGGGCCAGGACGCCAGTATTTTTTCCAGGGGCTGCACTGGTTCCAGTACCGGCACGCTGAGACGGCGACATTGTTCCGCCGCTTCCGCCGCAGTGGTGCCCAGGCGCACCAGATTGATCCGATCCACCACCGTGCGCCTGGTGGTGGCGGGCAATAGGGTGCCGACGCCCAGTTCCGTCGCTTTTTGCACCAGAAAATCCACCCGCCCCCGCTTGATCGGCGCGAACAGCAGCCAGATGTCGGGCTCGATGGGTTGGGGCAGGCTCTGTTCCGTCAATTCCAGCGAAGCCCAGCCCTTGCCAATAGTATCAATGCAAGCCCGCCACTCGCCATCCCGACCATTGAACAATGCCACCTCGTCGCCAGGGCCAAGGCGCAGGACCGAGCGCAAATAATGCGCCTGGCTGGCTTCCAACCCGACGACGCCGTCCACCGCCAGATCATCCTTCACATGGAGGCGGACTTTGACCCGCCGTCTATCCTGCGCCATGACCTCAAAAATCCAAAACTCATCACCATTCTGCGTTATCTTAGCCCGATGGAGACACCAAAAACACCAGTGGAATCATCGCCCCCAAGCGGGGAATCTTTCACTGATATTTCCGATCGAGGCTGGATCGCCCAGCATGCGCCCGCACGCCTGCGACCTTATTTGCGACTGGCCCGGCTGGACCGGCCCATCGGCACCTGGTTGCTATTGTGGCCGTGCTGGTGGTCCCTGGCCATGGCTAGCACCGGTTTTCCCAGTCCCTGGCTGCTGGCGGCATTCGCCATTGGCGCCCTGGTGATGCGTGGGGCGGGTTGTGCCTGGAACGATATCACCGACCGGGATTTCGACGGCCAGGTGGAACGGACCCGTACCCGGCCTATCCCCAGCGGCGAGATCACTATTGGCCAGGCGGGCGCCTTCATGGCGCTGCTGGCCCTGATCGGCCTGAATATTCTGCTGCGCTTCAATAGCTTTGCTCTGTGGATCGGCGTGATGTCTCTGGCCCCGGTAGTGATTTATCCCTTCATGAAACGCATCACCTGGTGGCCTCAGGTCTTTCTCGGCCTAGCCTTCAACTGGGGCGCCTTGTTGGGTTGGGCCGCCGTGCGCGGCGAGTTGGGTCTGGCGCCCATATTGTTGTATCTGGGCGGCATCGCCTGGACCCTGGGCTACGACACCATCTATGCCCACCAGGACAAGGTGGACGACGCCCTGATCGGCGTAAAATCCTCTGCCCGCAAGCTGGGCGCCCGCACCCGGCCCATGCTGTGGCTGTTTTACGGCCTGGCGATCATGCTGTTTGGGATGGCTGGCTGGGCGGCGCAGTTGGGGCCGTTGTTTCTGGCCGGGCTGGCGGTGGCGGCGTTGCAACTGGCCTGGCAGGCCGGCAGGGTCAATATCGATGATCCCGAGGATTGCATGGTCAAATTCCGTTCCAACACCCGGTTTGGCTGGCTGGTCTTTGCCAGCGCCCTACTAGGTTAGAGCATGCCGGGGCTTTCTTAGGAAGCTGGCACCGTGGTATGGGCCAGCCGGGTCGTGTCTAAACCAGGCAAATCCAATTGATCAGGCAGGCCGGGATTATAGGTCATGGCTGCACGCTGACCGCGGCGCGTGGCTTCGCTAACCTAGTGAACATCGAACATGATCGGGCGACTTCCAGGGCGCCCAGGGTAAGAAGCAGCAGCGCGAACTCCACCGGCGCCACGGCCCGGAGACAAACGAGGGTAGCCTTGGCGGTGCCAAACACATTAATCAACAAGCTGGACATTGACGTGCACATCATCTGAATACTGCTGCAAAAGGGGGTAGACGATTTCGGTATAAGTGGCGGCCTCGGTGGTGGTCATCTCTTCTTTCAGGAATACTTCGACATAGTGGCCATAAATGGGATAGGTGCCGCTACCCTGCACGCCGAGGTCCGTGCAGTCCAATACAGCAATTTTCAGAACCCGCCGCTTAATGTCGCTCGAAGCCTACGACGTCGGCACACCAGGAGCCGGGATTGAGGCCGCCGAGGGCGTAACGGTATTGTAGCCAGTCGGCATATCAATATCGGTTGTGGGATAGATGGTCTTATTTTCGTTGCGGTAAAAGGTCTCGCCCAATTCATAGAAATAGATCTGATAGCGGGTATAATCGGCCAGGTCCATCGGCTCGGTTTCGCCGCAATGGTTGGTTGGCCAATAGGTTTCCAGATCCCAATCGCCGTCGCCAACGATGGTGCCGCCCGACAAGGCCAGGGTTCCGGCGAAGGCTGTATAGCCCCCATTTCCCAGATGAACTCGTTAATCGATGCCCTGAGATGGAGATTATGCTATAAGAATCAATATGTTGAGGAGTTGATGGAGTGGTTG